>CAVUDA010000033.1:0-193109 GCA_963740035.1 uncultured Acidobacteriota bacterium
AACTTCGAAACCGAGCTCGGTGAACACACGGATCACGAACAACTCGAAGTCCGTTGGATCAAGGGCTATAACCGCCTGCCTCAGTCTTTGCCGTACCGCCGTGTTATGACGCTCGATAGCCCCGCTGACCTCAAGCTCCTCGGCCACGCCAGAGTGCTGTTTACTCTCTAACGGTATGCCCAAAACGACTGAAGAGCAGGGTCATCGACCAGTTCAGGCCTGGCCAACGGCGGATCGATACGGTAATCCCACCGGATGTCGGTGTGCCAGGCCGCCGAAGATAAGCGCAGTCGGCGCGGCGGCTTCGGAAGAAGGATCTTCCTCGAATCAGTGGAATGAGCCGACAGCACAGTCGACGCTTCTCAGTGCACTGGGACCCGCACTCATGCCAATGTGAGAGTTGTCCTGTGAAGTATTCCTCGTACCAAGCGATAACTGCCGATTGGCTGTTGGCGCTTACCTGAATCTCCCCGGGCCTACTTACTGAAATCCCCATCCTTGGTGACACTCCGTCTGGGTCCTTCGGGCCCGGGCGGGCTCCCCCCGATGCTGCGGGTGTCACAGCCCGTCAGCTCGGGGGAGCTAGCCATCAATGCTCACATTGGGGGAGTCACTGGAAGCGCATGCGCTGTGCAAGAGAGGCTGGTCGATGTCGGCGATCGCCCGGCACCTGGACCGGGACCGCAAGACGGTGCGGGCGTGCCTATCCGGCCAGCGAAGCCGGCCGGGCCAGACCGGTTCGACCGGTTCGCGGAGTACTTGCGGATTCGGTTCGGCGATGACCCGCACCTGTTCGCCACGGCGCTCTTCGAGGAGGTCCGCGAGCTCGGCTATGGCGGGTCGTGCCCTCCACCCGGGCGCTGCGGGCGCTGGGGCTGCGGCCTGCCGGCAAGCGGTGCGCGGCGGCGCAGTGCCGGCCGAGTTCGCGGTGATCGAGGACCCGCCGCGCCGCCGCCGAGCACCGCTTCGCCTACGGATGCGGACCTTCACCACCCCGAAGCTGCTGGTCATCGAAGAGGTCGGCTACGGTGAGCACCACTGGGGATCTTCGGCGAGCGCCATCATGGCTCCACTGGTTGCGACGGCACCAGGCGGTGACCACGAGCGCGAGATCGCATATCACTGCTAGGCCCACCACCGCAACGCCAGCTACGGCAGCGGCCGGCCACGTCCTGAACCATAGGAAGAGCCCAAGGCCGACAAGGAAGGCCAGCAGGCCCAGTTCATAAAGGAGAGCCTTCATCCTGCGGGGCCATCGGGCCGTCCTCAGCCCGCCCAACCTGCCTATGGCCTGTATCTGTATTGAGAACAACAGCAGGACAGCGGACCCAGCGAAACACGCCATCGCAGGCAACGCTCCAGGTCCGACCGTAGCAGCGGTTCCTATCGTGACGATGGCGGCCAGCGAGAACCCTGCAAGGATTGGCGCGGCAATCGTGACCAGGGCGTCGTTCGGATCGGCAAGACCCTGCGCCCGCTCAGGCGATAGCGTCGCGACAGGCTAATCCGACGGCATGAAGGCAACACTGGGGGGTGGCCTCGACGCGCTGCCGAGACCGGCGGGCCTGGACCGGGGGACCAGCAGCGGATGATGCCCGTTGGCTTCGAACACGTCGTGGATATTAATATCTTCCGGGACGACCAGCTCATCATCCTGGGGACAGACTTACACCGTCCATGACGCAGAATCCTCTGGCCGGGCGTGACCCTCGAAGCACTCTTCAGCGGTCATCGGCATTATCCGCAGGCCGCAGCGTGGGCACATCCACCCTCCACGCGCGCGCGCTGGACGGGCATGACCCGTCGAACAGCCGCCTAGCTCCGCCACTGCAGGGCCCGCCCCGTCAGGCAGGCCATCGGCTGAATCTGCCATCGCCGCGACTCCCCCTCTGATAGACCAACGCCAGCGGCATGATACATCCGGATCAGTGACAGTGGCACCCTATGAAAGCTGATCACTGCCGGGATAGTTTCACTCTGCTGATGACCCTGATTGGACATTCTCATCTGCCGCTGCGCGTGCTTGACCGAGCCCGCATCTAAAGACCGGTTGGAGTTACTCTTGTCCTGCTCCGACGGCGCAATCCAGTCCCAGACCTTTCAATAGAAGCGCGAACTATGATGCATCAGTGGCATTGAGGCAGCTCACGTCAAACTTCGGCTCGAGCGGAACTAGCGTGCCAGGCCGACGCGCGATTGGCGTCCGGTGCGTCATCTTCTCGACTTCCTGCCAACACAGTCACCTCGGATCGGTGAATACGCCTGCACATCTCAGAAGTTTCGGTGCGGCATGGGCGATCCCTACCAACCGAAATGGAAGACTAGCAGAATACGCTCTGGTACGCCCAATTTAATAAAGCCCTCAGACGGTCCTGACCGCGCACTCTCATGTAGCCGCGGACAGAGTTCGAGCGCCACGGACCCGGCGCGAGGTCCTGGCCATGCCGACTTGGCGCCAGCCGGCAGCCGAACTGATCGGCCGAGCACGGAGGCTGACATGAATCCCGGCGTGGGCCCCGAGCTTCTGGCTGGTCGGATCTCTTGACTTGAGCGTCCGGCCCGAGCGTGTGGAGAAAACCTTGGGTCGTTCTTACGATTTGGGTACAGGCCTGGATGTGTCCGCAGACGATACAAAGGTCTTGCGCGCCGTGTTTCGTAGGTGAGGGTAGATGGAACAAAGGCCTGTTCACCGGACCATCGTCGTCTTCGATGTTGAGGGTTTCGGGGATCGCCACCGGACTAACCGTGATCAGGTAGCGGTTCGTCAGGGCCTGTACCGGACGGTCGGAGCCGCGTTCCAGCAGGCGGGATTGCCCTGGGACGCGGGTTCCCGCGAGGACCGCGGTGACGGCCTGTTCGTCTTGATCGGGCCGGAGGCACCCAAGAGCCTGTTCGTCGAGTCGCTGCCGTCGGCCCTGGTGACGGCACTAGACGCGCACAATCGAGCGCATCCCGGCCCGCAGCGGATCCGGCTTCGGATGGCGTTGCACGCTGGGGAGATCAACTATGACGAGCACGGAGTTACCGCGGCCGCGGTCAACTTGGCGTTCCGGCTGGTTGACGCCGGACCGCTGAAGGCTGCGCTCGCGGAGTCCCCGGGGGTGCTCGCCGTCATCGTCTCGTCCTGGTTCTTCGATGAGGTGGTGCGGCATACCGCGGCTGACGGCGCGGCCCAGTACCGGCCCGTGACTGTGAGCTGTTAAAGAGACCATCACGACCGGCTGGGTCTGTTTGCCGGATGATCCTTCTTTCCCAGGTGAGCAGAGCTGTCTGAGGTGGCAGGTGGCTCCTCGTGGCCAGCAGTCTTCGAGCGATTCCGCCGTCGCCGTATAAGGGGCTGCGCGCCTTTGAAACAGCGGATCGAGATCTGTTCTTCGGGCGGGCGAGCGTCGTGCAGGAGCTTGTGCGCGCGGTCGCCACGCGGGCGCTGGTGCCCGTTGTGGGAGCATCGGGAGTTGGCAAATCGTCGGTCGTTCATGCGGGCCTTGTGCCGCGACTGGAGGAGCAGGACGCAGGCTGGGGTCTTGTGACGGTCCGGCCGCGTCCCACTTTGATGCTGGCGCTGGCCGCTGGCTTGGCGCGGTTGTCAGGCTCGCCAGTACCTGTGCCGGCGGCTGACCTGGAAGCGTGGCAAGAGCGCCTGTCGCGGCTCGGCCTTGGCGGTGCTGCTGAGCTTGCCGGCGCTAGTCCGGTCGCGAGCGCGTCCTGTTGGTGGTTGATCAGTTCGAGGAAGTGCTCGCGCAGGACTGTGAGCTGATTTCTGCGGCAGTTGGCTGAGCTTCCCGATGACGGGGCGCTGACGGTGGTTCTCACTTGAGGGAGGACTCGTTCGGGGCCTTTTTCGTCCGCCATGCGAGCTTCGGTGAACGGCTGCGGCAGAACGCGGTAGCGCTGCGCGGCATGGACCGTGACGAGCTGGACGAGGTCGTGCGGATCCCCGCGGCGCTGCGCGGCGTACGGATCGCGGATGCTCTTGTGGAGGAACTTGCGGGAGCGGTCCTGGATCGCCCGGGCGCGCTGCCGCTGCTTGAGTTCTCTCTGGACCAGATGTGGCGGACCCTCAAGCCCGGGCAGCACGTGCTGTCCTTCGACGCATACGAGGAGATCGGCCGCTCGACGGCGCGCTGGCCGGCACGCGGACAGGGTCGTGGCCGGGCTGAACGAGACGGAGCAGGGTGTTGTCCGGAACCTGTTCGTGAACCATCTCACCTCCCCTGCGCGGCCCGAAGCCGTCAGGTGCTCCGGCGACCGGATGCACACCTGGCGAGTGGCAGATCATCGTTCAGCTGGCGGACGAACGGCTCGTGACGATCAGCCGCGACGATGACGGTAACCAGATGGCCGAGGTGGTCCACGAGGCGCTGCTGCGGGCATGGGGCCAGCTCCGCGGCTGGCTCGATGCCGAACGGCCCTTCCGCAGCTGGCGGCAGCTCCTGCGGTACGCGATGACGCCGTGGACGGAAGCCGGGGAAAGCGGAGCTCTCCTGACCGGAGCGCTGCTGGCGACCTCAGAACGGTGGCTGGCCGAGCGGGCAGCTGACCTGAACCTGGACGAGCGCCGTTTCATCGAGATGAGCCTCACCCGACGTGAGAAGGAGGAGCATCGCTACCAGGTGCTGTATCACAGATCCCTCGCCCGGACACTCAGCCACGCCGCGGAGACCGCACAGGATCCTGTTCTGGCCTTGCTCCTTGCGATCGAGGTGGTTGAGCGCTCACCCGACGCACAGGCCGATCGGCTGGTCCGCGCGTGCCTGAGCCGCCTTGGAACCCAGAGATCTGCCCGCTTCCCAGGGAAGCCGACCCTGCGGCACTTGACGGGTTCCGGCAGCGGCTGACTTTGGCCGATTGGTCTCGCGGACCCGGCCCGGACAGCCGCTGGCTACTCGGCGATTCCACGGCCGGCCTTGTTGTCGATCAGCGCGGCCAGGTCCTGTACGGTGCTGGCGCGGTGATTGCCATGCCGCGGCCCAGTCGTTGTCGCCGCGTGCACGCGGGCAGGTGTCGCGTGCCTCGGTACCGAGGCCGGCGAGCTGGCTGTGTGGCAACTCGCAGATCGCGCCGAGAAAGTCCGTGGCCGCGATCTCGGGTCCCCATTACGTGTATCGCGGTCAGCGACACAGCGCGGACGCTAGCTGCCGCATGCGACGACGGCGTCATCCGGGTGCTCCGCGGGGAAGACCTTTCAGACATGGAGCTCCTGCCGTTGCCGGGATTCACTAGGGACATTGACGTGAGTACTGACCGCCTGGTGGCAGCGCTTAGCCTACGATCACCGGATCTGCGTCTGGGATCTCGTATCCCAGACGCCTGCCTGTGAATCGGTCGCCGGCATAGGCGCCAGCCGGCTGGCCATTGACCCCAGCGAGGATTACGTGATCGTCGGCGATGCAGTGACCGGCGGTAATATCGGCCGTTTCCCACTCAGCGCACGGGCCCTCACCGCGTGGGCGCGCCAGGCCGCCGGACGTGAGCTGACCGCCGCCGAGCGGCGCCGTTACATCGACGATCCATCGGTCTGACACTCAGCAGACCTGGCGCAAGAGACATAGCGAATGCGGTTCCACCCGTACCGGCCGGGTCGTCAGCATGGCACCGCCGCGCTGCGACACGGCGGTATCGAGCACGATCTCCCATGGGCCGTTGTACGGCGGTGCGGGGACCACGAACGACACCTCATCGGGGCTCGCGTTGAACAGCAGCAGGAAGGAATCGTCCATCATGCGCTGGCCGCGCGCGTCAGGCTCTGTGATGGCGTCACCGTTCAGGAATACCGCGACCACCTTGCCATGGCCGGCGTCCCAGTCCTCATCGGTCATGTGCTGGCCTGAAGGGGCGAACCACGCGATATCCCATTTCTGCCACGCCTCGGCGCGGTGCGCCAGAAGAATCGCCGCCGCCGGAAGACCGGATGGTCACGCCGGAGCTCGGTGAGCACCCGCACGAACCCGAGCAGATCGTTGTCCGTTTCATCCCAGTTCACCCAGGAAACCTCGTTGTCCTGGCAGTAGGGATTGTTGTTGCCCTGCTGGGTGCGGCCCAGCTCATCGCCCGCCAGCAGCATCGGGACTCCCTGCGAGAGCAGCAGCGTAGCGAGGAAGTTGCGCTGCTGCCGTCGGCGCAGCGCCACCACGCCCGGGTCGTCGGCGGGACCCTCGATGCCGCAGTTCCAGGACCGGTTGTCGTCCCATCCCGTCCCGGCCATCCTCGCCGTTGGCCTGGTTGTGCTTGCGGTTGTAGCGAGACCAGATCCCGCAGGGTGAAGCCGCGTGGCAGCTAACGAAGTTGACGGAGGCGACCGGGCCGCCTGGCGCGTGCTGGTACAGGTCACGGGAGCCAGTCAGCCGGGAGGCGAATTCGGCCAGCATCGCGGGCTGGCCGCGCCAGAAGTCACGGATCGCGTCCCGGTATTTGCCGTTCCATTCAGTCCACAGCGGCGGGAAGTTCCCGACCTGATACCCGCCCTCGCCCACATCCCACGGCTCGGCGATAAGCTTGACCTGCGACACGACCGGGTCCTGCTGGACCATGTCGAAAAACGCCGACAGCCGGTCCACCTCATGCAGTTCGCGCGCGAGCGCGGCAGCAAGTCGAACCGGAAGCCGTCCACGTGCATCTCAAGGACCCAGTACCGCAGGGAATCCATCACCAGCTCCAGGACATGCGGATGGCGCATGCTGCAGGCTGTTCCCGTAGCCGCTGTAGTCGAGGTAGTAGCGCTCGGTCGTCGTCGCGCAGCCGGTAGTAAGCGGCGTTGTCGATGCCGCGGAAGACAATGTCGGCCCGAGATGGTCGCCCTCGGCCGTATGATTGTACACGACGTCGAGGATCACTTCGATGCCCGGCCATGTGCAGGGCCTTGACCATCCCCTTGAACTCGTTCACCTGCTCGCCGCGATCACCTGCGGAGGAATAGCCGTTATGCGGGGCGAAGTAGCCGATGGTGTTGTAGCCCCAGTAATTGGTGAGACCGTAGAGCCGTCAGGGCAGGCTCGTAACAAACTGATGGACCGGCATGAGCTCCACAGCGGTAACGCCAAGGCGCTTCAGATAATCGACCATCGCCGGGTGGGCAAGCCCCGCGTAGGTGCCCCGCTGCTCCGGCGGGATCTGCGGGTGGCGCATGCGTCAGGCCGCGCACGTGCGCCTCATAGATCACCGTCTCGTGGTACGCGATCTGCGGCGGCCTGTCCACATCCCAGTCGAAGAACGGGTTGATCACCACCGATCTCATCATGCACGCTGCATTGTCCGTTGCACTGGGCCGGTAACGAGAGAGCCCGCGATCATATCCGAACACGGCGTGATCGCTGATGACTCGCCCTGCATCGCCTTGGCATACGGATCGAGCAGCAACTTGGCCGGGTTGCACAGGAAACCCTCGAACGGGATCCCACCGGCCGTGCACCCGGTACCCGTACCGGCTCCCGGACCCGACCCCAGGCAAGTAGCCGTGCCAGACGAAGCCGTCGACCTCGGTGAGGTCGATCCGGCTCTCGTCCCCGCCATCGAACAGGCACAACTCCACCCGATCGGCGGCCTCCGAGAACAGGGCGAAATTCGTGCCCCGTCCGTCCCAGGTGGCACCAAGGGGATACGGTGTGCCCGGCCAAGTCCTCATACCGCCCTCCGCCAGGACAGTGACCCTAACCCGGCTGCCTACTAAGGTGACATGAAGCCGCGCCAGGCTCGCCAACTCCAGGAACATCAACACAGCGCATCGCTGGGGCCGCTGCCGTGTCACGGTGCCGCTTCGGTGCTCTGGGGCAAGCACTACTGATGCTCTGACCTGGTGTCTTGCCCGGCAGGACCTCGCTGGGAGCCTCGACGATTCGCCTGCATCTACCCGCTTATCCTCGCCGTCCTGGGACCACTTCAGGGCCCGCGCCAGGGCCGCTTCGAACCCGCGTTCGAGCCGATAGACGACACGTAGCAGCGGGTACGGCTGGTCTTAGCCCGTCCCTCCTGGTCGGAGGTAAAGAGAAATCCGACTGCGGACGCTGCGCGCCAACGGTACAGGCATCCAGAAGGCTAAAGTTCCGCTGCAGAGCATTCCACGTCGCACCGTCTGAACACGCTCTTCTGCCGATGAGCGGGCGTGCGTATCCGTACGCTTGGCGCTGTCCTGTATATCGCTAACGACTACCGCAATCGTCAATTCAGCCTTGTAATTCAAATCGTGAGCGCGCGGAACGACGACTATGGGCGGCTGAGAGCCGGGCCGCCCGCGCTGACGGCTGCGCGCAGATGATCCTGATCTGGGCGCTGCTGCGCCGGCACGCGTACCGGTGGCGTGCGGGTCAGGGAGTCCAGCAGGCGGTGGCCGGCCGCGAAGTAGGCTGCGCTGGGCCTGACCCGCTGGCACGGGATGAGTTCGAGGGCGGTGGCGGTGGGCGACCAGGGCTCGATGTCCAGCCGCATCCGCACCGGCGGGCGCAGCGGCCCGCGGGCCAGCCGGACCTCGATCCGGCAGGTACCGAAGTGCTGATCGCGCTCCGATCGGCCCTCGCAGCAGGCTGTGGCCGAGGCGCAGTTCGCCGTCGTGTCCGGTGAGCTGCCAGCTGTCAAGCGCGGCCATGTAAGCGTCGAACGGGATATCCGCGATTCGCCGGAACGACAGCAAGTCCGCCAGTTGTCCGGTCATGGTAGGCCTCCTGTGTGGTTGCCGGTCTCCGGAGATGACCAGCTACCGTCAGCGTCCCTGACTGTGAGGCGGCCGTCAGTCACCTGGCTGACCCATCGGCTGTCGGCGTGCTGACACCGGGTTACCCGTACTGGGACGACCGCCGGGCCTCGGGTGACCGCCGGCGATGGCGGTGCATGGCCGGGACGGCCGTCCGTTCCGCACGGCGAAGCAACCGTGGCCGGCGGGGCCACGCGGTGTTACGCTCGGCTCGATCCGGTCACACGGGCGCGGAGGCGGGCCGTCCCGCGATCCCTTGTGCATCACGTGCTCGCCTCGTGGCGTGCGTCTGGGCGAAGGGGGCCTTGCGATGGGGCTGCCGCAGGGGACGGTGACGTTCCTGTTTACCGACCTGGAGGGGTCGACGCGCCGGTGGGAGGCGCATCCGCAGCAGATGCGGGACGCGCTGGCGCGGCATAACACGATCGTGCGGGGGGCGGTCGAATCGCACGGCGGCGTGGTGTTCTCCACGATGGGCGACGGGATGGCCGCGGTGTTCGCCTCGGCCCGCGATGCGGTCCGCGCGGTGCTGGCGGCGCAGGCGGGGCTGGCCGCCGAGGACTGGGGGGAGGTGACCGGGCCGCTGGCCGCGCGGATGGGGCTGCTCACCGATGAGGGGGTGCTGGGCGGGGAGCATTACCTGAACCAGCCGCTGAACCGGTGCGCCCGGCTGATGGCCGCGGGGCATGGCGGGCAGGCGCTGGTGTCGGGGGCGACCGAGCTGCTGGTGCGCGATGACCTGCCGGAGGGGTGCGCCCTGGTGGACCTGGGGGAGCACCGGTTGCGGGATCTGGCCCGGCCGGTGCGGATCTTCCAGCTGACCGGGCCGGGCCTGCGCCGCGGAGTTCCCGCCGCTGCGCACGCTGGAGGCGTTCGCCGGGAACCTGCCGGTCCAGCTCAGCTCGTTCGTCGGCCGGGCGGACGAGCTCGGCCGAGCTGGCCGCGGCGATGGCGCGGTCGCCGCTGGTGACGGTGACCGGGCCGGGCGGGGTCGGCAAGACGCGGCTGGCGCTGCAGGCCGCGGCGGACCAGCTGCCGTCCTTCCGCGATGGCGCGTGGCTGTGCGAGCTGCACGCGGCCGAGGACGGGGAGACGATGGCGCAGGCCGTGCTGGCCGCGCTGCGGGTGCGTCCCCGGCCCGGCATCTCCACGGCCGGCAGCATCGTGGAGTTCCTGCGCACCAAAAGCGCGCTGCTGCTGGTGCTGGACAACTGCGAGCACCTGCTGGCCGCGGCGGCGGCGCTGGCCGCGGACATCCTGCGCAGCTGCCGGGGGGTGCGCATCCTGGCCACGAGCCGGCAGGCGCTGGGCGTGGGCGGTGAGCAGGTCTTCGGGCTGCGGCCGCTGTCGCTGCCGCCCCCGGCGGCGAGCATGGCGGCCGCCGCCGCCAGCGACGCGGTGTCCCTGTTCGTCCAGCGGGCCACCGCCGCGCGCGGCGACTTTTCGCCTGACCCCGGCTAACGTGGCCGCGGTCGGCGAGATCTGCCGGCGCCTGGACGGGATCCCGCTGGCGATCGAGCTGGCCGCCGCGCGGGTGGCGGCGCTGCGCCCGGCCGAGATCGCCGGGCTGCTGGATGAGCGGTTCCGGCTGCTGACCCGCGGCGCGGGCCGATGCCGCGGGCCGCCAGCAGACGCTGCAGGCCACGGTCGAGTGGTCGTACGCGCTGCTCGGCGAGACCGAGCGCCGCGTGTTCGATTGCCTGGGCGTCTTCCCGCCAGCTTCGACGCCGCCGCGGCCGTCGCCGTCGCCGGCAGCGGGCGGCCTGCAGCGATGGGACATCCTGGACAGCCTGACGGCCCTGGTCGGCAAGTCCATGGTCGTGGAGGAGGAGGGACCGGACCAGGCCAGCCGCTACCGGCTGCTGGAGACGATGCGGGCCTACGCGCGGCAGCACCTGGCGGCCACCGGCGAGCTAGACCGGCTGCAGCGCGCGCACGCCGAGCACTACGCGGCGTTCGCCGAACGGGCCGGGCCCGAACTGCTCGGCCCCGCGCAACTGGAGTGGCAGCACCGTATCCGAGCCGAGCTCGACAATCTGCAGGCCGCCGTCACGTGGGCCATGACCAGCGGCGACCAGGCGCGCCAGCTCGCCTTCCGGATCGTAGCCGCCCTGGCCAACTTCGCCATCTCAGGACCTAGCACCGTCGGCGTCTGGGCCGAAGCCGGCGTCGCTCAGATCGGCACGTGCCCGCCCGAGATCCGCGTAACGGTCCTGGCCGCGGCGGCATGGAGCGCGTTCTTCGCCGGCGACCTTCCGCTGGCGCAACGGCGGGCCGAGGACGCCCTGCGCGAACCGGTATCCAGCGATCCGAGCAGCCTTGGGATGCCGCGATGTCTGCTGTCCCGGATCTACTCAGATGACCGGGCAGCCAGAACGCGGGGCCAGCATCGCCCGGGAAGGCCTCCAGGAGGCCGCGGAGCGGGGCAACGAGGTCCTTGTCGGATACTTCCATGCCATGGAAGCGATGGCCTGGACAGGCGCCGGAGACTACGCGGCGGCACGACGGCCCGCCATGGAGGCGGTCGAGGTAGCCCGAAGGGTCCGGAACCCGGCGCTGTCGGCGACGGCCTTCTACGCGGCCGCAACCGCAATCTGGCTCGGCGAACCACAGACCGCGCTGACGCTCATCGAGGACAGTCTTGTCCTGACCCGCGCCGGGGCTTTCGACAGCATCATCGGCTTTTCCCTGTCGCTGGCTGGCGCCATCCGGGCCCGCAACGGCGATCTGCCCGGAGCGCTGGCCGTGCTGCGTGAAGCGACGGTGCAGCAGCACGGCGACGGTAACCGGCTGGGACTCGGCATGACGCTCGAGCGCGCCGCCGCGGTGCTGGCCCAGCTCGGCGAAGCCGAACCAGCTGCGGTCCTGGCCGGAGCCGTCTCGGCGCATTTCCCGCTTTCGATCGCCGCCACTTACCACTATGAGCGGCTCGAGATCGACGAAGCCCAGGTCCCCGCCCGCCGCGCACTCGGCGAGGCCGCCTATAGCACTGCGCTCGGGCGGGGCGCGCACGATGGACGACCATGAGGTCGCCGATTACGCACTGGGCGAGTTCCGGCGGCTCGCCGCCCTGCTCGCCGAACCCGCCGCGCAGGCACCGGAATCACCGCCAGGCATGGCGCGGCTGAGCGGCAGGGAATGACCGTTTTACCGGCAAGACGACGCGTGGCAGAAGAGCTGGCGCCGCAGGCACCAAGATCATTCGAGCGAGCCCGGGCCGTATATTTCAGCCTGTCGCACAAACCCTGGTCAAGGCTCCAAGGCCAGAAGATCTCGGGCTCCTCGAGAGCAAGAGTGGCAGATATGGGGGTCGAGTAGGCCTTCTCGCCGTTTGTGCGACAGGCTGATTTATGCATCGGCGCGCTTGGTGTGAACATCCGCATCTGCCGCATACAGGGTCGAGCCCGACCGATGGCGGAACGGCGCCCTGGCTTCCTACTTCGTGGAGCCGCCTAGGCCTAGGAACTGCTGGAGGTGTTCGTGGTTAATGACGCGGCGCCTGCCGATCTTCACATATGACAGGTTCCCGCGGCGCATCTCGTCGTAGAGCAGGTCACGGGAGAGTCCGGTCAGACGGGCTACCTCGTTCACGGAGTAGGCCAGCCGTTCAGCAGCTGGGCCTGGGCCCGGCTGGCTGGTCTCGGGGTGAGCGGAGCTGCTGGTCGTGGTCCGGCGCGAATCGGGTAGACGCGGTTGGCGCGAGCTCATGGGCTGGTTACCTCGTAGCCGAGTTTGGTGGTAGCTGGTTCCTGGCGGCTCGTCGTCCGGGGTGATGTACCTTGCCCTGCGTAGATGGCCGCAGTTTCGCCGGTCATGGCTCGGCCTCCAGCTCGATCTGCCTGTCGGCCTGGAACTCAGGAGGACGGAGTGTCCGGTTGGGCTCCTTCGGCTTGGCCGCGGTATCGTTCTCGGCAAGGGTCCGATTCTTGATAGAAGCATCGGAAAGCGGTTCAGGAACCATTGAACGAACCTTTACGCTTCTGCGGTCGGGACTGACTTCTTCGACGACCCACGCCCGAAGATTTCTCCCTTCTGCGTGCTTGTGATTGAAGAACAGAAGTCCCCTCGCCCTTATCATTTGGACGTAGCGCAGCAGAAAGTCACGATGATCTTTCCAATTTTGGAAGTTATTCGAAATTAATTCTCGACACACCCGCGGAAATGTCCGCTCTAGTTCGGCAAAAGTGCTGTCGGCGCTCTCCAAACCCACCTCTGCGGTAGCGAAGTCGTAGAAACCTACACGGTATCCGACCTCTCGCGGACTTCGTTCTGACCAGACACCGTTGGGAACGTCCAAGTGCCAAAGCGGTCGTTGGTAGCCTACTCGCGACGGCGCGATGAAACCTCGGAGGTAGCCCTGGGGCAGATAGTGATCCCTTCTGTTTCTGTTAGAGTTCACGGTTCACCAATTCCCAGTAAAAAGCACAGCCTGAGCTTACCCAATTTATTATAGAGAATATAAGGCGAATGCCACAACCCCGTAGCCGCGCACCAATTTGTGCGACTACCCGGACGGGTGCGAACTGCCGGGTCCTTAGAACTGGGAATAGTGATCCGAGTCGCGTTGCAACTAGCTCTTCGCCTTCGTTGACGCGAGGAACGAAACTATGGTACGAGGCATAGCACCTAAATTGGGCGGAGGAACTTTTCATGAAAAGGGTTCGCGTATGGGTTGTGGCGATGTTGTTGGCTGTGCCGACTTTGGCTGCGGCGCAGGAGGCGAAGCAGGCGAATTTGGAGAACACGCTTTGGGATGTGGATCAGCAGTGGCTTTGCGACGGGCCTTATCAGAAGCCGTATGCGGAATGCGTGAAGTTCAGGAGCCAGTATTGGGTGGACGGATTTTTCGAGGTGCAGTCGGGAGGGACGCTGCGCAACAAGGAGGAGATGGTTGCGACGCAGTCGGCGGCGAATCCCGCGACCGGCGTGCGGCCCTTCCCTGCCGATTTCCGGCTGGTGGCCGTTTACGGGGACGTGGCGCTCGGGACCGATCACACCGATTTTAAGACCGCGCGGCCTGACGGAACGATTCCGTTCACATCGGACAGCCATTGTTTGCGCGTGTTTGTGCGGCAGAACGGGGTGTGGCGGCCGGGCGCGGCGGCGCTGGTGCCGGTGATTCCGCCGACGGAGGCGAGCGCGAAGACGTCCGGGGCCAAGAGCACGAAGAGTCCGGACGAAAAGCTGGAGAAGGAACTCGCGGAGATGGATCAGAAATGGATGGTGGCGATTCGGGCCGGGAAGACCGATTACCAGAAGCAGAATTACACGGAAAAGTGGTTTGAGATTCTCGGGTGGCTGCCCACTGTGGTCCTGACCAAACCCATGGCGATGGAACGCGTCGCGCACCTTAATTTCAAGCCGGGCGAAGGAATCTTTGTGGACCAGTTCAAGTTGATGGCGGTGTATGGGGATGTGGCGCTGGCGACGGATCGCAGGATCAGGAAAGTCGCGGACGCGAAGGGGACGATTGTGAGCACGCCGCATCGGGCGCTCATCGTGTTCGTGAGGGAAAATGGGCAGTGGAAAATTGCGGCGGACGCGGCTGTGCCGACGATCGCCACGGAATAGGCAATGGCCAATTTCGAAGAGGCCAGCGGCTGAACAGACCGCGGAAAAAATGTCTTGTTTTGTCATTCTGAGCGAAGCGAAGAATCTCTCTTCGATTTAAGTATAAGAAAAGAAACAAGGAGAGATTCTTCGCTTCGCTCAGAATGACAGCGCTTTGAGTTTTTCCGCAGCCTGTGAAGCCGTGCCCTACAAAGGTCTTAGAGTTTTCACACGGAGATTTCGGATTGAATCGCTTAGCCGGACTGCGATGCGAAAGCGGTTCAAGTGGCACAGGCTTCAGCCTGTGGGGGTTGGTTGCGGCAAGAGCGACTGTGCTCTGACTAACCCACACAGGCTGAAGCCTGTGCCACTTGAGATCGGAATGGAGCCCAGAACAATGAAAAGAACATTCTGCTTTCGATTTGGTTGCACTGTCTTGGGGATGATTCTTTCTGCGATTGCCGCGATTCCTTGCGCGGCTCAGGCGGTGGGGGACGATTCGCTGGTTTTCATTCACGCGAATTTGATCGACGGGATTTCCAATGCGGCTACGATGGACGCCACCGTGGTTGTGACTAAGGGGCACATCGAGAGCATTGGGCGCGGGGCGGCATCTGCGGGCCGGGGCGCGGTGGTTGATCTTACGGGGCACTGGCTGCTGCCTGGATTTGTGGATGCGCATGTGCACGTCGGGAATTTGGCGGACGCGAAGAGGGCGCTGCGGTCTGGGGCGACGACGATTGGGGAGGCTGGGGTCAATCACTTTGCGGACATTGGGATGCGCGAGCTGAATCATAAGGGCGTGGTGGATGTGCCGGATGTGGTCGCGGCGGGATATCACATTCGGACGCATCCGGCGGACGACTATTTCATCGATTTTCCGCAGGACATGGATTTGATGGGCGGCGTGCACGGGACGGAAGCGGTGCGGCGGATGGTGCAGCGGATGGTGAGCCGCGGCGTGAACCGGATCAAAGTGATGGCGACGGAGCGTGCGGGGACTCCGGACACCGATCCGCGCATCCGCGTTTTCAATGATGAGGAATTGGCCGCGATCGTCGAGGAAGCGAACAAGACGGGATTGTGGGTGGTGGCGCACGCGCACGGGAACGAAGGCGCGGCGGCGGCCGTGCGCGCGGGCGTGCATAGCATCGAACACGGCACGTACCTCAGCGACGACACGCTGCGGCTGATGAAGGAGAAGGGCGTCTATCTCGACCCCACGATCACGGCGCTCGTGGATATGTCCGATCCCGAAGGCGAGTACGACAATCCGATTTTGCAGATGCGCGGCAAGGCCATGCTGCCTACGGGGCGCGAAATGACGGCGCGGGCGTGGAAGATGGGCGTCAAGATCGTGGCGGGGACGGACACTTCTTATTTTGACAAGAACAATCGGACGCTGGCGGACGAAATGATTGAGTTGTCCGATGCGGGCATGGGGCCGATGGATGCGATTAAGGCGGGGACATCCGTGTCGGCGGAGGAGTTGGGCGTCGACAAGCGGACGGGGTCGATTCGCGTTGGGTACGAAGCGGATTTTGTAGTGATCGATCGCAGCCCTCTCGAAAATATTCGGCACATTGGCGACGTGGTGATGGTGGTCAACAATGGACGGATTGCGCTGAATCGATTGAACGTCGCTGCGCATCCGTAAGTGGCACAGGCTTCAGCCTGTGGGGGTTAGTGCTTGCATGGACCAAGACCCACAGGCTGAAGCCTGTGCCACTAGTTGCTTGTTAGAAAATCAGATTCGATGTATGTTACGGGCAATTGCTGGACGCGAAACGGAAAAACATATGAAAAATACTGCCTTGAAAATTCGATGTTTGCTGGTTCTGATCGCCGCGGCGTTTGCGGTGTTGCCCGCGAGCGCGCAACTTGCGCCTCCCAATGATGCGGGCGTCAGGATGGGGCACATGCATCTGTTCGTGAAAGATGTGGATGCGCAGAAACAATTCTGGACGGCGACGATGGGCGGCACGGTTGTCCAGAATGGGCCGCTCATGTTGATCCAGTTTCCCGGGGTTTACATCATGTTGCGGCAGGCGGATCCCGCGGGGCCGCCGGCGGGGTCCATCGTGGATCACTTTGGCTTTGCGTGGAAAGACATGCCCGCGAGGCTTGCCAAGTGGAAAGCGGACGGCGTTGAGATCGAGCAGACTGGAAATCCGAATCAGGGTTACGTGCACGGGCCCGACGGGATTCGAGTGGAGTTCTTTGGCGACCCTTCTCTTCCCACCGCGGTGGCGATGAATCACATCCATTTTTATCCCGTGGACATTCCCGCGATGCAGGCGTGGTACGCGAAAATATTTGGCGGCGTGCCGGGAAAGCGGGCGCGCCAGTCATCGCCGGGATGGATCGACTGCGACGATATTCCTGGGACGAATCTATCCTTCTCGCAAGGGAAGGCGGGCCTGGTTCCCACGAAGGGGCGCTCGCTCGATCATATCGGGTTCGATGTGAAGGACCTGGAAGCGTTTGCGAAGAAGCTTGAAGCGCAAGGGATTAAGCTCGATGAGGGCCCCCGCCTGGCGCCGAACGGGACGACGAAGGTCGCGTATATTACCGATCCGTGGGGAACGCGCATCGAGCTGACCGAGAAGCTCGCGCCTGCGGCGAACTGATCAGCGGACTTGCTTGGTGCCTGATCGGCAAGTCTCACAATAGGTTTAAATTCTCACGCATCCACACGGAAAATACTACACAGGGTGTACCGTTTCGTAGCATCGGCGTCTCGCCGGCTTTTTTGTGTCGCTTGCAGATCGAAAAAATTGCCGGCGGGACGCCGGCGCTACAAATTCATTTCGCCGTCGGCGCTGGCTCGCCCGGGCCTGTGTACTTCAAGATAAACAAACCCCATTGGCGATTGCTGATATAGATGTTGCCGCGCGTGTCCACCAGGACATCTTCCGTCATGCTTACCAGCTTATCGTACGGCGCGGGCATGCGGCGGACGGTGGGCGTCGGAGGAATGAACCAGCCGACCTCTTTCGGCAGGCGCGCGTCCTTGATGTCAAATACGCGCAGGCCGGCGTTGAAGTATGTCTCATAGATCAGGTCGCCCTGTTTTTCCACATCGGGATTGTGCTGCAGGATATTCGTGTTGTGCGGGCCGAAGCGGCCGCCCTTTTCGCAAAAATCCTTGTACGGCGCGTCCGCGGGAGGAACCGGCGTGGGGAGCTGGGAAATGAGTTTCGGCTTGGCCGGGTCTTGAATGTCCACCAAGCCGTTCAAGAAAAGCGCGCCTTGGCAAGCCGGCGCGCCGGTTGGGGAATCGCCGCCGCCAGTTCCCTCCGCATGCGCGAAGAGCAAATTCCGGCCGGGGATCGGCATCACGTCGTGCACGGGAATGTTCGTGCCGAAGGGCGGGCTGACGGTGAGCTGGCCGATCAACTTCGGTTTTGAAATGTCGCTGATGTCGAGAATCACGATGGCGGGGCTGTAGCCCAAGTACGCGCGGTCTCCTTCGATCACGGCCGGGCCGTGGAATCCGTAGATCGGGGCCGGCAGCGGCGGCTCGCCTTCCTTTTGGCCCGGCATCCACCAACGGCCCGCTTCTTTTGGATGGAATGGATCGCTGACATCGAGGAACACCGCGATTTGTCCTTTGTATCCGGGTATGCCTGCGGAAAGATTCGCGTATTTGCCGCCGGGATAGCCGTCGCGATGAGTGCCGGTCGCGCCCGTCTTCCACCAGGAAACCTGCTCGGGATTTACCGGGTCGCTGATGTCCCAGAGGAGGACTCCTTCGTTGACCTTCTTGTTCGGGTCGCCACCGTAGCCGGCTCGATCCTGAAGCGGCGTGATCATCAGATTGCCGTGGAGATCGATCTGGCCCGAGGATGTGGGCATGGGAGCGGGGAGGAACTTGACCACCTTCGGGTTCGTTGGGTCCGTGACATCGACGATGCTCCAACCGCCCGCTACAAAATGGCCCATGTAGAGATACCAGTGATCGCCAACATGTTTGATGGCTAGCTTGAACGCTTCGTGGCCGCCCAAATCGCTGTAGCCGATCGGTTTCATGTTGCTGGCTTCCCAACCGGAGGGAATCTGGTCGGCGAAGGCGCGCTGCGGGAACGCATACAAGATGCCAGCGAAGATGACGGCGCAAATCGCAATTTGGCAATGAAGCTTTGTGGTGGTTGATTTCATTTTGTCCCCCGGAGCCCGAATTAAGTTATCGCTGCCGCTCAAGTATCACGAGGGCACTCACTTGTAAAGGGATTCGATGACTCACTAGTGGATCAGCTTGAAATAAGAAGTGCCCCCTCCATCCCGAAGTTCACGGGACGGAGAGGCCTCTACAAAACCTCATCGCATTGGCAGTGTCGTCTTTGTAGAGGCCGGCCGTTTTTGGGGCGGGCAGGTTTTGCTTTTCATCTCTCTATAGAAAAAAGACGCGAGTGAAGTAAGATGGGCGCGCTCCTCTTGTCGATTCTCAAAGGAAAATTCGTGAGGTCGTCATGTCACGCTTGAAACGATTCATCTTCGCGCTGGGAATCGCGTCCGTGGTCGTGGGCTGGATGTCCAGTTCAAAGGCATTCGCCCAGGCCGATCCTAATTCCGCGCCAAATCCATATCGCACCGTTGAGAACTGGGCGAAGCTGCCCGAGGGGCGGACGTGGGGACAGGTGATCAGCGCGGACATCGATCGCGACGGAAAAAGCATCTGGGTCGTTGAAAGATGCGGCGGAACGTCCTGCGCCAAATCGGACCTCGCGCCCGTTCTGAAATTTGATTCGTCGGGCAACCTGGTGAAAAGCTTTGGCGCGGGGATGATCGTGCGGCCGCATGGTCTCTTTGTAGATAAGAACAACAACGTGTGGGTCACGGATGGCGACGCCGAAAATGGGAAGGGCGACCAGGTCTTCGAGTTCAGCCGGGACGGAAAGGTGTTGCTGACGCTCGGTAAGGCGGGGGTCGCCGGGGACGGTCCCGACACGTTCAATAAGCCGAGCGATGTGCTGATCGCGCCGAACGGCGACCTTTTTGTCGCGGACGGACATGGGCCGGGCTCGAATGCGCGGATCGTGAAATTTTCGGCGGACGGAAAATTTATCAAGGCGTGGGGAAAGGAAGGAAGTGGACCCGGCGAGTTCAACAATCCGCACTCGCTGGCGATGGATTCTAAGGGGCGGTTGTTCGTCGCCGATCGCGGGAACAGCCGCATCCAGATTTTCGATCAGGCCGGAAAATTTCTTGAGGAATGGCGGCAATTCGGACGGCCAAGCGGTGTTTTCATCGACAAGAACGACGTTCTGTACGTAGCGGACTCGGAATCGAATTTGGCACGTAATCCAGGTTTCCGGCGAGGCATCCGAATCGGGAGTGTCAGGGACGGCAAGGTCACGGCCTTCATTCCCGACCCAGTTCTCAATCCCGGCCAAGGATTGGAGCCGACGAATGGGACCGCGGCGGAGGGCGTTGCGGCGGATGCGGCGGGAAACGTATATGGAGCGGAAGTTGGTCCGCGGAATTTTAAGAGATACGAAAAGAAGTAGTCCTAACAGCCAAGAGTGGCTGTGCTACTCGATCTTTTCCTCAAGGAGTGCTTGATGCTGACACGCCGGCAATTCTCTCAATTGCTGATCGGATCACCACTGCTGGCCTCGAGTAGTTTCAGCCGTGCGGCTGGCCCGTCGCCTATTTCCCCAGCGCAGGACATGGGCGCGGCCTTGACGCAAAGCCGCGACTTGCTGATCAATGGCGGCACGGTCATCGACCCCAGCCAGAATTTGCACGCGCTGCTCGACGTGGCGGTGAAGGACGGAAAAATTCTGCAGATTGCGCCGGACATTCCAGCGGACGGATCGCGCAGCGTGATTTCCGCCAAGGGCAAAATCGTCACGCCGGGACTCATCGATGTCCACGTACATGTTTTCGAAGGGGTGGGTCCCACCGGAGTGAACGCGGATCAGTATTGCCTGGGCCGCGGCGTAACGACGGCGGTCGATGCTGGCTCCGCGGGATATTTTTCCATCGCGGGATTTCGGCAGTACGTCATCAAGCCTTCGGCTACGCGGGTGTACGCGATGGTGGATATCGGGGCTCGCGGCACGCTCATGGGCCTCGTCGGGAACTACTCCAATCTCGATTGGGTGAATCCGCAATTGACCGCGCGGGCGGCGGAAGCGAACAAACCTGACGTCGTGGCGATCAAGGCGCGGCTTTCCAAAGAAATTACCGGAGCGAACGATCTCGAAGTACTCAAACGCGCGCTGGAGGCCGCGAAGATTTCCAACCTTCCGTTGATGGTGCATGTCGGCGATTCTTATTCACCACTGCCGGATATTCTCAAGCAACTGCGGAAGGGCGACATTTTGACGCACTGTTTCACGGGGCGGCCGCACGGGCCGCTTGACGCGAATGGAAAGATTCTTCCCGAGATGCTTGATTGTCGCGAGCGAGGAGTCCTGTTCGACGTTGGCGATGGCGGGCCGCATCTGAGCCTGGACGTGGCGGAAAAGTGCCTGCAACAAAATTTTCTGCCGGACACGATTGGCACGGACCTCGGAGGCTTGAGCTACAACGGGCCGGTCTACGATCTGGTGACGGAACTCTCGAAGTTTCTGCTTCTGGGGATGAGCGTGGATCAGGTAATAGAACGCGTGACGCTCCGGCCATCGCGCATGTTTAATTTTGGAGTCGAGCTCGGCACGTTGCGGCCAGGGTCCGTGGCGGACATCACCATTCTCGAAGTGCGCGAAGGATCATTTGTTTTTGGTGACAGCACCGGGAAGAAGCGCACGGGGCGGCAGAAGTTGCAAAGCACGGCCGCAATTCGCGCTGGGAAAACCTACATTAATCGCAGCGATGACGTTTGATGACTTCGCTCTTGAAATGATTGGTGGCGCAGGCTTCAGCCTGTGGGCGTTCGTCCTTGCTGGAACTAAACCCCACAGGCTGAAGCCTGTGCTACTTAAGAGCTCTAGTATGAGCCGGCGAGCGTTTGGATTTTTGTTTTGTCTGGGTACAGCACGCCGAGCGCCTGGTCTTGCGGATCGGCGGATCGCGTGGTGTACCAGATCGAATTCTCGTTGGAGACTTCGATCTTCGGCATGTCGGTTCGCTGCTCCGCGGGGTAATAGGTGAAGGTCTTCGATTTCAGTTCAAATTTGATCAGCCCGCCTCCCTGGCCCGAATCGGCGATCCAATAATTCGAGTCATGATCCTGCTGGATGTCGTACGGGAAGGACCACTTCACAGGGAGAGCATATTCCACCATCTTGTTGGTGTTGGGGTCGAGCATTCCGATTTTCCCCGGCCATTCGAGCGCGTACCAGATCATGCCGTTGTGGTCGGCGAACACGCGGCGCATGGTGCAGGGCCTCGTCAGAGGAGCGTACTCGATCCACTGGCTGTCCACCGGATCGAATTTCGTCACCTTGCAGCGCCACCAATCCGCCAGCCAGACTTTATCGTTTTTGTCCATCACCATGCCGTAGGCGAAGCTGTTGTCCGTCGGCGTTTTATACAGGGAAACTTCGCCCGTGGTGCGGTCCCACTTGGCAATTTCATTGGCCCAGGAGAGCGACTCCCATATATTTTGTTTGGAATCCACGAAGGGCGTGTTGCCGTGCGGAGGCCGCTTGGCTTCCGTGTCGTACGGATAATATTTAAGCGCTCCGGTCTTGCTGTCGACTCGCACGAAGGCCGTGTGCCCGGCCATCCAGATGTCGCCGTTCGCATCCTGCGTCAGGCCGTGGCCTCGATATTGCGGGCCGCCAACGGAATAGTCGGTCCACGAAGCCGTGCGCGGATCCATTTTGCCGACCTGCAAGCCGCGAGCGTCGACGTACCAGATATCGCCATTCTGGCTCAAGTGCGCGTCGTGAAATCCGCGCTGCCCGCTTGCGAGCGGAGGAATGTGATATTCGATGAACATCGCTTTGCCCAGAGCCTTTTCGTCGATCGGCTGATCGGGAACGGCCAGGCCGCGCTTCTGGCTGTCCGGGCCAAAATTCTTGACCAGGTACGCGACCAGTTCCTCGCGCTCGCCGGCGGCAAATGTGCCCGGCACGAGGCGCGCGCCTGCGTTGTCATTGGGGTTCTGCATCAGATCGATGCCGGCGTTCCACTGCGATTCATCCCACTGTTTGTTGGGTAGGAAATCCGGACCGTGGCACATGATGCAAGTCCGTTCGATCGTCTGGCGCGCGTGGCTCGGCGGATACAACTCGTCGTAGGAAACGAGCGGCTCGCCCTTGGGAAGGCCGCTGCGCATTTGCTGGTTCGGGCGGTAGGTTCCCTCTTTCAAGGTAAGATCCGCGGTTGCGCTTCCACCGGAAGCGATCGTGATTTTCTGCACATCGCTGCTGGTGAATCCGTTCTTCGTGGCGCTCACTTCATAGTTGCCGGGGAAAAGATCCACCGCCTGATAGCGGCCGCTCTCGGTGAACACCATGTAGACCACGTTCCTGTCCACATTCTTGACGTACACTTTTGCCGCTTTGAATTCCTTGGGAGCCTTGACCGTGCCGGAGATCGAACCGAGTCCGGCAAGCGTGCTTGTCGCGCCGGCGCCGGCGCTCTTCTGGCTGTTGTTCTGGGCGCTGACGGTAGCTGCAACGCCAAACACGAGCGCGAATTCGAGCGCCCAAACGAGGCCTGAACACCACAGTTTGCGGTCCATGAATGCCTCCCCTTCGCAGATGGCTAAATCCGGATACGAACGTGATAGCAATATAAGCTTGTCCGGCTAAGGAATCAATCCACTTGATGAGCGTGATTCGCGGCTCGTGAAACACGCCGATGCACAATTCGTTGACTCGGAATTTCTCTGTGTACTCTGCGGTTTCTGTGTTAAATGTTTTTCAATTGTCAGGAGCGGGAACGATGATCGAAGAGAAGGACGTACTGATTCGCGTTCGCGACGGAATCCATATGGCGGCGCGAATCTACAGGCCCGATGGCTCTGGGCCATTCCCCACGCTTTTTGCCACTTCGCCCTACCGATACGACAACAACACTCTCCCCGCCCAGCCGATGTTTCTGTGGCGGGAAACTGGACCGATCGAGTGGTATGTGGATCACGGGTACGCCTACGTGCACGCGGATGTCCGCGGAACGGGCCGTTCGGAAGGCGAATTTGAATTTCTCGGAAAGCGCGAACAGACCGATCTGTACGATGTAATCGAGTGGATTGGGAGCCAGCCGTGGTCCAACGGCAAAGTCGGCGGCATCGGCCAGTCTTATTACGCGATGTCGCAATGGTTCATGGGGATTCAGAATCCTCCGCACCTGGCGTGCATTGCCCCCTACGATGGATTGAACGATCCCTACCGCTTCATGGGCTATCCCGGCGGCATCGAGGGCGCATTCCTGGCGTACTGGAGCAATGCCAGCGTTCGCGTGCCGAATCTTTATCCGGCAAACGGTGACAATCCGCGTTACATAGCGCCCGACCTTTTTCTGGAAGTGGAGCGGCATCCCCTCTACGATGAGTTCTGGAAGGAGCGCGCGGCGTTCGAACTTCTGGACAAGATCAAAGTGCCCTTGTTCTCGATCGGCGTCTGGGCCAAACAGGAACTGCACCTCGCGGGAAACATTCGCGGATATCAGCTCGCGCGCGGCCCAAAGAAACTTGCCATCAGCGGCACGCCCACGCCGTTGTCCTCCCAGTCCGACTTCGCCGGCGTGGAGTTTCATCAGAGATATTTGCTCCCTTTCTATGACAAATATTTGAAGGACCTCAAGACCAGCTATGACGAACGGCCCAATGTCGAATATTTGGTTCGCAATACGGGGAAAGTCAGATCGTTCGAAACTTGGCCGCCCGCGGCGACAAAGCCCGCGCACTTCCATCTAGGCAAGGGACCGACGGGGAGCGTGACTTCGTTGAACGACGGCGGGCTGGGTACAGTTGCACCTGACAAGGGTGGCGGGAGCACAAGCTACACTTATCCGCATCCTTCCTGGGTATTGGGCGTGGTGCCGATCGGGCCGGCTGGTCCCGATCCGGCTCGCGGGGTGCTGACGTTCACGACTCAGCCATTGCAGAACGATATCGAGATCGCCGGCACCGGAAAATTGATTCTGTATGCGTCCTCGACGCGAAGCGATACGGATTTCATCGTCAAGATTTCAGAGCAGTTCGAGCAGAGCCAGGAGGAGCGCTCCCGGGGCGTTCAGCCTCGCTATTTCATCGCCACAAAGGGCTGGCTGCGGGCTTCTCACATGGAGCGCGATCTGAAACACAGCACAAAGGAAATCCCCTACTATACCCACGAGCGGGTGACTTCGCTGAATCCGGGCAGCATCTACAAGTTTGAAATTCCGTTGCAGCCGATTGCATACTTGTTTCACAAGGGCAGCCGCATCCGCGTGGAGATTTGCAACGGCGATTCACCCGTGACGGATTCTTTGTTCTTCCACTTTTACCGGCCGGACAAAATCGGGACCGACACGATTTATCACAGCGCTGAGCATCCGTCCGAGCTCATTCTGCCCGTGCTTGACGTTCATTGATTTAGGTGGCGCAGGCTTCCAGCCTGTGGGGGTTAGTCCTTGCAAGGACAAAAACCCACAGGCTGAAGCCTGTGCCACTACGATCTAAGGGCGTTGAACGGGAGGAAGTTTTCCTCCGGAGATAAACGTTCCGATGCGGTTGCCCCTGGTGATTGGGAGCAGGAGATGAGACGGGTGGTCTGCATCGTGATGGACGGTCACTTGAGACGCGCCGGCGCTCGAAACATGGCCGATTCCGACCAGCTCGAGATAATTTTGGGGGACGTCATTGTCCGCGCTCTTGATTTTGATTCCGATGCGCTCTCCGGGCTTGAGCAGGATGCCGTAGGGGCGAATCTCGATATTGAATTCATAGATTTGGTTGGGTTCGAGCGGTTCCCGTTGCGTGTGCAGGTGGACGGGTTGCCAGGGCTTGGATGCGGCGGGATCGAGTTTTCGCTGCGATCCGCGGAGCCAGCCGCGCGTTAATAAGGTTCCGCGGCCCTCGGCATCGAAATGCCATAAGGATGCGAACCACAGAATTTCCCTCGCCGTTGTTGAACCATATAAATTGAGAACGATCGGGCCGCAAATTTCCGTATTTTCCACGATCGGCGGGCGTCTTGAATTCGACTTCGCCGTGGTGGTCGGGCGAATCTTCGTACGTGGAGGATCCGTCGTTTGGCCAGAACTCATGTTCGCTGAGAAGCCCGTCGGCATGCAGGTAAAACGGAGTCCATTTGGTTTCCGGAAGAGGCCATTCGTTCGCCTGCTTCCATTCATTGGCTCCCACGATGAAGAGTTGAATCGGGGACTCCTCCACGATTCCCGTGTCGATGCCTTTCAGCCAATGATCGAACCATCGAAGTGATTCGTAGGCGTATTGATACAGCGGCCGGTCCAGATACACGGGCGGGCCAATGGTCAATTTTTTCGGGCCTTTCCATTTTTCGATCGCGCGGATGTCGCCCGGCAAATGGAGGCCGTAGAGTCCCCAATCGCCGCCAAAATAAGCGGGGATTCTGGAGTTCTCGAAATTCACGGTACGTTCTTTGTGAAATTCGTTGCACAGGTTGTTCACGATGATGTCGACGAGCATGGAATTCGCGCCCGCATCGGGATTGCTCAGAGCGTCCACCAGATACGGAACAGCGGAAATTTCCGGATCGGCGAGCGCGGCTTCAATGGCCTGGGAATATTTCGCCTCGCCCCATTTTTCTTTCAGTGTGTTTTTCGTGTGGAAGTGCGGGCCGTTGGAGGACACCCAATGCGACATAAAACCGTGATTGAAAATTCCTCCGTGATAGTAGAGATCGCGGTACATGTCGGTCCAACCGTAGGGCGAGAAGATTGCCCGCAGGTGAGGAGGATTGAGTGCCGCAACACGCTTGGAGACGCGCGAGAAATGCGATACGCCGGTCATCCCGACGTTGCCGTCGCACCAGGGCTGGCGGGCTGTCCACTCCACCGCTTCGTAGACGTCTTGAATCGATTGCGGGTCAATGTTTCCGAAGATGCCGCCGGACTTGTGCGTTCCCGTGATGTTCACGATGAGGAGCGCGTAGCCGCGGCGGACGTAGAAATTGAAGTCGCCCGTTTCCATGAAGCCGCGCGCGTAGGAGAAGCCGATCGGCATGAGTTCCACGGACTGCGCCGCCTTGGAGTAGGCGTGGACCGCCAGCAAGGCGGGAAATTTCCCGGGCGCATCGGGGCGGAAAATATCCGAGTCGAGCGTCACGCCGTCACGAACGGGGATTGCGACGTCGCGCTCGATCTTGATTCCGTATTTTCGCGGCGAGGTCTGCCACTTCGTCGAAAACACTTTTCATCCTCCAAGCCGTTCAATTCAGGAGTGCTACGCGGCGAACCGTGGCGCCGGCGTCTCGCCGGCGGTTCTACTAATTCCCAAGGGTCGCAAAAACGCCGGCGAGACGCCGGCGCAACAACATATCGCGACGCACTTCCTGCACGCTGTTGCTTCTAAGTTCTGTGTCCTCGGCGAATAAACCGGGCTAATGCAATTTTCGTAACGGTGCGAACAAGCGGGATAATATACAATTGTTATGAGTTTCGGAGCCAAAAAAACGGATTCCGGGTGAATCGCTATCGTCTAGAGTGCAACTTTCGCTCGGTGCTTGTCATCGTAGTGGAAGTCACTCTCGCGATAAAGGCGCGCCATGGCAGACTCAATTTCTGTAGCATCTCAGGTGCAGGCCCGTTCGGCCGCCCACGTTTCCGCGGCCACGGACTCGGTGCCCTGGTATATCTGGTCCTGCCTCGTTGCGGTCATCTCCAGCGTGATCGGCGGCGCGTGGGACATCTCCTGGCATGAGAGCGTTGGCCGCGACACGTTTTGGACCACGCCGCACATTCTCATTCAGTTGTGCGGCGTGATATCGGGGATTTGCTGCGGGTATCTGATTCTCTCGACCACCTTCCAGAAAAATTCGCCCTTGCGCGCGAACTCCATATCGATGTGGGGCTTTCGCGGGCCCATGGGCGCGTTCCTGTGCGCCTGGGGCGGCGTGGCCATGATTACTTCGGCGCCGTTCGACAATTGGTGGCACGCGGCCTACGGCCTGGACGTGAAGATTCTCAGCCCGCCGCACGTTTTGCTGGCGCTGGGGATGACCGGCATCCGCTTCGGCACGGTGATCCTGATCATTTCCGAAATGAACCGCGCTCAGGGCGAATACCGCATCAGGCTCGAGCGCCTGCTATTCTTTTCCTTTATTTTCCTGTTTGGCATGACGGTCGGTATCGCTCAGGAATACACCTTCCGTTTCTTCATGCACGGAGCAACGTTTTATTTGGTGGCGGCGCTGATCGCGCCGATCTTGTTTGCCGCCATAGCGGCGGCTACAAAGCATCCGTGGGCCGCTACCATTACGACGGGGCTGTACACGGCCACGCATCTGGCCTTCACCTGGATCTTGCCTCTCGTGCCCGCGGAGCCCAAGCTCGGTCCGGTCTATCAAAAAATCACGCATCTCGTCCCGCCGGATTTTCCGATGCTTCTGATCGTGCCCGCAATTGTTTTTGATTTAGTGCGGCGCCGGATAGGAGGATGGAACCGGTGGGCCCAGGCGGGAGCGCTTGGCGCGTCGTTTCTCGCGAGCTTCCTTGCGGTGCAGTGGCCGTTCGCGGATTTTCTGATGTCCCCGGCTTCGCGGAACTGGATTTTCGCGACCAACAATTTTCCTTATTTCGTTCGTCCCAGGTCTCCCTGGGTGCTCAACTTTTTTGTCCCGACGGAAGCAAACGTCACGGCCTTCTGGATTCGCATGGGCATCGCGCTGCTCGCGGCAGTCGTCATGATCGAAATTGGCACTCGCTGGGGCGAATGGATGCGGGAGATTCGCAGGTGAACGCGAAGCCGGCTTTAGTAAGCACTGGCTCTGCCACGAAGGCAGTTGACGCGCAGATTCCTGTGGTTCTCGAGCACGCAGCGATTCATTCTTGTCTCAAAAACTTTATGCGATCACGGATACAACTCCTCGGACTCGTAACTCTGCTCCTCGCCGCTGCTCTGCCTCTGAGCGCCCATGTCGGGAGCCCGGACGTTTTTTACGAAGGCAGCGCCGGCCCGTACCGCCTCTTTGTCACCGTTCGCGTTCCTCAAGTGATTCCGGGCGTAGCGGAAATTCAGATTCGCGGAGAATCGGGGGACGTGCGCGCGATTCGCGTCGTTCCCATGCGGCTCGCGGGTCCGGGATCTAACCTGCCTCCCACGCCCGACCTCGCCGTGCAGTCCAAAGATGATCCGCAATTTTTTACCGCCAGCCTTTGGCTGATGGAGTCCGGCGCGCTACAGGTGCGCGTGCTCGTGGACGGCGCACAGGGCCAAGGGGAAGTCTCCGTGCCTGTGCCGTCTTCCGCGCAGAGAACGCTCCCCATGCAGAAATCTCTCGCCGGGCTCTTGCTTGGGCTGATGCTGCTTCTGGCGGTCGGAGTGGTTTTCATCGTCGGCGCCATCGTGCGCGAAGGCAATCTGGAAGGCGGCGAAGCCCCGAGCGATTCGCGCAATCGCCGTGCGCGCCGCGCCATGCTGGTCACTGCGGTTCTGGTCGCCGTCCTCCTTTTTCTTGGCAAAGCCTGGTGGGGTGTGAACG
This sequence comes from uncultured Acidobacteriota bacterium, assembly GCA_963740035.1. GTDB lineage: Bacteria > Acidobacteriota > Terriglobia > Acidiferrales > UBA7541 > Palsa-360. The sequence goes on from CAVUDA010000033.1 coordinate 28,801, forward strand.
CGGCGGACTTTCAACGCCGAGTGGATTTTTTCAAGCCTCCGACAGCCGCGCTGAATTTCGTTGACGGCCACCGCCTGGAGATCCGCGTGGAACGCAACGGACACCCGGACGGAGCGCGCGGAATTTCGTTCTCCGGCTTATCTGCACTTAGGCGACGTCATCCCGGATCATGGCCACTTGATGCACCTGTTTCTTCTCCGCGTTCCGGAATTGGACGCCATGTGGCACCTTCATCCTGACTCGATTCCGGGCGACGCATTTGCGGTGGACTTGCCGGACATGCCCGCCGGGCGCTATCAAGTTTTTGCCGATGTCGTCGATCCGCGCGGCTATCCGTGGACGCTTGTCGGCAACATTTACCTTCCGCAAATCGCAGGCAAACCCCTCGCGGGCGACGATTCCGCATGGTCTGGTGCGCCGCTGGTTTCCTCCGCCGCCGATTCCATTAGCTCGCCGATCCCGGATGGCGGGCACATCGTTTGGCAACGCCCGGCGGGTCCCTTGAAAGCCGGCGTTCCCTTTGAATTCACATTTGCCGTGCAGGATAAAGACGGCCGGCCCGCGCAAGACATGGAACCCTACATGGGCATGGCCGGTCATGCGGAATTTGTGCGTTCCGATTTGAGTGTTTTTGCGCACGTGCATCCGGCAGGATCGGTGTCCATGGCGGCCTTGGAGCTGGCGCAAGACGGACTTACGAGCGCTGCGGATTCCGCACAAATGCCTATGTCGATGCCGATGCCTGCAACAATGCCCATGCAGGAGGCCGGCCCGCTTCCGCCGGAAGTGCGCTTCCCTTACGGGTTTCCGCAGGCCGGCGAGTATCGCATCTTCGTGCAGATTAAGCGCGGCGGGCGCGTCGAAACTGGGGTGTTTGACGCTCGCGTCGAGTAGGACGGGCTTCAGCCTGTCGGGATTGTGATCGGATCGCCTGCGGAAAACCGACAGGCTGAAGCCTGTCCTACTGAAAGCGCGGAAACAGCCTCAGAGCATTGTCACGATTGACTGCCTGCTTGATCTCGAGCGTGACCTGGTAATTGTCCCAGCCTGTTGCGGTCGCACCGATTGCGCAATAGGGAAAATCGCTGCCCCATAATATTTGTGCGGCCGGTACCAGGTTCATCAGCGCCGCATATTTGACGCCGCACTTGCATCGGGATCAACTGGCAAACGATTGCTAGCGCAAAAGGCGGCCGTCCTCCATTTAATCTTTCGCATCGAGCATCACGAAGGCGACCTGGCAGGGTTGATTTCCCCGGTTCACCCAGGCGTGGTTCGTGCCTCGTTGTATGACCACATCGCCCGCCTTCAAATGAATCTCCGAATCGTCAAGGAGCATGTCGATCTCGCCAGACAGGATCAATGCATAGTCGATCGTCTTTGTCCGGTGCATGGCAGGGTTGCGCGGATTTTCTCGGGAGTCTCCTTCGGGCGCGAGGCCGATGCCACGAAAGATATTGAGCCGGGTCTCGTAGTCGGCCTTCACTTCCCTCTCCGGTGCAAACTCGACCACTCGGAAGATCGTGCCTCCGGGAGGCGCCACGACGCCGACTTTCTTATTGGCCGCATCTTCTTGGTTGGAAAGGTCGGCCGGAGTGGAATCCGTCACCCAAAGAAGAGTGTTCGTAACACCCAACTCTTCTCGCCGGACGACCGTAGTGGCCACGGAATCGATCAGCGCGATGGCCTTGCCGGTTGCATCTTTGCCGGTAACGACACGACGGATGGGAGAAGCCACTGTCACCCCCTGAATGGCTCGGATTCGTATTTGTAGCGCCCGCCTTCAGGCGGGCACTTGACGTTCAAGCAGATGCCCGTCCGCCGCGGCGGACGGGCGCTACATAAATCTAAACCGAACTCTCACGGACTCTAGAACCCTAGAGCGCGCTCCGCGTTGCCGTGGAAGATGCGCTCCTTGATTTCGTCGGTGTAGCCGAGCTCGTCCCATTCGCGCAGCACGCGCTCATACGGGATGCTGGGATAATCGCTGCCAAAAATAATTTTGTCCTTCAGGCGGCCGCGAATATCTTTTTTCAGCTGCGGCGGAAAATATTGGGGCGCCCAGCCCGAGAGTTCCCAGAACACGTTGCCCTTGTGCAGGGCCACGGCGGTCATTTCGTCCACCCAGGGCCAGCCAGGATGCGCGGCCAGGATCGTCAGGGCCGGAAAATCCGCGGCCAGTTCATCGATAGCCGAGGGATGCGCGTGGCGGATCTTGGCGCCCATTCCGCCGGGCATTCCCGCGCCCATTCCGGTGGTGCCCACGTCAATCATGACGGGCACTTTCAATTCGTTGATGAGTTCGAATAGAGGGTAGAGACGGCGATCGTTTACCGCGAAGTGGCCCATGATCGGGTGAAAGTGGAATCCCAGCATGCCGAGGTCTTCAATGGCGTGCCGCGCCTCGCGGAGGGCTGCCTCCCCTTTGAATGGATCGACCGCAGCCCAGGATTGAATGATTCGCTTCGGGTGGCGTTTTTGCATCGCCGAAACAAAATCGTTCGAACAGGGAGGCGTGCCGATGGTCGTTTCCAGGTCCAGGGCGACGAGAATCGCTTCGACGCCCGCGGCCGCGAATTCCTGGACGACTTCCTCCTCTTGTTTCGGCACCCAGGGGCGGTTCCAGTACGCGGCGAGCGCGTCGACGTAGGGCTGCTGGCAGGCGATCCACTCGCGCGTGTTCGGGTAGCAATGAACGTCAATGATTCTCATGCGATTTTCCGGTCAATCCATCTTTTTGCAATTTAAGCCGATGCGCTGTCCTTGCTTTTTTGTTCCGCGATCATTTTCTGGGAAATCGTCTCGGTCAGCGTTTTCTTGGAAACTTTGCCGAACGGGGACAGCGGGAAATCCTGCATGATTTCCAGCCGCTCGGGAAGCTTGTACTTGGCGATTTCCTTGCCGAGCAGAAATTGTTTCAGCTCGTCGAAGTTCAGACGCGCGTTTTCGCGCAGCAGGACGCACGCGCACATCCGCTCACCCAGCACAGGGTCCGGCACGGGGACGCAGGAAACGTTCTTCACGGAGGGATGCGAGAGGATCAGATTTTCGATTTCCTCGGCGCTGATTTTTTCGCCGCCGCGGTTGATGAGGTCTTTCTTTCGCCCTTCCACGATGTAGTTGCCGGATTTGTGACGCCGCATCAGGTCGCCGGAACGGTAAAATCCATCGGAAGTGAACGTGCGAGCATTGTATTCCGGAACGCCAAAGTAGCCTCGCAACGTATACGGGCCGCGGCAGCAGAGTTCGCCGACTTCGCCGCCGAGAATTTCGCGATCGTCATCGTCGAGCAGGCGCACTTCGTCATCCGGACGAGACCGGACGGCCAACCGTTTCCTGGCTGACGTCCAGCGGGTCGTCCAGCCGCACAAACATCAGAAGGCCCTCGGACATTCCGAAATTCTCCTGCACGAACGCGCTGGGGATGAGCCTCTTGGAGAGCAAACGCACTTCGGGCAGCATGGACTGGCCGCCGCTTTGAATGATCTTCAGGGAAGAAAGGTCGTGACGGCTCACGGCCGGATCGTGCAACAACCGGATCAGAAGCGCGGGAACGACTTTGATATGGGTGACGCGGTGTTTCTCGATCAAGGCGCAAACGTCTTCGGGCCGGGCGCTGGTGCTGAGCACTACCCTGCCCCCGTGGAAAAGGAAACCTTGAATCCCGGGACACGCGAGAGGAAGGTTGTGCGCGATGGGCAGAATAACGAGCAGGACTGAATTTTCGCCGACCGCGCAAACTCTGGAAGCCATTTTGGAGTTGTACGCGTAATCGTTGTGCGAGCGGGGAATCAACTTTGGAATTCCGGTCGTTCCGCCGGAAAGCTGAAAGATAGCGGGATCGTCGGGATCGATTTGGATTTTGGCCAGCGCTGATGCGGGCAGCGTCGCCGGCTTGGCGATCAATTCCGGCAGCGAAAGAAAACCTGGGCGCGCCGGTCCAAGAACTATGCCATGACGCAGGCCGGGAACTTTTTGGCGAATGCGCTCGACCATGGCGCAGTAGTCAAAATCGCCCTGCTGGTCCGGAACGACGCAGGCGACGGCGCCTGAAAGCTCCACGAACTGGCTGATCTCCGCAAAGCGGTGCGGCATGAGCGCTGCAATGGGGATGCAGCCGATCTTCTGCAGCGCCAAATAGAGAACGACAAACTCGGCGACGTTCGGCAATTGCACCACGATCCGGTCCAGGGGATGGAATCCCATTTCCAGCAGATTCAGCGCCAGATTGTCCGACATGCGATCGAGTTCGCCGTAGGTGATGGAGCGATCCCGGTCGAGCAGCGCGACCCGCTTTTCATATTTATCGAAAGCGATTCTGTATTCCTGTGCCAGAGTTTTATCTATCCAATAGCCCTTTTCGCGGTAGCGCTTGGCAAATTCCGGCGGAAATGGAACGACCCCATCCAGCACGAGTGACCCTCCCTTAGCTTTTAATTCTCGCCGCAATCGCCGATCGGTGAAACGCAAGCCACCGAATCGGCAAAAAATGCGGGCTCTTCGTGGCGCCGGCGTCTCGCCGGTGATTCTTCTAGTCACCACACATCGTAAAAAGGCCGGCGAGACGCCGGCGCTACGTTGTTGCGGCATAGCCGCCGTCGATCACAATGATCTCACCGTTGACGAAGCGGTTGCCGGTAATCAGATTGACGATCACCTCGGCGACGTCTTCGGCGGTCGCGCAGCGGCGCAAGGGCGTGCTCTTGGCGCGGCGCGCCATCAAGTCATCATACCTGTCCGCCAGCATGCGTTTCATCCAGTCGCCCTCCATCCAACCGGGAGCGACTGCGTTGACGCGGACGTCCGGAGCAAGATTGAGCGCCAGCAGCTTGGTGAGGCTCACTACCGCGGCCTTGCTCGCGGCATAGGGCAGCGGTTGCGGTCCGGGGCGCAGGCCGACGATGCTGGCCGTGTTGACGACGCTGCCGCGGGCGGCCTTGAGAAGAGGCGCGGCGGCGCGCGTCACTTGAAACATTCCGCGCACGTTTACGGCAAAGACGCGATCCCATTCCTCGGCGGTCATGGCCTCGAAATCGCCGGGCTTGACGTTCGATGTGGTGCCCGCGTTGTTCACTAGCGCGTCGAGGCGTCCGAATTCCTGGTTGACGGCTGCGAGCATTTTGCGGACCGCACGGGTCGTCGCTGACGTCGCATTTGAACAGCAGAGTCTTCGCGCCTTTGGCCTGGGCGAGGGCTGCGGTCTCGCGTGCCGCCTGTTCGCTGCGGCTGTAGTTGATCGCCGCGTCGAAGCCAGCCGCTGCCAAAGCTACCGCGGCCGCGCGGCCGATGCCTGTGGCTGCGCCTGTGATCAATGCGACTGGCCTGCCTTGCGTCATGAAATCGTCTCCCTTTGTTGACAGCCAAATCTCAAATTCGGGGGCCCGGTGTGTCGCCCCTGCCGGGGCTTTCTCTCTCTCGGGCGCTTCTGTTCCCACCGCTCACGCGGTGGGCTGCGATCTTTCGCCCCTCCGGGGCTCTGTGAAAACCTTGTTTGCCGGGCTCGTGTAGCGCCAACCTTCAGGTTGGCAGTTTACGATCGAGCAGATGCCCGCCTGAAGGCGGGCGCTACAAAAACCAAAACCATGCTGATATACAAACTCACCGAGGCTCACCATCGCGCGGGTGTTTAGGTCACGCCAACCGCGCTCGCTGTTGCCACGACCTCGCGCGACGGCCGGGGACTTGCAAATAGAATTGCGATGGCGCCGATCAGTGACGCCGCGCCGATCGCTACGAACAAGCCAGCCGTGCCGGGCGTATGTTGCTGGAGCAAGCCTGTGACGAATGGGCCGAGAATTCCTCCGGCGCGTCCCACTCCCAGCATCATGCCGACGGCTGTGCCGCGCACTTCGGTATCATAAGATGCCGCGGTGAAATTGTTCAGGACGTTTTGCCCGCCCAGAATGCAGAATCCGGCGGCGCCCACGCAGAGGACGTTCAGCGCGTGTACGTTGACCAGAACGAGTATGCCGACCGAAACGGCGCCGCCCAGCCACCACACCGCCATCGCTTCGCGGTCCTTGCCGCCTCGGTCCGCGATGTAACCGCACAATAGCGAACCGACAAAGGCCATGGCCTGGATCAAGGCACCGAAACTAAAACTCGTCGCGAATCCTTCGCCGCGCTGCATCATGGCCGTGGGGACCCAGCCGGAGAGTCCCCAAATCCCGAACAAGATAAAGAAAGCCGAAACCCAGACGGATAGAGTCGTTCTCCGGTAGCGGGGCGACAACAGCAGCGACACGGAAGCCGGACGATCGCTCGGCTCCGGGAACATGAATCTCTCACCGGGCACGGTATAGCGCGCAGCTTGCGAAGGATTCAGGCGGCAAAGAACCTGCGCGATGCCTTGCCAATTGCCGCGCATGGCGGAAAATTGCAGCGACTCCGGAAGAGCCACGTGGCAAACCAGGACCAGGACAATCGACAGCGACGCGGCGTAATACAGCGCCTGCCAGCCGAACATCGGAGTGAGATAAATTCCAATGGCTGCGGCCACGATGCCGCCGGAGGCCCACCCCAGCGCCCAGCCCCACATGGAAAAAGTGTTGGCCAGGCGGCGCGGCGCATATTCGTTGACGTAGGTCACGCCGAGCGGCAAGAGCGCGCCCATGCCGAGTCCGGTGAGTAACCGGAGGCCGCAGAAGGTTAAGAATGACCGGCCAAGAGCCGCGGTCGCGAAGCTGAAAATCGTCACGATCCACAGCGACGCGAGGAGCGTCGAGCGCCGCCCGTATCGATCGGAGAATTTTCCTTGCAGAAGCGAGCCGATCATGAAGCCGATCAAACCGCTGGAGACGAGCCACCCCGCCTGGCCCGCGGCCAGATGCCATGGCTTCATCACGTAATGAATGACGTAGGCTGGATTGAATGTATCGTAGCCGTCAAAAAACACAACCATGCCGATGAGCAGAGCGAGAAAGCGATGGTACGGCCCGATCGGAGCGTTTGCGATTTCCTCGCGAACGTCGATCATCCGAGGCACACCTGCGCACAGCCATGTGAGGATTGCGAGGATGGTCCAGTTTGCCGCATCTCCGGCTGCCGCTCTTTGTACAACCAAATATTCATGATTTGGAACGTGTTCAGTTTAGACGCCTTCCCCGCGTTGTCAAGCAAACGCCAAGATTTGCGGCAACCGCGGATGATCATTCGCACGAATTCCTTTATCGAAATATTGTGTTGAACTATGGAAATGAATCCCTATCCTCGGATGCCTGCGGCCAGGGACAAAGGGGCTCTTGCATGCAGGAGACCGATCATCCCGCCGTTGGTCATAAGGCACAATAAGGGAACCTGCCGTTTTTTAATTCAGGCCATTCGGTTGACTCGACTCTTACAGAATGTATAATCTGCCCGTTCGCAGACGATCCAGCAATACGCGATTGGGGGCGTGATCTAATATGAGAACTCCCTGCCGATTTTTGTACCCATGGCTTGCAATCCTGGTAGCGCTGCCATTCCTTCTGAGTAGCTGTGGAAGCTCGTACTCAGCTCCGCCGGCTCCGACGACCTACACCATTGGAGGCACGTTGACAAATCTTGCCGCATCCTCCGGCGGCGTGGTCTTGCAGGACAATGGCGGGGACAACCTTACTTTGACGACGAACGGAGCTTTTACTTTTCACACAGCCGTCGCCACCAGCGGCGCATACGCCGTAACGGTGCTTACGCAACCCTCCGCTCCGGCACAGACCTGCGCGGTCGTCAAGGGCAGTGGAACGGCCAGCGCCAATGTGACCAACATCGCGGTGGATTGCGGCCATAACGAGTGGGCTTGGATGAGCGGGTCAAACGTTTCAGGTCAGACCGGCACTTACGGCACAATTAATGTTCCGGCTGGGACCAACGTTCCAGGCTTCCGAAATTTTGGAGCAGTCAGTTGGATGGACACCTCTGGAAATCTGTGGCTGTTCGGTGGAAACGAAGTCGCTTTGACCCCTACCAATTCCGGGGACTTGAACGACCTGTGGAAATACAATATTGCCAGTGGGCAATGGACCTGGGTAAGCGGATCAAATACTGTCAACCCGAATCGGAATTACGGGATTCTAAATACGCCGGCTTCGACCAACGTCCCGGGGGCGCGGGATAGCGCCGTCAGTTGGATTGATTCCACCGGAAATCTCTGGCTCTTCGGAGGAGAAGGCAACGATTCTGTAGGAACAATTGGGTATTTGAACGATCTGTGGGAATACTCCGTCAGTACGAACATGTGGACTTGGAAGGGCGGGTCGAACCTGGCCAATCAAAATGGCAATTTCGGCGCCCTGAATGTGACGGCCGCGACCAACGTCCCCAGTGCGCGAGCATTTTCTACCGTTCAAAATATTTCCGGGCAAGTCTGGCTCTTTGGGGGATTTGGAAATGATTCCGCCGGTACGCAAGACAACCTGAATGATTTGTGGGAATACACCATCAGCAGCGGCGAATGGACATGGGTGGGCGGATCGAACCTCGTCGATGTGGTAGGTGTTTACGGTACGAAAGGCACTGCGGGGCCGTTAAACATTCCGGGGTCGCGATACAGTCCCGCTTCCTGGACGGATGCGTCGGGAAACTTCTGGCTTTTCGGGGGCAGCCATCTGGAAGCGGATGCGGTGACGGTGGATTCCTTCAACGATCTGTGGGAATTCTCAACCGTCAGCAAGATGTGGACCTGGATGAACGGGGCGAACTCTCTCAATCAGACAGGCACTTATGGGACTCTGGGCACAGCGGCTTCAGCCAACACTCCAGGGGCGAGGAGCGATCTTTTCAGTTGGACCGATCCGTCCGGAAATCTCTGGCTCTTTGGAGGGTTTGGTCTCGATTCAACTTCTAACCCAGCAACAAACCTGGGGGATCTAAGTGATCTTTGGGAATACACCGTCAGTACGAACATGTGGACCTGGAAGAAAGGACCGAACGTCAACGACCAGCTTGGCACCTTCGGCACGCTGGGCCAACTGGCTCCGGGAAATATCCCTGAGAGCCGGGAGGGCGGCGTCAGTTGGACTGATAGCTCCGGAAATCTCTGGCTCTTTGCCGGGAGCGGAGCTGATTCGTTTAATGACCTGTGGATGTATTTCCCCTGAGGACGCGCCGAACGCCTCCGCTAACTCGGCCAGCATTTCCTGGGCGCCTCGGAGTTGAGGCGCCCTTTCCATTTCGATTTAGAGGCGACGAACAACTGCCCTTCACGACTCACTAACAAATCTCAACGCGTGCGCACAACAGGGTCTTCTTCCGGTCGTCCCATCCGGGGCCACAGTAATCCGAACACCAGCCAGACCAGGCCCGCCGCGATCACGATCAGCATCAACAGGCGCAGCGCCTTCGCCAGCGGAGCCGCTTCCAGCGCCGGCCAGCGAATTTGATACTGGTGAAATACCTGCCAGCGCTCGATCATCCAGTGCCACGCCGTATGGGCCACAATTGCCGACAGGATGATCGTGCCCATTCGTTCGGCCACCACGTAGCGGAAGAGAAGCTCCAAAGCGGGGATCATCAGCGCCAGCACGAGAAGCTGTCCAAGCTCAACGCCAATGTTGAAAGAAAGTAGCGAGGCCAGCAGGTGCGAGCCCGCGAACTGCATCGTTTGCCGCAATGCAAACGAGAAGCCGAACCCGTGGACCAGGCCGAAACCGAACGTGATCATCCACCGGCGCTGCACGGTGGCGCCGCCGACGATGTTTTCCAGCGCCATGTACACGATGGACATGGCGATCAGCGTCTCGATGAGCGGCGGGAACCACAGCGCGTCCGGCGCGAGATTGTAGGCCGAAGCGATCAGCGTGATCGAATGCGCGACGGTGAATGCCGTCACGACAGGGATGAGCGCGCGGAAGCGCCGGAACGGGATGACCAGGCAAAACAGAAACAGTAGATGGTCGGTCCCATCCAGGATGTGAAAGAAGCCCAGCTTCACGAATTGCCCGGCGGCCTGAAACCAGCCTGGATCGAGGTGAACCAGCCCGGGATCGCCGAGAAATTCAAACGCGCGGATCGCTCCGCCCGGCGGCAGGAAACGAAGAGCGATGACGACTCGCGCGGCCAGCCGGTCAAGTGCGGGATGAATCGAGAAGCGGGACCGGTCGGATCGAATGGGGTACTCGAAGAGAACGTCCAGCATCAGCTGGTCCCAGAAAACGGTCGTGCCGTTCGAGAGTTTCGGGCCGGTGACATGCGCGAGCGCCTGGTCGTAAGACGCAAAGGACGGATCGGACTCGAGAGAGAGGCGCGTCTCCACGATGCGCGGCTTCGGCAGGCGCTCGTCTCCTTCATAGACGTCGATGAAATCGGAGACCCACAAGCTCGCGGCTTCACGAAGCGTTGGATCCACACGGTCGAAATCCAGGTAGCCCTGATCGCGCTCGGGAAATTCGACGTCACGCATGGTTTTGAGTGGCACGCGTACCAGGATATTCAGGTGATTCCCCGCCGGCTTGAAAAACATCTGAACCGTCGCGTCGCTGGGAATGTCGTGGGCCGCAAGCGGATGCGCGGGCGCGACACACAGGAGCGCCAAGAGCGCGGCGACGGTACGAGACGCGACAATATTGCGGGACATGGACCCAAAGCGTAATCGTTGCGTGTGGCTGCTGACAAGCAAAATTCGGGAGCATCTCAATTTGAATTGTGTATACTCCTACCGCTATCTGCGCCGCAATCTCAGGTCTCATGATTTCAACCCTTCGCCTGAGCCGCGGCAATCAAAAAATCGGCACCTCGCAAGAGAGGATGGCATTTATGAAGCGAAATTTGTGCATTGGCGCGGCTTTTCTCGCGCTCATCGCGGCGCTCGGATTTGCAGCCAGGGCGCTGGAAAAGAAGGCCGCCGTGGAGGCCGCCACCGTACAGGCGCCCATGTTTGAAGTGGATCCGATGTGGCCGAAGCCGCTGCCGAATCATTGGGTGATCGGAATGACGATTGGCGTATCGGCTGATGCCCAGGACAATATTTGGATCATTCATCGAGGCGGCTCGCTGGAATTCAAGGAAAAATATGGCGACACGAATCCCCCAGGCGCGGAGTGCTGCGTAACTGCGCCGCCGGTTCTCGAATTTGATAAAGCCGGGAATCTGATCGGCCATTGGGGCGGACCCGGAAAAGGATATAACTGGCCGAATTCCAATCACGGAATTACTGTGGACTACAAGGGATTCGTCTGGATTGGCGGGAATGGCCGCACGGTTGATCCCAAAATAATGGATACGGGCGCCAGCAACGTGCCCGAAGCAAGCCAACCGGGCGCCTATGCGGACAATCAAATCCTGAAGTTCACCCAGGACGGAAAATTCCTGATGCAGATCGGACATCCGTTCAAGAGCAAGGGCAGCAACGACGTCGAAAACTTGAAGGGGCCGGCGAAAATGTTCGTCGATCCGAAGACGAATGAACTGTACGTCGCCGATGGGTATGGCAACAAACGCGTGATCGTGTTCGACGCCGATACCGGGCAGTACAAGCGGCACTGGGGCGCCTATGGACACAAGCCGGACGACACCGACCCCGGCAATTACAATCCGGACGCGCCCATCGATCAGCAGTTCCGCAGTCCGGTGCACTGCGCGCAACTGGCGGACGATAATCTGCTGTACGTGTGCGACCGCGTGAATGATCGCATCCAGGTTTTCAAGCCGGATGGTACGTTCGTCAAGGAACAGATCATCGAAAAAAGGACCCTGGGCGACGGATCGGTTTGGGACATTGCTTTCTCCAAAGATCCGAAGCAAACGTACATTTACCTGTCAGACGGAGCCAACGAGAAGATCCATATCCTGCTGCGCGACACCCTTCAGGAAGTTGCCAACTTCGGCGACGGTGGACGCCAACCGGGCCAGTTCTACGCCGTCCACAGCATCGCGACAGACTCGAAGGGCAACATTTACACGGCGGAGACGTATCGCGGCCAGCGGGTGCAGAAATTCGTCTACAAAGGCATGGGCCCCGTGACGAAAGTGGATGAGGGCGTTCTTTGGCCAAAATCATCCAAGTAAAATAGAAGGCGGCGGATTGTGACGCGTTTTGCGACCGGTTCAACCTTGCTTCTGAATCGTCCGCCGCTCAACCCTTCCGAATAATACCTGAGATCTAGGAGGAATCATGCGCAAGAGGCTTTTGCTTGCGATCATTGTTGCGACTCGGCCTGGCATCGCCGATCCTGTGGGCGCAGCAAAAGAAAGCGCTGGAAGCTTATTTCATCGACGTGGAAGGCGGGCAATCAACGCTGTTTGTTTCGCCCAGCGGCCAATCCATGCTGGTCGATACAGGCTGGGCCGGACCGCGCGATGCCGGCCGCATTGCCGCCGTCGCAAAACTGGCCGGAGTCAGCCAGATCGATTACCTGGTGCTGACCCACTATCACGGTGACCATGCCGGCGGCGTGGTCGAACTCGCCGGGCTCATCCCCATCAAAAACTTTGTCGATCACGGTCCGAGCCAGGAAGAAACCAGAAACGTCCCGCAAACTTACGCCGCGTATCTGAAAGTTCGCGGAGAGGGCCGGCACATCCTGGCCAAGCCCGGCGACAAAATCCCGATCACGGGGATCGACGTTCAAGTGATTTCCTCGGCCGCGGAAACGATTGTCAAGCCGCTCCCGAGCGCGGGGGCCGCCAATCCCCTGTGTGCGAATTTCGTGCCGAAAGATGAAACTTTGGACCCGCTCGTGGGCGGCGAAAACAAGCAGTCGGTGGGCATGGTGATCTCGCTCGGCAAATTTCGCTTGGGTGACTACGGCGACCTGACCTGGAACAAGGAGCACGATCTGGCTTGCCCAAACAACCTCATCGGCGCGCTCGACGTCTACGTCGTTTCGCATCACGGGCAGGACATTTCCAGCATGCCGATGCTGGTGCACGCGGAGCATCCCCGCGTGGCAATCATGGACAATGGAGCGAAAAAGGGCGGCGGCGTGGCCACCTTTGAGACACTCAAGTCCTCACCCGGACTGGAAGACCTCTGGCAATTGCATTACGCCGATGATGCCGGAGATCACAATATGCCGGAGCAATTCATCGCCAATCAGGGGACCGGCGGAACGGCCGCGACTGGCGTCCTCGACGAGGGCGCCGTGAATTACATCCAACTGACGGCGCAGCCCGACGGCAGCTTTACCGTGAAGAACAGCCGGAACGGATTCCACAAGGATTACGCCCGCAAGAGGTAGCCTGCACGACGCCCTATTACAGAGTCGCTATGGAAAAAGACCGAAAAAAGGGCCAAATGTGCGTTTTGAGGCACTAAAAATGCCCCAAAATGGGACATAAGGCTCTTCCCTGGCTGGTCAGGCGTGGCGCGAGGTGCTATCATAAGGTATGAGTAAAGCCTACAGAATTGTGTTTGCGTGCCCCAAGGGCGGGCACAATATCAATTTGCAGCGGAAGATCTCCAATCCGGCGCTCTCGGAAAATGAGGCGATGAAGATCTTCGGCAAAGAGGAAATTGTCTGCGATAGCCCGCGGTGCGGCTGGCACGGAAAAGTATCGAAGGCGAGGCTTCTGCGTATCCTGCCGTTCGATTGGATCTTTTCTCCAGTGAATTGAACGTATTCTTCGGCTCTTTCTTATCCTAGCGGTTGTCTTTGCCCGCGGCGCAAACCCGTAGCGATTGTTCATGCGGAAATTGAGGGTTTGATGCGCGAATCCAGGCAATAAAGTACTGACTCAGTTTGACTGTGAAGGTGCCCGTTCCGTCCCGAAATGCACGGGACGGAACGGGCGCTACAAAACCGTCCTCCCTTTAGGTTGCTGGGTTTTGTAGAGGCCGCCCGTTTTTAGGGCAGGCAGCAGTTTGCAACCACCCGGGCCAAACCGAGTCCGTTTCAGGCTTGGATATCGTTAGGCTGGGGAGTGCTGGCATGTTAAAATAGCAAAGGTGAGTTTGTTGCTCTTGTAAACCTTTAGATTTCTTGGAGGCCTGCAAGTCCACACTTGCAGGCCATTTTTTATGGCGCGATCCGGTTGAATTGCGGCCACCGCCCAAACAGGCCAAGTGTGTTTCACGCGAGGAGGGACCTTGAAAGCTCTCGAAGAAGGCGCATACATCAAGCACTTCCAGTACGGTCTGGGTGTCGTTACCGAATCCAATTCGGACCGCACTTCCATCGACTTTGACCTTCACGGCATGAAGAAATTCGTCACCAGCATTATGGTCGTGGACGCCGCGGAAGGAACGCCGCCCAAACGGCGTCGCGCGAAGAAAGCCAAGAAACCTGTCGCAGCCGTTCCCCTTCCCGCCATGGCCGCAGGCGCAAAGTGAGCCACGAGATCATTGTGCAATTTCTCGGGTACGAAGTGAAGGCGCTGGTCCGCGAGTACACTTTCACCGTGCGGGAAGCTTCAACCGAGCCGCGCGAATTCACGCTGACGATTCCGACTGAAGCATTCAACGAGCGCCTGCTGCGCATTCAGGATGCGCCGGACGTTTGCTCGCGCAAGCTGCGCCGCGAGCTGGCCACGTACGCGAACCATCCGCCGGACACTCACTACGCCATCACCAACGCGGAGCTCGAGGATTACCGCAGTTCCCACGCCCCTCGAGCGCCGAAATCCCCGTTTAGCCGCAAGCCTGTCGAAGACTTCTAAAAACAGTGGTAGCGCCCCGCGCCTTTAGGATTGTCGCGAATAATCACGGTTAGCAGCGCTACTCGTTGCGATTCTTCAGAAGTTGCCGGACTGTCATGTTCAGAAGGCTCAGAATCAGCCCTCCCCAGAACGCAGGCCACAGGCCGCGCACCTCGAATCCGGGCACGAACAGGGCCGCGAACTTCAGCATCAGCGCGTTAATCAGCAGCCAGAAGATGCCGAAGGTGACGATGGTGAGAGGAAACGTAATAATTTTCAGGAGCATGCCGATCGTGCCGTTGACCAGGCCGATGACCACCGCCGCGATCAGCGCCGTGCCGAATCCCCTCACAAAGAATCCCGGGACAAAATGCGCAACCAGCAGCAAGCACAGCGCGCTCAAAACCCAATGTGCCAACATTTTTGTCATGCAATTCTCCGCGGCTTGATTAGGAAACTCACCCGGTCAACGTTAAGAACCACGTGAGATAGTACGCTCGGATGGCCTAGTTCGCACACCATTTCATGGAAATCCAAATCTCTTTCTCAATTCCCTGCCGATAGAGTCCCCCGAGAGATTAGAAATGAAAATGATTTTGAGTTCACGGAGAGGGTCCTCGGGTGTATAAGTGTGGCCATCCGGAAAGTCCAAACGGAAATTCCGTTAAGGAGAGCTACAGATGCGCACTCTTGGAATAAGTATCGTACTGGCACTGGTTGCGGCAGTGGTGGTGATGGCTGGGCGCCCGGCCGCGTCTCCGGCAGTCCCGCCGGCGGCGTCAACAGCGCTGCCCCAGGCCGCTGCCGCACAGATGGATGCCGCGATGATGAAGACATTCACGTCCGCCGCGGACGTGCAGGCGCTGCTCGCAAAAGCCAAGGCCGAACACAAGGAAGGCCAGGTCATGGTCGCCGAACACATTCTTTCCCTCGCGCCGTACACCGCGAATCTTGAATACCGGCCCGTCGAGGGGGCGGTGGCAGTTCACGAAAAGGAAGCGGAAATGGTTTATGTGATCGACGGCGGCGGGACGTTGACCACTGGCGGCACAGTCGTAGGCGAGAAGCGCACAAACGCCGCGAATCTCTCGGGCACGGCGATTGACGGTGGAACGATGCAGACGATCACCAAGGGAGATTTCGCGATCATTCCCGAAGGCACGCCTCATCAATTCAAACCCGCTAACGGACTTCTTGTGATGATGACGTTTCATGTGCCGCGGCCGGTTGGCAGCGGACAGTAGAACCAAGGCTAAAATTAAATTGCGATTTCAGAAGAGGCCAAAATGAAATATTTATTGGCGAAAGCCGCGTTGTTCGCGATGTTTGTTTTGTCCGCCGCTTCCGCGGCTTCCACGCAAGAGGGTGTCCCGGCGGCGGTTCACTATATCCCCCACGATCAGGCCGCGGCCGTGATGGCCAAAGGGGGGCCGATCGTGAGCGACCCTGGCCTGCTCGTGCTTGCCAATCGCCGGGGTGCGGGCGCAGTTGAATATCATGAGCACACCAACCACATCTTCATCATGGTCGATGGAGAGGCCACGTTTATCGTGGGCGGAACGATGGTCGGCGCCAAGCAAACCAAACCCGACCAGATGACCGCTGCGTCGATCGAAGGTGGACAGACTTTTCACTTGAGCAAGGGCGACGTCATCACCATTCCGGCGAAGACGCCCCACTGGTGGAAAGAAATTTCAACGAAGACGGTCGGGTACTACGCGATCAACATCGAGAGCAAATAGAGAAAATTCCGTGTTGCCAATCATTGCAGGCGAAATGTCACTTCGACCGGCATTCGCGTGGCGAAGGGCTTCCCGTCTTTTCCTCTCGCCGGCTTGAAGTGCCAGTTTTGGACCGCCTCCATCGCTTGTTCCGTCAGGCCTTCGCCAAGACCATCGATTATCCCAATCTGCTGGGTTGTTCCCTGTTCCGTTACGGTCAGCAAAAGGAGGACGCGACCCTGAATTCTATTGGCTCGCGCTTCAGGGGTATAGGGTGCGTCGGGGCATTTTTCGCATGACGGATATTCGACAAGTGGAGTGCGGGGTTGCTTGCCCCTTGGAATGATCATGGAGGCTCCGCTTTCCGGATCCTTGAATACGAGAGGTTCTCCGCCGGAATCCGGCACTGGCCGTGGAATCATGGCCCGAAATTGTTCGAGCCTCTTCCCTTGAACGGCGTCGTACACATCGCTGGTTAACTCGTAGCCATCGCTTTGCCATTGCAGGGAATCGGTCACCAGAATATCGGCGCCCGCCGAAGTTGCCACCGCTTTCAGTACATCGGGAAAGTACGCATCGAACGCGATGAATCCTCTGCCTTCGAGTATATTGATGACGCTTTCTCGCTTAATAAAGCGGACGCCTGGGATTATTTTTTCAATGCCGGCGCGTACGGATGCCTCGAACGAAGCGCAAACCACAGAATCCATCTGGCATTCTTGAAGGCCTGCAAGGAAAATGTGCAACTGGTGAGTCTTTGCGACACGCTCGGCAGTCCGATTCGCGATAGTCTGAATTTCCGCAGGAGTCTGGCCGGAAACGGGGATGCAGAACAGGCACAGCGCGGCGGCGCACAGAACGCCTGAGGAGAGTGCCTTCGCGAGTGAACTGGTCACCATGCTCCCCTAGCCGGCCGGAATCTGGATGAAGCGCAGATTGTAGGCTGCCGGATGTTTGCTTTCAACTGTGGCTCGGCTAGGCTGGAAACTCGCTTGCCGAGTGGTAGAATCCACGCAACGTATCGGACATCAGCAATTTTTGAGGGAGGACCGAACATGCGACATCGAAGCGCCGCAGGCTTCGAGCTGGCAGTGGGCATCGCGATCCTTGCAATTTCTGGAGTGAATGCGCGCGCCCAGGCGAGCTATCCCCCTCCGAACGATCTGCCCAATCCGTATAGGACTGTTACCAACTGGGCGCAACTCCCCGACGGCAGGAAGTGGGGATCGACCTCGGGCGTCGCGATCGGTCCTGACGGCAACATTTGGACGTATGACCGGTGTGGCGCAAATAGTTGCACGGACTCGAGCCTTGCTCCAATCCTTGAGTTTGAGCCATCCGGAAAACTTCTGAAAAATTTTGGCGCGGGTATGTTCATACTTCCGCACGGCATCTTCGTGGACAAAGATGGAAACGTATGGGTGACCGACGGAGTCGGAGGAATGGCCACAAGCGACGACGTGGGCAAACACGGAAAGGGCCACCAGATATTCAAGTTCAGCCCCGATGGAAAAGTTTTGATGACGCTCGGCAAGGCCGGCGTCCCCGGCAATACTCCAGATACATTCAACCGGCCTTCGGCCGTCATAGTGGCTCCGAACGGGGATATTTTCGTCGCGGACGGGCATGGTTCTCCGCCGAATTCGGTGGTCAATGCGCGCATCGTGAAGTTCTCGAAGCAAGGGAAATTCATCAAGGAGTGGGGCAAGCTCGGATCGGCTCCCGGTGAATTCAACGCGCCTCACACACTCGCCTTCGATTCCAAGGGGCGGCTCTTTGTCGGCGACCGTTCCAACAATCGCATCCAGATTTTCGATCAGGACGGCAAGTTCATCGCCGAGTGGAAGCAGTTCGGGCGGCCGAGCGGGATTTTTATCGACAAGGACGACACTATGTACGTGGCCGACTCGGAGTCGACGGATACTCCGGGATACGGATATAACCCGGGATGCAAGAGGGGCATCCGGATCGGGAGCGCCAAAGACGGCAAGGTCACGGCCTTCATTCCGGATCCGGCGCCGAAGGGGGCTTCCAGCGCGGCGGAAGGCGTGGCGGTGGATCACCAGGGCAATGTGTATGGAGCGGAAGTCGGCCCGATGGATTTGAAGAAATACGTCAGGAAGTAATATGCTTTGCGTTTTTCGGATTTCACCACAGAGGACACAGAGAGCACAGAGGAAAATCGACGATGCGAAATACGAAATCCCAGGCGAAATCTGGCAACGCTTCATCGCCGCGCTTCTAAATATTGGGACGCTTGCGGCGTCTTTATTGCTCGCGCCTGCCGCCAGCGCCGGACCGACGCCGGCCGACAAGCGCAAGCCAGGGCTGTATTGGACGTTCGAGACAGACAAAGGAAAGATCGCCTGCAAGCTTTTTGAGGCGGAAGCGCCGGTCACCGTGCGCACGATGGTGGGGCTGGCAATCGGAAAACTTTCATACGTAAATCCGGAAACGAAGCAGGCCGAACGCAAGAAGTTTCTTTGACGGCCTCATCGTTTCACCGCGTCATTCCGCCGGTCATGATTCAGGGGGGCGATTTGCGGGCACAGGAGCGACAGCCCTCGAAGGGCCGGGATTCCCGTACAAGAGCGAAATCGCGCCTTCGCTCAAATTCGACACGCCGGGACGGCTGGCCATGGCCAACAGCGGGCCTGACACGAACGACTCGCAATTCTTCATCACCGAGAGCGCCTATCCGTCGTTCAACGGCAAATACACGATCTGGGGGCAGTGCGAAAATTCGGACGTTGTGAAAGCGATCGCCGAGGTGAAACGCGACGCCGGCAACAGGCCTGTGACGCCCATTCACATCCAGCGCGTCGTGATCGAGCGCGTAGGCCCTGCTCCCGCCGATGCTCCGGAATCCGCGACGCCGGATGCTCCGGCAAAATAATTCTTGTTCACTTAACGATTCAATTCCCAACGGATGGTTTTGCGTTGACACATTCGGAAGGCAGTGCGATATTCGCGCGATTCGCGAGGTGATTCCATGAAAGGCAAGATTTTCCATTTTCTGGCGGTGACGATTGGCCTGGCACTGTTGTCCACTTCGGTCGCGGCGCACCACGGATCGTCGGTATACGACACGAAATTGACCACGTACAAGGGCACGGTCACCGATTTTCAATTTATGAATCCGCACACCGAAATCTGGTTCGATGCGACGGGCGCTGACGGCAAAGTTGAAAAATGGACCGCCGAAGCGCCGAGCCTGACCACGATGTCCCGGCTGGGATGGAACAAAACCTTATTCAAGCCCGGAGACCAGATCACGTTTGTCGGCAACGTCGCCAAGAGCGGCGCGAAAATCATGCGCCTGCGCAAGGTCGTGTTTCCGAACGGCAAGGAAACCGTGATGGATCGCGGCGAGGATTACGCGCAATAGCGACCGCCAGGGAGATTCAGGAATGCGCATTTGTTTATTGGGTTTGACGCTTGCGGTGGTGGCTGCCACGCTTGTATCTTCGCCCGCGACTTTCGCTCAGACTCGCCAATTCAGGCGTAGCAAAGGCCCATGCGGCAACTCCGCCGGCGGACCTGTCAGGAGTTTGGCGGCGATCGCGGCGCGCGCCTGACAAGGCTCGCAAGTACACCATCTATGAGCTTGCGTTTGCCCTTTCCAGCGAGAAGCCGCCGATGACTCCCTGGGCCGAAGAGAAATTCAAGGCCAACAAGCCCAACGTCGGGCCCAACTCGGTTTCGATAACGGAATCAAACGACCCGATCTTGCAGTGCTTTCCGCCCGGAGTTCCGAGGATCTATCTCATTCGAGGCGAGCCGGTGGAGATCGCGAACATTCCCGGCCGCGTGCTGATGCTTTTCGAGTACGACCATTACGTGCGCAATATTTACACCGACGGGCGCGAGCATCCCAAGGATTTGAATCCGTCCTGGATGGGCGACTCGATTGGCAGGTGGGAGGGTGATACGCTCGTCGTGGACACGGTGGGTTTTAACGACAAGACCTGGCTCGACAATGACGGCCATCCGCACACCGAGGATCTGCACGTTGTGGAGCGCTTACGGCGCGTGAATCATGACACGTTGACGATTGACACGACGATCGAAGACCCGAAGGCGTACACCAAACCCTGGGGTGGACACGCGACCTACGAACTGAAGCCGGACTGGAATCTTGGAGAAATGGTGTGCGAGGACAATGTGACGTACGGCGACATGCAACAGAAATCGGAGGGCGGCAAATAGCCTGACCGATACTTGATCTGAAAAATTTCAAAACGCTTTCGTTTGCCAAAGTTGGACGGCCTTCCCTCTGACGGCCAAAATTTCTCAAATTCAAAGCCGACAGGCTGAAGCCCGTCCTACAAAAACCTGCCGCGATCCGCTCTCCTCAATTTCCACTCCGCAACGCCTGCTTTGCGGGGGCGCTGACGCGCGCGGGAACGGTTGCGTTCACTCCCGCCTGGATGCCGTTGGGACCGACAGCCAACAGCGACTTGTCGTTTTGCGGGCAAGACCAACTGGAAACGCTGTTGGGATTGCCGCTTCCCTTGTAGTGAGCCTTCTCGGGGAACTTGCAGAGCGGCATGGTGCGATCCACTGTGTTGTTTGTCGAATGCGTCGCGGGGATCGCGTCGGGGGCGATTCCCTTTTCCACCCATTGTTCGAGGGCGCTCAAAGTGTCAAACGAGTTTGGCCCCGCGCCGCCGACGCAGTGCTGCATTCCGGGCACCATGAAGAGACGCGCATTCTGCTGGACTTTTTCGTAGCCTCCATTTTCTTGCGCGAGGTCCTCGTAGAACCAGATGCTGCTGTAGGGAGAGATGACCAGGTCGTCGTATCCGTGGTAGATCAGCAGCTTTCCGCCTTTCGCGAAATAGGCGCCGAATGCCGAAGGGTCGTCGGGAACGTCGGCGGCGAGACGCGAGTACACGAGGTTCAGAGCATCGGCCTTCACCACGCCGTTCTGCTCGATCGTGTTGTTCATGTCCTTGTCCGCATCGTAGTAAGCAAGTTTCATCAGGATGTTCTGGGCGAGGGACCAATTTGCGGGCAGCGCGGCGTCGCCCCAGGGCTTGGCGGATTTGGGATCGGCGGGTGGCGTTTCCAGATAATTCGTTGGGCCGCGAACCGTCATATTGTCTTGCCCCAGGTTGCCCACGGAGGCTCCGGGATAAATCAGTTTGCCCTGCTCGTCGCGAACAGGACTCATGATCAGCTTGAGCGCATCCGCCTGTTTCTGCGAGAGTGTTTCGGGTACCAGGGCGTCCGGCTGGAACGTGCACTTCGCGGGATTCTGAATGAGGCCGTCGGCGACGCCGTCCACCTTGTCGCATTGCTTCAGGATTGCGGCGTTGACCGCCTGGAATTTCGCGGCGGGAATGTAGCCGTCGAGCAGCGCCTTTGTATTTTTTAGAGTCCACAGCGATGTGCCGACAGGATCGAGCCAGGGCGATCCGGAAATGATTCCGTCGTAGTCGCTCGGGAAGCGCGCCGCCTCGATGAGGCCCATCTTGCCGCCGTTGGAGCAGCCATCGAAATACGAGCGCCGGATCGTTTCCGCGCGGTAGTAATTTTTGACGAGTTGTTTCGCGGCGAGCGTCACGTCATGGACGGCGCGGAAGAAGTAGTCGACGATTTTCGGCATGTCGGGCGAGCCCGGCGCGGTGTATTCCCACGTGGGGTTGGCTACGAGGTGGCCCGTGTCCGTAATCGCGGTGGCGTAACCTCTCGCGAGGAACACAGCCTGGTCGGCGGGATTCGCCGAAGTGGTGAGAGAGCCTGCCAGGCCGCCGACTCCGCGGAAGACGAATTTCTGGTTCCAGTTGGCTGGAAGCATGATCTCGAAATTCGCGGAGCCGGGTTCGGCGCCGTCGCCGGAAGTGGCGACGGAACCTTTCACGTCGCAATACTCGGGGTTGGACTCGGCCGGCGGCACGACCGTCGCGGACGCGATCGTCATGCTGGAAACGCCAAGGGCGCTGAGGGCCGACGTGGTGCAATCCGCACCAACGCCGGAATATTTGCAAATGCGGCGCAGAGCAGCGTTGCGAGCCCGATCCGCAAACATGAATGAGTGAAACCACCCAAAAATTTCCGCGCGAATTTTCATGTGTCTCCCTCCAGAGCTACACCGTTGTCAGAGAGTAGTCCCAAACGGGCTCTTCTGTCACTAGCCAGAATTTTTTTCACTGCTTGGAACCAAGCGTCCCGCCATGGGCAGCCCCTCGTTCGCTCATTGCTTTTAAGGCGCGCAATGACTTAGGATTAGGCCCACATCCGATCCACCAGGTTGAGCAATTCGATTCGACCTGCGTGTGTACGAATAACGGCTCTTTACAAGGGGCGCGCTGTCACGGAGGTGCGATCTTGGCCCAAAACAAAAATCAGCGAGAGGACAACCCAAAAAGTATGAACAAGAAATTTTGTGTGCGCGATGTTTCCGGGATCGTGGGAATACTGGCAATGACCATCGTCGCGCTCGGCACGAGTGCGCCGAGCCTGCACGCGCAAGCTCCGGCGGCGGCTCCTCCGGCGCCGGCGCCGCTCGCGGCCGACATGAAGGGCAAAACCGCCGATCAGTTCTACAAGAAAATCGAAGCGCTCAAAGGCATTCCGGCCGACCAGGTTCATCCCGCAATGGAATACATCACCACGGCACTGGGAGTCGGTTGCGGCTATTGCCACGTGATCGGCCATTTTGATGCCGAGGACAAGCGCGAGAAACACGTTGCGCGCAGCATGATCCAGATGACCATGGCTCTGAACAACACCGTGTTTGACGCCAAGCGCGAAGTGACGTGCTACACCTGCCATCGCGGCGTCGCCAAAGCCGAAACTACGTTGTTACTCACTGGCGACAAAGTGCCCACAGACCCGGCGGCCAAGGAAATTTTCCCGCCTCTCGCTCTCAAGAACTTTTCGGACCTCGATCCCGGCATGTCGCCGAGCAAAGCACCCGCAACCATAATGACAGGACCGGCGCCGGCCCCGAAACCTGCAGCATCGGCCGCACCGCTTCCCTCGGTGGCAGACGTTTTCAGCAAGTACGAGCAGGCCCTTGGAGGCGAAGCCGCGGTCAACAAGATTACGGCTCTCTCTTTTAAAGGAACCGCTGACATGCTCGTTCCCCCGCCCCCAGGCCCTCCAGGCGGGCCACCGCCGCCGCCCCCGATGATGGGAACCGTTCCGGCGGAGCACTATGTGAAAGCCCCGAAGGGCGTCATTTCCGTTACATTTCCGGGCAGGCCAACGGTCTCGACGGGCTACGACGGAACCATCGCCTGGCACAACACTCCCATTCGCGAAGATACGGGGGATGAGATGCGAATGCTGGTCGAGTTGGGAGAAAAGTTCCCTGCCCTCGAGTTCAGAGACGGCCATACAAACGTTCAGGTCGATGCGATGGAAAAAATCGGCGACCGCGATACGTATCGCGTGGTGGGCACGCGCAAGGATGGCTTTCCCGTCATCGACCGGATCAATTTCGATGCGCAAACCGGATTGCTCGTGCGGACCTATACCACCATGCAAAGCGTGATCGGGTCCTTCCCCGAGGATACCTTTTACGAAGACTATCGCGACGTCAGCGGCGTCAAGGTTCCGTTTACCATGCGCGTCGTGAGCGCGGAAGGAAACCGAACCTACAAATGGTCGCAGGTCGAAGCCAACGCGCCGGTGGAGGATGCCAAGTTCACAAAACCCTCTCCGCCGAAGCCGCCCGCGGACTAACGGTACCTGCATTCATCCGGAACGAAGCGCGCCACAGCGCGCTTCGTTCCTCTCTTCCTGCGAAACGATTCGCGTCGCACAAGTCCCAACCAGATAACAGTGCGAGCCCCGCGCGATCGCCTTGCATTGGGGCGGATCTTGACGTATCCTCCCGCTCCATGAACACACTACTCAGCCTGCTCGACTTTATCGTACTCGTGTTGTTGGTGATTCACGTTCTGCGCCGGGTATCGGAGGGTCTGCCTAAGGGCCCTGGCGCTACAATCCTCATGATCTGTCTTGCCTTGGTGGTTGCATTCTTCGCGACCGTCTCGCTGACCGTTTACATGGGGCTCGTCGATGCCGCCGATTCGCTCATGCGGGTGGTGCTGCTCGCATTCGTGGTGGGGATGGCGGCGCTGGTCGGGGTTTCCTGGACAAGCAAACCGGTCGCGTAAGACCGGCGCGATTCCTGGGCGCGTCGCTCAGAACGTAAACTTGGCGGCGAGCTGCATCAGCCTGGGGGCCGCTGAGTTCTGCACTTTCCCGAATAGCAGCGTGTTGTCCACGTCGCCGTTTACCGCCGCCGGACCGAAGAATTGTACGTGGTTGAAAAGGTTGAACACTTCCAAGCGTAGCTGTAGCACTTTCCCTTCGCGGATTTCAAAATTTCGATGCAGCACCGCGTCCGTGTTAAACATGCCAGGCCCGGAGAAATATCGCCGCGCCACATTACCCGGGGTGCCTGTGGCATTACTCGCGAAAGCGCCGGGATTGAAATACTGTAGACCGTTGGCCCGGGGGTTGGAGCTGATTTTCAGAGGCTGACCGGCGAAGTCAGGCAAGTCCAGATAGCGATTGTTGACGCCATTCGGGCTGCTTCCCTGCAAGGAGTTGTCGCCGTTCGTGCTCAGAGTGACCGGGAAGCCGCTAGCGGCGCGAGTAACGCCGGAAATTTCCCAGCCCTCCAGCGCGCGACGAAAGCGATTTGACAGACGTTGCAGCGGCAGCCGGTAATCGTAGGTTGCCACAAAGTTGTGCTTCAGATTCCAGGCCGAAAGGGCGCGCGTGAAATTGAAATTGAAAGGATCGACGGCATCGGAGATGGACGAGGCCTGGTCGATGGACTTGCTGTAGGTGTAGGAAAGGGAATAGGTCAGGCTCTTCACTGAACTTCGAACGGTAACTTGCAGTGCGTTATAGTTCGAGTTTCCGATACTGCCGTCGTAGTCGTCGTTCCCGAAATAATTTCCCGCAGCCACATTGCTGTTAATCAGGTTCGGGTTCAAGCCGAAGCGTGTACCCTGAAGGACTGTGCCTGCCGGAAAAGTGACGCCGCCAAAGGTGAACGGCTGCGCCAAATTGTAATTCGTGTTTTCACCGCCTGGGCCGCAGGATGCCCCGGCAGGAAGAATGCCAGGCTGATTGAGGGCCATGCAAAGCGCCGGATTACCCGGATTTGCCGAATACACAAGAAGCAGATGGTGACTCTCCGACCCGGCGTAGCTGATGCTCAAGACGGTCTGCCAGGGCAATTGGCGCTCAAACGAGAGGAAATAATCCTCAGTATAGGGATAGGTATTCCACGGTGGAGGCGCGGTCATGCCGGACTGCGGGTTATAAATATTGTTGAAAGGGATGGGATTCGGATGGCTCGCCGTGGCATTCAGCGGTGGAAAGGTGAGCGGATACGGCGAAGCCGCGATCGTCCCGTCCGCCAAATTATAGGGCGCGGCGTAGAGTCCGTTGAAAACCGTGCCGCTCAGACCATAGGGAGGTTGGGGTTCGTCGACGCCGAGCGTATTTCCTTCAATGACTGAGTTCATTATCCCGTAGCCCGCGCGGATGCTGCTGCTTCCGGGACCTCCCAAAATCTTTCCTAAAAGCCCGCCACTTTTGTTTGGCGAGTACGCAAGGCCGAACCGCGGAGCAAATCGAAACTTCTCCGGCACCAATGTATTCGGAATGCCGGGATCTGTCGGATAAACCAACCCGGGAAATGCGTTGGGATACACCTTCGATTGTTCTCCGGGATTAAAGGTCGGCACCTGATCGTATTTTTCCGACCAATACTGCATCAACTCCACGCGCAGCCCATAGTTGAAAGTGAGATTCGACTTGATGTGCCAGGAGTCCTGCCCATACCAGGCCGCATATTTATGGCGGGGATAGTATGACGCTGAGTCCTGCTGGTTAAATTGGTTCGGTGCGCCGATGAGAAAATCCGCGAAATTGTTGCCGGTCTGGTAGCCGTCGAATATGAACGTGCCATCAAATATCGCATTGGGAATCACGTTTACCTGCTCGAAGCTCACTTCGAATCCGCCCTTGATCGTGTGACTGCCCAGGACTTTGGAAAGGCTTTCGTTCACCGAAAACGTGTTATTGGCCTGGTTCACATTGGTGATCGGCACTCCCATCACAAAGTCGCCCTGGAAAACTGTGTTTTCGACCCCTTCGAATTGGGGAGCCAAGGGCAAGATGCCCCCCTGGGCTGGATTTGTATTGAAACCCTGGGAGGCCAGGCTAACGCCAAGCCCGCCGGACGGCTGTCCCACCACGTTATGGCTTCGCATGAAGCTGAAATGTGCTTCGTTTACCCAGGTCGTGCCGAACGTCTTGGTATTGCTCAAACTGATCAGTTGCGAATGGCCGAAATTGATGCCATTAAAACCGGGAATGGTCGCGCCGCCCTGTCCGCTCGGAAACGGGTTGATGACGTGATAATAATCAAAAAAGTAGTAGGCGGAGAAATTCCCCCAGCGCATGGAGTTTGTATCCATGCGAAAGCTGGCTTTGTCGTCGCGCAGCCGCTCATCTCCCTCGCCGGAGAACGTGTTTGGGCCGTCATTGGGCGGCGGGATATATTGCAAGAGGTGCTGGGCCGGAACCGTCCAGGCGCTCTGCGGGATGATGGCGTTCGGAAACACGCACGTGGCACTGGTGCATCCCGGCGTGAAATACGGCTCGCCTGAAGAAACGGGCCGGTAATCCAGCGAATTTTGAAGCTGCGCCGCCAACCCCGCTCCCTGTACGACTTGCACCCACTTAGTCGCTGGTGTGGTTGGATGGGAACCTTGGAACTAGAGTGTTAAAAGGAGGAACGGCCGGGGTGCTCGAAGTGGCCGGGATGGCCGTGTCGGCGAAATTGCCCTGCAACTCGGCGGCGCTGGGGACATTTACCAATCCCGTCTCCAGACCTTCGACGGTCCGGGTTCCTTGATAATCTCCAAAAAAGAAGACCTTGCCTTTTTTGATCGGGCCACCGAGCGTGCCGCCGAATTGATTTTGTTGATAGGTGTCTCTGTGCGTGGCAAAGAAGCCCTTCGCATCGAGATCGGTGTTGCGCAGGAACTCGAAGACGTCGCCGTGAATCTGGTCCGCTCCACTCTGGGTCACCACGTTCACGATGCCGCCGGCATAGTTGCCGTATTCAGGGTCGAAATTGTTGGTCAGCACGCGGAATTCGGAAATGGAATCCAGATTCGGAATGATCGCGGTGCCGCCGTTCATCAACTCCTTGACGTCGGATCCGTTGACGAGAAATCCGTTGGCATCCTCCCGTTGCCCGTTGATGGATTGGTTCCCGGCATTGAGGTTGCCGGAAGGCGTGATCGCCACTGTGACTCCCGCCATGACCACCGAATCATTCGTCTGGGTCGACATTGGCACGATGCTGGGTTGAAGCGACAGCAGATCGGTGAAGCTCCTTCCGTTCAGGGCGACTGCGGTTATCACCTGGCCGGTTTCGACATCGCCCATTTGGGTGCTCTGAGTCTCGACCTGCACCGAAGTCGCGGAAACCACAACCTCTTCCGATTGCCCGCCCATGGACACCGTGATATCCGCTCGCAGCTGAGAATTGACGTCTACGACGAGGCCGGTGCGCTTGTAGGGTTCAAACCCTTCGCGAATGACTTCGATCTCATACCGGCCGACGGGCAGGGCGGTGAAATTGTAAAAGCCATTGGCGTTGGTCTTGGTGGTCTGTTGCACGGTGGTGTCCAGGTTGAGGGCGGTCACCATGGTGTCCGGAATCACGGCTCCCGTTTGGTCCGTCACAGTTCCCGAAATGCTTCCCACCGTGTCCGCCCGCGCGACAATCGCAAGACAGGGGATCAGCGCCAGCGTCAGTAGGAGAATAAAGCGTCGCGGTCTGATGGGCGGCAAACCAAACGATTTGAGGCATGAAAAATTGCAGCCGCCTCTTTCCATGTGCGGGCTCAAATCCATTCCTGCTCTCTCCTGGAAATTCTTTAACCGGCTACTACCTTGTTGCTTCCTTCTGAAGCCATCCAAAAAGTTGCGAGCCCCCTTCCTATCGGGATGGGGTCTCTTTGCCGTTGACCACAACCTTCAACGCGAATCCGGGACCTGAAGTGATGCCAATAGGAACGTCATTCCTGGCGGGGTGAGTTTCGATCGTGACCTGGTCTCCGCGCTTGAGCGTATCCTTATCCCATCCCCGATGGGTCATGGTAAACGTCGAGGCCATTTCGAGTGTCCAATGCCTGACTTGGCCTTTGTCATCTGTTACATCCAGATAGGCCAGACAATGGGGATTGGACCAGTCGAAAGCGGTTATCGTTCCCGTCAGCACAATCGTTTTCTTCATGTCGTAGTTCGTAACGCCGTGGTGAGCGGAGATCGAACTCGAAGCCAGCGCAAAACCAGCGGCCACCACAAGGAGACTGAGGAACTTGCTTCTCATGAAACACCTCCAGCGCTTGCAGTGTCGCACACTATATGCCTCTGAGGTGTCGCGTTCGGTGATGTAAGTCACAACCGATGTTTTTTGAGAATTTCCGCATCGTGCCGTTACACGTAAGCGATCCAACGGCCCGCGGCTACGATGCCGAACCACAACAGAATCGAAATCAATCCCGCAGCGCGGGCGCCGAGCGGCGCCACCGGATCGTTCTCCCACTTGCCCACACTCTTGTAGGCGATCTCGTGGAACACGAACGCATTGAGTCCCGCGACAAGGATCAGCAGCATTTTGATGTCGAACCCGAGGTTTCCGTACATTTTGGTGGCTTCGGAGGAAAACAGCAGGAGTCCCGTGGTGACCTGAATGAGGAAGCCCGCCCAGGCCCAGGGCAGAAACCGCCGCGCCAGCTTGGAAACCGGCTCGTCGCGAAACGTCAATCCCATCAGGCGTAGATCCAGAATCGAGGTGGCGCCCACGAGCAAGATGATTCCGAAAATATGAACCGTTTCTATGACTGGAAAAAGCCACAGGGATTCCCGAATGGACGTGCCCACCATTGTTTGCTCCAGCCATTCACAAATCGAAATAATGAATTGCATTTTTTAGAGCCTCTCCACGATTCAAATTTGCGGGGCTACTCCTGCAACATGCTGCAGCTTCACCGCCTGCCTTGCCATAAAATCCGGATCAAATTCCTCCCGGCCCCTCGAACGTCAGTTCCCTGCCATTGGGCAGAACAATTTTCTCGATCCGCATGTTATTTGAGCCGTCGCGCGCGGGATGCCCGGTCGCTGTAATCTGGTCCCCGGGCTTGATGGTCTTTCTGTCCCAGCCTTCCCGAACAAGCATGTTCGGGCTCGTGCCTTCCCCAACCCATTTTTCGATCTTGCCTTTGCCGCCCTTCACGTCCAGAAAGAGCTGCGCGTGGGGGTTCGAAAACTGGAAGGCGGAGACGGTTCCCATGATGGTAAAGACCCTCGATGCGTCATAACCTGCGCGACCATGGTGCGCCAGCGCGGAATCAGAAATCCCAAGCAACGCAATCCCGGCAATCAACCAAGCCGTGATTCTCTTTCGCATAGATCACCTCTGGAGCAGACCTGGCATTAATGAACCTGCCCATTCTCAATGTCCTGCACGCTCTCCAACATTATCAGGCGTCTTAGCGCGCAGGCGGAGTTAAATCGAAGTAAAACCTTCTTAACATCGATTTAATGGGATTCCTTGCCGGTCAACCCGCGAATTTGTATCCGAAGCCGACCACCGTGAGGATGAACTTGGAATTCTTGAGATCGGATTCCAGCTTTTGCCTCAGCCAGGCAACGTGCACGTCCACGGTGCGAGAGGACTGACGATCGCCGTAGCCCCAGACTTCGCGCAGCAGCTCTTCGCGGGAGAGTGTGACGTTCGGATGTTCCACAAAATATCGGAGTAACTGAAATTCCTTGGCGGACATCGGCACGACGTGTCCGTCGCGCGTGACTTCCGTGCTCCGCGTGTCAATCGTGATGGATCCGAACTGGTATCGAGCGGGCGCCACTTCCGGGACCGTGGCCGCGCGCCGGAGCAACGCTTCGACTCGCGCCAGCAGCTCCGACATTTGAAACGGCTTGGTCAAATAATCGTCGCCTCCGGCTTTCAGTCCGGCCACTTTATCTTTCGTCTGGCGGCGCGCCGTCAGCATGAGGATGGGCGTGGTCGATCCGGCCTTTCTCAGTTTCTCGCACACGGTCAACCCATTCTGTCCCGGCAGCATGAGATCCAGAAGGATCAGGTCAACCGGCTCGCGCATCGCCATTTCCAGGCCGGTCTCGCCGTCCCGGGCCGCGCTGACCACATAACCGTGCTTGTGCAAGCGGTCGCGAAGAGTCGTGACCAGGCCCGGTTCGTCCTCGATGATCAGGATCTTCGCAGCCATGCGCTTTTTCTCATTTGTTCCAGGAGTGCAAAAATCACAATTTCAAATCTCACATTTAAGATTGCAAATCTCAATTCTCACAATTTGAAATTTCAAATTTGAAATCTGAGATTTGAAATCCTTCCGCTATGCGTCGTTTCGATCCGTCCGGCCTGCCAAATCCGCCAGCTGAAAATGCAGGACCACGACCGTGCCCCGCCCGAGTTCGCTCGTCACGCTCACTCGTCCGCCCATATCCTCCATCATTCGCTTGACGAGATAAAGGCCGAGACCCACACCGCGAATCTGATTGTCCCGGACGGATTGAACGCGATAAAAAGGCTCGAAGATATGCGCCAGGTCCCCGGAAGGGATTCCTATCCCTTTATCTTCCACGCTGATCGCCACTTCTGGTTTGGAGCCGGCCGAATCCTGGTAGGCACGGATCGCGATCCACTTGCTCGAATTCGAATATTTCATCGCGTTGCTCACCAAATTTTCGATACAGGTGATGGCCGCGGACGGATCGGCCACGATGGGAGGAAGTTTGCCGTCGATCTCTTTCGCCACCGTGAATCCGGCGTCGTGCAGGCTGGCTTCGGACGTGGACAAGCTCTGAGAGACGATGGGAGCAACTTCGACCGGCTCCAGTTCGTAGCCGGACAGTCCGAAGCGGCCCGCGGTAAACAGTAAGACTTCATCCACCAAACGCTCGAGCCGGCGCCCTTGCCCGCGAATCAGCCCGCCATATTCCTGCATCTGCCCGGCGTTTTCCACCACTCCATCCGCCAGGTTCTCCGCCGCCGTATTGATCACGGCCAGCGGAGTGCACAATTCATGGGACACGCCTGCAACGAACTCCATCTGCATCCTGGCAAGCGCCTTCGAGCGGCGCGCCCCGGAAAAAATGAGCGCCATGCTTCCCGCCAAAATTGCCAGCAAGCCCAGACTGATGGCGAGATTGCGGCGCCTCCACGACGCAACTGCTTCTTCCAAAGATCCGGCGGGATGCTGAGCGACCAGTTGCCATTGCTCGCCCGGTGAGCTCGCCTGCAATGGCGGGTGTCCTCGCCTTCGCGCTTCCTCTCCTACCAGATCAAACAGATTGACGGCCGCATCTGTGGAAGAGGTTGCGATGGGGAAATTTGCATCCGAAAGATAGACCGTTTGGAAGGGCGCCTTGGAGGTCCGAACGGATACGACAAAACTTCTTTGACCTGACGTGCCAAAAGAGCGGTCAACGAGATTGGGGAGATATTCTTTCTCGAGATATTCCCGGTTCAAAGCGACGATGAGAACGCCAGCCGTGTGAACGCCCAAACTCGAATCGTGTCCACCAGGACCAATTTGAAAGATAGGACGGATCAATGCCGGCGCGTTCCCGAAAAATGTCCATGGATAGTAGACAGCTTCCCGGTCATCGATTGGCGAAGAAACAAATTCGCCGCGCTCGGAAAGATAACGATGAAGCGATTCCAGATCGGATGGCCAGCCTGCATTTTGGAAACGATTGCCAGCTTGACGGAAGGATTCCAATCCAGCCTCATGGGAGGAGCGCGTCTTCCAGATATATAATCCTTGAACTAATTGGCCGTGGGCACTCGTTCTGGTCCAGCTCGCCTGCTCATTTATTACGTGGGATTCGACCGCAGAGAACTCCATTCCAGGATCGAGCTCGAAACTTTCACAGAGTTGCTGGAAATCGTAAGAAAATTCCTGGTCAAAATTACGGACGCTGGTCGCCAGCGAATTTCTCAACCGTGTTTGTTCGGTTCGGCTGATTTCTCCCGTCCACCGGTATTGGTAGACGGCCAGGACGGAGACGACCGCGATCATCACGAGGATCGCGATCAGCTCCACGCCGAATCTTTTTTGCCAATTCATCGAATTTCATTTCCAGGCCGCTTCATGACCGTCGATTGCCAGGCCAGGAGCGGCCGCGGCTCCTACTTCCGCGCGCCTGTCCTGTCGCCGGCACAAACATATTCCAGCAGGCGCCAGCTGGGCCTAAGCTTGAAAACTTGCTGGCCGGTCCAGGGTTTCTTGTACGCTTTCGGATCATCGATCGTCAGATCGTCCTGCAAAGTCTCATGATCGATGCGCCGGATGCGCTCCACGACATGCAAGGCGTCGGAATGCGGATGTCCTACCTGATCGAGCCAGGTCTTGTCGTTCAAACCGGCGGTGTCCACGACGAGAGTGTTTCCCTCCCACCAGCCAATGGAGTCTCCCATCCAGGTCAAATCCAATTCCTTCGGGTGTTCGCGCCGGTCCAAATAAATATGGCGAATGTAGTGGTCGTACTCAAACAGCATGATCACTTCGCCGGGGACCTGAATGATCTGCATCGGAAACGGAATCAGCATGATTCTCGGAACGCCCGGAGGCAGGCAACTCAAGATCGGGTCTTCCGAGTCCGGAGTGGCGCGAGGCCCGTATCCCGGCTTGACGCTCTTGTATTTCTCCTCCGCCCACGGCTGGAAGGGAGGTTCCTGGGAACTAAAGGTGATGGTGTTTTGGCGCTCCATCCAAATGCCGGACAGGTCGCGCGGAGAAAATCCTGATTGCGATTTCGGGACGCTGCGAATTGGGGACGTCTGCGCGAACAGGGTCTGAGCAAGAACGATGACGGCCATCAGAGTGAGGCTTGCAACAATCCACCGCGCGCGTAAGTTCACACTCTGATTTGCGTTCAAATCACCAGCCACAATATCGCCGCGGAACACACGAATCTGGCGCCTTCCCTGGTTTCAATCCACTCAACTTATCACCAGATTCGCTGAAATACGAGATTCGAGTGGCCGGAACCGATGGCTGCCGCAGCGATTTGGAGAACTAGCGAGTCTCGCCGCGAACGCTCAATACCGGGCATAGTGCACGGCTCACAACCTTGTACGCCGTCGCCGTTCCGAGGTGAGTTCGCGTCCCGGCAAGCGTGGATACAGGCCTGATCCCAAGGACGATCAAGTCGACACCGAGCTCTTCTGCTTGTTCCAGAATTTTGTCGCCGGCGTCCCCGGAATCGACAAATGCTTTCGGTTCGCACCACAGGTTTGCTTCCGACG
This sequence comes from uncultured Acidobacteriota bacterium, assembly GCA_963740035.1. GTDB lineage: Bacteria > Acidobacteriota > Terriglobia > Acidiferrales > UBA7541 > Palsa-360. The sequence continues at coordinate 62,419 of CAVUDA010000033.1, forward strand.
GCACAAGCGCTTTCAAGCGATCCTTCAGGGATGCTTCCTCAGAATCGAGCAAAGGGGTCGGGACAACATTCATTAAATAGAGGCGCGCCTGATTTTCCTGGGCGAGCGACACCGCATAGGGGAATGCGGCCATGGATGCAGCAGTAAAGTCGATCGGGCACAAAATCGTGTGAATATCCGCGACACTCCCCGGTTCTCCTGAAACGTTCGGTCCAACCGTTAGAACCGGACATGTGGATTGGCGGAAAATTCTTTCCGCGACCGAGCCAATCAGAAGCTTGCTGACCCCGGCGCGCCCGTGAGTCCCAAGAACGATTAAATCGACGTTCTTCTCTTTCGTGACAGCGGAGAGCTCGTCCCAAATGCCGCCTCTTCTCAAATCGGTCTCGTGAGGAATCGCGCCGAGCCGCCTCCCAAGCTCCTTGGCGGAATCATGGGCCTCCCGAAGCGCTTGCGCCGCGAGCGCCTGCACTTCAATCGTCGGAAAGTTTCCCAGGGGCGGTGGTGCGATCACGTGCACCGCAAAAATCTTGGACCCGTATTTGTGAGCAATGGAGAGGGCAAAAGGAAGAGCTACATTCGATTCTTTGGAAAAATCCGTGGCGAAGAGAATGTTATCAAAGGTGATGATCTTCGATGCAGCCTGCGTTGTCATAATCGCCTCCCAGTCCCTTGAATTTCTATAACCCAACCTACCGCATTTCAGAAATACGACGGTGACACCCCTCACATTCCCGAGTGCGTCCGGTCACACGCCCTTATGTCTCGATTCGCAATTTCCACCCGGCACAAAAAGTCAGGGCTATGCCCTCACCGATGGAACCGGCTCGGCCGCCTTGCCCGCGGAACGATGGTCGGAATAATGGATCACTCGATCATAAGCGTCTCGAATCATGTCCTTGAGCGGGATCACCGTGCCGTTTACGCGCTGCTCGTCGAGCAGATCCAAGTCCACATCTGAAATGACCATTTGTTCCTGGTTTACGGTCCCCTCGGCGGCGATTCCGTCACGCGCGAAGAAGTAATCCGAAGGCGTGAAAATACCGGCCTGGCCATAGTGAGTGGCCATGCAGGGCACGTCCGGCAGGTTGCCGACGGTTCCGGCCATGGCGACATAGATTTGATTCTCGCTGGCGCGCGCCTGTGCGCAGTAACGAACCCTGCAGAACCCCTGACGCTCATCCGTGCAAGACGGAACGAAAAGAATTTGCATCCCCGCTTCGGCCAGGACTCGCGCCGCTTCGGGGAATTCCACGTCATAGCACACCAGAATTCCGATCTTTCCGTAATCCGTGTGGTAGCAATAGAAACCATGGCCCCGGCTCACCTGGTAGGAGTCTTTTTCGGTGGCGGTCAGGTGGACTTTTTTCTGCCGAAACACCTGGCCGTTCGGCGTAAACAGATGGGCCGCGTTGAACAATTCCCCGCTTTGAATCACAGGATGCGTTCCGCCGATGATGTAGAGCCCATTTTCCTTCGCCAGCCTCGTAAATAAAGCCTCATATTCAGGAGTGAGTTGCGCCAGGCGCCGTACCGCTCGAGCCGGACTCGGATCGCGCAGGAAACTGAGCAACTGCATCGTGAAATACTCCGGGAACAGAACGAACTGGCAGCGGTACTCTCTTGCGCTGCGCACAAAAAATTCGACCTGTGTGGCGAATTCCTCAAAGCGGCTGATGGGGCGCAGCAGATATTGCATGGCAGCGATCCGCACGCGCGAGGCGCGCGACTGGATAACCGTGGGCTCTTCCACAGGCTCTCCAAGCGATTCCTGTTGCTCGCTCGTTTGCAAACTTATGGTTGCCACGTACTCCGGATTGAGCCATTCCAGCAACGTCGCGAATCCGTGCGACTGCTTGTCTTCGAGATACTCGGGAACGACATCCAGGACCACCATCCCGTTCGCGAGCTGGAAGCTGAGTGTCGGATCCTTACGTCTACCGCTGATCACTTCCGTCACATATTCCATGGGCGTCATTTCGCTCGACACTTGCGCGTATCCCGGAATCCGCCCTCCCGTTAGCAGCCGTTTCAGCCCATGCTCCCGGACAAGCTTCTTGCGCCTATCGTAGAACATCGATCCGATGCCCCGCCGGTGCGCGGCCGGATCGACCCCCATGTCGGCCCCGTAGAGCGTCTTTCCAAGCGGATTGTGAGTATCGAAACTCCCGCTCCCGGTGATCGTGGACCATTTGGCATCTTCGGAGTAGTCGTCCCAATCGATGATGAGAGAACTCGCCGAACCCAAAATCTGGCCAGTCTCGTCCGTTGCTACAAGCTGTCCCTCCGGAAAAACAGCGAGGTGGTGCGCGAGTTCCTCTGCTTCCCAAGTCGGCATCCCGGGAAAAGCCTTCTGCTGCAGTTCGACTACTTTGGGTATGTCGCTGAATGTCATCTGTCGAATGAGAATGCGTGGGTTATCGGAAACCATTGGCCCCTCCTCCCTTCGCCAAGAGATAAAAGCCACTCCTTCCGACGGGGTTCGGAATTCGTGCCTGCATATATATTCCTCGGCAACACCGCAGGGCGATGTGACAACGCTCACTTCGGGAGGTGACATTCGTCACGCCTTTGTATTCGATCCCCCTTTGCTTTCTTTTCCAATGAATCGTTAAAGCAAAATCTAGTTGGTCTGGTATATAAGAACCTCGAGGCAGGGGAGGGCCCGTTCCATTCTCGTCGAATCCCAAGAGAACAAAGAGTCGGCGGAAAAGACCCTCGTCGGACTTACCAGTCAGGAGGCGCAGGAACGTCTGTCTCGATTCGGCCCCAACGATCCCACTCCTGTGCGCCGTGGCGCTCTCATCCATGAACTTCTGATTCTGTTCGTGAATCCACTCGTCATCATTCTGCTCTTTGCAGGCATCGTTTCGGGCGTATTGGGACAGAAGGCGGACGCTGGAATTATCATCGTAATGGTCGTACTCGGCGTATCCATCAATTTTGTTCAGACCTATCGTTCGCAGCGTGCGATTGAGCGGTTGAGAGAACATGTCAGCCTGAGCGCGACCGTATTACGTGACGGGAAATGGCAGGAGATAAAACGCCATGAAGTCGTCCCGGATGATTTGATTCGTCTTTCTGCGGGTGACTTGGTCCCTGCCGATGCACGCCTCGTGCAAGCGCGCGATCTCTATCTTCAACAGGCGGCGCTGACGGGCGAGTCGATGCCCACCGAAAAGCACGCCCACCCCGGTGAAAAAGATACCGAGGGAACGCCGGATGCCCCTGATCTTGTCTTTCTGGGGACGTCGGTGGTGAGCGGAACCGCGGCCGCGCGTGTGCTCAAGACGGGACCGCAGACGGCCTTCGGCGCCATCGCCAAGCGCCTGGTCGTCCGCCCGGAAGAGACCGAGTTCGAACGGGGACTTCGGCGCTTCGGGATGCTCATCATGCGCGTGGTGTTTTTGCTTGTGCTTTTCATCATTGTGGTGCGGCTCGCTCTTCACAAAGATGCCTTCGAGTCATTCGTATTCGCCGTTGCTCTGGCTGTCGGCCTGACTCCTGAGTTTCTTCCCATGATTACTTCCGTGACGCTCGCCACCGGCGCGGTGCGAATGGCCCGAGAGCAGGTGGTAGTCAAACACTTGCCCGCAATTCAAAATTTCGGAAGCATCGACGTGTTTTGCAGCGACAAGACAGGGACTCTCACGAAAGGGGAAATGACCCTGAGTCGCTCCCTGGACGTGCTCGGGCAACCTTCCGATCGAGTCCTGGGACTGGCCTATCTCAACAGCAAGTTCGAAACCGGAATTCGCAGTCCTCTCGATACGGCGATCTTGAGCACGGAACGAAATGACCTGGGTGACTATCGCAAGATCGACGAAATCCCCTTCGATTTCACCCGCCGCCGGCTTTCCATCGTTGTGGAACGCGACGGGGCGCAGGGGATCGAGCGGCTTCTCATCACAAAGGGCGCACCCGAAGGGATCCTCGACGTATGCGAATCCTACGAAGAAATCGGCCAAATCCGGGCTGTCGATTCAAGAACACTCGAAGGAGTGAATAAGGTCTACAAAGACCTGTGTTCGAAAGGCTTTCGAATACTTGCCGTGGCATACCGTGTCGTCCAATCACACAGCGGATTCACCGCGGAGGACGAACATTCGCTCATTCTGGCCGGCTTTCTTGCATTTGCCGATCCGCCGATCGAGGATGCCGCCTCTTCCGTAGCTGCCATGGAACGCGATGGCGTGCAGGTGAAGATTTTAACGGGGGACAATGAGCTGGTTGCCCAGTACATTTGCGCTCAGGTGGGCTTGGCGTCCGGTGCGGCCGTCCTCGGAAGCGAACTCGACCGGATGAGCGACACGGCGCTTGGCCACGTGGCCGAGGAAACCACCATTTTTGCGCGTGTTTCGCCCATGCAGAAGCTGCGCATCATCCTCGCGCTCAAGCATCGCGGACACGTCGTCGGCTACATGGGCGACGGCATCAACGACGCTCCTTCGCTGCACGCGGCGGATGTGGGGATCTCCGTTGGGACAGCGGTGGACGTAGCACGCGATGCCGCGGATATCATCATGCTCAAAAGCGGCTTGGGAATTCTTCACCGCGGCATCATCGAGGGCCGCAAGGCTTCCGCCAATGTGCTGAAGTACTTGCTCATGGGAACCAGTTCGAATTTCGGAAACATGTTCAGCATGGCGGGCGCGTCGCTGTTTCTGCCGTTTCTTCCCATGCTATCCACGCAAATTCTGCTGAATAATTTTATGTATGACACGGCGCAGATCACGATCCCCTCGGACAATGTGGATGATACCTATATCCGCACTCCGCAGCGCTGGGACATGCGCCTGATTCGGAATTTCATGATTTTCATCGGGCCGATCAGTTCGATCTATGACTTCCTGACTTTTTATGTGTTGCTACATTTTTTCCATGCCAGTGAACCGCTCTTTCATACGGGATGGTTCGTGGAATCGCTCGCAACCCAAACCCTGGTGCTCTTTGTCATTCGTACGATGGGCAATCCATTCCGCAGCCGCCCGAGCCTGCCTTTGGCTATCACGACCGTTGCGATCGTGGCTATCGGAACATTACTGCCCTATTCGCCCCTTGCCAGAATCCTCGGTTTCGTACCGCTTCCCGCGCCTTATTTCGCCTTCTTAATCCTGTCTGTCATCACATATTTGTTTCTGGTCGAGCTAGCGAAGCGCCGTCTCTTCGGGAAGTTAGCGCGACAAATCTGAGCCTGCGCTGTGCGCTCTAGTCGTACGCCTCGTGCGCCGGCACGGCTTCCTTTTTCTCTTCCGGCTTTTCGGTGAGCGTGGCTTCCGCCAGCAGCAAAACGCTGGCAACGGAGACCGCATTCTCGAGGGCGATGCGTACCACTTTGGTAGGGTCGATGATTCCGGCTTCCACGAGATCCACATATTCGCCACGAGCGGCGTCAAAACCGTAATTGCCCGTGCCGCACCGCATCCGGTCCACCACCACTCCTCCGTCCACGGTGGAATTCTCCGCGATCTGACGCGTGGGGGCTTCGAGCGCGCGCCGCAGGATCATGAGTCCCGTGCGCTCATCTCCGGAGCAATTGGCTTCCTCCGTATGAACGGCTTCGATGAGCCGCAGCAAGGCAAGTCCTCCTCCCGGCACAATCCCTTCCGCGAGGGCCGCCTTTGTCGCGCTGATTGCGTCCTCGATCGCTTCCTTGCGGTTCTTCATTTCCGCTTCCGAGGGCGCACCCACTCGAATGACGGCGACCCCTCCCGACAGTTTTGCCAAGCGTTCCTGCAGCTTTTCCTTGTCGTAGTCGGAGGTTGTCTTTTCAATTTGTTTGCGCAATTCGGCGCAACGGCCTTCGATGGCGGCCTTGGAACCGTTCCCTTGAATGATGGTGGTCTTATCCTTATCGATCAAGACGCGCTTTGCCTGTCCGAGTTCTGCAATCGTGAGGTTTTCGATTTTCAACCCGAGTTCCTCGGCAATCAGCTGGCCGCCCGTCAGGATGGCGATGTCCTGCAACATTTCCTTGCGCCTGTCGCCAAACCCGGGCGCCTTCACGGCGGCGGAAAGCAGCGTGCCGCGCACCTTGTTCACTACGAGGGTCGCCAGCGCTTCGCCCTCGACGTCTTCAGCAATGATCAAGAACGGGCGCCCTGCCTTCGCGACTTGCTCGAGAAGCGGTAGCATGTCTTTCATGTTCCCCAGCTTTTTTTCGTGCAAAAGGATCAAGGGATCTTCGAGGACGACTTCCATCTTCTCCGTGTCCGTAATGAAGTAAGGTGAAATGAAACCGCGGTCGAATTGCATTCCTTCCACAACTTCCAGCGCCGATTCGGTCGTTTTCGCTTCCTCGACGGTGATGACTCCCTCCGCTCCGACCTTCTCATACGCCTCGGCCACCAGTTCGCCGATGGAAGGATCGTTGTGCGCCGAGATCGTGGCAACTTGCGCTTTCTCAAGCCGGCTCGCGACGGGCCGGGAGAGGCCCTTCAACGACTTCACAGCCGCGAGAAGCCCCCGGTCGAGACCTCGCTTGAGATCGACGGCACTAGCCCCGGCCGCCAAGTTGTGCAACCCTTCCGCGAAGATGGCATGCGCCAGAACAGCGGAAGTGCTGGTTCCATCGCCGACGGCATCGCCTGTGCGCTCCGCTGCCTCACGGATCATCTGCGCTCCAAGGTTCTCTTCCGGATCTTCGAGCTCGACTTCTTTTGCAATGGTAATCCCGTCATTGCAGACAAGCGGCCTTCCCCACTTTTTCTGGATCAGCACGCATTTGGATTTTGGACCGAGCGTGATGCGCACAGCATCGGTAAGCGCGGAAGCGCCGGCCAGAACTTTCTCTCGCGCTGCGGATCGGAAAAGTAACCTTTTGGAAGCCATGAATCCTCCTCATCAAACAAAAACGATTTACCCGGTTTTAGCAAAGCTCTTGAATGCAAAATGGCGGGAGAACCACTCCGCTGCAACCTTCGCCACTTCTTCCAGTGCTCCTGGTTCCTCGAACAAATGCGTGGCCCCGGGAATAACAATCAGTTTCTTTTGGCTGCATCCAAGCGCAGCCAAAGCTTGCTCGTTCAAATCGATGACTGGCCCGTCATGGCCGCCAACGATCAACAGTGTTGGTGCAACCACGGACCCGAGAGCATCTCCCGCCAGGTCGGGCCTGCCGCCGCGAGAGACCACGGCCGCAACTTTGCCGGGTAGCTGGGCGGCAGCCACAAGTGCCGCGGCAGCCCCAGTGCTCGCACCGAAATAGCCGACGCTTAGTCCGCGCAGGTCTGGCTGGCGCAAGGCCCACGTTGTTGCCCCGGCCAGCCGTTTGGAGAGCAACGGAATATTGAAGCGAAGCAAAGATGTTCGCCGGTCGATCTCCTCTTCGCTGGCCGTGAGCAAATCCATAAGCAAAGTACCAATCCCGTGCGCCTGGAGCGTTTCGGCGACAAATCGATTGCGGGGGCTGTGGCGGCTGCTCCCGCTCCCATGTGCAAACAGAACGATTCCGCAAGGATGCGGAGGCAGGGCCAGTTCTCCCTCCAGGGTTGCCTTGACTAATTCAATGGAAACCGGGCGCTCGTAGGAAACGTATTGGTTCATGCGGGTGGGGGTCATGGATGAACTCCTTTTCGAACGGTCGGGTCCCTTAGATCGACCTTGTGAGCGCGCTGTTCACTGTAGCGCTGGAGCAGGGTTGTCACTTCCTCGTCCGATACTTGTGAAAAATCGTCGTAGAATTCGCCAATCGCATAAAAGCTTTCAGGCGTATCCAGGCATATGAGATCGTCGACTTCGGCCCGGAGATGCCTGCACGTCGAAGCGGGAGCGATTGGCGCTGCGAGCACAATCGACGCGGGCTTTAACTGCCGTAGTGCAAGAATCGCGGCGCGCGTGCTCGCGCCTGTGGCAATGCCGTCATCGACGAGAATGACCGTCTTGCCTCTGAGATTGAGAGGAGGGCGGCCGCCCCGGTAGAGCCGCTCCCGGCGATCCAGTTCCTGTCTCTGCTTCGCCGCGATCAGTTCAATCTCCAAGTGGGAGATTCCGACCTCCTCCACAATCTGCGGGTCGACGACTCGAATTCCCCCAGTTGCGATCGCTCCAAAAGCGAGTTCCTCGTGCCCGGGAACACCGAGCTTCCGCACGACAAATACGTCCAACGGAGCTTCCAGTTCAGCAGCCACCTGAAACGCTACAGGGACTCCACCCCGCGGTATGCCCAGAACAAGAACGTCCTTTCGCCTGGCATATGCGCCAAGTTTCTTTGCAAGCCTGCGGCCGGCGTCAACACGATTCAGAAAGTTCATCGCCGTGCCTCCGTCCCGCCTTCTCAGCCTCATGGGCTACCTGAGTGGCGGAGAGCCTGATTCCCTACGCCGCAATTCTCAGCTGGAAGTACGGATAGGCCTATGACATCCGTCACTTTTTCGTGTGACGCAGGCCACACCCGCAAGTCCCGAAACGGCACGAGATGACAAGAATCACTTGGCTCTGTGATGTAGCGCATAGCTGTGAAGACTGCGAATGATTAAAAGAGATAAAGCGCGGGGGGCTGACATCATGAGCCATGTGAGAGAACTTCAACAACAAACTGCGATTCCAGGGGTTGACCCATGGAGGCATAATTTGAATTCATTTCGCACATCGTTGCAGGTCACGTTTCGCCATATTTTGTTTGCCACGGATTTTTCAGCCACGGCGGACCGCGCGCTCCCATACGCCGTTGAAATGGCCAGAAGATCCATTGCCACCATTCATGCCGTGCACGTGATTTCTCCGGACGGCTCTCCTCTATTGCCTCCCGCGGATGGGACTGCAATCGCGCATGACCAGGAAGAATTTCGCGCACGGAAAAAGAATCAGCTCGAACTGGAATTGCAGGAGCTTCCGCACGAAATTCTCTTTTTCATGGGCAATGTTTGGGAAAATCTCGAGGAAGTGATCAGAGAAAAAAATGTGGACCTGCTGGTGCTCGGCACGCATGGAAGGTCCGGAATTGCAAAGGCGCTCATGGGGTCGGAGGCCGAGAAAATCTTCCGCCAGGCATCTTGTCCGGTTCTGACCGTAGGGCCGGGCGTCGCGCCCAGGGCCAGCCACGCTGCCGCCGCGGAATTGAACAGCATTCTCTACGCGACGGATTTCAGTCCCGAATCACTCGCGGCTGCGCGTTACGCGATTTCACTGGCCAAGGACCATCGCGCGGAACTCGTTTTGCTGCATACAACGAAAGACGGAGTTAGGAGAGATGAGGATCTTGCGCTCGAGACTCTGAAAGATGTGGTGCCGCTGGGCGCGGGTCTACTGTCCAAGCCATCCTACGTTATGGAACACGGTGCTCCAGCCAAAGCGATATTGGAAGTCGCGAAAAAAATGCATGCGGATTTGATTGTTATCGGCGCACGCGGCGCCGAAAAACATCTCTCCGCGGCGACTCACTTTTCAGATTCGATTGCAAGCACTGTTATCGCCAATGCGAGCTGCCCGGTCTTGACTGTCCACAGTTGAATTCTTATCTACAGCGGTTATGCCGCGGAAACGAAATGAGCAAGGTTTTCTTTGGACGACTCTTGATGGCGTAGTTTAATTCTTACGGTTGTTTCCGATTCATATTCAAATACATACAGCCCTGCACATTTTCCACAAAGCCAAAAATGTCGGATTACGGTGTGGTTTTCTAGAGTTTTGCCATTGGCCGAATTGCCGGAAAACCGGATTAACCGGCCTTCGCGATAGTCAAATGGCGCTTCGCACTCAGGATTGCAGCATTTTATGAGCATTTGGCCTCCCTTCCATCGTGCGATGCAATTTTCTTCCCTCTCCCTTGGAGGGCGGGCACCGCATAAAACGTTGCCCACCCTCAGAATTCTTTATTATTTCTAGCCGGCCGCCTTCGCCTCAATTCGCACGCTCTTTGCATGGGGCGCTTTGGGAAGTTCAAGATTGAGGACGCCGTCTTTCAACGTCGCGTTGACTTTCGTGCCGTCCACATCCGACGGCAGGTAAACGGATCGAAGGATCTCATTCGCGCACCGCTCGGAGTAGACCGTCTTTCCTTTTGTGCTCTCTTCCTTGGATTCGTGTTTGCCGGCGATCGTGAGCCGGTTCCCTTCGACGCGGATATCGAGTTCCTTGGCCGTGAATCCAGGCACTTCGGCCCGGACGGTCAGGGCTTCATCGGTCTCCGCTATTTCCAGATGAAGTGGATGCAGGATTTCGGACTCGGCTTGCAGCCAATCCGACAAGTCGTGGCCGAACCACCTGCCGTTGTTATTGAAGATTTCAAAGGCTCGTTTTTCGATCGAATCGAAAACTTGTTGGAACCGATCGATAGCATTCTCGGTCCCGGCCTGTTTGGCGACTGCCGTAGTTTTGACGGGTTGCATTGCGGTTGCAGATTGCGCAGTCATTTCAATTCTCCTTCAATCCATTAAGTGTGGTTGGCGGCGCTGCCCTTAGAAAAGCGGGTGCCCATCCATTGGCCTGCGAAAAGCATCATTTCCGGCAGGCGAACGCAACCAATCTTGTTTTTCATGCTCTTCCATCTTGCGCCGGTTTTCTGTGATTGAGGTCACAATTCGATGAAATTCACGTCATGATTGGAATTGTCTGTTAGAATAGGTTAGTTGGGTTATCCGTCACTTTTGGTGCCGTCGCACCTCCTAAGCATTTGGTGTGTAAGTGTGTGCCCGCGTCGTTCGATCTGGATTGGAGGAATCGGTCGGCTGCGAAGTTGACCTGGAGGCCAATGAGCGGGCCATCTCCCAGCATCCCAGAATCTCCTGTACCTCACACTTTGTTCGAGAAGCTATTCGAGGCCTCTCCGGACGCGATCGTTGTAACCGACGCGGAAGGCCGGATCACCTCGATCAACTCGCAAGTCGAGCGGCTGTTTGGGTATGGACGTGAGCAACTCGTCGGCCAGTCCGTGGAAACCCTTGTCCCCGAACGATTCCGCCAGGCCCACCCAGGCCACCGAAGCGCCTACAGATCTCACGCGAGCGTACGCCCGATGGGAGCAGGTTTGGAGCTCTTTGGCCGGCGCATGGACGGAAGCGAGTTCCCCGTCGATATCATGCTAAGCCCAATGGAGACAGCGGAAGGCCGCGTCGTGATCAGCGTGATCCGCGACATTTCCGATCGAAAGAAGGCCCAGGAAGCCATCCGCCGCAGCGAGCAGCAATTCCGCGCGTTGTTCGAATTTTCACCCGATGCGATTATCGCGAGCGATAGGGATGGCCACGTAACGGAGACCAATCCAAGGGTAGAAAGTATGTTCGGCTACGAACGAGGCGAGCTCACGGGCCAATCCGTCGATATCCTCGTTCCGGAACGTTTTCGCCAGTCACATCCCGCGCGCCGCAAGGAATATGGCGCCGCAGCCCGCGTCCGTCCCATGGGCGCGGGTCTGGAGCTATATGGCAAACGCAAGGATGGAAGCGAGTTCCCTGTCGATATCATGTTAAGCCCCATGGAGACAGCGGAAGGCCGCGTCGTGATCAGCGTGATCCGCGACATTTCCGATCGGAAGAAGGCCCAGGAAGCCATCCGCCGCAGCGAGGCGCAATTCCGCGCGCTTTTCGAATTTTCGCCCGACGCGATTATCGCGAGCGACGGGGAGGGGCGCATCACCGAAGTCAATGCACGAGTGGAAAGCATGTTCGGTTACCAACGAGGCGAGCTCGTGGGCCAATCCATCGATATCCTCGTCCCAGAGCGGTTTCGCCGCACGCATCCCGCTCGCCGCAAGGACTATGCCTCCGCAGCCCGCGTTCGCCCAATGGGAGCAGGGTTGGAGCTATACGGCAAACGAAAAGACGGAAGCGAATTCCCCGCAGACATCATGCTCGGGCCGGTAGAAACAGAAGCTGGACGAATCGTATTGAGCGTGATCCGTGACCTCACGGAAAAGAGACAGGCCGAGGAGGCCTTGCGCCGCAGCGAGCTGCAGAAACGCTATCTGGAAGAAGAACTGAACACCGAGGCCAGATTTGAAGAAATCATAGGCGAGAGCATGGGTCTGAAACGAGTCCTGAAACTCGTGGAAACCGTTTCGGCGACCGACGTTACCGTTCTAATTTTGGGAGAAACAGGAACGGGCAAGGAAGTCATCGCGAGGGCCATTCACCAGCTCAGCCCCCGGAACGAGCACGTGATGGTCAAGCTGAATTGCGCGGCGATTCCCGCTGGCCTCCTGGAAAGCGAATTGTTTGGCCATGAGAGGGGCGCATTTACAGGGGCCATTGACCGAAAGATCGGCCGCCTGGAATTGGCGCATGAAGGCACGCTCTTCCTGGATGAAATTGGCGATCTCCCCTTGGAACTTCAGCCGAAGATCCTTCGCGCACTGCAAGAGAAGGAGTTTGAGAGGCTTGGAAGCAACAAGCCGATCCCGGTGAATGTGCGGCTCGTGGCCGCGACCAATCGCGATCTTGCCAAAATGGTGGCCGAGGGACAGTTCCGAAGCGACCTCTATTACCGGCTAAGAGTTTTTCCGATCCTGCTACCGCCCCTTCGCCAGCGCCGGGAGGACATCCCTCTTCTGGTTCGCTACTTCGTCGATCGCCACGCCCGGAAACTGTACAAGAAAATTGAAACAATCCCGGAGGAAACCATGCGGGCGCTGACCCGCTGGGATTGGCCGGGAAATATCCGCGAACTCGAGAATTTCATTGAGAGGGCCGTCATTCTCACCCGAGGGCCGGTCTTGCGCCCTCCCCTCGGCGAACTCGAGATGCCGGAGGAAGAACCTAGCCCTATACGAGAATCTTCCCTGGAAGCCAACGAGCGAGAACATATCCTCCGCGTTCTCCGTGAGTGTAGAGGAAAAATCGGCGGTTCGGATGGGGCTGCCGCCCGCCTCGGCCTCATCCGCACAACATTGAATTCCAAGATGAAGAAGCTTGGAATCGAGCGGAAGGACTACATTTAGTCAGTGCTGACGATTAATCGCCAGTGATCTTCGTCACTTAGACCTGTGCGCTAGCCCACACTAAGGGTCTCTCCCAACTAACCCATTGTTCCAGAATGGGATACCTCTACTCTCTCTCGAATCAGAGATTTGGCTCCTGGATTGCCTATAGGTAGGTGTAACAACAAAGGATCAAGAGAACCAGTGAGAGTGACGATACACCAAGCGGACGGTGAGGGCGTAACCATGAAGATCGAAGGGAAGATCGTCGGCCCCACTGTTCCAGCGCTGCAGCAAGCGTGGCAGGTTTTGGCCCCTTCCCTTGGAGAAAGAAAGCTTCTGGTGGACGTTCGAGGGGTGACGCGTATCGACGGAACAGGCCGTGATTTGCTGGCTGACATTCATGCCGAATCGGGGGCCGACTTCCTGGCCGACACGCCGCTCACGAAACATTTCGCGGAAGAAGCGCAGCAGGGCATTCGCACGAGATCTGAATACTAAGCTGAGGAGGCAACAATGAAAGGTCCATACGGATTAGAGCTGAACGATGGTTGCAAGACTTGCAAGGTGAAGGGCTCAGGATTCTTCTGCCAGTTGCCGCCCTCCGCGGTAAAGGACTTTGATGCGATCAAGTCGACGGCCACCTATCCAAAGGGCGCCCTGCTGTTCGTCGAAAGACAGGACGCACGCGGGGTCTACGTGCTGTGCGAAGGCGAAGTAAAACTTTCCATCAGCTCACCGGAAGGCAAGACCCTGATAATGAGGATTGCCCGGGCAGGAGAACTGCTCGGACTGATGGCCGCCATGGCGGGCCTGCCCTATGAAGTGACGGCCGAGACGATCCACCCCTGCCAGGTCGCCTTTGTGCGCCGGGAAGACTTCCTGCGCTTCCTGGGAAGCCATCCCGAAGCCTCTCAAAACGCGGTGAAGCAGATGAGTTCTCAGTACCGGGGCGCCTGCGAACAATTGCACACGATCGGACTCTCGGCCTCCGCGCAGGAAAAACTCGCGCGCCTCTTGCTGACGTGGTCGGAAGGAATTCAACAGACGAAAGAGGGCACGCGAATCAAGCTGCCCCTGACGCACGAGGAAATCGCGGAATTCATCGGCACCACTCGCGAGACGGTCACGCGCACATTGAGTGATTTCAAGGTACGCCATCTGGTTACCATCCAGGGATCAACTCTCATGATTCCGAGCCGCACTGCTCTCGAAAGCTTTGCCAACGCATAGAGCCGGAAACTTTTTCGAGGCCGTGCGGGAGTGGGTTCTCAGAAGCAACCCACTCCCGCACGGCCTCGTTTTTCAGGAAATCATCCCGCGAAGTCTTCTCGCAGGATGCAATTTGGGACGCGCTTTTGGCATTCTGCCCAGCCTCAAGATCGCTATTTCTTTCGTTCCGCTTACGCCCTCACCAAAGCAGCTTGGTGTCTCTTCACTTGGCCGCGCTGACGGCGCGCAAAGTCCTGGACGCGGCGTCCCGCGGATTTGAATGCATCGTGAATTACCAATTGGAGGTCGGCGTGCGCCGACTTGGATTGCGCGTGGCTCGAAGCAGTCGATTCTCCATTCACAGTAGTCCGGTGGATCGCAACGGGCACGCGCTTGATGACAATTTCCTTTCCCGGCAAAGTCAGGTCGATGCGAATGTGGAGTGGTTTGCCCCTCTTGTGATGGCGATGAGGGACCTCAATTGCCACGCGGCACCCGATAATGCGGTGGTAGAAGGTTTCAAGCTTCTCGGCCTCTGCGCGAATCCAGTCCTCTACTTGAATGGAATGTTTCATGTTGCGAAATGTGACTTGCAGCGGAAGCGTCATGGCCGTCTCCCTTAGTTGAGTTCATTTCAAAAGCTCCAAAAACATTTTTCCTGATGCGTGCAACAACGATATTTTGGCTGAAAATCTGGATTTCGATGTGACGGGCGTCACTTTTGGAAGTGACTGTACACACTGCGCTACAATATGGATGTCGTCCAAAATAACGGCGGGGTTTGATGTGCGTTAAGCATGGGCCCGGCAACGGGAGGCGGCTATGAAGTTTGGAGTGCTTGCACTGGACTATGACGGGACGATCGCTCGCGACGGTGTTCTTGATCCCGAAGTACGTTCCGCCATCGCCGAGGTCCGCAACCATGGGATCGCAGTCGTCATCGTGACGGGCCGCATCCTCGCGGAATTGGAACAGGTGGCGGGAGACCTCCACTTCGTGGACGCCGTGGTGGGGGAAAATGGGGCCGTGATGTGGTTCGCGAACGGCCACAAAAGACAGCTCGCGTATTCAACTTCCACGCAGTTCCTTCAAGAACTCGGGCGGCGCGGCCTCGAATTCAAGGCCGGACAATGCGTGGTCGAGTTGGACGCTGCCGCCGCGCCTCAGGTTCTCTCCGTCATTCGAGAATTGGAGTTGCCTCTCGTGCTGCTGTTCAACCGCGGCCGTCTGATGGTGCTTCCCCAAGCCATCAGTAAAGGCGCCGGCCTGCGTGAAGCGCTCGCAACGCTTCGGCTATCGGTTCACAACGCCATTGGAATTGGAGACGCGGAGAACGATCACGATCTGCTGGCGACATGCGAGCTCGGCGTGGCCGTCAGTTGGGGCAGCCGCCTTCTACAGGAAGCCGCCGACGAAGTCTTGCAAGGCAACGGGCCAACTGCGGTGGCCGCGTATATTCGACAGGCCGCGGTGAATCTCCGACTGCCCCCGGAAAAGATCGGACAACACAGGTTGTCGCTGGGAACCGCCGAAGATGGCCGTGAACTGACGCTTGCCATTCGCGGCTTCAACATGCTCATTGCGGGCGATCCCCGTTCCGGAAAATCCTGGGTGACCGGATTGATGTGCGAGCAACTGATCCTGCAAGGATACTCTGTATGCGTGATCGATCCTGAAGGCGACTACCGAACGCTGGAAACTTTGCCGGGAGTGGTCGTGTTCGGCGGTGAAGATCCACCGCCGGAATTGCCCGACCTCGCGCGAGTGCTGCGCCACCCCGATATGAGCGTGGTGATCGATCTATCGCACGCACCCTATCAGGAAAAAATGAATTACATGAAATCGCTTTTGCCGATGCTGGCAGCGATCCGGAGAGCTACCGGCCTGCCGCACAGGATCGTAATCGATGAGGCGCATTATTTTTTGCATGAGCCGAATGTCGGCGAGTTGCTGGACCTCACGCTGGGCGCCTATACCCTGGTCACCTACCGGCTGGCCGACTTGCACCCGAATCTTCGCAATGCATTGGAATGCATCATCGTGAAGCGCACGACCGAACCGCGCGAAAATCAAACTTTGATGACCATGCTTCAAGTCAAAGGCGATTGCTCCACGGTCACGTCCAATCTTGCGAAGCTGGGCTTAGACGATGCCGTTCTATTGCCGGGAATGCGAGAAACCGGCGGGCAATGCCTGAAGTTCAAATTGTTCCCGCGTTTGACGTCGCACGTCCGGCATAAGGCAAAATATCTCGATGTGCAATTGCTCGTGGAGCAAGGATTCTGGTTCACGGATGACGTCGAGACGGTTGCCGGTCCGGCGCGAACTCTGAAGGATTTCCTGACGCTCCTCGAACATGTTCCGCCCGGAGTTCTTGCGGGACACGCCCTTCGGGGCGATTTCTCGCGATGGATCGCGGATGTATTCCACGATCACGCACTCGCCTCGGAGATCCGAAAAGTGGAGCAACGCTTTCGCCTCGGCCATATTCACGACCTCACCGAGTCGATCGCCAAACTAGTCCAGGAGCGTTACGAATTTTCGGTGGGACGCACCGGCGAACCGCAGGTTAGTTCCCCTTCACAAGGCCTTGAATCACGCAATGTGCTTGTGGCGCATACCGGCAACGGCTAGATTACGCGCCACATTATGATTTGGTGAAATGAATCCGTGATTCGTCCCGCCTAATGAATTGCCAGGTGCATGCGAATTGTCTCCAGTTTCCAGTTTTGTTGATTCCACGTACCAGTTTGCCGATTTTCGAGCCGCGTATGCGGAAACATGAAGTATGATAACGGCCAAATGCGCATGCGCTGGGTGATTGTCGGCCTCTTATTTTTCGCGACCACGATCAACTATTTGGACCGCGCGATTCTTGGCGTGATCCTTCCGGAGATCCGCGACCAATTCCACTTCGGCCTGCAGGCTTATGGCGTGATTCAGATGTTTTTCCAGCTCGCTTACGCGGGCGGATCGCTCCTAGGCGGCTACCTTCTCGATCGCCTCGGCACCCGGATCGGTTACGGCATCGCGGCAACGGTGTGGTTCCTCGCAGCTACGCTCAACGCGTTCGCGGGTAGCGTGGTTCAATTCGGCGTGTACCGGACCGTGTTGGGTTTCGGCGAATCCGCCAATTTTCCCGCTTGCAGCAAGGCCGCCGCGGAATGGTTCCCTCCCGACGAACGCGCCACGGCCATGGGAATCGTGAATGCGGGCACAAACCTGGCCAACATTTTCGGCCCGCCGCTATTCATCGTGATTGCTTTGACGCTGGGATGGCAGGCGTGCTTCGCCATCATGGGCGGGCTCGGATTTTTGTGGCTGCCGTTTTGGTTCCTGACCTATCGCCTGCCAAAGCAAGCCGGCGCGCCAACGACGCCGGGCGCAAAGCTTTCCATCAGCGAGGTGATGAAGTACAAGCAGGCCTGGGGCTACGGCCTGGCGAAGTTCCTCACAGATCCCGTGTGGTGGTTTTATCTGTTCTGGCTGCCGACGTACCTCACGGACGTGCGCCACTTCACACCGCATCAGCGCGGCAACGCGCTCATGATTGTGTACAGTATTTCGGCGGTCGGCGCCTTGATGGGCGGAGTTGTTTCCAGCTTCCTGATGAAGCGCGGATGGACGGTCGGCAAGGCGCGCAAGATGACGATGCTTTTTTGCGCCGTGGTCATGCCGGCGTGCACGCTGGGCGTCGTGGTTCAGAACGCGCAATTTGCCGTCTTGCTCTTCGGATTGGCCACTGCGGCACATCAGGCGTGGATGACGAATCTTTTTATCTCGCCCGCCGATGTTTTCCCTTCGCAAGCCGTGGGCAGCGCCAACGGATTTGGCGTGTGCCTCGGAGGGCTGGGCGGAGCGCTCTTTTCAGGAATCATTCCCGGAACGGTAATCCCGCATGTGGGCTACGTTCCGGTGTTGATGGGCATGAGCTGCTTTTACATCATCGCGTGGTTCATCATTGACCGGATGATGGGCGATCTGGAAATGGTCACGCTACAGTTGGACGAACGTCGCAGCGCTTCGCTCGCGCCCTCTCGCGCCTGACTTCGTTTCACCGGCCCACGGACTACGTCGCCGCAGCCATGGATTGGTCGCCACTCCGTCGACGGCGCAAATTGGCAACGACCAGGCGAATTTCGTCGTACGTAAAATCCTCCGGCAGGGCATCCTTGATCGGCGAGAATCTTTCCAAATCGAGATTGGCCGCGGCAACTTCAATTTGTCTTTGCCTATCTTCCCCGACCCAACTATTTTGAAACTCCAACAATCCGCGCTCCACAAGATCCGACACCATGCTGACAATGGTCGAACGTCTTCGCCCTCGGATCACGGCGATTTCATCCAGGGTCTTGCCCCCCTCGATCAATTGAATCGTTTCCTCACTTGGGCTGATTTTTTTGTCCGGAACTGCGGCGCGCGCTCCGCCGCCGAACCGTTTCAGCGCATCGAGAACTTGGCGGCCGTACAATTCAGCTTTGCGTTCGCCGATACCGGTGATATGCAAAAGGCCCGCTATCGAGCCAGGGCGAACGCGGCAGATTTCATCCAGGGTCGTGTCATGCATCACGACATAGGCCGGAACATTTTGCCCGTTCGCGGTTTCTCTTCTCCATTCCCGCATAAACTCGCGCAAATCGGGGTCTACTTCCAATGCCGCTTGCGTCCGCACAGGCGCGGTCGCAGGCCTTTCCCACGTAAGCCTCGCTGGATGAGACGCGGGTGCAACGGGCCGCGACTTGGAGCGCTTCCGCTTGCCAGGGGATTCCGCCACAGGCGCGGACAGCCAGGCAGGCTGGTAGCCGCAGACATCGCAGGCCCCGCAGGATGCCCATTTCTTGTTCTCGCCAAAATGCCCGCAGACACGAAGATGGCGGCAGACGTCCGACTCCACAAATCCGCGTATTTCGTGATAGCGCTGCCAGGCGCGCTCCTTTTCTTCCGGATCGTTGATCTGGCCGATGAAGTAGGCGTGCAGACCCGCATCTTTCTTCTGCCAGAGGAGCACGCAATCCGCGGGAAGCCCGTCGCGCCCGCCGCGGCCCGCTTCCTGATAATACTGTTCGATGGATTTCGGCAACGAGAGATGGATCACGGCTCGGACGGCGGCTTTGTTGATGCCCAGGCCGAATGCGATCGTGCCCACCATCACTCGCACTTCGTCCGCCATCCAGCGCTCCTGGTTGCGTCTCCGATCGGCGGCGTTCATCTGGCCGTGATAGCCAATGGCGGGGATTCCATTCTCCTGAAGCAAATCGACCGTGGATTCCACCGTCGCGATCGTGGGCGCATAAACGATGATGTTTTCGTTTCCGTAGCTTCGCATCGCGCGCAGGAGGAGTTCCGTTTGAGACCTTGCGTCGCAGGCCCTCACGACGTATCGCAAATTGGGGCGGTGGAAGCTGGCGATATATTTGTCCGGCGCGCGCAGCTCGAGCTGGCGAATGATGTCATGCCGAACGCGCTGCGTGGCGCTCGCCGTGAATGCTGCGATCGCGCGATCCGGAAAATGAGCGCGCAAGCGGCTGAGCTGGCGGTATTCCGGCCGGAACTCGTGGCCCCATTCCGAAATGCAATGCGCTTCGTCGATCGCAAAGAACAAGACCGGCACACCCTTTAGCCAGTCGTTGGTATCCTCGCGCGCCAGCCGCTCGGGGGAAAGGTATAGGAGGCGAAATCCGCCCGCGCGCGCCTTCTCGATCACTCGAGACTGCTTCGCCGGCGGAATCGAGCTATTCAACAGCGCCGCCGGAATTCCCATTTGGCCGAGCTGCGCGACTTGATCTTCCATCAGCGCGATCAAGGGAGAGATGACGATGACAGTCTTGTCCGGCGACATTGCGGCGGGCAATTGGTAGCACAGCGATTTTCCGCCTCCCGTGGGCATGACGACGCAGGCGTCACGCCCTGCCAGCAGGCTGCGGACGATGCTTTCCTGCAAGGGGCGAAACGCGTCGTATCCCCAGTAGCGGCGCAGGGGCGTCAGCAGATCAGGCTCGGAATTCACGGGAAGAGTATAAGGCTCCAGAGGGATTCAGTCCATCTGCGAGTTGGCATCAATCGTGACAACCACTCCACGTGCAGGGGTCCTCACGCCCGGATTTTCGTCAGTGGCGCCTGGAATTCAAGACCACGATTTCTGTGAATTTCCAGCTACTGGATCAGGGCCGCCTTGTCGAGGTCGGACACTCTGAAAATGAGGATGGCCTTCTTGCTCCCTTTGGTCGCAGTCCCGTAGGCGATCGTGACATTGATATTTTGAGCCGCAAGCTTTCCGGTAAAGTTGGCCAGAGCTCCGGGCAAATTCGGCAATTCCACATAGAGCACGTCGTGCTCGGTGTAAGACGCATGCTCGCGGTCGAGAGCTTTTTTTGCCTGCGTGAAATCATCCACGACGATTCGCACAGCTCCTTGTACGCCCGACGTCGTGCAACTCATCGCCACGATATTCACTCTTGCATCGCCAAGAAGCTTCGCAAGGTGAGACAGTGTCCCAGGCCGGTCCTCGCAGATGATACTGAGCTCGCGCTCCTTGCGGGACACAATCCGTGTTTTTGCCATGGCCGTTTCCTCTTGTCGCTAACCTAGCAGCCTTTAAATGTTTCGAGATGTGATTGCCGTCACAAGCTGACGTGCGCGCCGTCATCGCTGCAAAATGAATGATCTTCTAGAGTTTGAGCTGTCGACGGCAGATAGAGGATTAAGAGTTGAATAAAACGTCGCCGAGCGCCACCGAATGGGTCCGGAGCCGAGTGTATGTGGAAGACCCGATATTCGAGGAAATGCGAGGTACACGACAATGAAAACCAAAGTAGCCCGAAAAGCAATGCACCACGCGAAACCGTTTAGGAAAGTCGCACGCGGCAAAAAGCAAGCTCGTGCAGCCGAAACCATCAACAAGAAAGAGACAATCCACACCGCTCCAGCGGAACCAGAGATGGTGGTGGCCACATTTGAAACTCCAGTTGAATTCGTGGAGTTCGACCTGGAACCGGAAGTTGAGGTGATCGAAGTATTCGAGTTTGCGGTGCCGGGCGGCGAGAGCAGGGCTTGAACCCGGCCTCGCTTCTAGAGTCCGGTAGACAAGACGACTCGGAAGCGCGCCTTTCCGCTCAGCATTCGTTCGTATGCCTCGGCGGCGCGTTCAAGGGGGAAAGTTTCGATCATGGGTCGCACACCGGTTTGCGAACAGAAGGCGAGTGTGTCCTGGGAATCAATTGGTGAACCGGAGGGCCAGCCGCTGATCGAGCGGCGCCCCGCAATCAGAAGGCGTCCCGTAATCTCTAGCGGCTGATCGGGATTGCCTACAAGGATTGTCTTGCCATTGATTCCCATGCCGCCCAAGACAGCATTGACTGCTTTTCCGCTGGTGACCGTGGAGAGGATGACTTTGGCCCCGCCTATTTTTTCCAGTTCGGCAGCAACATTTTGGGATTCACTATCGAGGTAATGTTTTGCGCCGAGCTTCATCGCAAACGGCTCTTTCTCTTTTCCGCGCGCGATAGCGACCGTTTCAAAACCCATCTTCGCCGCAAATTGAACGCCCAAATGGCCTAGACCGCCGAGGCCGAGGATGGCGACGACGTCGCCGGTCCGCGCGCCGCTATTTGCGTAACGCATTGAACGTGGTGACGCCGGCGCAAAGGAGCGGAGCCGCATCGGTGGCGGAAAGCCCATCGGGAATCCTGGCCAAAGCCGCCGCGGAAATAAGCATGAAATCGGTGTAGCCTCCGTCGCAGGTGAGGCCTGTGATCTGCCGCCCTTTGCTGCAGGTCACAAAATCGCCGCGGCGGCACGAATCGCAATAGCCGCAATGGCCGCCGTGCCAGCCTACTCCGACGCGCTGCCCGACATCCCAGCCGAGAACGCCTGGGCCGACGGCGTCAATCACGCCGGCTATTTCGTGTCCCGGAACGCGCGGGTACGTGATGCCCGGCCGCGAACCCTCCTTGGCGTACTCATCGCTGTGGCAGATGCCGCAGGCTTGGACCTTGATGCGCACCGATCCCGCGACGGGTTCCGGAATTTCGCGCTCCACCAGTTGAAAGGGTGCTTTGGCAGTCGGGACTTGAACGGCGCGCATCTTGGCCATGATTCCTCCGGAGTAATGTGAATGTGATGAGAAAATTGGACGGCGGGATCGGCAGCACAGGCTTCAGCCTTTGGGGGTTGGTCCTTGCAGATGCCAAAACCCACAGGCTGAAGCCTATGCTGCTAAATTTTCATTGCGTGACGCTTGTCTTTTCGGTCTCGCCTTTGGCGGCCGCGGCGCGCAGCCTGCGCAATTCGGCGTGGAACACGATCACGCTCATCCACATGCCAAGCGGGTGCGCCCCCGCCTTCACCAGCGGGTGAACCGTGCCGTTGCGGAATTTCTCGATGTCCTCATCCTGCAAAGTTTCCAGGACTTTCGATTCTTCCAGAGGCAAGCCGTATTCGGCTGCCACCGAAGGAATGTCATTGATCAGGCGCACACGCAGGCTCGGCTTAAAGCGCAAATCGTAAAGGATCTTGTTCAGCTTGTAGGCCGAAGGCGAAGGATGTTTGTAGAACTCATATCCTTCCGAGCCCTTGAATTTGTAGGTGGCCGGCCCTTTGGTCCCTTCTTCCGAAAGTTTGCCAGTTCTCTTGTCCGGCAGGAAGCGCATCACGGCGTGGCCGTGGTGCCAGGTCGGCTGGTAGGTAATGAGTTCGCCGGGCTGGTCGCCAATCATTCCGAACATGATCATCCAGGAAAGCATCTCTGTGTTTCCGACGACATCGAGCTGCTCCGAAGTCAGACTCAACAGAGCTTCGTTGTTGCCCTTTTCCATTTGGGCGATGGCCCAGTAGTCGAACTCAAAATCGGGCTGCGGGTATTTCCACGTGCCGGGAAAGTGCGACATTCCGCCGCTGGCAATGATGGCGACGCGTTCGGGCCGGGCGGCGATCACTTTGGCGATGGCTTTCCCAAGTTGCTGCGCATCGCCGCGCGGTGGGCAGCGGCGGCAGGTAAGCGTTCACGAAAATTGGAACGACAGGGATTTTCCGGCCTTCGATGACCCATTCATACACCGCCGCAAACGCATGGCCGAGGATCGCGTCCTGCGAATACGCCATGTCGAAGTCTGCGTTGACCAGCTTGTCGAGCAGGTCTTCGGCGAGTCCCTGATGAACCGGAAGATCGTACGTCTTGCGGGCAAATTCGGCGCGGGCCCGCTCGCCGGACATGATGGCGAATGTAGGGACCGAGGACAGGAAGAATGTCTCCATGTGGTCGTTGCCAATCACGATGGCTACGTCCGGCTTGGTTTCGTCCAGGTCCTTGCCGAGCAGGCGCATCGCCGCGACGTCCGCGTCGAGCTGAGCGAGGTCTTCACTCGGGGGCCGGACAAAGAGTTGCGGTGCGTGTACCGTTCCGAATGCCGCTACGATTTTCCCCATTTTCGTTACCTCGTCTTCATCCGACCGCGCGCGTGTGATCTACGCACGCCGCTCCAGTCTTGTGCTTTGCGTAATTCGCTCCCGATCAACGATGATGGTTTGATTGTGCGGAAACTGCCGGAGTTCGTCAAGAAAAACTGTCTGCCTTCCAGAGTGTTTCAACGTTCGGTTAAGTTTTCACCGAATCGGCGGTGCATCATGCGTGAGCCGCAATACCCTGTTTCTGAATCTGTTTAGCGAGTCGCGGATAAACTTTCAAGGCATTCGACTCGAATATCTTCTTCTTATCCTCCGCGGTGAGAATCGTCGATCCGTCGATGTAGCGGCGTGTATCGTCGTAGTAGTGGCCAGTCTCAGGATCGATGCCCTTAACGGCGCCGACCATTTCCGACGCGAAGAGGATATTGTCCGAGGGGATGACTTTCGTCATGCAATCGATTCCCGGCTGGTGGTAGACGCACGTATCGAAGTACACGTTGTGGAGCAGGAGTTCCTTGAGCGGCGGGCGCTTCATGTCCTGCGCGATGCCGCGGTAGCGGCCCCAGTGATACGGGACCGCGCCTCCGCCGTGCGGAATGACGAATTTTAGCGTCGGAAAATCCTTGAACAGGTCGGAGGTCAGAAACTGCATGAACGCGGTCGTGTCGCCATTGATGTAGTGCGAGCCCGTGGTATGCAAGGCGGGGTTGCACGTTCCCGTCACGTGGACCATCGCGGGGACCTCCAGCTCCACCATTTTTTCGTAGAGCGGGTACCACCATTTGTCGGTGAGCGGCGGTTCTTTCCAGTAGCCGCCGGAAGGATCGGGATTCAGGTTGCAGCCGACAAAGCCAAGTTCCTTCACGCAACGTTCCAGTTCCGGGATGCAATTTTCAGGCGGCACGCCCGGCGTCTGCGGCAACTGGCAAACGCCAATGAAATTTTTGGGGTAGAGATTGACGATGCGATGGATCATGTCGTTGCAGATTCGCGTCCAGGCCGCGCTCAATTTGGCGTCGCCGACGTGATGGCCCATGGCGGAAGCGCGCGGAGAAAAGATGGTGACGTCGGTGCCGCGCTCGCGTTGAAACTTCAGCTGCGCCGGCTCCAGTTTTTCGCGAATCTGATCGTCGCTGATCTGCGGCGGCTCAGGCACGTTTGAGGATTCCTGAAACGCAGCGATTTGTCGTTTGCGGAACTCGATAAAAGCCGGTGGCTCGGAAGTGTAGTGCCCGTGGCAATCAATAATCATCGTGATCTCCGGTGGAAAATGCGAAGCAAACTAATCTAGCACACAATTTGACGGGCGTGGTTTGCGAGCCTGAGTGGCACAGGCTTCAGCCTGTGGGTTTTGGATGCGGCAAGATTGACCGTGCTCCGACCAACCCCCACAGGCTGAAGCCTGTGCCACTTCAGCCGAGGCTCATTTGACATTGTCCTCCCGAGCCGCCAAAATTCGCCTTTGCCGCCAAATCCACAACTGCAATTTTCGGCGCGAGGGAGACAAAAATGAAAGCCATCGTCGTGCACGAATTCGGAGCGCCCGAAGTCATGAAGCTGGAGGAATTCCCCACGCCGAAGGCGGGCGCGGGACAAGCGGTCGTGCGCATACATGCGGCGGGCGTGAACCCGTTCGACACGTACATGCGCGCCGGCACGTATGCCATCAAGCCGCCACTGCCCTACGTGCCGGGCGGCGAGGGCGCGGGCGTGGTTCACTCCGTCGGCGAGGGCGTCACGAAATTCAAAGCGGGCGATCGCGTCTATGTGGGGCATCCCGTCACCGGGACGTACGCGGAATACTCGCTGGCGCTTGAATCGCAGCTGCACCGGTTGCCCGATCGCACGACCTTCAATCAAGGCGCGGGAATTTACGTGGCGTGCGGCACGGCGTATCACGCGCTCTACCATCACGCGGATGCGCGCGCCTCGGAAACCCTGCTGGTGCACGGCGCAAGCGGCGGCGTGGGAATCGCCGGCGTGCAAATCGGACGCGCGTTGGGCATGACGGTGATCGGCACGGCGGGCACGGACAAAGGCCTTGAGCTCGTGAGACGCGAGGGCGCGCATCACGCGTTCAACCACAAGAAGCCGGGATATACGGATG
The DNA here is from genome assembly GCA_963740035.1 of uncultured Acidobacteriota bacterium. GTDB lineage: Bacteria > Acidobacteriota > Terriglobia > Acidiferrales > UBA7541 > Palsa-360. The sequence continues at coordinate 87,993 of CAVUDA010000033.1, forward strand.
AGATCCTCAAAGCGACGAACGGGCGCGGCGTGGACGTCGTCCTCGAAATGCTGGCGAACGTAAACCTCGCCGCCGACCTCAAGCTGCTCGCCCGCCAAGGGCGCGTGATCGTCATCGGCAGCCGCGGAGACATCTCCATCACCCCGCGCGATCTGATGGCCCGCACCTCATCGGTGCGCGGCTTCGTCCTCTGGGGCATCTCGGAAGCCGATGAGGCCGACGTTCACGCGGGCCTCTACGCGGGCCTTGAAAACGGCACGGTTCGGCCGGTGGTGGGCAAGGAACTTCCGCTCGGAGAAGCGGTTCGCGCCCACAAGGAAATCATGGAGACGGGCGCGCAAGGCAAGACCATTTTAATTCCGTGAAAGTTCGCGCGCTTGAGTAGGACAGGCTTCAGCCTGTCGGGTTACGTGCTAGACTGCGCGAATTCAAAGCAGACAGGCTGAAGCCTGTCCTACCTGAATTGAATCCTCGCAATTTTATTGGTCCGGTCGTAAGGCAGCCAGACCGTCGGCGGATTCGTGCTGCTATCGACCTGGATGTGGCGGATCTCCGTGCCGCGCGTGGGAAGCGTGTATTCCGTGAATTTTTCCGTGGCGGGATCGAACTTCGCGATACGGTCCGAGTTGAGCATGGTGATCCACACCGTGTGATCTTTCTTATTGACGGTCGCAGAGTACGGCTGGCTGAAGCGGTGGGGCAACGCGTACTCGGTCACTTTTCTGGTCTTGGCGTCGATTTTCGCAAGCCGGTCGGCGAAGAACTCGCACACCCAGATCGTGTCGGTCCCCCAGTCGGCGGCCGAACGGCGCGGCCCCTTCTCGAGCGGCGTCGCCGTATTTGGCGTGAGACCCAGACTGGCGGAAAGTTCGCGGTCCTTCGCGGTGGCTTCGTAATCCTGCGCCGCCAGGTAGCTCAACGCCAACTGGTCGATCTTTCCAGTGTGCGAATCCACCACCACCATGTCGTTTCCGCCGGGCTGCGAGACCCAAACTTTGTCCTCTTCATCGGCGGCGATGTCGTAATTCGCCTTTCCCGGACGAAGCGAGTAGTTCGTATATTTTCCTGTCAGCGGATCCAGCTTGAATGCTCCTTCGCGATCGGGAGACCATACATTCCCCTTGGTGTCCAGTGTGATAAAGTCGCCTGACGATGGAATGTCCGCCGGCCGGGGGTATCTGAAAAACTTGCCGGTTTCGGGATCGAACTTCGTGGGAGCCCCTTCCGTCCCATTTGCAAACCAGATGTTGCCCACTTTATCGAAGACCAGAGCATGCGATGATTCCGCGGCGTTAGCCTGATCCGCCAGCATGTACTCGGTGATCTTCCCCGTGAGTGGGTCTAGTTTGCCGAGCGTTCGTCCCGGCGTCGCATCGTCCGCAAACCAAACGGATCCGCCTTTGTCGACTGCAACATCATGGGCGGCTCGTCCATTCCATCGAGACGGAGTTCCTTCCGACCAGTCCGTGCCGTTGTGCTCCATGATCCAACCCGGCATGTCGGGTCGTGACAGGTCATATTCGGTCACCACAATCTGTGCCGATTCGCCAGTCGGGCGAGGGAGGAGTTTCAAATTAAGCGGAGAATTCCCGGGTCCGCGGACGCGCCCCAAATATTCCGCGAGTTCCTGTTTGTAGGCGTGAATCACCGGATTGGGCTTGGCATCTTCGGGCGCGTATCCGATGGACAGCATTTTTTCCATCAAGGTGATCACCGCTCCCCAGCCAGCCGCGTCAAAGCGGTTCTGCAAAAGGAAGCTGACTTGATGGCACCCGCTGCAGTTGTTGATAAACACCGTCTTCATGCGCCGGTCATCGGGAGTATCCTCCGGCAAACTCGCGGCCCACTCGGTGCCGGAAAGCTGTTTGTGAAAATCGCTGAGGCTCGCGAGAGTCAAATCCACCTGCTTCTTCGCTCCGCCGGCGAGACTTGCATCCGCTCTGGAGGTCTCAAAACCAATGGCTTGCGCCCAGACTTTGTACTGGCCGCTGCCTATCGGGGGGAACAAATACCGCCCGGATTCGTCGGTGTACACCGTGGTTGTAAACGTCTCGCCTACGCCGCGAGCGGAAACGCCAACCCCCTCGAGAGGCTTGCCGTCCGAGGATTTTACGGAGCCTGAAAGAGCGCCCGTCATTGCCGCGGATTGGCAAGAGAGGATTTGTGCGCTGGAAAAAAACGCGAGCGCCACAAATACGGAAAAAATTAAGGAAAGAGTATTCTTTCTCGGCACAGAGCGCCTCCACAGATCTTGAAAAAGACCCTACAACGTTTTCAAGTACGCGATCAGGTCGTCCACTTCTTTCGGCTCAAGTCCGTATTGGAAACCCGGCATATCGGGACCGCCCTTTAAAATAAAGCCTCGCAATACTTTCATCTGGTCGGGCGTGGCATCCTTAAACTGGCCGCTGAGGCCTGGTCCGATGACCGGCGGAGATCCAAATTTAAGTTTTCTGGGGAGGTGGCAGAGCGAACAACGTTGCAGAAACAAACCTTCTCCGCGCCTCGCGTCGTCGCTCAGCTTATCAGCGCCAGAGGGAGTCGCAACAGGTTTGCTCTGGGCCGGCAAAGTTGCCTCTCCACCACAATAAAGAGTTGCCAGCGAAAAGATAGTTATAATGATCAATCTTTTTTTCAAGATGGATATACCCTCGTCTTGCAGGTCACGTTTGCCCGCGGGGGCGAGCCTGGACGGACCTTCTGTACTTCGACCCCAGTCCCGTGTCAAGAAGTAAGATACGCCATTTCGACCGGGATTTTGCAATCTTTCCAAGTCGTTGCGACGAGATGAGCCACCTTATCGTTAAAACAATCATCAGATTTTCTACGTAGCGCATGGAAAATATGGCAGTCTGTGATTGGAAACGAGTCAACGGGAAAAACTTGTGAAACTCCGTCCTAAACGGCAGAGTCGGACGGGTAGAATCATTCGCCTTTATTTGAACCGGGAGGTATGGGAATTGACGCGAATCTTATTCACGGCATTTTTGCTTCTGGCAGTGGCGGCGAGCGCCTCAGGTCAGAACATCCCCAAATGGGAACTGTACGGCGGTTATTCGGAAGATCTGGCAGGCGCAGGGATCGCCGGGCAGAGACAACTGCCTACCAATGGCGTGCAGGTGGAATTTGATCGGGTCGTCACCAGCTATTTCCGGATCACCAGCCAGTTCAATGCGCAGTTCGCGGACCACGTGGTCAACATAGCTCCTCCGCCGCCTCCTGGAGGCGAGCACGTCAACAGCAAGGAACTGATCGGTTTGTTCGGCCCGGAGGCGACCTACCGCGGCCTCAAGAGGTTCGACATTTTCGGCCATTTTCTGGCCGGCCTGGCGTATGGGCGGGATAACCAATTCCCTGTGATTCCCACGGCCACTTACACCACATGGGCTTATGCCCTTGGCGGTGGCGTTGAGTTAAAACTCGGACGCCGGGTTTCAGCCCGGCTGATAGGGTTCGATTGGATCACCACGCACTTCCCCGTGAATAGCCCCGAAGCACAAGACAACTGGCGCTTGGCCGGCGGATTCATGTTCCACCTCGGCAGGTGAAGCCTGGACGGCTATTTCCTTGGACGGCGTGGCTCGAAATTCCACTTTATGGTTTTGGGATCAAAACCAAACCCCCGATCACCTGTAGCAGACGCCGTTGCCGATTGGCCCATTCCCGTCGGGAAGCCGAAGAATGGCAAAGCGAAAAAGATCAGAAGGGTGAGCTTTGCAGCCACGCGTTGCCATTCGGGGAGAGAGCGCTTGTTCTTCGGATTGGCCCACAAGCAACTCGAACACAACCCAAATCCCACCCCGGGAATCTAACTACGGTGGACAAGAACGCATGCGTCCAGAATTTCTTAAATAGTAACTATGTACTATCAAAAATCAAGCCTCGATTCTCCCTTGACATGTTCTCCCTCTCTAATCAAACTTTTATTTGGATGTTGAGCGTTTGCCGTCGGCAGTGAGTGAGCCGAAAAAGGAGGGTCAAATCGCTGTTTTGGCTTCAAATATTCGGTCCCACAAAATCTTAACGATATTTCTGTTAACGCTATTCCTGGTAGTAGCCGGGACCCTGGTAGAAGGCTTGCTCGTCAAGCTTCCTATCCTGTCGAAGTGCCGCGACGCCAATGAGCGGGTTGGCGTAATCCACGTCCATACCAGGGCGTCCGACGGCAGCGGGACAGTGGCGGATGTGATGGCCGCCGCCGAAAAGGCAAATCTCTCCTTTATCGCGATCACCGATCACAACGTCGCGATGACCGAAAGTGACCTTGCCCTGGATCCGCCCGACCTGCCCATCCTTTCGGGAGTGGAGGTCGGCACAAATGCCGGGCATTTCCTTGCGCTTGGCATTCCCCCCTCTTGGGTTCAACCGAAGACTACGGATGACCGTGCCCTGCTGGCCGCGGCCCGGGAAGTAGGCGCCTTCCGGATTCTCGCCCATCCATTTCATCCGCATACTCCCTGGACCGACTGGAAGACGTCTGATTTCGACGGCATGGAGATCTGGAACGAAGACGCCGCCTGGCGCCAAAATAATTTCTTTGACCTGATGGATGCGCTGCTTCTCTACGGAGAAAACGACCAACTCGCGCTCGTGAGGCTGGCGAGCACTCCGGAAGAAAATTTTGCGAAGTGGGATGAACTTCTCCAGGCGCGGCCGGTCGCGGGCATTTGTGCCGCCGATACGCATGCCCGGATCCGCTTGGCATTCGGCAAAGACTGGCGCTTTCCGGGCTACGGGCCGTCCCTCAAGGTAGCGCGCGAACACGTGCTGCTTCCTCCGGACGCAGGAAACGGCAACCCGGCGCTGGCAAGCGCTGCCGAACTCGTCGATGCGCTCAAGAACGGGCATTCGTACTGCGGATTGGATTCGCTCTATCCTGCCGACGGCTTTTCATTTCGCGTCTCGAACGGCGACAGCTCGGGCGGACCCGGTGACTCTCTTCACTGGACAGGAGCCGCACGCATTCAAATTTCCACCCCATCCGGGGCAAGCCTTCCACTCATCAAGGTTTTTCGCGACGGGCGGGAGATTACCGAGGAGCAGACCAAGTCTATCGACGAGCCTATCACTGGCCCTGGTCGCTACCGGACGGAAGTTTTTCTGCGCCAGCCTGGCATAACCGGGTTTTGGCGCTGGACACTCTGGGTATTCACAAACCCGATTTATGTAACCGCCCAATAAGCGAAGCCGCTTTTGGCCAATTTCCTTACTGAAACTCGTTGAACCAACCCCAATCTTGAATTTAAATGGCTGCGCGCCGTCTTGCGGTATACTCCTGCCAAGGCCCATCTTGGGCGGATCATATTGTCCGTGGAGACTGAAATGAAAAAGATAGTCTGCACCGCATGTCTGGCCTTCCTGCTTGCAACTTCCGCGTATGCCGCGCCAGGAGGCGACATTTCCGGAGTCGTCAAGGGCGAGGACGGCGCACCGTTCCGAGCGGCCTTTGTGCGAGCCCAAAATGTGAAAACCAAAATGCTGATGATGGTTTTGACGGACAACCAGGGCCAGTATCGGACCGACAATCTTCCCGCGGGGACGTATGAAGTCTGGGCAACGTCGACGGGATATAGGAGCGATCCATCGCGCCGCACCGACGTCACCGTGCAGGATGGAAAAACTATCTCGGCCAGCTTCACGATGAAGAAGGGCGCGGTGCAGTGGAGCCAATTGACCAAGTATCAGGCGGGAATTTTGTTGCCGGACGCGAAGGGAAAAGATGTAGTCCTCCAGGAATGTTTCAATTGCCACGCCATGAGCAGAATCGGCGTGATGGGCCGCGACCGGGAGGGTTGGCTCGAGGCGATCGAACACATGCGGCAAGTCGGAGTCGCCGACATTAAGCCGGACGTTGCCGCCCAGGTGTCAGAATACTTAGGGACAGTTTTTGGGCCGGATGCCGAGACGCCCGCATCGCCGGCTCAATTGCCGAAATATCAAAAGGTCAAGCAGGAACACGACTACTTCGCCGACGACGCCCTGAATCTCGTGTACGTCGATTATCAGTTGACGGGAGAACCGAAGGATCGTCCAGGGACTGGAAAGCCGGACAAGGATGGAAACATCTGGATGGAAATGGGCGGCGGATTATCGAAGCTCAATCCGGCGACCGGCGAACTCCATACCTGGAGATTGCCCGACCCTACTCGTCCATTCATTCATGAAATTCTGCCCACGGCGGATGGTTCCGTGTGGCTCACGATTGAAAGGCAAAATGCGCTCGCGAGATTCGACACGCGCACGGAAAAGTTTGAAGTGTACGTTCAGCCGTATGATGGGCCGCAGCCCGCTGAAATGGAGCCAAACGCGCCGTGGCCCAATCTGCGTTATACCGCCGGAGGGCAAACCGGAGCCCCGCGCAGGCATACCGCCATCACAGATTTGCAAGGAAATATCTGGAGTTCGGGACGCCCGCTCAGCAAGTTCGATATCGAGACCAAAAAATTCACATTCTTCCCCGAAGTCCCGGACATTTACGGCATCGCTCTGGACAAGGAAGGAAACGTCTGGTTTGCCGAGTTCAACTCCCGGGATCATCGCAGCATCGGCAAGGTGGACGTGAAAACCAACAAAATTACGAAATGGACTCCTCCCGGCGACGGCACAAGGCCGCGGCGCCTGAAGATCGATTCGCAAGGCATGGTCTGGTTCGGCGACTATTTTGGCGGGAACCTGACGCGGTTTGATCCCAAAACCCAAACCTTCAAAGAATTCAAGTTGCCTGGGCCGATGCCCACCCCGTACGGAATCGGCGTCGATCACAACGACAATCTCTGGTACGCGTCCATGTACACCGACGTGATCGGCAAGCTGGACCCCAAAACCGGCAAGGTCATCGAATACCCCACCCCATATGGCGAGCGCGGAACCCGGGACATGTTTGAAGATACTCAGGGCCGAATCTGGTACGGAGCGCAACCCTACGGAAAAGTGGGCTACGTTCGCCTGCGCGCGGAAACGGAAAAGGCGCTTGCACAAAAGTGATCAAGCCCGTTGCTCAATCCTCGCGGTTTTCGTGGGGTGGTTGGGCTTTGGTTCTCAATTAAGCGCTTGCCTTTAGTGAGCAGGATTGACGCACCAAGGTACCTTCATTTTTCCTTCGAAAAAATCGATTTCGAAATCATCATATGGACGCCCTTGTTGCCGTCGACGACTTGCGTGATGTGGAGGTCCGCGGCGACGCTGGCCAGCATGTAGGCTTCGTCACGCGTCATGTGTTTCTCCTGCATCAGGAAATCGATCATTTCGCGGACGGCCATCTTGGTCGCTTCGTTGAGATTTTCGTCCAGCCCCATGCTGATGAACTCGGCGGGCGTTTCGGCGCGCGGCCAGCGGAGACGCATGTCTTTGCGCACGACAAACTGGAACGTGCCGACAAGCGAAGTCTCCATCGCGGTGATGTCCACTTCGCCGTCGCCCTGGCCTGCGTGGCCATCACCGGTCTGGAAAAGCGCGCCGCGCGCGTGAATCGGGAGAAACAGTGTCGTGCCGGCGACCAATTCCTTATTGTCCAGGTTCCCTCCATTCACCCACGGTGGTGCGCTGCTGATGCGCCCGGCGCTCGCCGGCGGCGCGACTCCCATGCTTCCGAAAAACGGGCGTAGCGGAATCTCGATGCCGCCGCCGAACTCCGCGGTCATGCGTTTCTCGTCCAGCGGAATCACTTTCACGCGCTCGTAAGGAAAATCCTCCGGCAGGAATCCGCGCCCCGGCGAGAAAGCGTTCAGCGCATAAGGGATTGCCAGGCGAATCTTCTGGATGCGCACTTCCAGGACGTCGCCCGGCTCGGCGCCTTCGATGTAGATCGGGCCGGTCAGCATGTGAGGGCTCGGGCCGTGGTCCTTCACCTGTTCATAAATTTCGCGCCACGCCGGTTCCACGCGGTCCGGCCAAAGGCCGGCGCTCTCGAATCGTTCGCGACTCGCGGTGACGAGCGTCTGAATCTCCACGGTGTCGCCGGACTTGATCCGTAGCGCCGGAGGCGTTTTTGCGTCGTAAAAGCCCCACGCGACGGTCTTCGGCGAAGGCTTCAATTGGTAGGACTCGCCGCCCGGCCTTGCAGGTTGTTGCGCGTGCAAGGAAGCCGCAAAACAGGCGAACAGAAAAACTGCCGAACACATGAATCGAGTCATTGTTTGGTTTCTCCTCGCGCGGGACGCTGTACTATGATGGGCCGCAAGAAACGGCATCGATTCAAAGCAATCGTCAGGGATTATAGGGGGAATTTTCATGAAATTGCAGTCGAATACGATTTTCATCACCGGCGGCACTTCGGGCATCGGAAAGGGACTCGCCGAAGCATTTCACCAGCTGGGAAATCAGGTCATCATCAGCGGCCGCCGCGAAGATCGTTTGCGGAGCATCTGCGCCGCAAATCCCGGGATGCGGCATTTCTTTCTGGACGTAACCGATCCCGCCTCCGTGCGGGACACCGCTCGAAGGGTCATCGAGGAATTCCCCGCCCTCAACTGCGTCTTCAACAATTCCGGCGTGCAGAGGAGACACAATTTCGCGGCCGGAAAACCCGTCGACGACGCGGCCATGCTCGCGGAAATTCAGACCAACCTGATCGGCTTGATTCGCGTGTCCGCGGAATTCCTGCCGCATTTGAAAAATCAGGATAGCGCAACCCTGCTGAACGTTTCCTCGGGACTCGCGTTTGTCCCTATCGCGATTTTTCCGGTGTACTGCGCCACGAAGGCCGCGGTCCATTCTTTCTCGCTTTCGCTGCGGCAGCAGTTGAAAGACTTGAATGTTAAAGTCATCGAACTCATTCCGCCCTATGTGGCCACCGAACTCGGCGGAGTTTCCCAGGCCCCGGCCGGCGCCCTTCGACAAATGCCACTGGAAACTTTTATCGCTGAGACGATGAAGGAACTTGCTGGGGACGCGGACGAAATAGCAATTGGCGGCGCCAAGAACCTGCTTGCCGCATCAAGCCCGGAGAATGTAAGGAAGATTTTCGCAGGAATGAATCATTAGCCCCATTGCGCCATCCAGAACCGCAGGCAATGCGCAGGGTATTGAATTCGACTCAGAGCGAAGGCGCTGTTATTTCCCCGGAAGACTCTTTCAAGGCCGCGCCTCCTTGCGAAAGCGCAGATTGCTTCGATGTCGTGCTTGCCTTCAGGACTGCCTTTTGAGTGTCAGTCAACATGTCCAGGAGAACCCCTCGGGGGATGCTTTTCGTTAATGGGTCGATCAGCCAGGCGAGCAACGCAGGAACCGTTCGGGTCAATGTGATCGATTCGTTTTGTATGTATACGCCCCCGTCCTTTTCCTCGATACTCCAGTAGCTGTTGAGGCGCCACATGTATCCATGATCGTTCCCGTCCGTGCGCTCGTGTTCGTTTGGATCGCCGGGATTCTCCACTTCTACAATGCGGGTGGAGCGGGATGCGCTTTGAACCCGTGCAATTCCAGCCTGCGTGTTGACGACGTCAAAATAGGCATCCAAGACGACCGTAACAATCGACTTGCTATAAAACCGAAGATAAATCTTCGATTGATTTCCTTTCTGTTCGATTAACTTCGCGCGGCGAATTTCAGGTTTGTAGATTTCCGGTTCGTTGTTGTAGTCATTGAGGACGGCGAGCGTTTCAGAAATTGTACCCTTGGGGATGAACATCACTCCCACCCAGTGATGGATCAGCCCGCTCGGAATGTGAATCGGGTGATCGTCTTGCTTCGTATGCAGTTCTTCGACATAAGCTTGGCCGCTTTGAAGCTGATTGTAAGCTTCCTTCCGTTGTAAATCGGGCAAGCGATCAACGACCAGGAATTGATTTAGGCGGACATTTTCGCCCATCCGTGCTTCCGTCGCAGCGATGTAGCGGTCAAACGCGGCAACCGTTTCCGGCTTCAACTCGGACGCGCGCGCCGAGGTTCCTAACAGCGCGAAGAGAATCCAGAACGTCAAAACAAATTTTTGCAATTGCGTGGGCAAATGGCGTGTGTGCTTGCCGGTTTGCGAGTGCCTCAATGGATGGCCATCCGGTCTTGAGGGGCTACTTTCGCTGGCGCACCATCTATTATGTCATATCGTGCAACCGGGCTGGAGCGGGAAGGGGCTACGACTTTTCTTTCGAACGGTCCCAGAGGTTCGGCAACTCGGTGTTCGAATAGCCGGAAATGAACGTCTTGCTCGTGCCATCCGGTTCGTACATGGACCGCCGAACGGCGCCGATGTTGGCTCCGTACACATGAATGCTGGTGGATGGCCGGTCATCAAAGGCATTCGAAACGCGATGGAAATCGCCAATCGCCGGTGAAACAGCGGTCACTTCACCTTTTTCAAGCCGGACGGGAGCGCCCTGCTCAACGAAACGGCCATCGCTCGCGCGGGAGTAGCTCTGCTCGAATTCCGCGCCGCGCAGGATGCCGACGATTCCCCACACTGTGTGGTCATGGATCGGCGATTTCTGGCCAGGGCCCCAGACAAAGCTCACCACTGAAAATCGTTCCCGTGAATCCGCATGCAGCAAATATTGCTGATACCCTTTCACAGAAGGCTCCGCATAGCGGGCGGGCAGCCAGTCATCGACGCCGACCAATTCCTTCAACAGGCGCGATCCCTCGCGAAGGATTCCCGGCTCGCCGGGCGCGGATTCAACCAAATTGCTGAGCGCGATGACGAATTCTCGCAACCGCGCGATGCGGGGCGACGCAATCACAGTCTGCTGGGTGGATGCCATATTCGTGTTCCTTTCACTTCTGCCGAATGAGTTGCATTGGATCAGCCCTACAATCTTCGCACTTTCCCGCGCCTAAATAACGCGAGAACTTCCCTTCCGCGCCTGCCGGGCTTTATCTACATGTTCGTCTTCGTGAAACCTCTCGGCGCCCCACCATTTCCGCGCCTTGTCATAGTCTTCGGGCGTATTCATGTTCTTCAATACCAGCGCGCGCGGATCGAGCCGGCGCCATTCGGGCTGGTAGACAACGTCCATGCGAAGCTCTTCGATCACGTCGGTAACTTTTCGCGCGCCTCGCGCGAGCGCGGCCGCGATGGGCGCGCCGCATTCGCGCCTGTAAACTGCGGCGAGCGGCTCGAGTCCGCGACCTGTTTGAGGAATGACGACCTGCCCGCGAGAGCGGATCGCCCGCGACAGCAGCCATTCGAGCCATGCACTGGAAAGGTAAGGCAAGTCGCACGCGACTATCAGGTTCCAAGGCAAGCGTGTCGCGGCCAAAGCGGTAGAGATCCCCGCCAGCGGGCCGCGCCGAATCTTCTTCGATCCTCGGCTGGAAGTGTCTTGATCCGCGATCGCGCGCAGTCCCATCGCTGCATACCGGCGGGGCGGCCCGACCACGGTTACGCAGGCAACCAGCGGCTCGATCAGGCAAGCCAAGTGAACGATCAGCGGAACACCTCCAAAGTCCAGAAGCGCTTTGTCCCGCCCCATGCGCGAGCTTGCGCCGCCCGCAAGAATAAAGGCTGCGACTTGGCCGCGGCGTTTCACAATCGTCCCGCAATTTTACGACTTGTTCTATTGCTTGGCCAGCATCCCGAAAACGGACGCAACTGGGCCGCAACATTCGCGACTGATAGGACTGAATCGTGGACTTGAACTGAAGAGGGACGCCATCAGGTGGTTCCAGAAGGTACCCACAATGTTAGCAACCCCCGCCATATTGCCAATGAAGGGCCGGCGCAGTTATTTTTCAATACGCGTGCCGATTGACCAGCCCCGAAACAATCGTCATCAGGATAATTCGCAGATCGAACAGGAAACTCCAGTTCTGAAGGTAGTACAAATCGCAAGCCACGCGTTTCTGGATCGACGTGTCGCCTCTCCACCCGTTCACCTGCGCCCAACCCGTGATTCCCACTTTTAGGGCGTGGCGGTGATTGTAGCGCATGATCTCTTGCAGGAATTTGTGAACGAAGTGGGGGCGTTCGGGACGAGGGCCGACCACGCTCATTTCGCCTTTCAGCACATTCAGGAATTGAGGAAGCTCATCAAGACTCGTCTTCCGTAAGAACGCGCCGAACCAGGTCCTTCGCGGATCCGCCGGGGTGGTCCAATGAGTGTCCGTCTCGGAAGTTGGGCTTTCGTGCATGGTCCGAAACTTGTACATCCGAAATGATTTTCCGTTCAGCCCGACGCGCTCCTGAACGAAGAATACGGGCCCAGGCGAAGTGACCCTCGTGATCGCGGCGATCAGAGCAAAAATAGGAGCAGCCAAAATCAAAACAGCGGCCGAAAAACAGATGTCGAAGCTCCGTTTTAGCAAAGCGTAGTCGAGCGACTCGTTGGGGGTGGACGTCAAATCCAGCATTTGAATCGTACCCAGTTGAAACAACCGCTCGCGGACGACGATCCCTTCTCCCAGGTCCACGATCGCCCGAGCGGGCAGGCAGAGCTGATCGAACGCGCGAACGATGGCGGGCATGCGCGAGAACCGCGAGGGTTGAATGGCAATCACGGCTTCGTCTATGCCACGTTCAGAATTCAATGCGCTGAGCTCGTCGAGTTCAAAAATTCTATGATTTTTTACGCGGATCCTTTGTCCCGGCAATCGCACGAAACCCACAATCTGGCACGGAGCAAAGGACAAGCTCTGCAGCCTCTTGGCCACTTTGAGCGCGAACCTGTCTGCTCCGACCACGAGCAATCGGGTCGGTTTCCCCAAGTGCGCGCGGTTGCGGCATAAAACCCGGAACAGGGCATGCACGATCAGGGTGAGCGCGAGAAGCGTCACCACGTCGCAAACGAGCAGGCCGCGCGGGAAGACGCCATTCCGGCTGAAATAAAGCGCGGCCAGCAGCACGAACGTCGCGGCGATGCACGCGGAAAACGCCTTTCGTGCGCCGGTCCGTTCGCGAAACAACTCATCAAAACTCGTGACGCGATTGTGCTCCGCGAAAAGCGCCCAAACGAAAGTCACGAACAAGATTTGGTTGAAATGCCCGTGCACCGAATAATAAACGGGCCGGCCGAGATAACTGGCTACGGCCACCCATAGGTTCCAGCCAAACGCAAACGCCGGGACCGGCAGCGAGTACACTGCGATCTTAAAAAACATTCGGTACAGCTTGAGTCGCATGACCATAGTGGCGCACTCTCAAGAATGTAGAGAATCAAAGAACCGTATTATTGGCAGCCGGGGAGACGCTTGCTAATGGCGCCGGCAGTCGCGGTGAATTTCCCGTTTTCACTCCGAGGCGCCGGTTCCGCGGATTGCGTCGCCTCGGACCCACACTTACTCGGCGATGCGTGTACGTCGCAGATGGGCAGCAGTTCTCGCCCTGCTGTTGAGCAGAGCACGTGACGCCCAGCCACTCGATCGTTATGAGCGAGCCGCCTCAGCTCGCCCGCCTATAAAACAACGTATGATTCCTCAACGCGTCGCAATGAAAGCCGTCGTCGCGGCCGCCTCTGCCAATTGCGCCACGGCGATCAGGTTTTTCCAGCTGTTCGAACCGCCGATGGCCTTTTCCGGAACCACAATGGCGTCCCCCGGTTCAATGACCGTGGAAAGGACTCCGCCATTCCACAGCCCGCTTCCCTGGCTGCTCACCACGGCGCCACTGGCGCGAATGATGAAGACCATCTTGATGTTTCCCTGGTCGGTCGGGCCGCCCGCCTGGCGCAGATACCAGCGCGCCTCGCGGCGCGGCCGGTAGGTGAGCGCGTTCGAGTTGTATACCTGGCCGCTGACGATGACGAACTCCGGCCGCTTGGGAATAAACAAAGAGTCGCCGCGGCGCACCTCGATATCGTCCGGAGACCCTGCAAAGCGCGCGAGGCTGCCCGGCAGCCGTACCACGAGCCGCCCGGGCACGGGCGCCAACTGGAGTGCGGCGATCTCGGCGTTGCGTTGCGTTGAGGGACTGCTGGGCGAGCGCCGCCTGATCCTGCGCCGATTCCTGGATGGAGGTCTTGAACGAGGTCGACTCCATCCGTATGCGTTCGATCAACTCTTCCCTGTTTTTCTGCTCGAGATCGCGCACGTCTTCCCGCTCGAAGACGGCTCCTTTCGGATAGGCGTTGGGCGAAAATCCCCCTGCTCGCGCGAGCACGGAACTCAACCGCTCGCCCGGACGGATTCCGTAGCTGCCGGGATGAGCCACTTCCCCGCGGATGGTGATTGATGCGCCCAGGTCGTTCCACCCGGAGATTTGGCGAATGGTGAGCGTGTCTCCGTTGTGCAGCGTCAAGTTCTCCGCAGGAGCATCGGCCAGGGCTGCGGAAATGCGCACCTCGTGATGAGCCCCGTTCCCTGCGCCTCTGCTCTGGAGCGGGTATTCGATGAGGTCGGCCGCCTCTAGATCGGCGCTATTCTTGAACCCGCCGCCCAGGCGAATCAGATCGCTGACGCGCATGCCCTGGGCGAGCGGGTAACGCCCTGGCTTCATGACTTCTCCCTGGATATTCACGGTGGCCGGGTCGGCGGCGTCCGGGTTCCGGTGAATCAAGAGGCGATCCCGCGGCTGTAGAAAGATGTTTTCGACCGGATCACCCGCGAGGGCCTGGCTCAGGCCGACGCTGAGGATCTTGAACTTGCCATCCGGCGAATAACGGAACACCTGCGCATCGGCAGTCTGCGCGTCCGGAGTTAGCCCCCCAGCCAAATGAACGGCGTCCGCGAGGCGAATCTGGCCGGACGTCTGATAGGTTCCGGGAACGCGTACGCCGCCCCCTACGGAGACCGTCGGAGGATTTTCGAAATCGAACCGGCTGAAGATTCGAACCGTATCCATGGCATGAAGAGCGGGTGATTGCGTAGGGTTGGCCAAGGCCGCAGCCAAATCGAAGCTTTCCACGCTCGGATGAAAGTCCGGGGCATTTAGGCGGATGATTTCGGCGTATTGGGCCGCGGGTTCCGGAAGCAGGTCCTTGTAGGAAGAGAGGACATCGCTGAGCCGCATCCCGGCGCGATAGGAGTAGCGGCCGGGCCGCACGACGTGGCCTTCGATAAAAATGGCGTCCTGGTTATAAGGCGCGATCGGGTAGATGCGGATTCGATCGCCATCGCGGATTTCAAAGGACTCGAGTCTCTTCGTCACTTCCGCGGCGTTTTCGGTTTCCGGAATATCCACGCTCAGCATCGTTTGCTTGTCGTGGGCCACCATGCGCTGCACTTCGACGTGCCCGAGCGCCGCGGCGGGAAGAAGGCCGCCTGCAAGCTCGAGCACGCTGGCCAGCGTGTTCTCATCCCGCAGTTCGTAGATCGCCGGGCGGCGCACCATTCCTTCTACCGTCACTTCCGGACCGATCGGCGGGACTTGCACGGTGTCTCCATTTTCCAGCCGCTGCAGGCCCGCCTTCACTCCATGCAGCAGGAGGTCATACAGATCCACGGTTTCGACGAGTTGCGCGCCGCGATAATGCTTCAAAATCCGCATGGACCCCCGCGGCGTCGGTCCGCCCGCGGCGAACAGCGCATTGAGCGGCGTGGAAAGAGAGCTGATGTCGTACGCGCCGGGATTCGCGACGTCGCCGACTTCATAAACACGAATCGTACGCAGACGCGCCAGGGAAACATCCGCGTAAACTTCCCGGAATTGAGTCCGCAAAATCTGCTGCACGTTCTCCTGCACCGCCGCCAAGCTCTTTCCGCTCACAAGGACCGGGCCCACTTCAGGCAGGCTGACTCGGCCCTCGCGATCCACCACACGATAAAGGCGCTGCGACACGCTGCCCCAGAGATCGACCGACAACCCGTCGCCCGGTCCGACCACATAGTCCGGCCCGGCCGGCAGGTCCATCGGAATCAACTGCGAATCTCGCGTCGCGTTCTCAAACACATCCGCGCCAAACCGCCTCGGCGCGGCGGGCCGGGGGACCGCTTGCACGTACATGTCGTAGAGCGAGGGAATGCTTTCATATGGATTGTTCTTGCGAATCATTCCTGGCGGCTCGCGAAATGGAACCTCCGGAGATCGCGGGTGCATTGCGGCACCCATCGGCGCACCCAGAGGGGCGAATGGAAAATCCTCAGTGCCGCCGGTTCCGCTCATGTCCGGCAAATTGCCGCTCGCGCGGCTCGTTCCCATACCGTAGGCAGCGAGCAACCCATCGCCGGAGCTACCGGCATTCGAATTCCCGCCCGCCAAGGCCGGTCCAGGCAGGCGGTTCACTCCCGCGGTTTCGGAACCGAGATTCTCCGGGGGAATCACATTGAGGTCATTGAAAGGCTGATCAGATTCATAGGAACCCGGTAATGGGAGTTGGGAGAGCCGGCTAGCAGGATCTCCTGCCGATTGCGTCAGCTGAGCGCGCAGAATCGTATTTTGGTTTTCGCTTGGAAGACTGGGGAAATTTTGTTCCGGCGAAGGAGTACCGGAAGGTTGCTGTTCCGGCCGAGATTCCTGTCTGGTACTTCCCGAAGCCGGGGCGTGTGTTTGCGAAGCATTGCAACCTCGATCCAATTGCGGATCGCACTGCTCATCACCCCGCGGACTTTGGATTCCCCGCTGATGAGCCCGCGCCAATTCTTCTTGTTGTCGATTTTGCGCGAGCCATCTCACTCGCTCCTGCAATAATAATTCGTGCTCTTTCCCAGAGTCCGAGTCAGGATTCAGTTTCGCAACGAGATATCCGTATTGCTGGACGAGGGCCGTGGCAACGGACCGAAATTGAAGGTCCGTTTCGAGCCGGCGCAAGATGCCGTCGCTCGTCAAGTCCGAATCGGTGACGATCTGCCCATGCTCGGTCGCATCCCGTGCGACCCAATGCTTCAACTCGACCATAAGCCCCGCGTCCTTCGCTAGTACCGCCTTGATTTCCGTCGCCGTGGCCGCCACTCGGGTCTGGTTCTGCAGCGCCAAATCCGAAGCGTTCGCCGCGGCGTTCGTCCGCTCCTGGGCGCACACCGAGGGTGCGTTCCATATATCCAGGAGCAAGAAGACAGCAATCACAAATACGCTTTGTCTCTTTACTGAGTGCTGGCGGTCAAGAAATCGAGTTCTCAGTCGCAAGTTTAAGCTCCTGTGCCGGTCAACTTTTGAAACGCAAATTGGAACGAGTAATCTGAACTCCTCGTCATCGCTAACAATTGATTGCAAAGAGGAAAAGGAAAGCACGGATGAGACCAAACGATACATGGGACTAACCTATTCGAGATGTGCCGTTAAGGATGCTCGGCGCGAAGGGCACTTTCGCTTTGAATCCCAGTTTGGAACGTGAGGAAGGTCGACTAAGCCTAATCGGGAATTCTTAACAGGGATTTCCAATCGAGGCAGAGGCGGCTGGTCGCCTATCCTAGTAAATTTTGCGGGAGTGCGTCTTCGCTACTTGACCTAATTTGAGGCGCGGAACTACAGAAACGCGATGGCGCGGCCAGCCAGAGCCACGCCTAACCAGCACATCAGCGACAAACAAGCCGCCAGTTTGCCTAAACCGGAGCCCGGGCTTGCGCTGGATGCGATTGCTTTCCGGTGAAGCGTAAAGTGAAGGGTCACGGCGCAAACTAGAAATACCATCTTAAAGAAGAACGGAGAGCTCCCACTGAGTTTGACGGCCTCCGACATGAACAAGGGAACGCCGGTGACGATCATGGAAGCCACGCCGAGTAGCGTCCACGGCCCAAGAAATTCGGCAAGCTGCGAGACGGATTGCCGCCGCATGCCGAAACCCAGCAAACGCAAATCGACGATCACCAGGGTTCCGATGAGCATGCCGAGCGCCATGATATGAAATGTCTCGTCAATGGCAAAGAACCACTGGGCATGCTTGAACCAGCTCCCAGGCAAGGTATTTTCGCACCGCCAAAAAAACCAAGCCGGCAAGATCTTTCCGAATGTCACTCCGCGCACCTCTCAGGATCCATCCACATCGAACACCGTCACAAGCCAGTCGCTGGTTAGAAATAGGCGGTCCATCGCCCCGCGATCACGACGCCAAGCCACAAAACAAGGGAAAGGACGCCCACCATTTTTGCGCGCCAGGGCATATTCCGGTCCCAATCATCGACGTTATGCATGACCCTCTTGTGAAAGTACAGGACATTCAAAGCCGCGAGGATCAGCAAAACCACTTTAATGCGGAAGGCCAGAGTGTTGTAGCACTTGAGAGGTTCTGAAAGGATTAGCAGGCTTCCGCTTACGAACATGACCGCGAAGCCGCCAATCGCCCAGGGCTCAAGTTGTTCGATCACATCAGTCACGGGCGCCTCGCGCATGGCAAGTCCCAGGAGACGCAAGTCCACCCACATGACCGTTCCAACCGAGAAACCGAGCCCCAGGATATGAATTGTCTCAATGATGGGAAAAGGCCAGTCGCTTTCGCGAAGGTAAACGCTTAGGGGAGTATCATTGAGCCATTGGACGAAGCTAAGAAAATGGGACATTGGGGTATGTGGGCGGCGCCTCTCTTACTAGTTTGACGAAATCATCGAACAGCGATAACAGACGGCCGCGGGACCTGCTTTCTTTTTGTACCTGACGCTGACTTAACATTCTCGCCGCCACGGCGCGTCACTTTACAATTCCTTCTTTAGCTTTGTCGTGGTCTGAGGCACCATATGCCAGGGTCACTGCTCTGTCAAGATTGCTGACACACTTAACCCAGGTATGGAATCAGAACCGCCGCCGTGGCAACACAAAACCACAACAATAATTCCGCGAAGCCTGCAACTTTAGCGACAGGAGGAGTTTCCAATGCATTCTCCCACGCCGGGGCTTTTCTCTGAATCACAACGTGAAGCACCAGCCCCAAGGGGATCAGCAAGCCGAGCTTGGTCAGAAAGGCGATGTTAGTGAGATAGGTCTCGGCTGAGACTGAAAAGAGAAGAAATCCACCCGTAATGGCGATGGCAAATCCAATCCAATTCCAGATCAATAGCATGTTGGAAAGTTGCAACGGCGGGGTCGATTTTTTACCGGCTCCGAGAAGACTCACATCTACGGCGACAATCGTCCCAATCCAAACCGACAACCCGGTGAAATGCGTCGCCTGAACCAATGGATAAGCCCAATCCGAGCTGGCGATTGCCAGGGCATAGGGTTGGTTCTGCAACCAGTGTCCGAAAATAACCAAGGAACCGTCCATTCGAATAAACCTCCAATTGCCAATGGTCCGGGTCGCTCTTTATCCGACGCCGGTAAGCGCTGGAACCTCGACTCCGGCGATGATTGCTCCCACCCATAGACCAATCGAAAGGACTGCCAAAAATTTCGCCCAGGCAGGCATTGCCGGCAACTGGTTCCACTTGCTCACTTTTCGCTCGACGATGATGTTCGCCACGATGGCCAACAGGATCACTCCCATTTTGTCGTAGAAAATATCGTTATGGTAATAAGCAGTCGCGGAACCCGCGAACATGAGGAATCCGGACAGGAAATTGAATGCCAGCGAACCCCAAATCCAGGGAAAGAGCCGGTCGGCGAGCTGCGTGGCGTTCTGCCGGCGCCCTACCAGACCTAGAACCCGCAAATCCACGATTACCATCGAACCAACCAGGATAAACATACTGAAGTAGTGAATGATCTCCACGGCCGCGGCCGACCATGCAGTTCCGTTGACCAGGGCGATAAAGGAATTGTCTTGCAACCATCGGCAAAGATGAAGAAGCATGATTCAACAATCTCCCGGCGTGACGATCGGCGCCTCTCTGGAGCTTCGATCTGGAAGGGGCAAGTTAGTGCTCCGCCGCCTTCTTTACGTTTTCAGGAACTGGAAAAACCAGATAGGGATTGTTGGCGTCCAGAGTCTTCACCTTGATGTCCAGGACCGGATGCCCACCCTGTTTCCGGACGATATGACCGGGAGATTTGACGTCGGTCAAGATTTCTCCATGATCCGCGTAGTCGGAATATTCCGTCTCGGTATTCAGACCGGCGAGCGCCGGGTTGTCGGCGTGGGTCTCGACCCTGGCGACTTCATTCTGGGCGTCCAGCGTCGCCTTGACCGTCACGTCAGCAAGTTGCCCGCTTAGAGGAAAGGTAATTACCGTGGCTCCCTTCTCGGTGGAGACTTTGGTCTTGTCGCCGGCGGCCAATGCTGACTTGATGACGCCGTACGGAAGAATCCAGAGTTGAAGGAGACGGTAATTGGCTGCGGCCATGACGGGAGTCGCCGTACCTTTGCCCGGGACTAGACCTCCGCCAATTTCGGACTCATCCCAGGCGTATGTATCACGCACGACCTCAAATGTGTGCTGGGGCGCCGCGCCACTAGAACTGGTGCGAGTCATTTCCACGCGCATAGCGGGCGGATTGTATCCGAGGGTTACGTGATAGTCGGTCTTAAATGCCGGACCTGGTTCGCCAGGCTTGTTCGATGGGCCAAGGCCGTAGGTCGTGCCGCTGCCCCAAATCTCCATCGTGTTGATCACATCAACTTCGGGGAGGCGTTGTCCACCCACGCCCGACCATCGAGCGAGTCCCACAGCTTCGGCCGCAGTCTTCAGGGTCTTGGCGACGTCGGAGGGATTCGATCCGGCAGGATTATCCACGGGTCCGGCGGCCGCGGTCTTCGCGCCGGCGCTTAATTTGGTGCTGTTACTTTGCCCGCGGGCAGGCTGAAAAACAAGCGCGGCAAGAGCCGCGAACATCAGCGCCTTTTTAGCTAACGCATTTATGATTTCTGCTCGCGTAGGCATGCGGCCTCCATGTGCAAACTGCCAGGGACTGACCGTGACAGATTTCTTCTAGTGGTGTTCTTTGGTGACTACGTGAGCGAAATCTCTTTCGCTGCAAGGCAACGCTTCCGGCAGAATCGCCTTGGGATCGGGATTGAGAAGGACTACGCGCGGAGTCGTTGTCCAGGGTTCGAGCAGCACGTCGGGGTCCTCCACGGTCGCCGTCCAAGTAAGCGTGTTGCCATCGCGATGGAAACGTTCGATGACGTGCATATTTTCACTGTGGAAATAGCCGCCGAGCTGGTCAAACCAACTGGTGCTGTTGAAACCGATGGAGTCGACCACCATCGTGTCGCCTTCCCAGTGGCCAATCGATTCGCCGTTCCATGTCCCGTCCAAATCCTCCAGGTTCGTGTGCTTGCGGCCATCGGTGGGGATCATGCGATAGCTCGTCGCGGTGGCGATCAAGCCGCCCTGGCCCGGATAAACGAAGACCAGGTACTTGGGGGTTTGGGCGATGTAGGACGGAACGCCCATGCGTGGAACTCCGGCCGGCATGCAATTGTTGGAGGGATCTTCCTCATTGGAGTTCGCGTCGAAGTCCTTCACTCGCTGCCAGTATTGGGGCTTGTAGATCGGCCGGTTGGATCCCATCCGGCGAAGCAGCGTGGCGGCGCGTTCATTCTGCTCGTTATTTTGCCGCTTGCGGTTTTGCAGCGGCCAGGTGGCAATCTGCACGCCGCTGTGAATGTCGCGCGTCGAGTCCGGACCGACTTCGATGCCGACGTTATGCATTTGATTTGGGACGCCGAGCAAATTGTCGGCCAGGCCGTTCCAGAGCCCCGTCAAATCGGGATGTCCATCCGGAGCCATGGGCGTGGGTCCCGTCGGCGTCGGCGGCAACGTATCTTCATGATCCATGCGCGGACCGCCGCTATTCTGCGCAAAGATCGCGGCTGGAAGCAGGCACAGCAATGCAGCGCCAACAAGAATCCTGTTCAATCGAAAGTGAGGCGTCATGCGGATGCTCCTTTCCTTGCTCAGTTGCCGTTGGGGTCCGCGGCGAACTTAAACACACGGCCATCCGCCAGCTTCAATTCCTGGAGAAAGCCGGTAGTTGAACCATCCTTGGCAGCCAAACCCGAGGCGGTTACTTCGTCGCCGGGCTTTAAGCCGCCCCGATCTTCCCTGCTCATCCCGGCTCGGCGTAGCGCGCCAGGACCGCCAAGTTCGAAGGCCCATTTCTGAACTTTGCCGTCGGCGCCCGTAACGTTTATGGTCAGGTAGGAATGGGGATTGATCCACTCCACCTTGGCAACCGTCCCGGAGACCGTAAAAGTTTTGTGGATATCGAACTGAGCTTGGACGGAATGGTGCGCGGAAGCCGATCCCGCCACCACCAAGGACAAAAGTAAAAATGCCCCGCTAACAAAAGCATTCCTGTTCATAAGATGCATTGCTTCGCCTCCATTGCTATCATGACGCGCGAATTGCAGTTTTCGTTGCAGAAAAATAATTTCTTTTCATTTTAACTCTTTATCCATACCGGAAACAACGAATTATGCACAGGCCTCCTTCTTTATTTGTGGACGGAGATCGTATCGGAGTACGACTGGATGTATCTGCCCAATGTGATAACCGTGAACCACAGGACCAGTGAGGTCGCGGCAATAAATTTGGCGAAGGGCGGCGCATCCTCGCCGGGACCCAAACCCTCGACAGAATCGAAAGCGCCGGTCAAATAGAAGACCGCCACGTTCAATCCAAGGAGCATGATGGCCAGCATCTTGAGCCAGAAGGCCCAGTCATAAGTGTAATAATTGCTCATGCCGGTAAAAGCCAGAATGCCGGTGACGAGATTGATGCCGAACCCGGCCAGGGCCCACGGGACTAACCGGTGCAACGGGTCGATCGGAATCTGCTTGGCAAATCCCAACATGCGCAAGTCCAGGAGGCCAACCGTCCCGATCAGTAGGGCCAACCCCACGAAATGCATGTCCATCATGAAGGCCCACCACCACTTGCTGGCCGTCATGAGTCCGGCAAATTTATCGGGGGATGGCTCGAACCGATGGACGATCTTTGAGATCGTGGATGTTTCCGTCACTTCTTCGTTGCCGGTCCCAATCTCAGGGTGGCGGATGTCACCGCCGGTGGTGCCGACTCTGGCCATCAGGCCCGCCGTCACAATCGAAAAAAGCAGCACGGCCGACAAGCTCCAGTTCCAGCGTGCCGCGTGTGATGCCTCATGCGACTTCCACAGCGCTACCAGGGAGAAGGCGCCGGTGATTTCCATAAAAAGCAACGCCAGCATCGCTGCGCCCTGGTGCCTTTCGATCATGGCTTCTGAAACTCCGGGGAGCTTTTTGATCGCACCCTGCGCGCCAGACCCGCTAAAAAAGACCAAAATCGCCAGGAGAGCCATGGCCGGGAAAATAATCAGGCTCGCGCGCCGGAGGTCATCGTTTTTCCCGAATAGCGAAATGAGGAGCAGGCCCAAGCCGACCAGCGTGCCGATGATCGGAAAATGATTCAGGAGCAGATGGAGAGAGACAAAATTCATTCACGGACCCTTTCAGGAGCCCTTTACGACGGATACGTCAGATACTTGTAAGTGTAGGCCAGCAGGCGGCCCGCGGTAATCGCTCCGAACCACAAGATGAGAGACCACTTTGCCAATGTCGCGCCTCTCGCCATCCTATCGGCTTCACTCAAACTCGCGTCCCCGAACACCTCGGTCTTAAGTCTCTGCATGACCCATACGGCGAAGCCGATCACCGCCAATTTTAGGTAAAAATCCCAATTCGTCAGGGACTTTGTCGGATAGGCGATGACCAAAAATACGCCGGTAACGGCATTGATCGAGAAACCGATCCACATGATGCGGAATAATCGCTGCAGCGGCGCGAGCGGTATGCCGCGCGCAATTCCAAGGAGCCGTAAATCCACCACCACATTCGCGCCCACTAATAGCGCCAGGCCGAAGGTGTGAAACAGAAGGATGAAATAGAACGCAAATGGCGATTCAGATTCCCGCAGCCAAGTGCTGAGGCCGGTGTCTTCGATCGTTTGCAAGAATAGTGGCGGGGCCAAGCTCATCTCCTAACCGGGATTTTCTTTGCGGCCTTCCGGCCTATTATGACACACCATCATACGGCCCTGTCGCCGGCAAAGATAAAGCGATCAGAGAAATACCGCCTGAAGACCGGTTTCAACAGGAATGCAAGAAACAGAGAGAGAACAAAGACCATTTTCACCGGATCCTAGGTGTCCTGAAGCGAATCAAGATCGAGTGTACATTAAGTCAATTATTGCGTTTTCCCAATTTGCAAACTTGCAGGGGTCCTCGCGGTTTCCTACCGCGACGACCCCCGCGATTCCGCAAGACTCAGAATTCAAGTCGCAGCGCGAATTGGATTTCCCGCTGGTTATCCTGTACCTGTTGCGTTACGTGCGCGTTGGTCAGCTGTTCCGAGAACGGGCCGATGTTACTGATAGTAGGGTCATTTTGCGTGCCGGCAAAAATTTGGGTGTTGAAATGCTGACCGCTAAAGTTTGGATGGTTTATGACGTTGAAGAATTCGGCGCGGAACTCCAACATGCCGCCCTCTCCCAGAAATCCCAGCTTTGTGTCCTTCACAAGTGAAAAATCCCAATCTCTTTCGGGCGGCCCGACTAGGCTATTGCGTGGAACGGTGCCCAACTGGCCAATCGTGTCCGAACAATTTGTTAGGCCAGGTCCAATACAGTTCGGCTGCATGGAGAACATGGCCCCGTTGATCCAATTGTTAGGATCACCGCTGATGACTTTGTTGGGGTCATAAGGAATCGGCGTATAAACGCACGGATTGCTGCCTGCCGCCGGCTGTCCCGGCATTGATGTGCACACGGACGAATTGAAGTACTTCGCAATCAGTGCCGGCGTATTGATGTTAGGCCGCTCACCTTGGCCACCCTGCAAGACGCCTGAATTCGAGCGATTGACCCCGATAGTTGGTGTGAATGGTTGGCCGCTCTGGATGCTGATAATGCTGCTCATGAACCAGCCGTTCGTCGCCTTGGAGAGAAATCCTTTTCCTTTCACCACGGCTGGGATGTGGTACAACACGTTAATTTCCCAGTTGTTGAGAATATCGAAGCATGCCGGGCCCCTGTCGACGCTCGTGTTTAACGGATAAACGCCCAGCAGTCCCCCTGACGTAATGCAATCCTGTACGTTGGATTGGCCCTGGGTTTCATCCGTCACGCGGCTGCGCGTGTAGGCGGCTTCAAGCTCCAGTCCGTGGCCCGCCCGTTTCTGCAGCACGACTTGCAAGGCGTTGTAACGAGAAGTTGCGGCCGTGGCGACATTTATGTCGCTGCTGAAATGCGGGTTGAGATTCGCATAATTTGGTGAAGAGCTATCCCAAAAAGGCACTTGACCGCCGACGCAAAGGCTTGTGGGATCACCGCAGGGACCAAAAGACGTAGCGGGGATCGGATTTCCGTCACGAACCATGGGCAGGTGAACTCCGTGGTTGCCCACATAGGCCACCCCCAGCGCCATGTTCCAGGGCAACTGCTGCTGAACGCTCGCGTTGTACTGGATCATATAGGGGCTATTCCAGTTATAGTCAATAAACGTAGGGGTGAAGACGCCTTCGGAGGTTTGTGTGTAGAAGTTCCGTACTTGATCGGGAACGGGCAACGGAAACCCAGCGCCTGCCGGGTACTTTACTGGGTCGGAAGCTGTTAGCGTCGCCTCCCAACTCTGTATGCTGGGGGTTTGCGCGGTACCTGGTCCAGGGTTTACATCGACCAGTGCTGCAAACGGCGGAGATCCGTTCGCGGTTTGTCCGAGGGCCGTACCGATGTTCCCCATGTCGTAATAGATTCCAGCACCGCCGCGGATGGCGGTCTTTCCATTTCCAAAAAGGTCATAGGCAAACCCAACTCGCGGGCTGAAGTTTTTCAACGAGTTGTTCTGGATGACGGGACCCGGTGTGAACTGGTCGGTGAAATCGTTTACCATCCTGGATTGCCTTCCGCTCAACTCATGCGGTGTGTTCATGAATTCCCACCGCAACCCTAGGTTTACGGTCAGCCGCTGGGTTACCCGCCAGTCATCCTGGCCGTAAAAGCCATAGGTGTTGAATATGAAATCCCGGTTTTCAGTAGCAAAGGGGGGTGCAAACTCTACCTGGAGTGGGTTGGCCTGTAAGAAATCAGGGATTGTACTGTAAATGATCTGCCCATTAAAGGAGTTGGTTGCCTGACTGGCTTCGTTGAACCGGTTGAGCAAAACGCCAAACTTGAAGGCATGCTTGCCACGAATCCAGTTCACATCGTCGCTGAGGGTGTAGATGTTCTGTCTATTGAACGTTACGGGGGCGGCGTTCACCGAACCGAACTCGGCATAGGCGCCGCCGCCGGGCCCGCCCAAGTCGACTACGCCGGTGGAAAAGCCCGGCACGAGTTGGGGGCCGGTACCACCGGGCAGGCCAACGTTAGCCAAGGCGGTGCTGGCATTCGTCCGGCTGAAAGAGAATCGCACGGCATTGAATACCGTAGGCGAGAAAATATGATTTTCAGCCAACGTAATCCACTGATTTCGCGCGCCCGGCGCCTCACGGAAATAAGAGAAATCCCCTACCGTTTCATTTTGGATGGCGTTGTCAATGGTATAACGGGCAAAGAAGGAGTCCTTGTCGGAAATTGTCTGGTCGAAACGCATCTGCCCGTAATTCTCTCCGAGAGAATTATGGTCGTTGAAGGTCTGAAAGGCCGTGTTGCCGGAAACCGGGTCGAACACTGACCCGGGGTTGGGTAGAGGGATGATCGCGAGCAGAGGAGCGGTGTATTGGCTAAGCGTTACGCTGCTTATGGGGCTAATATCCGGACATTGCGCGACAGTGATGACCGTTCCAGCGCCAAAATTATTCGCTGCGCTTGCTCCGAGTGGGTGACATCCCGCGCTAGGCACAGCGTTGTTGATGGGGACTCCCTGGGATTCCCGAATTCCTTCGTAGACGCCGTAGAAGAACGCCTTGTCTTTTTTGATGGGGCCGCCAAAGGCTCCTCCAAACTGGTTCTTTCGAAGCGGCGCCTTCGGAGTATCATTTTGGTTATTAAAGAAGGTATTGGCATCGAACGCATCATTTCGAATATACTCAAACACGTCACCATGAAATTGGTTGGTCCCGCCTTTGCTAACGGCCACCATCTGGCTGCCCATGGCCAGTCCATACTCAGCCTGGAAAGTGCCGGCCACGATCGTAAACTCCTTGATGCCATCCAAACCCAATGCGTCGCCGGAGGCGCCCGCCACCGGACTCCGACCCAACATGTTTTGCAGGACGGCTCCATCCAATGTAAAGTTATTGGACCGCGGCGGGGCCCCGTTCACGCTAAAAGAGGTTCCCCCCTGGTTACTTTGGTTTTTGTCCTTGTCGACGCCGGGCTGAAGGAGAGCGAGGTCAATATAATTCCGGCCATTCAGGGGCAGCTCCGTCATCTTCGTTTCGTTGACCGTGCCCCCGAGAGTGGCGTCCTGGGTGTTTACCATGGGCGCTTCCTCGGTCACGACGACCTGCTGATCCGCGGCTCCCACCTCGAAGTCCAAGTTGATTACAGCCTGCTGAGTCACTTCGAGCGTGATGCCCTTTCGAGTCACCGTCTTGAAACCGGGGTGCTCTGCTCTCACTTCATAACGGCCCACGGGCAGTTCCGGCGCTCGATATTCGCCGTCGTCACCCGTCTTCACGGTCCGCACGGTGCCCGTATCGACGTTCGTGATCGTCACGGTGACATTCGGCAACACGCCGCCGGAACTGTCCTTAGCAACGCCCAAGATGGTCGCCGTAGGCAACTGGGCGACCACCGGAATTGCCAGCAAAATCAGCACAGCAACCGAAACGACACTCAGGCACAAACCTTTTCGAACTGGTCCCATGTGGCCTCCTCTGACATAGTCGCCCAACGTTTCCCCACCATCGCAGGCTGCACATCTGCGGGAGTTCAACTAGACGCACACTTTCGCCGAACCACAATTTCGAGTTAACGAATTGCTAAATTTTTTCATTAAAAGTGACACATCGGGCCCGACAGCGCACTCCCGGTTGGGAGGAGACTGATCCCAAAGCCTACATCCTGTCAAGAGAAAAAACGCGGTATCTCGCAGTGATATTGAAATGTCCTGACTATAGATAGCAGTTAATTTCATCTTGCTAATTCTTTGCATGCAAAGACGTTTGTCCCAGCGAACAATGCCGGCGCCGGAAAGGAATATGCGGCCGCGCGGTTCGAAGCGGGAAGATCGATAGAGTCTTGAGGGGTGCGCGTCCTGGCGCCGAAAAGGGCCTAGCTACGGTGATTTCGAGGCGGACAGAATATCGGGCAAGTCCAACTTACGGCTCGTGGTGCGAATAGGCTGGACTCGGACCCGTGATGCCGGAAGCGAAACGGTTCGGAACAGCAAAGCATTCGGGTATTCGTTGGAAGATTGTGCATGCACGCCGCGCGAAGGCGCAGGCTCACGAGGCGCTTGGGGCCGGCAGGCTGTTCATAATCAATCTGACGTCATGGCGCGGGTCGTTCACGAGTTTCCATTCATTGTTGATAATCATCGTGGCTCGCTCGGCCGCCGTGTACGCGAGCCATTTGGGCGTGCCCGCAGCGTTGGGGTTGCCGGTGTGCGCGAAAGCGGCCCATGCGCCGCTGACTTTGTCCGCCAACGGCTGAAGCTCAGGACCGTTGCCTACCTCTTCCGGCTGTTCCTCAACATTATTGAACACGAACGGAAGCTCAATCGTATGCGGCGAGTGCCGCTTGCCGCCCTCCACGGGCGTTTCCCAAGCGAACAGGTACATGTAGACCGGCGCTTTGCCCTGTGCGGCCTTGCGCTCGGCCTGCGTGATTGCCGCCGCCGGGAATGCGGTGATCAGGAAGTAGAGCTGGCTGGGCGATGCATTGGGCATCTCTTTCCGGTATAGGTCGATCAGCTTGTCTGTCGCATCGCCAAATCGCGGCGCGAGGCGCGTCCGCATCGCGGCCTCATCCAGCGAAAAGAGGGGGGAGTCCGGCTGCGTGAAAAACGTGCCCTCGGTATTGACTGTCCCGACGATCAGCGGCACGTCGGCGGAAATATCCGGGGCGGCCGGATCGAAAGGATCGCGAGGAAGGGCTCGGCCGTCCACGACTGGAGCGAAGTTGAAAGGAGCATTTCCCGGACCCGAT
Organism: uncultured Acidobacteriota bacterium; assembly: GCA_963740035.1. GTDB lineage: Bacteria > Acidobacteriota > Terriglobia > Acidiferrales > UBA7541 > Palsa-360. The sequence goes on from CAVUDA010000033.1 coordinate 116,736, forward strand.
CCGCGGTTATCGATGGCCGAGAGCAAACGTTCCACAGGGAGCTTTTGGAGGTCGTCGACCTGGTTTGGTTGTAGGCCCAGCTTGGCGAGGACTCGCTGCGTCGTCTTGTTGGCGTCGTCGCGATGGATACACGTCAAGAGGGAGCCGCTTTCGATGATCGCTTTGTGGAAAAGTCCCTTGGCGGGAGGCATAGCCAGCAGGGTGCTGATCTTCAAACCGCCGCCGGATTGGCCGAAAATCGTAACGTTCCCGGGATTTCCGCCGAAATGGGAAACATTGTCGCGCACCCACTCGAGGACCGCTACGATGTCAAGAAGTCCTGCATTTCCGGAATCGGCATATTTGTCGCCGCCGGCATCCGCCAGATACAGAAATCCAAAAATATTGAGCCGGTGATTTACGGACACGACCACCACATCCCCGGAACGGGCCAGGTAGTTGCCGTCAAAGGCGTGGGCTGAGCCTGCGCCCCCGGCAAAGCCGCCTCCGTGCAACCAAACCATGACCGGCCGCTTGCGCCCGTCGTTCACTCCGGGCGTGAAAATATTCATGACCAGGCAATCCTCTCCTTCCACGGCGGGCTGCCTATGATTCAGAATCAGCGGGTTTGGCGGGCCGCCAAGTTGCGGTGCGCTCGGGCCGTTCTGAAAAGCTTCGCGCACTCCGGTCCACGGCTCCGGCTTGCGGGGAGGCATGAAGCGGTTGGATCCGGCTGTCGAGGCTCCGTACGGAATTCCTCTGAAGATGTGGGTTCCGCCTTGAAGGACGCCGCGAACTTTTCCCGCGGTCGTTTCCACGATGGGCCCTTCGTATTTTGACGAAGGATCGATACCCAAGGCCGCTTCTGGAATCAGGCCGCCAAAAAGGGCGCCGGCAAATGCCGCGCCGCCGCCAAGCAGAGAGGACTTCATCAGAGTCCTGCGGCTGAAATTCAGGCTGGTAAAATTATTCCGGGGATTGCCACTGTTTTTTCGGCGCATGGATTTGTCCCTCGCTCGTTTCTACCGCGGCGTTTTTTCCGGCAATGAAATCAGAAATCCGTTGAAAGACTCCATTTCAAATCCTGCCGATTGCTGCGGTATAGCATATTTCTGCCGGCGTTCCTCTACTTTTCGTGCGCGTAGACCGCGATGCAGCCTTGCTTCGCAGGCAAGCCAAACATGATATTGCAGACGTCTGCCGGCGAGTTCGCGGTGGGTATGGCAATCGGAACGAAAACGTGATTGTTGCCCTGAAAGGCCGCCACGGAGTGGGAACCCGGTCCGGCGGGCAAGGTAGCGAGTACCGCGCCGGAATCGGCATCGATGACGCTGAGCGTCGGATTGGCCGCGAAGCCGCTGGGAGCGTAGAAATTATTGTCGCCCGAGTTGTACCAGACTTCATCGGCGCCCTTCGTTTCCGCGAGAGTGCTGATCACTTTTCCATCCACGCCATTCAGAATCATCAGCGGCTTTCCACCGCCACAACCAACCAGCAGGTGTTGAGACGGGCCCAGAGCCAAACCGGAGCCGCAAATACCGGTCGGATACGTCGCCTCAATTACAGGTTCCTTTGGGTCCTTGAGGTTGAAGACCACGACCTCGGAAGTTCCTTCCGCGCCCGGCACCGTGGCCAGCATGCGACCGCCTTTCAGGTCGGGGTCCCAAACCGGTTGCTCAAACCCGCGCGCATTTGGAAACGGAACCTTGCTCAGAACGGCGTAGGGCGGGTCGGAAGAAATCAAGGTCGCATACGGAGGTTTTTCCGCGGGATTCCCGACCATGATGACGTGGTCCTTTGGATCAAATCCAATTTCGTCGGCACGGCACGTAGCCCCGGTGGAAATCGTCGCGACGGGGCTGACATCGGTAAAAGGAGGCTGCGCATTGTTCAGGTCAAATACTTTCACAATGCCGTGGGCATCATCGGCCCAGAGGTGATTGTCGGCAGTGACCACGACGCCGCTCGGGCCCATTCCTTGCGTCGGCCCGCAAGGATCGTCCGGCAGGCCTACTCCATGAAAACCACCGATTCGCCCAAGGAACAAATCGTTTTCGGCGTCGAACACATCGACGCTGGCATTCCCTGCTTCGCCCAAGTAGTACCTGCCCGTGGCCTGATCGACCCAGCTGATATCAAATCGGAGTGGATTGCCGGGCAGGTAAATCGCACCGACTAGTTTGAGCGGTTTTTTCTGATTTGCTTTTGATCGAGCGGCTGAAATTTGCTCTGCTTTCTGGCCTGGGCGCGCGCTGAGTGTCACAGTCATGGCCAGCGCAAGACCCAGCAAGAATGTTGCGGCCGGTTTTGTTTTCACGGACACACTCCTTGAGAGTGTAGGAAATTACGGATGCAGGAATCACCAGCTTGCGGTCAGTCGATTGCGAAAACTTACGGGTCGCGCCTGCACTTACTTCTCGAAATTGCTGAAGTCCAGATAGTCGCCCGAGCAGGAGATTTCTCCCAGCTCCCAGTTCGGCCTCAGCTGGTAATAGAACGTCGTCGTCCAGGGCTTCGCCAGCGCCTTGGGGTCTTCCATGGTGATGTCGAGTTCCATGTGATCGTAGTTCACGCGCCGGAAGCGCTCGGTGACGTGCAATTGGTCGCTGTGTGGATGGCCGATTCGATCGAGCCAGGTCTTGTCGTTAAATCCGACCGTATCCACGACCAAAGTTGTATCCCCATCCCAATGGGCGACCGAAGTTCCCATCCAAAGGGGATCCGGATCCTTTGGAAGCTGGCGGCCGTCGGTATAAAAGCGGCGCACGGTGTGATCGTACTCGTAAAGCATGAGGATATATTTGGGCGTTTGTACAAACTCAAATGGATAGGGGTGGAAATAGACCCGCGGCACGCCGGGAGGATCGCATCTCGTGAGCACCGGGTCGTTCGTCGTTTTGAGAGTGTATTCGCCCCCATTGGAGGGTTTGGCTTCCGCGAGCTTCGCCGCCGCCCAGGGCGTCAACTCCGGCGGATCTTTCGTGAAAGTGTAGTTGGTAAAACCGCGCTGCGACCCGGGAGGGTTGCGCATCATCCAGACGCCCGTCATGATCATGCTTAGGAGCGGGCGCTGATCAGCCTTAACCGGTGCATTGCGATCCGTTGTTTGGGCCGGCGTCTGCGCGTACAGAGCGTTCGAGAGGAGCAGCGCCGCGACCATTGCGAACATCCAATTGCTCAAGCTCCTGCGCACGTGGGTCCTCCTGTTCGTTCCTGAACCGTACACCCTGGCTTCCTGAGGCCGGGACCGGTTATTCCTCAAAGAGGTGGAGTGGCTGTCCATCGGGCCCGATGAGTTTGTTGATCCACATCGTGTGCGGATCGTCCTTGGCAACATAGCCGCTGGCCGTGATCGGGTCTCCAGGTTTCAGCGTGTGCTTGTCCCAACCTGCCCTGGTCAGCTTGTTCGGAGCGGTCAGTTCAGCCTGCCACTTTTCGGTTTCGCCTTTGTCGTTCTTCACGTCAAAAAACAGCTGAACGTGCGGATTGATAAAACGGAAATCCGTCATCGTTCCCTTGACCGTGACGATGTTCTTCGTGTCGTATGCCGCCGTCCCGTGGTGAGCGAACATCGGCCCCGAAGCGATCAGTACAGCGGTAACACCAAATATCAAAACGAGTATTTTTTTTCTCATAGATGCCACCATTGGCGCACATCCTCTCACTGCTTCTTGCAAATTGTCAATTCCCTGTTTCAAGTTGGCCGTCGATTGGCAAATCCCGAGATAGCGTCACTCTCGATTGGCAACCAAATATAAATCCAAAGCTCTCCTCGAAACTCCATGGCGAGTGAAGCACGTTGACATTTTGTTGCGCCGTCAACTAGACTCCGCGCAGTTGCCTGCCGATTCTCGAGTGCATAGTGGATGGAGGTATTTTTCATGCAGATTCGCAAGGGATTGAACAATGTGTTCGCCGTGGTGATTTGCCTTTCCTGCTTGTTGTTTGTGGCTGTTGTTCCCGCGGCGCGAGCGCAAAACGCGCCGATTTATGAAGTCGATCCCTCCTGGCCCAAGCCGCTGCCGAACCATTGGCTCATGCAGGGAGTTCCGGTGATGGTCACCGATAAGGACGACCACATCTGGGTGTTCAACCGTCCGCGGGACATCAACCCCGATGAGACTGGGGCTGCCACCACGCCGCCGCGCACGGATTGCTGCATCGCCGCGCCGGCAGTATTGGAATTCGACACCGCGGGCAATCTGATCAAGGGCTGGGGAGGCCCGGGCTACGTGCCCGGCTGGCCGGCGGAGGGAATCGAAAGGCCAGGTGCCGGCGCCGAACACGCAATCCTCGTGGATCGCGAGGGAAACGTCTGGCTGGGAGGAAGCGCGCGGGGAGACAGCATCCAAAAGTTTACGGGCGATGGAAAGTTTCTCTGGGACTTCGGCCATCGCGGACCGAGAACACCGCCCGGGGAGAAAGCGCAACCTCTGAAGCAGAACAACCAGGACACCGATACGTTTCCCGGAGGGATTTTTTTCTTCGATCTGGACGAGGACGCCCACGAGATCTACATCGTGGATCAGAAACGCGTCCTCGTGTACGACATGAACAGCGGCGCATTCAAGCGCGGCTGGGGCGGCCACGGCATACCCTTGAGCGAGATCGACAACGATCCGACGCCGCCGTATGACTGGAAATCGGGCCCGCCACCCGATCAAAAACAATTTGCGCCCGCGCTGCACTGCGTCCACATCGCGAATGACGGGCTCGTCTACATCTGCGAGCGCGGCAGCGACAGGGTTCAGGTATTCACCAAGCAGGGCAAATTTGTTTCCAGCTTCTTCGTGCATCCCTCGACGCCGTCTCGCGGCCCCGAATGTGGCGGCCCCGGCAGCACCACTGTTTGGCATGTGCGGAACGATTTACAATCTCACTTTTTCCCATGACCCGCAGCAGAAGTACGTGCTGATTGCGGACGGCACCAACGACAAGATCTGGATCCAGGACCGCAAAGACGGCAACTTGGCGGGCTCGATCGGCGACAACGGCCGCATGGCGGGACAGTTCCATTGGATCGATGCGATCGCCATGGACTCCAAAGGGAACATCTACACCGGTGAAGTGGATACCGGAAAGCGCGCCCAGAAATTTATCCTGAAAAATGGCGACGGAAAAGCCCGGCCGCATCCCCACGAATAAACACCAACGGAAGTTTCAAATTGAGGAATTGAAACGGTCGCAAAAGAGGAGTCATCCATGCCGATGCGGATTGGGTGGACCAGGGCAACTGCCCTTGCCATCGCGCTTTCCTGTTTTGGGGTTCTCGCCGCCGTTCCAGCGGCGCATTCGCAAAACGCTCCCACGTACAAGGTCGATCCCTTCTGGCCCAAGCGGTTGCCAAACAAATGGAGCATGCAACAGATCGTCGACATCTACGTCGACAGGGAAGACCACGTCTGGGTGATCAATCGCGCATCGGATGCGAGGCCCGATGAGCTGGGCGCAGCGACCACGCCGCCGCGCACCGAATGTTGCGTCCTCGGGCCCGAGATCTTGGAATTCGACACGGACGGCAGCGTGCTCAGGGCCTGGGGAGGCAAGGATTACGTTCCCGGCTGGCCGGGCCGGTTGCAGACCCTTGGCGTGGATCGAGATGAAAATGTATGGATCTCCGGAACGATGCCGGGCGACAGCATCATCAAATTCACGAAAGACGGCAAGTTCCTGTGGGACTTCGGCCATCGCGGGCCCAAAGTGCCGGCGTCGGAAGTAAAACAGAATAACCAGCAAACAGACATTTTCCCGCCGGGGATCGCCGCCTTCGAATTCGACGAAGACGCGCGCGAACTCTACATTCCCGACGGATTCCTGAACAAGCGCGTGCTGGTGTACGACATGGATACAGGCGCGTTCAAGCGCGGCTGGGGTGGCAAAGGCACGCCACTCAGTGAAATCGACAACGACCCGACGCCGCCGTACGACACTTCGGGTCCGCCTCCGGATCAGAAGATGTTCGCGCCTGCGCTTCATTGCGCTCATCCTTCAAAAGACGGATTCGTCTACGTCTGCGAGCGCGGCAGCGACCGAATCCAGGTGTTCACCAAGCAAGGCAAATTCGTAAAAGAATTCTGGATTCATCCGTCGACGCAATCCCGCGGGCCGCACTGCGGAGGCATCTGGAGCATGACCGATCCCCCGTGCGGGACGATTTACAATCTGACTCTTTCGACGGACCCGCAGCAGAAATATATTCTCGTTGCGGACGGCACGAACAATATGGTGTGGATCCTCAACCGCGCAGACGGCGCTCTGGTGGGCTCTTTCGGAGGCAACGGGCGTTATGCGGGACAGCTCCACTGGATCGATTCAATCGCCATGGATTCCAAGGGAAACGTCTACACCGGCGAAGTGGAAGACGGCAAACGGATTCAGAAGTTTGTGCCGACCAGGTGAATCGGGAAAGACTACGTTTTCAGCCTCGGGAGTAATTCCAGCGCGTTTTCGCGATTGATGCCGCGCAGTTCGCTTTCGCTGAATCCCCCGTTATCGATCAAGCCCTGGCTGACGGCCAACCCCGAGCCGCCGCCCAGCGGGAAATCGGTCCCGAACACAATGTGCGATGCCGGAACGAGCTTCTTGAAAGACGGCAGCGTGTAGGGATTAAAGGCCTGCGCGGTGTCGTAGTAAAATTTCTGCAACTCGTAGAGCAGGCCTTTGGGAAGCTTTTGCGCGACTCCGTTGAGGCGGCTGGTAATGTACGGCACTGTGCCGCCGCCGTGAGACCAGATGAAGCGAATGTCCGGGCAGCGCACGACGGTGGCGTTGGACAGCAAACTCGCAATCGTGCGCGTCGTGTCGAAAACAAACTCCACACCGCGATTCTGCCCATCGGAAAGAACAGTCTGCGTGCCGCACGCAGCGCAGTAAGGGTGGCAAAACACGACCGCCTTCCGCCGGTTCAGTTCATCCATCAGCGGAGCGAATGCGGGGTTGCCGAGATATTTTCCCTGGTAACTGGAAAGCACGCACGCGCCGTCGGCCTTGAGCGTATCGAAGGCGTATTCGAGTTCGAGAAGGGAGCCTTCGACGTCAGGGAGCGGCAGCGTGGCGAACAGGCCGAAGCGGCCCGGATAATCCTTAATCACTTTTGCCGCGTAATCATTGCACTCCCGCGCCAGGGCGCGCGCGGCGGTGTTATCGCCGAACCAGACGCCCGGATCGCTGATCGAAATGATCGAAGTGGCCACGCCGCCCTTATCCATTTCATCGATTGATTTTTGGGGCGTCCAATCTTGAAGGCCGGCCTGGTTGACTCCCTTGGCGGTGCTTTCGGCAATCAATTTGGGCACGGTAAAGTGGTGGTGGGTGTCGATCCGAAAAGGACGCGGCGCGGCGGCGGATCCCGTCTGCGCCGCGGAGCCGAATTCCGGCAGGACGGCGGAGGCGCCCAATGCGGCGATTCCGTAGAGAACGTCCCGCCTCGATACCGCGCCGGGATTCAGGCGGCCAGTCTTTCCATCCAGATCGTGAATGCTCATGGCGGTTGCTCTTTCATCTGTGAATTAATTCAAAACTCACAGAAACGGTATCTTAACTCTCAAGAGATAGAACAATGGGCGGATCATACTTGCCCTTCCGCACTGTTTCAAGCACAACTATTCCTATTCGGAAGAGACCATCTCGCCAAATTAGGATTGCGATTCCTTCCCACAATGCAAAATAGTGCGATGCGCTTCCACTGGCGTTTTAGCTTTTGATGTGCGGTGTTCCTTGGTATACGATCCTGCGGAGGAATAGATAATATGAGAAGAATTTCGCTTTACCTGCTGTGTCTATCTTTAGCGATCGGGATGTTTTGGTTCTCGACGCGCGCGCAATCTCCAACCGCAGGTGAATCGTCAAGCTGGATCCGAGCCTCGACCAAATTTTTTCGCCCGACGCCAAGTTGGAATTGCTTCAAGGCGAAGGCGCTTTTGAAGGCGGCGAGGGGCCACTCTGGATTCAACAGGGCGAGTCCGGCTATCTCTTATTCAGCGACGTCGGCGGAAATCGCATCTTTCAGTGGACCCCCAGCTGTTTCAAATTTCCCTGTGCACCCGACGGCAAGCTGTCCGTATTTACAGACCACTCCGGCTATGCGGACGCATCACGCGTGGGAAGCGTGGATGCCAGCGGAGCGCACCTATACGGGTCGAATGGGCTGACGCTGGATCGTGAAGGCAGGATCGTACTGGATGCCAACGGCGACCGGGCCGTCGAGCGGCTGGAAAAAGATGGCAAGCGTACCACACTTGCGGATCACTACGAAGGAAAGCGGCTCACTTGTCCGAACGACATCGTCGTCAAATCCGATGGCGCGATCTACTTCACGGATGGCATGGCCGGATGTCTCCCGAAGAGGGAGGATGATCCGGCGAGGGAACTGCCCTTCCACGGCGTGTACTCCATAAAAAACGGCAGTTTGCAGCTTCTGGACAAGGATCCGGGAGATCTTCCACCGAACGGCATCGTATTTTCTCCGGACGAAAAAATTCTCTATGTCAATAATGGAGGGCCGGCTCCGAATCAAAGGCAAATTTTTGCCTACGACGTCCAGCCTGACGGCACGGTCAAAAATCGGCGGCTCTTTATTGATTTCACAGGCGAAAAAGGACCTGGCGGCCCCGATGGCATGAAGGTCGACGTTTTGGGGAATCTTTATTCCACGGGAATGGGAGGCGTGTGGGTCATTTCACCCGCGGGCAAACGCCTTGGCAAAATTCCCGCTCCAGAAGGAATGCGATTCTCCAATTTGGCATTTGGGGATCAGGACAGCAAGACTCTGTATGTTGTCAGCACAAAATCACTCTGGAGAATCAGGCTGAAGGTAGCCGGAATTCGCCCGCGTTAAAAAAAGCACTAACAGCGAAAATTTTCGCTCCGCTCGCTAGTTACGATCGTCGTTTACCAGGTGTCCGTAGTCGTGGTCTACGCAGGGTGCTTCTTCCAGCGCGTGTCCGCCTTGCAGGCCATGGATCAAGTGGCGCTCGATTACCCACGGCTTCGGTGAACATTTTGGGATCTTCAATCGAGATTTGCCAGTCGATCATCAAGCCTTCCCGCGTTAACTTTTCGACGACATGCATGGCGTCACTGTGAATCGTGCCGTTCTGGCTGAGCCACGTTTCATCCACGAAATTGGTTACGTCGATGACCATGGTGTTGCCTTCCCAGTGCCCAATCGAATCTCCGTAAAACGAAGGATTGAGCGTCAGGTCATGCTCCCGGCCATCCGTCGAGATCACCCGAAAGGCGTTTTGCTCCGAAGAGTTGACCGTGTCGTAGAGGAAGACGATCTCATTAGGGACCTGAACGATTTCGGTTGGCGGACCGACGCGCGGAAAACCTTTTGGCGCGCACTTGAATGCCGGGTCTTCGTGACTTTGATGCGCGCCCAAGTATTTTACTTTCTCGAGGACCTCCGCCTTGTAGGGAGGCAGATTCGCGCCCTCCAGCCGATGCTTCAGCTCAGCGACCTTATCCGGTGGCTGAACGGGACCCTCTTGCCTGCGCTGCGTGTAATGTGTCTTTCCGTCAGCGCTTTCCGTTCCCGCGCTGACAGCGTAACCCCAACCTGCGGGCGCCCAGAATCCAGTCAGATCGGGATGTCCATCAGCCAAATGCGGTGTCGGGCCGCCTTTCCTTGCGGCCTCTACCGCCTCCGGAGGAGGCTCTCTCCACGGAAGCCCAGTTCCATTCGGGTCTGCTCCAGCGAATGGTTGATCCTTATCCAGACCATACCCTGTGGGAACTTTCTTACCTTGGGTGGATGCGGGGGCGGTCTGCGCGGCGGCATAAGCAGGAATTAAACACACAGCAGTGAGGGCAAGCCCTGCAATTCTGGCGCGGCCGGCGAAACGGAATTTCATTTCTCACCCCTCTCGTTCAACTGCGTTCAGCCATTCGGTGCATGCCAATCGCACTCAAGCTATTCGCAGGGCATGCCGTCACTGGAGGAACTAGTAGTTTTTGCCTTCACTTTCGGCGGCACTGCCAAACACAATCGTGTGGCCGTCCGCAAAGTGCACGGCCTTCAAGAGTCCAAGGTGTTTGGTGCCATCCTTGGCCACGGAGGCATCGATAGTGACGACGTCGCCCACGTTAAACATGGTCCGCAGCACGCCGGCCCTGCGCAAGTTTCCAGGAGGGCCCGTCTCGAACGAATACGGGATTACTTTCCCACTCTCGTCCGTCACGTCCGCATACATGTAGACATGCGGGTTGATCCACTCGAGTTTCGTGAGCGTGCCCTTCACGGTAAACGTCTTCGAGGTATCAAACTCCGCTGTGGCGGAGTGATGAGCCAGCGCGGGAATTGCCAGTAACAATAAACCGAAAGCGCCGTCAAAACCCGACTAGGATTTCGAGTCATAGATATTCCCCCATTTACTTGTCACCACCCGATTCCTTGTTCTTCAACGATTTATATTGATCTACATCCTGGTTGTTCGTGCAGAAGTATTCCAGGAGATCTTCGTGGCCGAGCGTCCAAACACGAGGCGCGGAAGTCCAGGGCTTCGACAAGACCTTGGGATCTTCGATCGTCACCTGGTAAACGAGATAGTTCATGGACGGCCGGCTGATTCGCTCGACGACATGTTCCTGATCGCTGTGGAACCACCCTGTAAAGTTGTTCCAGGTTCGCTCATCGAGCCCGACCACATCTATGACCAGAGTATCTCCGTCCCAGTGCCCAACCTCGTCGCCGTTAAAGGAGGGATCTGGTTCCGGATTGTGCGCGCGACCATCCGTGTGCACCACACGCCAATTATTGTTGAGTTCATCCAACTGGATGAATAATCCGGGTGTCTGAACCAACTGGAATGGATACGGATCGATCAAGAACATCCCCGGTACTCCGCGCGGCAGACAATTCACGGACGCTCGCCCCAACTCATAATCCGTAGCGGTCATCGCCTTGATCTTTGCCGACGCCCAGGGCTGGAACGGTGGCGGCTCCTCGGGCGTTGCTTTGGCGTCGAATTGCCTTCTCAAGGCAGGGTTGAAAGTGAAACCACCGGCAGTGCCGGGGAACCAAACTCCGGAGAGATCGGGATGGCCGTCCGCTGCGCGAGGCGCTGGTCCGCCCTTAGGCACTGACTGAGGCTTTGATTTCGCGGCCCCCGGTTCTGAAGGCTTTGCTCCCTGTCCTTCTTGGGCCGCGGAGGGTAAGACTGCCATGCAAAGTATTCCTAGCAGGGCTCCAGCTCTAATACCGGAATAGGCGAGGCGTCGATTCATCTAGATCTCCTCCCTTTTGCAATCCTCTACAGATACAGAGCTTCTTGGAATGCAAGCTGCGCGTTTCCCCGGCCGGACTCAGCTCGCGCCAGGTCAAAATGGATTTCGGATTCGACTCCCCACCAACAATATGGTGGACCGACAGGCGGTCAGTATCCCTCTTTCGGGTTGTCACTGAATTTGCCTTCGACATCCTGTCCGATCCGATGCACCTGGCCATCCGACAGCTTGATGGTTTCGGCGGCGGCACGATTCTTGACGCCATTCTTGGCGAGACACGCCCGCACAGTGACCGTCTTGCCGACGTTGTCGCTGAAATCTTTTCTCTGCGTTCCGCTCCGCTTCAGAGTGGAAAGCGAAACCGTTTCAAACGTCCACGAATTCACGTTGCCGCTGGCATCCTTTACGTCCAGATGGAAATAGCCGTGCGGATTTTGCCATTCAAAACTCGTAAACGTGCCGGTGAGATCCATGCATTTATTCGCATCGAACTCGGCCGCAAACGAGTGATGAGGCGATGCGGGAACTGCCGCGCCAAACAAACCAAAAACCGCCACCAGAACACCGGCGAGTCTGCTTTGCATGATTACCTCCTTGAACGAAAGGAACCGCCAGAAACGTTTACTGTTTGACTCTGGACGCATTGAGCGAACCGTACCACATTTAATAATCGCTTTCAATGAGTGAACCATGACCTCCGGTACATTTTCGCCTTGACATCGGCCCGCGTGCATGAAAAAAAGGTGGCCGCAGCAATATCCGCACCTTTTTTATTTTTCAGCCGGTGAATCTCAGCGAGGTGGCCCTTATGAATTGGCGACGGTCAATGATCGCGGCATCCATACAGCCCCATGTAAAGCGAGCCGCACAGTTGCTGTGCATGACGATTGGCGTTTTCGCGATTTGCCTTCCTGCGTGGTCGCAAGGCAATGCGGGGCGAATCCTGGGCACCCTCACGGACCAAAGCGGCGGCGTGATCGCCGGCGCCACAGTGACGGTCACCGACACGCAAAGAGGCACGACACGAACGCTGACCACGAACCAGTCCGGTGAATACAACGGCCCGGGCCTGCTTCCCAGCACCTACACGGTCCACGCGGAGGCCATGGGTTTCAAGGCCATCGAACGCGTGGGAATCCTCCTGGACGCCAATCAGGAACTGCGCGTGGATCTCTTGCTGCAACCCGGCCAGCAAACGCAGACGATCACTGTCACCGAAGCTTTGCCGATGGTGGACACCACCAACGCGGAACTGGGCGGAACCCTGCAAAGCAATATCATCGACAGCTTGCCCATGAACGGCCGGAACTTCCAAAACCTGCTGCAGCTCACGCCGGGCGTCATGATCTATCCGGGAGGGACTTCGTATTCGGAAAGCACGAACGGCCTGCGATCCCACGAAAATCTCTACTTAGTAAATGGTATCTTTTCCAGTACTCCCTGGGACGGCCAGAGCGTCATGAATTCGTCCTTGCACGCCGGCGACGCCGGAACGATCCTTCCGGTCGACGCTATCGACGAACTCAAGACACAAGAAAATCCCAGGGCGGAGTACGGCTGGAAGCCCGGCGCGATCATCGACATCGCAATCAAATCGGGCACCAACACCTTGCACGGCACGGCCTATGCGTATGGCCGGGACACCGCCCTCGACGCGCGCAATTACTACGACGTGGCGCCGGCTCCTAAGGCGGGCGTAGGGCTGGAGCAGTTCGGCGGCACAATTGGCGGCGCGATCAAGAAGGATAAGCTGTTCTATTTCGCTAACTACGAGGGACAGCTCTACTCGATCGGAAATCCGATCCTGCATAACTTCCCGGTGACGACGTCGATAGGAGATCCGACAATGAGTCTCATCGACGCTTGTTTAGCCGCCGCAATGGGATCTGCTCCTAAACAATTGACTGCGCTCAGCGCGGAATTAGCGGGCCTCAGCTTTAACAAGGCTACGCTCGGAACCGCAACCCCAACAGGAAATTGCACTCCCGTCAGTGGGCAGCCCTCCGATGGCTTCCTGGGATTTTTCCCTGTAAACCCGGGCCCGGGACGAGCGTTTACAGCTCCGTCCCCAGTACCAACGCGATTCATGGCGGGTTGGGCAAGCTCGACTACCACCTCAATGACAAAAACCAATTCACGGGCATGTATTTCTTCAGCCAGGGCAACGGCGCGGTGGTGGGTGATCCGACTACCATTGTGAGGCCGGAATGGTTGAATCTGCAGCACGCGCGCGCGCAAGCCGTTCTGGGAACCTGGACCTGGACACCGAATTCCACCGTGGCGAATGAATTCCGCTTTGGCTACTCGCACTATTTCCAAGATTTCGAAAGCGGTGACCACACGCTAAACCCGGCAAGTTATCCTTTCAATGGCGCGACCTATATCATGCCCACCGGAATCACCAATCCGTTTTATTTTGGGATGCCGGTGATTAACATCGGCGGCCTCTCCAACCGGAACGGGATAGGGCAAAGTATTGGACCATTCATCACGGGGCCAGAAGGCGTCTTCTCATTTCCGGATACCGTCTCCGTATTGCGGGGTAAGCATGCACTCAAGTTCGGCGTCGAAATCCAATCCAACAAAGCCAGTGAGGACATCACCGCTAGCGGTAAGGGCCCCGTATCGTTTGGTAATAGCGGGCCGGGTGGCTTAGTAAATTTCTTCGAAGGCAACCTCAGGAGCGCTAGTCTTCTAACCGGCAATCCCGCGCGCACGATCAGCAACATGGCCTACGCCGCCTTTTCCAGGATGACTGGCGCGTCACACCGAGACTCACCATCAATGCCGGAATTCGCTATGAGATTGAAACTGTCATCAAGGACTCAAAAAATGAGTTGGGCAACTTCGATCCAAATGTTGGGCTGGTGCAGGTGGGAATGGGTATCAATTCTCCCTATCAAGGCGATCACAACAACTTCGCGCCGCGCTTGGGCTTGGCCTGGGACGTCTTCGGGAACGGGAAAACCGTAGTTCGCGCAGCGGGCGGCATTGTCTACGAATCCGCCGTCACCTACGATGTCACGAATGCAGTCAGCAATTTTCTTGGGCTGCGCACCATTCCCACCGGCATTCCCCTTTACAATAACGGCGACACGACGCCGATTACTGCGCCGGGCAACATTGACCTGGCCTCAACCACATTCACTGGAAGCACAGGTATCGGCGCAATTGCTGCAAATTGGCAGGCCTTCGACCCCACTCAGCCAATCAGCAGCACGAATAAGGCTCTCTACGCCGGCGCCACTTCTCCTCCCGGCTGCGGAGACGGAGCGGTGGTGACGGTGGCCACACCCTGCAGCATCGTAGGGGTTGATCCACACTTTCGAACCCCCTACGTGGAAAGCTGGAGTTTGGGCATCCAGCGGGCCATCACCAATAGTCTCAGCCTGGATATCAATTACGTGGGCAATCATGGCGTGAAGCTGATTGGATTTACCGACGTAAATCAGGCGCCTCCCGGCGTTGGCTGGACAACGCCTTTCACAAGTGTGGCAGCAAATGCCGCAGGATTAGATCCCTCAGACGTCGGCCTAAACGCTGAGCAAGTTTGCCTAGGAAATGGTTTTGAAGCCCAATTTACCGCGTGCGCACCCAATTCGGCGGCCGAGCAGGCGGCCCGCCCATTTACGGCACCTTGTTCAAGCGCAGGGCTCTTTGCAGCCATAGGGGCAGGTGCACCGGGGGGTTCGGGCGGACGATTCAATCCAAAGAACACGTGCGTCTCTTACTTGGCGGACGTAACGATTATCAATAACTCCACGATGTCCAACTACAACGGCGTGCAGGTGTCGCTCAACGGGCGGAATTATCACGGACTGTCGTTCAACGCCGGTTACACGTACTCGCATGCTCTGGCCGATGCTTCCGACGAAGGCAGGGCTTCCGACCTCTCCGTTCCACTCAATAATTACGCGAGTACCCGCTCGCAACTCTATATGCCCACGAACTACGACCTCCGCCATCGCGGCACTATTTCGCTGACCTACGCCGTGCCCGGAAAGAGCGGCTACGGGCAGATGCTCGAAGGCTGGACACTCAATTCCGTCATCGTGATGCAGAGCGGCTCGCCGTGGGGGCAATCCGACCTGACGACGGACTGGGACGGGACCGGCGAACTGAACAATGCCGCGGGCAGCGTGGGGGGGCAATGGAATTTCTTTGGCAAGCCGTCCGACTTCACCCCAGTTCACGGGTGGACCGACACGAACCCGCAGCCGGGCGGAGGCTTCGCAGGCGGACTGCCGTTTTCGGGGAATGACTCAACCGGGGCAATCATGGCGCAATGCACCGCGGCGGACATGAGTCATTTCACGGGCAATCAGCAACAACTGGCCTTGGCTTCTCTCGCAAATATCGGCTGCTACGCGGTGGGCAACTCTGTTCTGGTTCCTCCTCCCTTCGGTAGCTACGGATCATCGGGCCGGAATCTCTGGCGCGATGCGGGTTTCAAAGAGGTGGACCTATCGATCGCAAAAGCGATCAAGTTCAACGACAGGATCAGCACGCAGTTTAAGGCTGAATTCTTCAACCTGTTCAACCACCCCATATTCTGCAATCCGAATGGGGTTGCAGGGGGCGCGAATTCAACGCCTGGAGATCCTTCCGGGCAGCCGTTCGGCGCGGCAGGCTCTACGCCTGATGTATGCGCTTCCAACCCCGAAATTGGATCGGGAGGTCCGCGTTCTATTCAGTTGGGCTTGAAGTTGATCTTTTAATGGACCAGGCGTGAGCGGCCGGCCGAAGCGCGAAAACTACGCTAGCTGACTTCTACTTGGAGCGTTTGGCGGACAAGAGGAATTCGTTCTTGCCCATTCGGATGGTGCCGTCAAAATCATTGTCCACGGCGGTGCCGCGAACCGTATATTTCTTGTCTCCATCCGCGATCGCGCCGAGGAAAATCGCTCCGTTGAGCGAACCTCCTAGTGTCGCGTCGCCATCCTTGGTCTTCACGGCGCCGGTGATCTTGTCGCCGTCCTGGGTGACAGTCCACTGCTCGGTCAAGATGCCCTCAATCGTGCTGTGGATCGTAACCTTCCAGCTTCCAACCATGTTGGCGGGCGGCGCTGCTGTGGCGGCTTCGGAAATTTCCGGACTCGGAGCAGCCGTCTTGTCGTAGGGCGTATTGTCGTGCTTCATCAGATGGGCCTTGTCGTACGGGATGCACATGGTGGGGCGGATGTAATCGTCCGGAGCGGCAAGCTGCGTCTGGCGGGGAGTCATGACCCAGGGTTTCGTGAACATGACCGGATCATCCACAGTGGCTTCGTAGGTGATCACGTTTCCCGTGCGGGTCCAGCGTTCAACCACATGCAATTTGTCGCTGTGCATCATCGCCAATTTCGGACCGACCGTGCCGGAGCCCAGCCAAGTGTCGTCATTCAATCCGACTACATCCACGACAAGCGTATCGCCTTCCCAGTGTCCAATCGAGTGACCCACGTAGGACGGATCAAAATCTTCCGGATGCCCGCGCCCATCCATGTAAATGATTCGAAAATACGGGCCGGGCCGGTCTTCGTAGAGAAACGCGATCACCTGGGCGTTCTGCACGATCTGCATGGCATATCCGCCCGCGCCACGGAGCGACCCGCGTGGAACTCCGTACGGCTTGCAATCGTATTGCGGGTCAAGCGGCGAGGCATCGCCATACATCGCATCGCCAATGGCTTTGACCTTGGCCATGTATTCGGGCTTGTAGGGAGGCTCTTCGCAGTTTACGCAGGTGCGGTCCAGCATGTTGACCTTGCCATTTTGCGTTTGCCGGATCCGCGTATTCCCACCTTCTTCCCCTCCTCCGCCGTTTGCCCCGCCGTAATCGAAAAAGACAGAGCCATTTTCCGCCCTGCTGACCACGTGCTGACCCGGTTTTTCTTCCACCGGGTCTCCATGGTAGATGTCAACCAGGTTGTAGAACCCGCTGAGATCCGGATGGCCATCCGGCGTCCGCGGCGTCGGCATGCTTGCCGCCTTCGCGGCGGACGCGGCGGCTTGGCCGGATTGAGCGGCCGCGGGAATGGGCAGCAAAGACAATAATCCGACGGAGCACGCGGCTACCAGGCAATCTAAAATCAGGCGACTCTTTGAAGTACATGCATTCATGGCTTGATCCTTATCAGGCGGGATCCGAGGAGAGCCCGCAGCAATCGAGCGGGATATTTTCCAGCGCAAATCGAACTTATTCTCCACCTTGCCTGAACACGAGAACGTGCCCGTCGGAGTGATACTTAATCTGTTTTAGAAATCCCCAGTGCTTGGAGCCGTCTTTCGCGGCGAGGCAGGTCACGGTAACGACTTCCCCGATTCTCCAGTCTTCTCTGTGCACGCCTGCGCGGCTGTACGTGCCGGGAGGATTTCCCTGGCAACCCCAGGTCTCCACCTGGCCCGTCTTCTCGTCCTTTACTTCAAACCATGTCGCTGTGTGCGGATTAACCCAGTCGACTTTTGTCAGCACACCGGTCTCAGACCATTCCTTGTCTGGATTGAATTCCGCCGTGAAGGAGTGATGCGCCAAAGCAGGAAGCGCCGGAAGCAACACACCGAAAAGTGCAATCAGGACAGCGTGAAATCTGTACCTCATTGTCTTAGCACCTCTTTACCCGAAACCCTGGATAACAAATATACTGATCGTCTAACGCATTGGTGTCAAGAAAACTGTTCCCCCGTGGAACATTGGCCTAGTGGCCGCCCGCCAATACCGGCACGAATTTCTGGATTCGCTTGGCCTGTTCCACTTCGCCCGTGTAGATGTTGCCATCCGAATCGATCCCGACCGCATTGATCCAGTGGAACTGGCCGGCATATTTGCCGTTCGTACCGAACGAGCCGAGCGTTTTGCCGCTATTGCGGTCGAGAATCCACACATGGTCGTTCGTTCCGTCGGCCACGTACATATATTTCTGCTCAGGATCCTTTGAGAAGACCATCTTGTAGGTGGTGCCGCACGGGGGCATCATCGTTTTGGGTGGCAGGCCGCCGCAATCCTCCCCGCGGGAGGGCGTGTTGGGCGAGACGTAGAACTCCTTCACGAACTTGCCTTGCTTGGTGAACACTTCGATGCGGTCCTGGCCGCGCTCGCCCACATAAACCAGGCCGTCCTTGGAAATCTCCGCAAAGTGCAGGTCGGGCACGAAGTTCTTTTCCTCCGGAGGCGGGGCGCCAGTCCACTTGTAGGGCGGAATCGGGTCATTGGAAATTTCGCTCAGCGGCATGCCGTGGCCGCCCCAGCCGCGCTTGAACGCTCCAGTGTCCATGTCGTATACCAGCACGCGCTTCCAGTTGATCAGGTAAATCTCGTGGGCGTCTTCGTCAAGATTGAAACGTCCCTTGGACACCAGGATGTCGGTCTGCTGATCGTTCTCCTTGAGCGGCGGCGAACCTTTCGGCGGCCGGTGATCGAAATCCCAAAGCAGTTTTCCATCGTGCGAAAATTTCAGGATGCTGTCTTGCGGCGCGGTTCCGCCGATCCAGACGTTGCCCTCCCGGTCCACGATGATGGTCTGCAACGCGGTGGGCCACTGGGGAATGTAGCCGGGGCCGCCCCACGAACTGACCACATTGCCTTCCTGATCGAGCTCGATGACCTCGGGTCCACGAACGCAACAGTCAATCCTGCGGCGGGTTATCGCCTCCGCCAATTTCATCGCCGTCGGCGTTCGCGCCGCGATTCAAGAACCAGACGTGGTTGTTCTTTTGTTCCACATAAAGGCCCGTCACCTGCTGCATGCTCCAGCGATTGGGCAAGTGGCTTGGGCCAGAACGGGTCCACGCGGAACATGGGCGCGCCTTGCGCATCCACGGCTTGCTTCAGCACTTTCTTTTGCTTCGCTTCCGAGCGCCCGACGCCGATCACCGCGAGCGCCAGGACAAAACAGATTCCCAGCATTGCGGCAGTCACCTTACTTCGTTCGTTGTTCGCGTTCACTGGACTCTCCCCCTATCCGCACGAATCTCCTCGCGTTATTGAACCTGGTAAACGTAGACTTCAGCGGGCGTGGTTCCCTTCGGCGGCACGGCCACAAAAAGCCGAGACAACTGAGGCACCAGTAATCCCGTCTTCGCGCCCGGGCCCGAGGGAACGTTCCCCAAGGATTGATAGTGGTCCGGGTCGGTTTCCTTGTACACATCCACCATGCCCGTTCCGCCGGAAGTTGCGTAAATGCGCTTGCTGGCGGGGTCGAACATCAGGTCGTCCACTCCCTTTCCAACAGGAACCGACTGGAGTTCTTTTCCGGATTGGCTATCGAAGATCACGATGGCTCCGCTGCGGCAGCCGACGAAGAGACGATGCGCGGATTCATCCAGCGCCATCGTGGCGTTGCCCTTGCCCAGTTTGACCGGCCAGACCGTCGCAATTTTATTTGTCTTGCGGTCGATCACTTCGACTTCGTTCTTTGCCGGATTATTCAAGAAGAGCCTGTCGCCCGATTTTTCGAGCGACATGGCTTCGAGCGTATCTCCGTCCACCTTGATATCGGCCAGCTTGGTGGCCGCCGTCGTATCGACCACGCTCAGCATCGTAAACGTTTCGTGCGCGTTGTCGCCGCCGTTATCGATGTAGAGGTAGTGCGTCGCCGGATCGTAACCGATGGAATCCGTGTCCACCTTGAGCGCAACTGTCTTCACCAGATCGTAGGTCTTCCCGTCATAAATATTCAGCACTCCCTTGCCTTCGTCCGTAATATAAATGCGCTGGAGATCTTCCCGGTACAGGACCGCGTGCGGGTGATCGACCTTGATCGCGCGGACATATTTTCCCGTGGCCAAATCGAATACCAGAACTTGCGCCGCTTCTTCCCCGACAACGAACAATCGATTGCCGCCAATATCTATTCCGAGATGATCGAACCGGCCTTTGACCGCGGCCGGCATCTCATATTTAGTAGCTAATTTCAAAGGAGCGGCCGTTTGCGCCGCAACCGACTGCGCGCCCAGCAAGAATGCCGCAGCCAACAATAGTTTGAGTCTGTTCATCCGTCCCTCCCGTTTTCGCTCCGAGCGTCGAGTTTCCCTCTCGGAATTTCCGGCGCGCTCGCAAAAATTGCTCGGAAATTCCGATGCAGGCTTTTGGTACGCGCATCGTACGCTTCTCCTGGACCAGACACAACGAATTTGCCAAGCGGAAATAAGCTGTAACCACAATCCCCTTGCACACGTCATTCCGTGATAGACGAGGGGAACAATTGTGCAGCCGGGGCCAGGCTCGGAACATTCGATGAATGCAGTGGTATCACTGGCAATTTAAGGATCCTTTGTTGATTCACGCGCGGCTCAAAATTGAATTAAAAATGGAGGGCACAAACATCAAGCTTGACTCTAAAACAACTCCGAGAGTAGATTCGCCAAATCTTTGTACTGTTGGTATTGATCTCGTTTAATTTTAAATTCATGCGCGGGCACAGGAGTTGGCCGCAGAGAGACAACCCAAATTATTTAGCCCCAAGGGCATCCTTTCAGAACCTAGTTTTCAAGATGGACTCATGAAGTGGGCAGTTCACTGAAACGAAGTGGGTATTAAATCCTTGAAGTATTTTGGGGGGCAATGATGATTCGACAGTCCTGCAAGTGGGTGGGTTTTGCCTTTCTTTTCCTGGCGACACTGATCGCGGTTCCAGTGTTCGCTCAACTGCCTACGGCGACAATTCTGGGCGTGGCCAAAGATTCATCCGGCGCGGTTTTGCCTAACGCCACGATCACAATCACAAACGTGGACACAGACTTGAAGCGGACTGTGTCGACCGGTGACGATGGCACCTACCGCGTGCCGGAACTTCCCGTGGGTCACTACGAAGTGAGGGGCGAACATGCCGGGTTCAAGACGGAAACCCAGCGCGGCATCACCCTGGCGGTAACCGATCAAGCCGTAATCAATTTCACTTTCGAAGTGGGATCCAGCCAGCAGGAAGTGACGGTGAGCGCGGAAGTATCCGTGGTAAACACCCAGGACGCCACGCTGGGCGGATTGGTGACCGAAACCGCAATCAAGGACTTGCCACTGAACGGGCGGAACTACGTGGACCTGACCCTGCTGCAACCAGGCGTCACGAAAGACAAAAACATTGGAAACAGCGCGACGGGCGGCGGCGGCGGATTCGGTACCACTTTCAGCGTCAACGGCGCTCCAGATCGGTCGAACAATTTCACCCTGGACGGGGCCGTCCTGCAGAATCAGTTTGCTCGCAACCCCAGTTCCGAGGGCGGCACAACTCTGGGCGTGGAAGGGATCAAGGAATATAGAGTCATCACCACCAATTTCCAGGCCGAATATGGCGTAACCATGGGCAGCCAAACCGTGATGGTAAGTGCTGGAGGAACGAACCAGTTTCACGGCGACGTTTTCTATTTCATGCGGAACGCTGCTCTGGATGCCAAGAATTTTTTCGATCTTCCCAACAGCTCCACGCCGCAGTTTCAGAAGAACAATTTCGGCGGCACTTTCGGCGGGCCGATTAAGAAAGACAAGACCTTTTTCTTCGTCGTTTATGAGGGCTTGAGACAAAACCAGGGCGTTACCAACCGTATCAATGTGCCTTCCCCAGGTTGCCGTGTAGCGGCTGGCGCGACGATTACGCAGGGGATCGATTACGCTACGCAATGCCCGGAATTGACCTCACCTTCGGTAACGATGGACGCGGGAATCCAACCTTTCGTCGGGCTCTACCCTATGCCTAACTTGCCCGCTCCAGGAGCGTGCGCTTCCGCTGCCGATCTGCCCTGCCAGCCTCCCCAGTACGGATACGCGAGCACGAGTACTGCGAATGAGAGCTTTGGGCAGATCCGCTTGGATCATAATTTTTCGACAGCGGATTCCTTCTTCGCCCGCTTCACGATCGATGATGACGGACTTGATAACGCTCCGTCTCAAAATGCCCCTTATTTCAGGTCGGGCACGAATCAGCGGAACCAGTACATCACGTTGTCGGAAAATCACATCTTCTCACCACAGCTGCTGAACACGGCGCGCTTCTCTTTCAGCCGGACGAAATTCTCCTCGGTCGGCAATCTACAGGGCCTGCCCGCCAATCCACCTGATTATTCCAGGGCTGCCTGTGGGAGAAATCCAGGTTGGTGGCTACGACCAGCTTGGCCCCGCTGAACCACTCACGTATGGAACCCAGAATATTTATGCCTTGAGCGACGATATGAATTTTACTCGTGGCAAACATTCGTTCAAGTTTGGGACTTTGTTGATGCGCTGGAACGAAGGAACCCAGGGCGCCAATTCGCAAAATGGATTTCTCTCCTTTCCCGGCCCCGATCAATTATTTGCCAGCACTCCCAGCCTGGTTGAGTTCATGCCTCTGACCGCAAACGAGAATCGCGACTACATCTATAACACCCTGGGATTCTATGCTCAGGATGATTGGAGAATGAGTTCGCGGGTGACTTGGAATTTGGGGTTGCGGTATGAGTTCATGACCACTCCATGGGAGAAGAACGGGCGGTCGTCCAGGCTCCTGAATGACCTGACCGATGCATTTACCGTTGGCCCGACCATTGAAAATAACACCAAGCGTGACTTCAGTCCCCGCGTCGGAGTAGCCTGGGACGTATTTGGAAACGGAAGGACGGCTGTCCGGGCGGGCTTCGGGATCTACTATGACATTGGGAATATCGGGACAACCTTAAAACAGGATTCTATTGGAAACCCTCCATTCGCTGGATTGACGGATATTTTTAGTGCTGGCGTCGCACATGTCGACGTCCCACTAACCCCCGCGATTCTGAATACGCAGTCGAACATAACCCCACAATTCGTGGACTACCACAGCAAAAGCCCGTACATGATTCAGTACAACCTTAGCATTCAGCAACAGTTACCCTGGGGCGTGGGGCTGGGTTTGGCTTACGTCGGCAACCGCGGCGTCCACCTGTTTACTATCAGGGATTCAAACCCGATCATCCCGACCTCCACCGGGCCCTGCGGTGATCCCGCCAGTCGCTGTGTCAACGGCGCGGTTCCGTTCTGGGATACTGGCTCTCCCAACTATCACCCCATTAACCCGAATATGCCCAGCACGATCAATGTTGCCACAGCGGCTGATTCCGATTACAACGGCCTGCAAGTGGTCGTGAACAAGCGCGTCAGCCGCGGGCTGGAGTTCCAAGTGGCCTACACCTACAGTAAGGTGATGGACGATACGCAGGGACAGGCAAACGTCGCCGACTGCTTCACTTCATTTGGCCTTCAGGGGACCTATCCCTTGGACCAACATGTTGATCGAGGCCCTGCTTGCTTCGATTCCACGAATAACTTGGAGGCCAGTGTGGTTTATCACTTTCCGACCATTGGCACCGGCAATGGGTTTGTTTCTAAGGCGGCAAACGGCTGGTGGATCAGTAGCATTGTAAGCAAACAGAGCGGCTATCCAGTCACACCGCTGGTGTTCGTCAATCGCTCAAATTCGGGCGTTTTGCAGGGACAAAGCGACGAGGTCGTCCCGAACACCCCAGCCTTAATTGCGAAATACTTCAATTCGTCCGTATGCACGTCAATGCCCGGCCAACCGGCGGCTGGCACGAATCCATGTGTCTACACTCCGATTCCCTTCAACAAGAATACGGTCGTAACTGGGAATATCAACCAGTGGTTCAACCCAGACATGTTTTCGATGGCACCCGAGTTTCCTAGCCCCGAAGGAGGCGGTAACTTCGTCGGTCAGCTCGGCAACGCTGGGCGCAACATCCTGCGTGGGCCAGGGTCGAGTGATTGGAACTTTTCGCTCGTGAAGGATACCAAGGTGAAATTCCTTGGAGAAGGCGGTTCGGTGCAGTTCCGCGCCGAATTTTTCAATGTCCTGAACCATCCAACTTTCAAGTTCGGTTTTCTGGCGCCTATTTTGTTTGTGGGTCTTCCCAGCGACACTGGCCCATTCTCGGAATCGCCAAGAGCAACCAACTCACAGATCAGAACAACCGATGGCGATCCGCGCCAGATCCAGTTTGCGATCAAGATCCTTTTCTAAGGCTCCTGCGGTTGCGGGACAATTCGTGATGGCATGGGGGGCGCTTCTTGATTGGCCGGAGGCGCTCCCGCAAGGAGGGATCGTGCGTTCATCAGTGAAATTTCTAGGCGTTGTAAGTTGCGTTGTCTTCTTCGCCTCGTTCTGTCACGGGGCAACGATTACAGGCACGGTAAAGGGTCCGGACGGCGGACCCTTCAAGGGCGCCTTCGTACAAGCGCAAAACAGAAACACGAAAATTACGTATATCGTGCTCTCCAGCAAGGACGGGCAATATCGCGTGGAGAATTTGCCCGCCGGCGAATATCAGCTATCCCTGCGTGCCATCGGATACAAAGCGGACCCGCGTACCGGAGTAAGCTTGACCGCTCAACAAAACGCATCGTTCGACTTTTCGTTGCAGCAAGGGATGGTGCGGTGGAGCGACCTGTCCTATTACCAGGGAAAACAATTATTCCCAGCGGGCAAGGGCCACGATGAATTTGTCGGCGTTTGTCTCGGATGCCATGGGTTCGAAACGCGCATGGCCGCCGTCCGCCGGGACGCCGACGGTTGGACGGACAGGGTAAATTACATGCGCGAAATCACCTATTTCGCCACATGGAAAGGGTTTACCGATCAAAAGGCCGCCGAAATTTCCGAGTATATCAATTCGATTTTCGGAGACGGCAGCGCGCTTCCACGATCCCCCACCGAACTGCCCAAGTATAAAGAAGTGGCGCCGTATCCCCCCTACAACGATGACGCAACGAAAATTGTATTCGTTGAGTATGAGATGCCGGGTCCGAACCGCTTTCCGTGGGACGCTAATCCGAACAAGGATGGAACGGTGTGGATACCGGAATTTTCACCCTTTAACGGCATCGCCCGGCTCGACCCCAGGACCGGAGAATTTCAGGAGTACAAGGCGTTGAGCATCAAGCCCGCCTTTATCCATTCCGCCGTTGCAGCGCCGGACGGATCCGCCTGGTTTACGGAACAAGCTACCAACCGCCTCGGGAAATGGGACCCCACGACAAACAAAGTCTACGAGTACCAAGATACGCTCACTCCCGGGCTTGAGAATAAGCGGGAGGCCGGATCGAAGCATACACTTCGCGTCGATTCGAAAGGCATCGTGTGGGCCAGCGGCACTCCATTCAGCAGCTTCGATCCGAAAACCGAAAAGTTCACCGATTATCCGGAGGCGGCGCCAAACACGTACGGCGTTGAAATCGATAAGGATGATAACGTGTGGTTTGACGGTTTCACCCCCGCGGGTAAGCTGTTCAAGGTAGATGCGAAAACGCGCAAGATCACTGGCTACCAGCCGCCGACGGCAGGTCTTCCGCGCCGCATTCAGGCCGCCCCGGACGGAATTATCTGGTTTGCCGAATTTGGCGCCGGCAAGATTGGCCGCTTCGATCCGAAGACGGAAACGTTCAAGGAATATCCCTTGCCGGGCGCCGAACCCACGCCGTATGCCCTTGGAATCGCCCGGGACGGCAACGTGTGGTTCTCCTCCGAGCAAATGGACTTTATCGGCTGCCTGGACCCGAAGACGGGCAAAGTCACCCAATATCCCTTCCCTCATTCTGAAAACGCGATGAGGGAATTCCTCCCCGATTCTCAAGGGCGGATGTGGTATGGCTCAGCGCCAAATAACAAGGTCGGCTATTTTTACTTGGCATCCGGCAAATAGTGATCCGGTTTTCAGAATCTGCTATTCAATAAGGGAGGTTTCTACCGCGCAAACGGGCTGATGGACAGATGCAGCCGCTGGGTGAAGTAAGAAGCAAGTAAATCAAAATCGACGGTGAAGGGTTAAGGGGCTTCGCTATTGCCAGGCCACTCATCCTGCTGTTTCCGGTTGACCGGCTTCAGGATCTACCGCTTTGACGAATCGTTCGAACTTACCTCGAATTACCGGCCGCCCGCCGCTTCCGGCTTGACGGTGACCTTCACCTGACCATTCGTCCAGCAGCACTGGAATCCGCCGCCGCCGTCCCCAGACCAATCGTTGGCTACCACGTGCAACACGTACTCTCCGGGCTCGCTGAACGTAACGGTTGTGGTCGCCTTGCCGCTGACGGCCGGGGTGGGGTTCCACTTGCGGTCGGCTTTTTCGACCGGGGGCTTGCTATTGGCGAACTTCACGGCGCCTGGGCCGCGGAACTTGCTCCACGTTACCGTCACGGGAGGAGAATCGGGGGCCTTGCCGCCTTGAAATGTTTTGGCATCGTCGGCGGTCCACACATTTAGCGTGACCGGATTCGGCATCGTGGTCTCGAGCGCGAAGCTCATCCCGCGCGGACCTTGCACCGACGGGCCCGCCTCTTCAAAGCTGATGAGCGGCGGCGTGTTGCCAACACCCACATCGTGGAAGGGCGCGATTTCCCACCGGGCATCCAGGTGCGCAGGGACGGCGGTGGCCTGGCCGTTGGCGACGATCGTCCAGGTGAGCTTCTGGGTCCCGAAATTCTCGGGTACTGTTACGGTGAAGACGCCCCACTGCCTTCGAGGCAGAAAATGCGTCGGCTGGCCCTGGTCGGCGGGACCCGGCTCCATCCGGTTATTGTCACCGATCGGGATGTCCAGCTCTTCTTGCATATTCCGATTGAAGTACCCAAAAAGAAGACTGTAGCTGCCGTCCGGATTTTTGAACCAGCCCTCATACGCGGCCGTCACGTTCTGACCCGAGGTGTGCAAAGGCTCCATGGGCAACTGTCCGGATTGCCCGTTCGCAGGCGCGCGGCCCACAAGAGCGCCCAGCCTGCGAGCAGGATGGCAAGATACTGGCGTGTCACCGGCGACCGCAGTGAATGCATCTCGAAAAACTCCTCTTCAATTTGAGTTGTGTTCCGCAATCCCGATTTCGTAAGTCGAGAATGAGAAGCAGTAAGAAGTTACCCCATAAACCAACAGCCACCTAAACTCGACAGACCGTCAGGGGCTAAAGCCCACTTTTCCTCGGTGTCTTAAAGTCGCGGCTGAAGCCGCGACCCACAAAGCCTAGATATAAGAAGGCTTCGACTCTGAAAAAGCTGCTGCTCCTCCCAGCCTCTCGAGTTCCGAATTAGTGGCCGTGCATCATTTCCGACATCGATTGGTCCGGTTTATGCTTGGCGGCCCACTCTTTATATTCGTCTTCGGAAATGTAGGTGACGTTCACCCAGGCGTGCGCCATCTCGTCGACCGTGCGCTCGCCCCAGCCGACCCACTGGTTCGGGTCGGGATTGTTCGGGTTGGCGGCGGTGTTGTCATGCCAGGCGGTAATGCGGATTACCGTGCCTTTTGGAAGCACCGGCGCCGCGTCCTCCGCGTAAATGTAGTTATTCATCCAGTTGAATTGGAAGCGGTCGACGTAGCTGAGCATCTCGGTTGTGCCGTCCGGCAAGATCGCTTCCATGGACATGGCCTTGCCGCGCAGATGCATGTGCGGCTGAAAGTTCTCAAACCTGGCGGGCTCCTTCAGCACGTGGAAAGACTGAGTCTCGGTGATCGAGTTGGGAGGAATATCCAGCACGCGGCCCTGCTGGTTGGCGTGAAATTCCATCAGGCGCGTTCGGTACTTCGGCGTCACGCCCTTGGGATAGAGATAGATGCCCAGCATGACATCGTCGCGAACCTGTTCGCCGACGGAGTGGTAGTGCACATCCCAACGAATTCTTGCTCCCGGCAACAGCAATTTGCCGGTGTTGGAAGGGTAGACATCGAATTGTTTCCCGATCGCCCATTCCATCAAGAGCCCTCCGTCGTTGCGCACCGCCTGCGCAGCAGGCCCGATGCCGTCATCGTCCGCGGCGCTGCTGACGCCCGGCTCATCCTGCAGGAGTTGGGCGAGGGCATGATGCGTGACGCGGCGGCCCGCGGAAGTCCCCGGCCGCATTTCGACCGCGCGCACCCATCGCGCCTCGGTCACCGGGAGGACGTCGCTCAGCGGCTTCCACCAGGCGTCCTGTCCGAGGGCCGGCACAGTGTAGGGGTCGGATTTAACGACGATATCCGGCTGGCCGAACTGTTCGGCCAACTGCCATCCTTCATCGCTCGGCCACATCTTCGGGGCCGGCATGTCTTTCGGGTTTCCGGGCGCCTTGCCCGAATCGACCCAGCGGACAATCGTGTCAATCTGGTCGTCCGTCAACGAAGTGTCGTTCTTGAATTTCTGGATACCAACCGTTCGATCGAGGTGCCACGGCGGCATGTTGCGCGTGACCACGCGGTCCTTGATTTTATCCGCCCACGGCAGCGTCTCTTCATAGGTCACCAGAGACATCGGCGCAGCGGTTCCCGGATGGTGGCACTCCTGGCACTTGGCCTGAAAAATCGGCGCGACGTCCTTGGCAAATGTCACCGGCTTGCTGGACGCGCCTCCAGCGATCGAAGCGGATGGGACCATCAGGAAAGCACCGAGGCCCAGCACACCCACTCCAATTCTCAGCCATATCGGACCCTGGAACTTGGCATTGATCATGACATGCTCCTTCTGTCTGACTGGTTTACATCTGATAATTCAGGCCTGTTTAATCCGGAGTTGCTTTATGGTATCCGTAGCCCCACTTTACACCCCTCCAAGGGGCTTGGCGCAAGATTTTTTTGGCTTGGTCCAGGAGCGCGATAGGACGCGTGGCCCATCCATTCGCGACGCTGCGAATGGGTGGGATTCCTTGCTTCTTGCCGAAGTAGTTGTGGCTCTAGCGTGGAGCCCTGAGCTTCGCGAGGCAATACAGAAGGTCCCAAAATACAACGGAAACGAAAGCCGAAAAGTCGCATCGATTTCAAAATCGCTCGGATATCGTATTATGATGTGTCCGGAATCTGGGAGCAGGTCACTTCAGCACCTTCCAAGAGCTCAGTCCAGCTATGGAAAACCAGGAGAAGACTATATGAAACGAAGAACATTTCTAGGCCATGCAGCCGCGGGCGGTCTGGTCGCCGCTGTCATGCCAGGCGTAGCCAGCAGTGCCCAAAATAAAACCACAGCTTCGGGAACAAAGGTCCGCGAGATTTCGACGGATCGGGCGCCGAAACCTGTCGGACCTTTTTCGCAGGCGATCAAGGCCAACGGATTCGTATTCGTGGCGGGCATAACCGCGCGCGACCCGAAGACCGGGCAGGTGATTGAGGATAACATCACGCGCCAAACGGAACTTGTCATGGAAAACATCAAAGCCATTCTGGAAGCGGCCGAGTCATCATTCGATCGGGTGGTGAAGACGACCGTCTATCTGAAAGATATGAACGATTTTGATGCGATGGGGAAAGTGTACAGTCGCTACTTCCCTTCTCATCCGCCCGCGCGAGCCACGGTCGAGGTAGTCCGTTTGCACGGAGGGCGCGTCGAAATTGAGCTTATCGCTGTAGCTTGAACTTGATTTTCTCTTCTGGACATTGAATTAGTTTTTCATGCTTGAGTGTAATGGATTTGGAACGCTCGCCGCACCGAGCGCCACGCCCTTCGCCCTGGCCCAGTGAACGGCGCGCCCTTGAGGCGCTTGTCAACGGGGTCGTTGTCGAACATGGGGTAGATCAGCTTGGAGTCGGAGATCCCGTCTATGCGGACGAGCGGATCAGGGAGATGCTTATGCTAACGCGCCGCCAGTTTTCCAAATTGATTCTCGGATCGGGTGTGCTGACCTCGGGTAGTCTCGGCGGTGCGCAAGCGCTGCTTGCTTCTCCCGCACAGAATTCGTCCCCTGACTGCGATTTATTGATTAAGGGCGGCACCGTCATCGACCCGGCGCAGAACCTGCACGCCGCGCTCGACGTGGCGGTAAAGGACGGCAAGATTCTGGAAGTGTCACCGGACATCCCCGCGGCTCGAGCTCGCAGCATTGTTTCCGCCAAAGGCAAGATCGTGACCCCGGGGATTATCGATGTCCACGTGCACGTCTTTGAGGGCATGGGCCCCATCACCGTGAATGCCGATCACTATTGCCTGGACCGCGGGGTGACGACGGTGGTGGATACCGGCTCGACAGGTTACGCCGGCATCTTCGGGTTCAAGAAGTACGTCATCAAGCCCTCCGCCACTCGAATCTACGCGCTGCTGGACATCAATGGTTTCGGAGTGATGATGGGCCTCACGGGGGAATATGGGAACCTCGATTGGGTGAATCCGCAAGCCACTGTGCGCGCGGCCGAGGAGAACAAGCCCGAGGTGGTGGGAATAAAATGTCGGCTGTCCAGGGAAACCACGGGGCCAAACGATCTCGAGGTCCTTAAGAGAGCGCTCGAAGCGGCCAAGGCTTCCAATCTTCCCCTCATGGTGCATTTGGGAGATTCGTATTCTCCCTTGCCGGAGATCGTCGGCCAGGTACGAAAGGGCGATGTGTTGACTCACTGTTTTAACGGGCGGCCAAATGGAATCCTCGATGCAAACGGAAAGCTCCGGCCCGAGGTAAAGGAAGCCCGCGAGCGAGGAGTTCTATTCGACGTCGGCCACGGCAGCAACAGTTTTGACTTCGACGTGGCGGAAAAGTGCCTGCAGCAGAATTTAAGTCCCGACACGATCAGCAGTGACCTCGCAAGCACGAGCATAAACGGGCCGAATTATGACCTGATCACGACGGCTTCAAAATTCCTGGCCCTCGGGCTGAACCTGGACCAAGTGATTGAACGCGTCACGGTCAAGCCGACGCGCATGTTCAATTTCGGGACCGAGCTGGGAACCCTTCGGCCTGGCACAGGGGCGGACATAAGTATCATCGAGGTCCGCGAAGGAACGTTTCTTTTCATGGACACCGATGGGAAGAAGCGCACGGGGCGGCAAAAGCTCCAGAGCGTTGCGGCAATTCGCGCCGGACGGCTCTATGTGAATCGAAGCGAAGACTTAGCGAGCGTTTAGCGCGGGGGGATTCATCGAGACCCCTCCGTGAGGTTGCTTTTGCAACTTCAAAAAATAATTCCTGAATTGTTAATGGGGTAGCACCACTGCACTTCTTGCATTGGTGTCAAATGGCGTCAAGCAGTTTTGCCATTTCGAGGTGACTTATATCCTGGGGTTATTGAGACTTGTTCCTTTGCCCGACAGCGGAAACGACCACCTGAATGAATCCATCGAGAATTAAGGTAGGACCGGCGCCACCTTTGCCTGCTGCGGTGAGTCATAAAACATCCATCGAGGCGACTTTGGGAAAATCGTTTGCATAGACGTGGCCTGCACGTTCCCCGCCGGTGAAATTTCCATCTGCCACTGCTGCACCTGCGGGTGCGCGCCATCGGTCGTAACCACACGACTCAGCGTGACGCGGTAGCGCCCATCTGGTTCGATTTCGGTCCTGGGCGCCAATTGGGATGCGGTTTCGGCATCCAAAAAACCGTGCCACCATCGGGAATACGCGTCGATAGATCTCCACGCTTCGTCGTAGGCCGTGAAGTAGTGCCGCCCAACGGACTCGCGCAGACCGTCCTGGTCCAGCACAACCTCTCCCGGCCGGAATGGGACCGTGGTCTCCAGGAAAAATGCCGCGAAGTTCGCCAGTTCGGATTTGGAGAGCGACAGTGCAAGTTCCGACGCAAAGCGATTGAACTCCGCAGCGACGTCCGCGCGTTTTTCCATGCTCTCGAAGCTGTAGAGTTCGTAGGCCTCTTGGCTCCGAGCCGCGACGGCGATGATCCACGTCCACTGTCCGTCGTAACTAGCTTGCGACGGCATCTCAACCTGATAAAGAAATAGACCTTGGTTTCCCCTTCGTTGCACAATGGTCGAAAGCAAATACTCCAGATCGGGCCTGCGCGTTACTTTGACCAACTGGGCGTCGACACCCGACACCGAACGCGGGAGGGCGAGAAAGGCAGTGTCTCTCACTTGCTCGATGCTCAACGGCGTCCATGCGCCTGAGTGCGCTTCCGGACTGGCCTGCTGGGCGCCGCACGGCTGCCAGAATCCGAGCGCAAGAAACAAAATCGCAGTCGCGCGGAGCGGCCCGGCATTTCCAAAAACATCCCGACACCAATGCGAAAGTCTGGGGCGCATGACTCGCCTCCCTTGCTTTCGTCACATAGCGGGGACGCGCTAGGATACGAATTGCGGAGGCCCCGATATTACGGGGGAGGCGGGGCTTGCGTCAAGCCGGACAGTATGAAAATCTTGTTACATTTTTGTATCTTATAGTTTTGGTTTAGCAAGGAAATTTAGTGGTTGGTAGGGGCGGTGGGGATCGCATCCTCTTGCACTACTGAAAACACGTAAGTTCCGCCACTGCTTTGCCGCTCCAAACGCAATAAACGCTCCAAACGCATAATCGCGCTCTACCTGCGCTCTACGGGGATGATTGCCTGCTCCTCCCTTATCCGGGAGGGAATTCTCGCTCCCCTTGGAAATGCCTCTGCCAACAGTTGCCCCCTGGCGCCGAAGCGATTTTGCAATTTCCGGGCAATGTCCCGAACAGATAAGTTTTTTCGAAGGAGAGACCATGCGATCAATGGCACGAGAACGACGCCCTGATGGTTCCGTATCCATCTTTCATCACGGACGGCAGTTCCGGCGCGAACCCGGCAGCACCGGGCGATGGTTGAAACGCACGGTGAGCGGATGGAGAGAAGTCAGTGATCATCGCGACCGGCGCTTGGAACGCGCATACCAGCATCGTGAGGAAATTAAAAAGGTACGGCGTTTCCCGCGAGAATGGGACCTAAAGCTGGGGCAGCCGGTGTACTGCCCCGCGTTTGGTACGGGAAAGATCGTCACAATCAAAAGCGGCGATGTCACTGTCGCGTTTGGCGAACAAGAACACAAAGTGGATGCGCATGACTTAGTGACCCGTGCTCAGGCCGAAATGCATTGGTATGCGTATTGGTTCAGTGGGGCGAAAAGACGATTTGAAGAAGGAAAGCGACTGGCCATCGTCAAAAACCTCTGTCGTTTTGGAGAGTGGCGGGCATTCCTAAAAAAATATGAATATCCGCGCAGTACTGCCGATGACCTCATCCGAAGATACGAAGACGACATGAAATGCAAACCTCAGCAATTGCCCGGTAACCGGGCAATTGACGTGAGTGATCCCAAACGACAGGTTAGCGAAAGTACAGCAGATTCCGACGCCGGCGAGCGCAAGGAATTGGTCCGGCTGGAAAACGAGAAGCGGGCCGGAAGGAACCCGAGTGACCACGCGACGGACTGGGCCATCCGCATCAAATTACCGCCGGACGTCCTAAAGCTGTGCCGTGAAAAATACAAAGAGCCAGACGCCAAAGACTTTTGGCAGCGTGCTGCCTATCGATTTGTTGGATTGGACCCGGACAAGCCGGAGGCAGCGATACGACCAGGGGCAACCATCGGCAGTGAGAGAAAAAGCGCTTCCCGCAAAAGGAAAGGAGAATAACCAATGGAAAGCATTATAAGGATCAGCCCAAGCATGTGCCGCAGCGATGCCGAAGTCGAGGCCATGCGAGGCACGCTGCCAAAGCCCTATGACTATGAGTATTTGATTCAGGACGAAGCAAGGGTCGAGGACCCAAGCGAAGGTGTCCTAGCTCGGCTGGTCCCAAACTGCCTCAGCAAGAAACTGGTCGCGGAGACAGCAGAGCTATTTCGGACGGTTCATGGCAGAGACCTATCGAACAGAGGCGGCGTCGTTTACAAGGGTGCGATGATGAACCGAGAACGAGCAGATGGGAGCCTGAGCCTCAGCACGGCTGTGCCGCCGTCGGTCCTCCAACTGCTAAGCGAACAAAATGCTCGCTGGGATTAACCGGCCATATTCAGATTTTCTAGGATTTATGGACAAGACCCAACGCAAACAATTTTGTCGTGAGACTGCGTGGTCGCTTAAACGCCCCAACATTCTTGAGATTTCACGACCCCTAGTCAAAGAAGTTGAATATATCAACAAGCATGTACTCCCCCTTCACTGGCGGCGTCAGCGCGAGTTTATGAGGGGCGTGTCGCAGGACTTCAAGTACCACGATTCAATGTTCAGCACGGTCACCATTAATTTGAATCTGCGTTGTGCGTATCACACGGATAAAGGCGATTTTCCCGGAGGTGTGGGAAATCTTGTTGTTCTTGAACTGGGTCACGAGGACAGTGGAATTTTAGTGATGCCTCGCGAGCGTGTCGCATTCCGCGTGCGGCCAACCGACTGTCTACTGATGAACGTGCATCATCTTCACGGGAATCTGCCACTTACAGTCGGCGGTACACGATTCACGGCGGTACTCTACGCGCGCCAGAACATAGACAAATGCGGCTAAGGTTGGCAGCCCAGAATCAATTTGAGCAATCTGGATTTTGCTGGTTTTTGTTCCTCACCGGGCACAAATCGGGCGCAAGGAGCAAAATGGATGTGAACGAAAAGTGGACTACCCGCTACAGAACTAAAGACAAAAGCGGCAGCACTAAAGGTCACATATCAGCACATCAAGATTTATCACGCGACGGACGGCCTAAGATCAACGTAGCTCTCTCACGTACTTCCCTTCTAGCATTTTCTGGCGAGCTTCGGTTCACCAGTGGGAGACTGCCGGAACCAAAAACAGGCGTATTGACTTGGGGCCTTATCAGGAAGGTCTGCGGAAATATCTCATGGGCGAGGCGCAATTCCCACGCGACTGCGCCCTCTTGGTATCCGTGCCCGAGAATGTAATTCCCATTGCCGGTCTTTCCCTCACGCCGTATGGCGGGCGCAAAGGCGACCATCACGCTTACAAACTGATTGTGCTATCCGAATTGTACCTAGGACGGCGAGCCACGTTTACGAGAGTTGGTCGTTGTCATTAGCTTTACTGAAAACATGATTTCAGATACCATCGATAACATCTACTTAAATGAAACATAAGAAGCCACCAATTCCGGAGCTTGTCAAGGTTCGGCTCCGGGGAACTTCGAAGCTAATCGAAACACTCTCAGACCTACGGAAATCACTTCATCCAAAACACTATCCGGCGACAATTGAATGGCTCCCATTAGTCCGCCACCGAGGGCGTGGTGTTTTCTCCGGTCAATTTCCCAGCCATTTAAACAGATTGAAAAGGGACGCACCGCTCGCTGCAATACTTCCTGACCACGAGGTCTTATGGGCAACTGGATTCTCAAACGCCATGCGGCCAGAATCAATTCCTTCCTAGAGCATGCACGGGAATATGAACGCACGCTCCTCGGCGAAGATTATCCTAAATCTTTCGATTTATTGGACAAGATTGAAAGAGACCTTGGAATTTCATTATGGCTGATTGAGAACAGAATTGCTTTGCTCCAGCTTGCTCAAGGACTTGAACGGCAAAAAGCATATCTCAGCAGCATCCGGGGGCAACGAGTCGCGATCCTGTGGCCGTCATCGCTTTCTATGCTAGTCAACGCAGCGAGTCTGCAACGAACCCATTTCGTTTTAAGCAGCAAATGGCGGAGCAGCGGCAAGTTGGGAGGTTCCAGAAAAATACCAAGATGTATCTGATGTTTAAGATAGCGGATGATTTTCGGTTCAGCCTGAAGAATTGTGGGGCATTGCTACAATATGAAGCGACGTCAAGTATCATAGATTATTACGAGACATTCATACGCGCAGCGCAGAAATCCGCCCTTGATGGGAGTCTACCGACCTCGCTAATGTCTGGTTTGGAATCCCTCTCCGCTCACATTCAGGACTATCGGGCACGTAAGATCCTGTTGCTCTATAAACGCGAGCCCTCGGACACATTGCCGTACTTACGCCTAGCCTTCAAGAACTCTCACCACTAGAATTATCTCTAAATGATCAATTTCAATCGGCGGCCGCTGTGGCACAAGCTTCCGTGAAGGTCGATCCGATGGATGTAACTCTCCGATTTGTCTCCGCACAATCAGTGGCCGAACTCAACGCAGACGAGCCGGCGGAAGTTGGCCTGGGGGGCCGAATCGAAAGGTTATGCTCTATGCTGGTCAACAGTTACGGAGGACGCCGAAGACGTATACCACGAAACACTGCGGCTGGACATGGGGTTCCACCTCATGGGTTTTACGAGTCAACTTCAGCAGTTTGTGACGGACCATTTTTCTAGTCAGCCGCTTGCAAGCAAAATCGCGGGACTGAGGTCGTTCTTAGACAGCCCTTTTCTTGACCCTCGACATCTTTTGTGTCTACCAGATGAAATGAAGCCTTTTTACGCCAATGTTCTACTTACTCGATACGGGGAAAGACCTGCCGTATTGGCGGAGCTCTGGCGTGCAAACGTCGAGCTACCTGGGATTGACTTATCTCCCATCAAGGAAATCGGCCGATTGGCGAATGATGCCGTCTTGCGAATCAAGATCGACAAAGTGCTGGAATCGAAAGAAGTAGAAAGTGCTTTGGATCTTGCCCGCGAACTCGACCGGAGCGGGAGCGAATATTCACGTCGACTGGCTGCTCGATATATCGCTCATTGTCTCCAGAAGTGATAATTTGAGTGGGGCGATTGATTTTGTTGTGGGGAGAGTGATGTCTGATCCCCCGGCTATCTTTTTGCTACCTATTGACCAGTGCGTTGAACGGTTAGATAAGAGCGCTCGCAGGTTGTTGGCTGGCAAATTGTCCACGCCAATCGTTTTGGATCTTTTCTCCAAAGTCGTTTCAGATCGCATGGATAACATTCGCGCCTACGCATACGAGGACTTTCTAATTTCCCATGGTCTAGAGCGCCCGTCCGAAATCCTTGGATTCATCAATCGCTTTGACTCCACAAGATTATTACTTAAGAATTGTATGCGTCCCGGACATTATGCAGGTGTCCTCGGCATTTCGCGGCTCGCAAGAACTTGAGCAAGAGCGCGTAGCGGTTTGTTCCATTTTGAGGCAGATAGATGAACCAAATGCGAAGGATTACGAGTCCGAGATTCGGGAGATAACGCGAGATCAAGTCATTCAAATGGGAGTACGCCACGTGGATTTGAGTCGAATCTTCGTGGACGTAGCAGCAATTCGCCGATGGGCCGAACGAAACCTGAAGGAGGGGTTCGCACGTTATCGAGCACTCTTGGAGGCGGGGGTCGATACCGGAGCCAATGCATTTACCGAGGCCTTAGAGGACGCTCTCAGTGAAGGCACTGTCGCTCAAACGATTCTGACGCTACCTAAGAATGAGGCAAATGATCTCTCATTCGATCTGGTCTCGCGCGTATTTCTTGAATGCATGACAAATCCAGAATATGGTTTAGATTGTTACCTCAGCATGCGCATACGTCACGGCGCTCTGTCTGGCCAGTTGCGCGGCCCCCTTGAGGAACAAAAAGTAATTACGCAGCGCGAAGGAGGTTCGCGGCAGTACAAGCCAAATGAGTTCTGGCTGGACAAGTTGACATACCCTGTCAGCATGGAACGCCATGAGTTGGAGGCTCTACTCGCGCGGTTCTCGCAGGACTACGACGCTATTATTGAAAAGTTTGCTGGAGAATTTGTGCAGGTACGAAGTACGGAAAAGCAGGGAGGACTTTTTAGCACAGCGATTCCAGAACTCTATCTCGGAGTGATTGCCTCAGATATAAAACAAGACACGAGCTTTGACGATTTTGTTACTTTATGTTTCGACTTGTTTTGGTGTTGCGTTGAGCGCGACCTTAAAGTAGTACGCAACAAGATCGATACTGAACTCAAACCAGCGATCAATTCACTATTCGCAAACCTTCAATCAGCTCTTGCAGGCCGGGCCGCTAGTATACAAACCCAAGACCTGGATCGAGCAATCAGCACAGCTCAAACTGGCGCGCAAAATGCCATTAATCAGGTGAACGAATGGTTTCGGTTGCGCAAACCCGAATCAGTTCCAAGCCTCACACTTGAGACGATTATTGATATTGGCCTCAAGTGCGTTGAAAAATATTGGTCCCGATTTCCACCCACGGATTACTCAGGACGTTCCGTCGCTGCCACCGCTCCTGGTCTGGACTCCTCTTTCTGACATTTTTTTTATCGTATTTGAGAACATTCAAAAGCATTCTGGAATCGCATCGCCCGAGGTTGTTATAAGTGGAAACGAGAGTAATGACCAAGTGCAAATAACAATCAGAAGTCAAGTCGGAGATTTTGTGGACATTTCGGAGGCTAGGAACAGGGTTGCGAAAATCAAAGATGCGATTCTTGGGGGTGCGTACCAACGCGGTGCAAGGTCAGAGGGTGGGACGGGACGAATGAAACTGAGAAAAATCATCGGTAAAACGACCCACCTCGACTTCGGCTTTACCAGCGATACTGAGTTCTACGTTGAACTTGAGTTCCCCGACCCAGAGATACCAGCATGAACATTCTTGTAGTAGAGGATGATGAAAACAAGCGCGCTCAATTAAGTCAGTTTCTTAACCGAGCGTTTCCAGCAGCTCGATCTATTGAGGCTCGGTCTCTCCAGAGCGGTTTGCGACTGATTCGCAAAAGGCCCCTGATCTAGTGCTTCTAGATATGACATTGCCGAATTATGACGCCGGTTTTGACGAACCCGGGGGACAAACGCATATTTTTGGAGGGAGGGAATTCCTTCGCCAAATGGATCGATTTGATATAACTGTGCCGGTCATCGTGGTTACGCAATTTGAGACTTTTGGCAAGGGGCCTAGCGAAATGGGACTAAACGAACTTGACGCCGAATTGCAGTCCGACCATAGGAGTATCTATAGAGGGGTCATCTACTATCATGCAGCCATTCACGGCTGGGAAGAGAAACTGGAGAATTTGATAAAGACGGTCTTAGAACCGTCCTGAAAGCACAAAATGGAGACACTACGAATACTGGTCGTTGAAGATAATCCGGATAAGCTCCGTCACGTACTGAACTGCCTTATGTCGGTTCCGGGTTGCGTGGCGGACCAAATTCACTCGGCGCATGACTCACATGACGCAAAGAGATACCTTCGCGAGAATCAATATGATTTGATGGTTCTTGATATTTCGCTCCCAGAGCGGCCCGCTTCCGATTCCCGACGGCGGCATAAGGCTATTGGAAGAAGTTCTCGAACGGGACCTTTACTTTAAGCCAAGGGAAGTCGTTGGGCTTACCGCCTTTACCGAGGTTCTCGAATCCGCTGGGCGACGTTTCGCTGAGGATTTATGGCTAGTTATTCAGTATGACCCTACGGAAGATACATGGGCTCAGCAGTTGCAAAGAAAGGTAAAGTACCTCCTGTTGGTGAAGCGGGCGGATCCCCTTCCTGTCCACGAAAGCTATATGTGCATCGTGACGGCTCTTGCGAGTCCGGAATTGGAGGCGGTGCTAAATATTGATTGGAACTGGCAAGAACTTGAATTTTCGAATGACCCGACCGTCTACCATCGCGGTACAGTTCTGAAGAATCAATCGCCACAATCAATCGTGGCCGCTTCCGCATCGAGAATGGGAATGACGGCGGCTGCAATCCTTTCGATGAAAATGATTAATCATTTTCGGCCGCGCTACTTAGCGATAGTAGGGATTTTGGCTGGGGTAGGAGGTAGATCCTCATTGGGAGATATTATCGCAGCCGATCCGTGCTGGGATTGGGGCAGCGGGAAGTACCAGGTTAAAGGCCGGTTACGTCAATTCGCAGCTGCACCCTATCAGGTTAATATGAACTCCTTTTTGCGGAGCAAACTGTCGCTGCTCACGTCAAATCAATCCGAGTTTGACGAAATCAGGCGAGGGCTGGCCTGGCCGAAAGATGGACACGGTTCTAAGGATGCATATTGGACCCGTCGCAACCGGCGCTTCCGTTCTGGAAGATCCAAAAATCGCAGAGTCGATCCTTCAACAACATCGAAAATTAATCGGCATTGAAATGGAAAGCTATGCAGTCCTTGCCGCCGCAGATGAGGCGCCGTTGCCGCAGCCGAAAGCATTGTCGCTCAAATCTGTATGCGACTTCGCCGACACTGATAAGAACGACGAATATCAACAGTACGCGGCATACACGAGCGCGGCTACCTTGAGAGTATTTGTTGAACGCTATCTGTAGATTGCGTCGAAATGGACTCACGTCATTGCGTATTTCTTGATCCCTTCGAATAGACTCCGAAGATCGCTTTGTTAGGCGGATAGGCGCCGTGCAATTTTTCCGCCTACTAATTCCGGCTTTTCCTAAACTGGCGGCGCACCAAGCATGTAGTTAACCTGCCCCGTAGCTACCCGCTACAGGCGATACGGACGCCGGAATCGAACCAATGGGCCCGAGTGCCTCGTGTTCTTTGTCTACGTCCGGTGTTTTCGAGGCCTAGGAAACTCTGACCGGCTCCCATTTAAGCAAATCTCCAGGCTTACAGTGCAGAGTCGCACAAAGCCGATTCAGAACATCTGAACTGTAGCCTTTGCTCTTTCCGTAGAACATCGCGTACAAGGTCGGAAATGTGATGCCTGATTCCTTTTCCAGCCTATAGCGTGTCCCAACCCTTACGCCTCAACGCCTGTTTCAGTGTGCAGATAATCATAGCCACGATCCTCAAGCCGGGTCCCCAGACTGTCAAGTGCACTATACAGAAAGTACTATTTACCTAGAGTAGTCTATAGGTATAATAGCATGTAGGGAGCCGCAGGCCTCGTGCGTAGGTTTTATGCCCAAAGTAAGGGTATAGCCCGTTTAGCCTCGCGGCCCCGAACGCCACGCCTGCGCAATTCTAAGGCCGACTACGGGGTGATCTAGGGGTGAAATTTTGCGGCGGTTAGGCTAGGCCGAGGGCGGGTATTTTGGGAGGTAAAACAATGAAAACGGCGCTTTACGCAAGAGTGAGTACTAACAACGGTCAAGACCCCGAAATGCAGTTGCGGGAACTAAGAGAGTACTGCCAGCGGCGCGGTTGGGAAGTAGGCCATGAATACGTGGACATTGGGATCTCAGGCGCAAAGGAAAAACGCCCTGAGCTGGATAAGCTTTTGGCAGACGCTCACAAACGTCATTTCGACGCAGTGGTGGTTTGGCGATTTGATCGCTTTGCACGCTCCGTTTCACACCTGTTGCGAGCGTTGGAAACCTTTAGGTCTCTTGGGATTGAGTTTGTTTCCCTATCTGAGCAGGTGGACACTTCCACTCCTACCGGAAAGATGATCTCACAGTGTTAGGGGCCGTGGCCGAACTGGAGCGCAGCCTGATAGTGGAGCGAGTTCGGGCGGGCCTTCGGAACGCCGTTGCGAAGGGCAAAAAACTCGGGCGGCCCCGGAAGATACCCAACATCAGGAGAGATCAAGCGCATGCGAACGCAGGGGGCCTCTTGGCGATCTATTCGCAGAAAAGCTACAAGTCCCTACCCCCGGCTACGGCCCTTCGCGCGACTGCAAGGCGTGAAAATAATCCCCCGTTTCCGGGTACCCCTAACTGACTCATAACAGGAGGAGCAGGAACGGGTTTTAGGCGCAAAGAATTCATTAGTTTTTGAAACGCTGGCAGTCGCAAGGCTGAGGGGCAGCTAGAGCCGCTTCAAAGGAGGATAGGCCCAAATGATCGTATTCTTCGTGGGAAAGAGGCTAGCGTTCGGGAGCAAGGCTACCCGGCTCCGTCACGTTGAAAGGCTTCCCAGCAATGGGAGTCACGCACATCATTGACGTAAGAAAATACCCAGCGAAGAAGCTGAAGGCTTTCAATAGGATTTGTCTCAACTTCAAGGATGACGCCCGGCCTCGGCCACAATGGTTCTACAGCCGAGCACTCGAGTTCTACAAGAGGGCGATGCGCCAGCCAGGTTCCAAAGTCTACGTCATGTGTCGCGCAGGTAGGCGGCGCAGTGCAAACATGACCTACTTTCTTCTTCGTGCTTCCGGAGTCGGGCCAAGCGAAGCGGAAGCCACAATCCGTCGAGCTCGCCCATGCATACAGATCGTCCGCGCCTACAGGGAATGGGCCGAAGAGTATCTGCACCGAATGGAATAGAGATTGAGCTCTCAACGGAGGACCAGAACATGAGTGTATCTTGTGAAATTCTAGTTACAGAGTGGGAAGGGGAGCGAGAGGTTGCCGGGAAAATTATCTTTAGAGATAGACTTTTAGTTTTTCTGCAACGAAGGGCTATGAGGTCCTCATGGAGAATGTTATGGAGGATAAAACTGTCGTGGGGGAAAAAGGTGTTCCATCCAGCCATTCATCCAAAAGACTGGCTACGAAGTCTTCCACG
This sequence comes from uncultured Acidobacteriota bacterium, assembly GCA_963740035.1. GTDB lineage: Bacteria > Acidobacteriota > Terriglobia > Acidiferrales > UBA7541 > Palsa-360. The sequence goes on from CAVUDA010000033.1 coordinate 158,899, forward strand.
TTTTTACACCGGAAGTATTGTAAGGGCTCGGCTCGCGAAATCCCATCATCGCGCCGTCAGGCCGGTTCGCAAATAATATTGCTGGTCACCCTCGCGTACCCCCGTGCACTGCAAAATCGGCCACAAAAGTAATATACAGATAAGTCTTTAGATATCAGCCGTTCCTAGCTAGGCTACGTCGGCGTGCCGTTTAATCTGCACGCAGGAGCCACCTCGTGAAACATAAGCGCACCATTGTCTATTGGGAGTTTACGATTGACATTGTCGGACCTTGGCACGAAACGAAAACCAAGAGGGAACAGGTTCGGAAGCGTCTGCCTAAGAAACGGTTGAAGGAAATCGAGCAGGCGGCGTGGCTTTCCGCTAAAGCCAAGGTGCCCCTCGGATTCAGGGCAGTTCTCTCGTAAAACGCCTCGCCAAGCCATCCCAGCAGCGACCAGCTACCAGTACAGGCAGGCGCTTCAAACGCGCCTGAAAAGTTCTGAAATGGAAATTCGCAGTGTCTTCGCGAGCTTCTCGATGTTGACCAGCGCTACGTTCCGTTCGCCACGCTCGATTCCACCGATGTAGGTCCGGTCCAACTCGCACATGTCCGCGAAGGCTTCCTGAGACACACCTAGCTTGTTCCGTCTTTGGCGGAGAGACTACCAAACCGAACTCGGATATTCTCCATTTACCTTTGAGCGTCATATTGATGGCCTCACCGTTTATGTAGAATCGGACTATGAGTATCATTGGTGTATTGTGAAAAGACTGCTGTACCAACTGTCACTTTATGGACCGTCCTGCTATCTGCGACCACCTTATTCGCAGGTCAAAGTGCGTCCCCGTCCGGTGATTCGGTCAAATCGTTGGGGGATATTGCCAAACAGGTTCGTCCTAAAGATGCTAAGGTCACAACAAAGCATGTATTTACAGACAACGATGTAGCGCATGGCCAGTCAGGTGCCTCTGTTCCAGACCCAAAGGCACAAAGTAAATCTTCTATTTCACGAGCAGAATCTCTGGTGAACGATCTAGCGGACCTCAATCCGAGAGAACTCGGAGAGAATATAGTCGGTGACGTGAAGTTTCCAGGCCGAGAGGTTGGAAAATAGGTATGCTCAGGAAGGAAAAACTCGTAGCTGCTGCCAGGGCATGGCTGGCGATTCAGAAAGATGGTTCCGGGGCAGGGGTTGCGGATGCGGCAGCAAATTCTTATAACCTCCAGCGAACTATGTACAACGACCTGGAAATGGGGGGGAAGGCTCAGGCAGACAGCTGGAAAAACAGAAGAAATGATGGTGCAGGGCGCTGAAGCTAGGGAACCATGATTGTCTCTAAAACTCGCGGCGCCAAAGGAGCCGTTCAAAATGATTGCCAAGCCTCTGGATTTTCGACGCCAAAGTACAACAACAGATGGGCCGGCGCCAACCAGTGAGATTGTCTGATGCGTCCGGGTGAGCCGTTTTATCCGGCAACAATGAGGACACCCCGCCACGCTTACCGGGCCTACAAACTTGCAAAGGTTTTCCTGAAAAATCTCTTTCGTACCAGTGAGCACCCTTTTTCGCCCTCGCCGCCACCCCCAAAAGCCACATTCCGATAAGAGGACAGTCAGGACTTGGCCCCAACCACGAGTCTCAAATAACCACTAGAATGGACAATAGATGTCAATTTGATTTGTTGCGTAGACCGATGACTAACCGAAGGCCGACAACGTTCTCGCCATCGGCTTCCACGTTGGCAGGGCTTTTTAGGTGTGCCCCGGCGCTTGTGGCTTTCAAGCGTGGCGATTTAGTCTAAATTTTTTCTTTACCAAAAATCCGATTAATCACCAATGAGCCCCCGAATCCAGTCCCTTATGAATCAGCGGTGACACCAATGCGTGAACCGCTCTGCGCACTGCCTTTGCCTGATGGAACGCTGGCGGGCTGATAGTGCTCTGGATGACCCAATCTCACGAACGGCTTTTCAAAATATTCCCAGGGATATTTCGCAATTACAATTGTCAAGATCAGAGCAAGGATTGTCGTCATCGCCCAAGAGGTCGTGTAACGGCCCACCACAAAGTACGTCATGCCTAAAACCAACTCGTGTATTAGGTAGACGCAGTATGAAATGGTCCCCAGGATCATCAGCCATTTTACCCGCAAGCACCTAGCGACCCTCTCTTCCATCAAGCACAAGACAAGAATAGTGGAAAACAGGAGAACCGAGTAAGTCAAATCCCACAAGCATAACCTGCGGAGAAAAATTGGTCGGATATAACATCAACAACGCACACAAACACGTGAGTACTTCAACCGCTGTCACCACACTTGCCGTCGATGCGCACGCAGAAATTCCCACGCTCCTGGTAGCCACGAAAAGTACGCGAGTGCTACACCCATCAAGAGGGAGTCCATCCGGCATGGAAGCAGGAACACAATCGCGTATGCAAGCCGTGGATTCACAAGGAATGTGGCTAGCCGTATCAGCGGCGCTAAAACGATCCCGCCAATCAAAATCCATCCTAGGCGCTGTGGCTTCACAAAATAGACGAGCGCGGGAACCGTTAGGTGAGAACTGCTCCTCGACGGCCAGAGACCACGTCGGTGCCAACGCAAATGCTCCTGTGTCGTTATGGAACGCTATCCAGAAATTCTGTGTAAACGTGACACAAGCCTGCCACGGGGTCTCCGGATGGAAAATATTATGGACTACTGGTGATTGCATGAAATGCGATCCGAAGAAAAATATTGCGAGGTAGGTAAAATAGATAGGAAAGATCCTGCATATTCGACGCCTGTAGAACACTCGAAAAAAGTTAGTTGACTGACGCGCGTCGAGCAATATTCCGCCGATAAAGAAGAACCCAGAAAGAACGAAGAAGAGGTCGACGCCGGACCAACCGAAATCCACCAGAAGAGCGAGGGGTAAGGGGAAATGAGGCTGAATGCCCACTGTGTTGCCCGCATAGTGGTACACAAGAACCATTGCGATTGCGATGCCGCGCAGGCCATCAAGCTGCGGAATTCGGGAGGAGATATTCTGTGGGGAATCCACTTCGGCCATGTTCTATCAAGCTTCCTTCTGCGCCTCGGGGTGCCCGCAGCATCGAAACCGGAATTGCCAAGTTGATTCTTCAGCTTTCTCGGCCTCAGGACGGGTTCTATAAAACCAGATGACTGCGCCTGCTGCACAGTTCCTAGTGCCAGAAACTTGCCCCGAGTTCCCAGGCGGGTGGCACAGCCTTCGGGTTTGACTTTCCGGGTGGCCGTCAATGAGAACGAAGGCCTTGTCAAGGCACAAATTTCCTGTGCAGCGATTTTGGCACGGCGTGGTTGCCAGAGTTAGGCTGCGGACCAACCTCTGCAACTCTCAAACTGAATCAACTTTCGGCGAATCGTTCCACCAACCATCTGACCTACCCCCAACTCCGCTGCTTCGCCAATCGCAATATCACTCCGCTTACGCCAAATTGGAGTTCGCGCCGACAGCTTCGCTTTTCTCCTTCATCAAGTCCGGAGAGAAAAGTGCGAAGAACGCCGCAAGTCCATAGAACATCGCGACCAGCAACAGCAAAGCCTTCAGTCCAATCACAAACGACAAGTTTTGGGCCAGCCCACCCGCAACCGCGCCGATAATATTGCTGCCAGAAACACCGCGGACTTGTTCGGGTTCGCGCGAAAAGTGTCCGCGAAGATCACTCCCGCAACAAAGATCGGAATGCAGTAGGCGCCTGCCAGCAACATCCCCGGTAGCGCGCGCTCCGAGGGGAATCGAGTCCCAGGGCGCAAAGTAGATGCCGAGCAAAGCCAGAATCAATAACGAATACAACCAACCTAGTGAAAAGACGGGAACTTTCTGGACGAGCATGTTGGAGAGGAGCAGAACACCAAGAATCACCATCAGGACAACACAGTTGACTTGCCAGGTGGATCCAAAATAAAGCGCCAGCCGGCTGATCATCTGTGTTTCCAACAGCAGAAATCAGCGCCCAGAGAAAAGAAATACCAGGTGGATGATTTTGCGGGTTACAGGCTTTTGCGCGTGGCAAGGAATGCGAAAACCAAGAGAATGAGCGAAACCGTTAGATAAGTGCGCGGAACGGTGTGGCCACGCTGGTACACGTAGGGCCAGTCGTCCGTGACTGGAGGCGGCGTTCCTTCATTCCCTAGGGGAACGGCGCAGGACTTGCCTTCACGAAGGCGGCAAGATCAGGCTGCGCAGCACGGTCCCAAAGCGCACCATCTTTCGAGGCCATGTACACGGTGCCCTCGAGCAAGCCGCCAACTTGCGGCCGGTAGAAAGTGATCGGCGGACGCTCGAAAACATCGTTGAACATCGTATAAAAGCGCTGTCCCATCCAATTCCAGGGAGGATGCACAAAGAATCTCACGACCAGAACGCCCGAAGGCTTCAGCAGGCGCTTCGCCTCGCCCAGCGATTGCTCCGTGTACGCATAATTATCGATTCGCATATTAGTGTAGCTGAAAGCTGTTTGTGCGAATCGAGGAGCCCAAAAATAATCACGTCATAAGACTGCTTGGTTTCGCGCAGGTAGGCGCGGGCATCGTCGAGAATCACGTGGACTTGGGCGGAGTCGTAGGGCCGATCGGGGTGCAACCGTTTGCCGAGGGCGTAAATTTCCGGGTCGATTTCAACGGCGTCGATTTGGCGGGCCCCATTGCGCAGCGCGGCATCGGCGTCATTCCCTGCACCGGCCCCGACAATCAAAACGCGATCGCGAGGGCCGATAAACAGCCATGGCGCATCGTACGCGCTATCCTTATAACCTTGGGCGAATACCGGGTAATGGGCGAGGACATCCGGCGAAACGTTCGCCATGGTCATATAACCGACATTGTTTACTAGAACTATATATTGTCTATCCGGGGTACTTTAGGCCTGGAGCTTCTGATACGGCGACCAGTGGATTTCGCCCGAATTGAAAGTCAGCGTGGAATACCAGAAAACAGGCTCACGGCGATCAACAGAAATAGGGCCGCGCCGCCTCGCGAGTTTCGATCTCGAACCAGCAGAAAAAAGGCATACGCTACGCCGAGCCATAGCACGGGCGCGACCTGAAGGTAGGACATCCCCGCGAAAAACCAGATTCCGGCGATACTACCGAGCAGATTGACTGAATACGCGGAGATTGGATACCTTTGCGGCATCCAGATACACGCCTATCCACTGTCCTACCGGACGCATCGTTTCGATAATCAGAAAGAGTAGGACGGAAACGAGCGCGATGGAAATCAAGAACAACTTGACGGCCTCGGCGCGTATCAAGTGCCAAGACTTGACCACAATTGCGCATCCGTCGATAGCGAGAGCGCCGAAGAAAGAGTCTCCAGCACCATTTTCCACCAGTGGAAGGGAATCTCAATCGCGATGATAAGAATTCCCAGCGCGCCCAGCCCAAAGAGGCCGCTTTTTTCCGGCCGGACTGATAACAGCCCAGGCCGAAACCTAAGAAACACGCGATAACCCCAGTTTATGGAAATACGCGAATACACGAACTTCGGTTCCAATCCACCGAATTAGCAAGATTTCAAGGTAAAGCGCCGCGAAACTGATGAGGAAAACCGGCTTCAGGATACGCTCCTGCGGCTTTTCTTCCAATTCGACGACGGCGGGTATCCCATAGGGGAGCCCCGTCCCCAAATGTGGCCGCAGGCAGAGACTTACCTAGGGTAGGATGCCATGCTCCATCTAAACACAGTTCACGGGCATTGGAAAGTATTCAAGCCGATGTTCCTTACTCAGTAATATTCGGCCAAAATAATCCATTGTGGTTTAGTGAGGGCGAGAGCATCGATGAGCTGCGCGAGGCTCTAAAGTAAACCTCTCAAAATCATCCCGCACCAGTATGCCAAGTCCTGAGAAACGTTAGTGCTTTATCGGAAGCGCGCTTTCGGGAAAGGTGCAGTGATGGCAAGGCGTTCGGGCGCGCTTTCGATAAAGCCGTTTGAACCAAGCCGCCGGATTGTGGCGGACGCGGACCTATGGGGATTGAATGGGGTGGAGAAGCTCGTGGAGACGGGTCGGATCTGCGCAGGGCGCACAACGGGCGACATGGGAAGCGGAACGGCCGCAGGAGAGACAAGTTTGCGGAGCGTGGATGACTGGGAAGAGCCGAAGAAGAGATTGGTTGCCTGAGAAGACGCAGAAGGACGGTAGGTGCCCAGACACCCGAAACACTGGCGCTGTTGATCGTCGGCTCATGCGGCAACGGTGACCGGAATAGGTGGAGAGCGGAGTCGGATTTCGGGGGGGAGTGAGTCGTTTGATGACCGCCATGGGACCAGCACAGTGCGGACAACGCCAAAAATCTTTCGCACCATCGGCGGTTGAAGAATCCTGGTCGGTTTGCGACGCGGACCTGGAAGAGAGTAACTGAAAGCAGAGTGGCAACGAAACGGTGCGGCTGCGGTTGGCCAGGAAGCCGAAATTACGGATGCGCACGAAGCCTCTTGGGGAGCAGGTGGAACAGGAAGCGGCGCAGGAATTCATCGAGTGAAAGAGTCATCAGCCGCTGTTCGTTTTGATGAGCGGAGTCCCGCCAACGGAAAGTGACTTTCCCATCCGCAAAGGAAATCAGGCGATGGTTGGAGATGGCCACGCGATGGGTGTAGCGGCCCAGATACTGGAGCACATATTCCGGGCCACCGAAAGGGCGTTTCGGTAGACCACCCAGTCTTTTCTGAACAGGGGCCGTAGCCAGGCGGCGAAGATTTTCGGCTGAGCGAGCAGGGTCAGATTTCCAGAGAAGCGCAAGTGGTCTTCCCGGAAAGCGCACTGGAGCGCGGCAACGAACTTGCCGCGAAAGACGCGGCTGAGCACTTTGATGGGAAGAAAAAGTGGTCGCGCGATTTTACCCAGCGGGTGCGTTCGAGCGACAACCCGCCGGCGGGAATGACGCAATGGACATGCGGGTGCAGCCCGAGCTTCTGACTCCAGGTGTGCAACACACTGAAGAAGCCGATTTCCGCGCCGAGATGTCTGGGATCGCGGGCGACTTCCAGAAGAGTTTCCGCACTGGCGCGGAACAAAAGATCGTAGACGACCTTCTTGTTCTGAAGCGCCAGCGGCGCTAGCTCACGGGGCAGCGTGAAGACCACATGGACGTAGCGCGTCGGGAGAAGTTCTCTCTGGCGTGCCGCGATCCAGCGTTCCCGCGCCGAAGTCTGGCACTTCGGGCAGTGGCGGTTGCGGCAGGAGTTGTAGGAGATGGCGCGATGCCCGCAGCGGGTGCACTCGTCCAGATGCCCGCCGAGTGCGGCGGTACGACAGCGCGCGATGGCCCGCAGCACTTGGACGTGCTTCCAACGGAGCCAGTGGCGATTTCGTTTCAGGAAAGCAGTTCCCGCGGTGCGGATGAGATCGGCCACCTCCAGCGGTGGCCGGCTCATCTATTCGTTCCGTTGTTCGTCTTTCAGCTGCAGCGCGTCCAGAGGACTCGCGGTCGCGTGGAGATGGCGTTGCGAAAGATGCAGATAGAGGGTGGTCTCTTTCAGATCGCGATGGCCTAACAGGATCTGAATGGTGCGCAAGTCTGCGCCCGCTTCGAGCAGATGGGTGGCGAAGCAGTGGCGCAAGGTGTGCGGATGTACTGTTTTCTTGAGGCCCGCTTGCCCGGCGGCTTTCTAACAGGCGGCCAGACGGTTTTCGTGTCGACGGGCTGATCGCCGCTATGGTGGCGGTTGCCCGGAAACAGCCACACGTGGGCTTCGGCCGTAAGCGGTGCCAGTGCTGGCGCAGTTCCTGGAGCAACTTGGGGCTGCAGCACATCGCGATCTCTGCGCCCTTTGCCGCCTTGGACGTGAATCACCATGCGCTTGCTGTCCACGTCGCTGACTTTCAGGCGCGTCAACTCCGCGTTGCGCACGCCGGTGGCGTAGAGCGTCATCAGCAGAATGCGTTGGAAGGGAGTGCGCGCCGCGTCGATAAGTTGCGCAACTTCTTCCTGACTGAGAATCGTCGGAAGATGAAATGCTTTTTTCGGATAGGGTGTTTCAGCGATGCTCCAAGCCCTTTTGAGCGTCTTGGTGTAGAAAAACCGCAGTGCCGCTAAGCGGATCGCGACGGTCCCCGGAGTCAACTTGCGCTTCTGAAACAACTCAGCTTGATATTCGCGAATGTGCCGAGGCCCCAAACAGTCCGGCGGACGATGGAAGCACCGAGCAAAATCTTCGACGGTGCGAAGGTAAGAACGTGTGGTACTTTGTGAGTAATTACGACGCTGGAGTTCCTCCAGCATTATTTTTCTGAGATGGGTCACAGGGACCTCCTTGTGACCCAAACTTATCGCAGCCCGCAGGCAACCAACCCTACCTTCACCTCACGCGCAGCGTCCGCCGCCCGGCGGCTTCGTTCGAACGGGATACCGGAATGTGGGAATCAGGGGCCATTTGGGTCGCAGCCCACATTCTGGCTTGGCCGATTTTTCGGGAAGTCCTACGGTCGATTACGCCACCAATCTCGGTAAGCTCAGAATGGTCCACACCAAAATACCGTAAAAAACAACGGAAAATGCCAAGGCTACCAGCGGCACTCCAACCAGATAACCAAAATCATGCCCCGGGGATATCAGCATCTTGGCAACGCTGTATCCTGGCGCGAAGATCGCGTCGATGGTGCTGACTAGCGTTGGGTGCTTGGAGACGTCGAGCGCCGTGACCAATGCAACCAAGGCGACAACTGCCACGGCGGAAATCACCAATGCGATCACGACGCGCCGAAGTCGGGGATCCATCCTCTCGTCGAAGTAATCGTCACTCGTCATAAGCTAGGCGATCACTGAATTCGCACATCCCACCAAGGTGGCAAATGCGATGCGCGTCCACCGTCTAATCATGGCGCATCCTAACTCGACTGCACTTCCTGAGCCAAGTCCTGAGAAACGGGATTATCGGAATGTGGGCTACTCCAACCTTCCCAGATGAGTGGAATTGGATGGATAATAGTATGCTCCACTGCGGAAGTGTTTTGGGGACGCTCCAAGATTCAAAAAACCAAGGGTGCGAAGAGGAACCGAAGAACAGTTCACGCGAGTTGCACGACCGACAACCTGAATAATCGGCCCTCGGACCCCGAGAATATCGCAAGATCAATGCGGGTGAAGTTGGGGTTGGAACCCTATCACCAGCTAAATGTTTTGAAGAAAATGCACCCTCTTTCTATTATCTTCGAATGGCCGTTCGACATTGTTCCTGACTACAACGGCATGTACAGATTTATCTCACAGCATCCGGTACGCCTATTTGTTTATGCCATTGTCTTCTTAGGTCTTCTTGGCTGGTTTATTTGGTGCTCGATTGATGAAGATATGTGACCACTTACGAAGACCTTTCCCGCTTCTGGCAAGGAGAAGATTCCAAGGGTTGTGTTGTAAGGAATTGACGAGAAACAGGGCTTGGTGCTGTCGGCACTGGATAGGTCCTGAGAAACGGGATTATCGGAATGTGGGAATCCGCGCCCTAAGCAGAAAAGCCACATTCCGATAAGCGGACTTCTCGGGAGTTGGCGATAATCGTTGAATGTCTATGCTCGCAGTCCGAGGTTCTCCAAAAACGGCGGCTCTATTGGGACAGTCCGGCGAGCCACGTCAGGACCGTGCTCTCAAGAGCGATGCGATGGTCTGACCAACTGTGATCTGTGGCGACGTGCAACGCCGTGACCTTATGCCCTCCCTTCGCCTCAATTGCGTTGACCAGCGCGTCCGTATCTCCGGTGTAGGGATCGTTGGCCGTGAGCGCCAGAAGAGGCATTTGGCTGAGGCCTGCAGCGGCATCTTGAAGTCGGAAGCCCTTAGCATGAGCTTGCAGCTCGTCGGTCACGTTCTCGGCCGTGACGCCAGACAGGGACTCCATGTTATCTGCGACCCCAGCGAGCAGGCGATCCCGCGGCAACTCGCCGAGCCGGCCCATATCCGCCGCGGAGATAGGACAGCGCCGATCAATCCGTGATCGTGCGCCGCGGTGTGCGCGACCACCCAGCCGCCCATGCTGTGACCTGCCATAGCGATGTGTTTCGTATCGATGCCAGGCCGCGCCGATGTCGCGGGATCGCGCAGGTAGGCCAGGACGGCGTCGGCATCCTCAAGATTTTGGGCGAGCCGAAAGACACCAGGGCTACCCCATGATCCGCGATAGTTGAAGGTAACAGCGTTCCATCCGGCGCGCCGGATAGCTTGCGCGAGATCGAGATTTTTTCGTTCCGGGAAAACCGTGGCAGATGACGAGTGTCGGATGTGACCCGGCTCCGGAGGGTTGGTAGACGATGCCGTTAATGAGCACACCATGCGTGGGGATGTGCAGCACTGTCAACTTGGCCGGATGCGCGGCGTCCGCGGGCGGGTCGGTGAAGATCGCCGTAGGAACGGATTGCGCGAGAGCGAAAGTCGAGGGCACTGAGAGGGCTATTAGAACAACGAGGATGGGCAAGCGCATGGGCAGGCTCCTTGGACAGTGGCAATAGCCGCAGTTTCCGGCTTGGCCTTCGAAGTTCGGATCGTACCCTTCCCGAGCCTTCGACACAACGAATTGCAACACGAAAATCTCTGCCAACAGGAAGGCCCAAGTCCTGAGGAACGGGATTCTCGGAAACTGGCTCCCACATTTCCAGAAGCCGTGTTCCCTAGCGGCGGTTTGAATTGCGCATTATTGAAAATTTCAAGATCGAAGTGCATTGGCGATGGAACGGACAGACCTAATCACGAGGTAAAATATGGAAAAATACCAGGCGAAACTGAAAACGATAGTGAGCATCCAAAAAACGACCGGCTCAGCAAGCGGTGCTGCTTTGTATGTGGTCTGCCGTCCAAATTCCAACCAACACGCCCGGAAGGTAAACCATCAGCCAATACCCAGCGCCCTCAAATCCTCCCGGATGAATTACCAAAAAGACGAATACCCCGGCTCCTGTCAGCCCCAAAGCTGTCAGGCTTGCCCATAACCAATCGAGCGTTCGATGTCGCGTGGAGTTCATCGGCAGTGAAGATTACAGCGACAGCCTAGCATTTAGACATTGAGTTCCAAGTCCCGATAAACGGGATTATCGGAATGTGGCTCTTCCCCGTGCTAGGGTAACCCCCGCAAACTCAGCACGCCTGTATACATGCAGAAACTTTTCTGAAAAATCGTTCCGGTACCGTGGAGCTTCCATCGCGGCCGTTGCGTAGACCTGCCCGCGCTCGTTCAGCAATCAGGCTGCGTTTGAGTTCAACCACAGCGCCGAGGAGGGTCAAGATCATCGTGTCGGCGGAGATGAATTGCTTGGATGCGCTATTGTCCTGTTTCTAGAGGCAGGTCAGTTTTCTCTCGAATTTGGCGTTGCCCCCAGGGGGCACGAACACTTTCCCGGTTTCTGACTTGCAGCCTTTCTTCGTTAGGTTCACGGATCGCTCGCCAGCCTCAGTCCAGTCGGTCACGTTCGTCGGCTCGTCCCATGGTTTCGAATCCACAGCTATAGACGCCCCCAGTGGATCACTATTAATGGTTAATTGCCCATAGGACGTACTCAATTGGATAAACTCGGCATGAGTCATATGTCCTGATGGGTTCGTCCGTCGGAAGTCTGTCCATGCAAAACCAACTATCCTTGCCACGTCCTCTTTCGTATGCTTTTGGTTTACGTAATAGTTCCGAATCAATGGGTAAGCATTGTCGATGACCCCTTTGTCTTCGTCGAGCAAGGCTGCAGGAATGGCTCCTTTCGCACGCGACATACACAGGACCTTTGCGTCTTCAAAACTCTTTCGGTGTTCCGTAGAATCGAGGTCCATAGCGGCAGCGTGGGAAGATGCTTTAAGTCCAACCGTCGAACACGCATCTAGAGTCTGCTGCGCGGCAAGCCGAGGTGCGAGCAGTAGAACACCCAAGAGCAAACTATTGCCGCACCCTCTAAGCCGAGACGTCATGGCCGCCTCCGCAACATGCTGTTGCTCAGGGTAGACATCGCGCTCATGATCAACCCACCGTAGAAACAGATTAAAACCGCACGGTAGTGAATGAGAACGTATCTGGAATTCATTACATCAGCAAACTCTGCCTTAGTGCTCAGTAAGGGTCCCATGTCCCAATAAAGTTGGGCCAGCAAACGCCCGTACTTCCAGTTGAAATAAAGGAACATCAGCAGCAAGAAATTTGTAGCAACGAACATAACGATCTCTGGCGCGTCCTCACGCCTGAGCTGATTCTCCCTGCTCACAATCATAGCTCCCCATAGTGCCCCCAAAACCAATACGCCTATCTCGAAAAAGCTCGACGCTTCCCCCTCAATCATCTTTAATGTTTCGGTTCTATAGGCGTCGTAGTTGGTCAGTTTGACTTGGACAGGAGTTGTGTAAAAAAGAAACACAATGTACACAAGTGCTGATGCGACGGTCAGGACACAAACCGCTGCCACAATCCATCTTGCCGATCCGGCTGTTTTCGACACATCCAAACCTTTTTGAAAATAAATTGAAACTGATATTTCTAAGGGAATATTGCCAATAAATAACTGGTAAGGGAAGGTCCAACGTAATTCTCTGTTGCTTAATTGTGAACAAGGAATGCGAACAAGTAATGACCCTGACCCACATCCCGAACTCACAACTGAACTTCTGTAAGGTGCATCGCCAACCAAAGGCGATGATGACGACTCCGGGCCCAAACGCCGCAGAAAAGTCTCCTCCCCAACATAAAAGTGGTGGTCTCAGAATGGAATCTGTGATCTTGGAGACTTCTTCAAGACCACGCCTCTTGGACGACGTAGTCTCTGCTTCTTGGGAACTTTCACATTCTTCGTAATTCTCATAATGTCTTTCAGACGGAGTCTCATGCGACGCTCCACTGGGTACTCCTTCTTGGTCCAGACTTGCAATCTAGAAGTCGTTCCTTCTTTCCACGCCGAAGCAACCTGGCAGCTTTTCTGTGATGTATGCCCAATATGCATGCGAGACCTCGTTGAGAAAGGGGGCCGTCTTCTTTCAAGCACCCAATCACGTGGAGGAGTTCATTTTCGTCATTGATTGTCAATTTCCGAGCCTGTCGAGTTGGGAGCGGTATATAAAAAACATTTCCAGAGCGGGAAATATCTATGATCCCACGGAAAAGCGCTTCGCCCTTTAGGAGGTGTTTCATTTGATTATGATAATGACCGATCCTGATAGCAAAGACAGGTCGTTTGCTTTTGTAGATGCAGATGTTACCGCCCTCGGAATTGAATTCATAACCACAATGATGTTTTTTGGCGAGATCAGCCAGAGCTTCAAGAACAGAATCTTTCATCCTTTGCCAATTCCTACTGCGTACGTCATGTTTGTCAAGTGACTCATAGACTGTCCTTCGAAGCTCGCGGAAAGCCCGTTTCGGAAGATAGCTCATTTCCCCAATCTTCCAAGACCTAAGGAACCAGGGTTTATTTTTCCGTGACATTGGAATCCTCCAATGATCTTTAGTCGATGAGTCCCAGAGGGTGGCAGGACCATTGGAGTGGAAGACTGCCGGCTCCTCTGGAACTCATCGCTAATATCAGTTACTAGCCGGCCAGGTCTAAACGGAGATCTGTAGACCGGTTCACCTTTTTAGGCTGTCCAGAAAATGAAGATGTTTAGATCGTCCCAGAGATGGAGAATTGGACAACCTTTATTTTTATTCTTCCTGTGGCTGTAGAAACGATTCCCTCTGTTCGTCTCTTCTGCGACAGATAACATCTCTCCTGCAAGAGGACCGAACGGGTTTCTCGGTCCTCTCACTGCGAAGCAGTGTGAAAAGTGATCTGAAAGATCGGAAAGAGTTTTTCTAAAAACAAAAAAGGTTTTGCAAGAGATTTGGTTTTCAATCTCTGCATTCTATTGATTGCACTACTGAAACGGTTATACAAACTGTATTCACTTTCTATTAGGTGTTTCTATTGAGAGGCAGCGAAAGGGCTGCGGACACAGTCAAATTCGTCTTCAGTGAGGCCGATCAGTGAGGCCGCTTTTCAATTTCAGTGAGGCCGATTTAGAAGTGTGGAGCATCTTGAAAAATCACTGTAAATCGCCTGATTCTTCAAATTGAAGATCCCCTAGAAATAAGGCACTTTTCAAATTCCAATGTAGTCCAAGAGATCAGGATATCAGGGGCTCAGGACGTCAGTCCGTATGCACATCCGACGGCGATAAAATCTGCGCGATTCTGCTGTCAGTGAGGCCGATTCGTCAAGCCGGATTCCGTATGTAGAACGTCTCCTGGATCACCGAAAGTGGCAGATTTGTGAGCATCAAAGAACGGAGCGGTCTCCCTCGGGGCGAACCGTTTTCGTCGGGAAGCGCAAGGGGACCCCCGGTTTGTTAGCCAGCCCCGCTTCATAGACAACTTTTTTGAAAAAATGTCTGGGTACCACTCTGTCTGAGTGGCAAAGAGAATCATTTATGTCTGGTGCGCTGTGGCTTGATCTTAAAGAACCCTCTTCTCTTGATGACAACAGCAATGAGGAGCAGTGCCTTGTTTTTATTCAATTTCCTTCATCGGATCAATTTCTTCATCTAGAGCAGAACCACTGATCGAGGATAGCGTTTCTCTTCATGTTCATCGCTGCTTCGCAGCGACGGGGAAAGAGAAAACCGTTCTTTCCCCGTCTAAGATTGATTGAATCTCCTGTTGAAAGATTACAACTTGAATCTCTAGGCAGCACAAACCGCTGCAGAGGAGGACCGAAAAACAGGTCCTCCTCTGTGAAGACCCTCTTTTGATCTCTATTACAGTCTAAAGGTTTTCACGGAGGATGGAGAGCGGTTTTCTCTCCATCCTCGTGATGCGAAGCATTGATGCGTAAGCATCATGCGTAGCATCACTCGAATTTCATTCTCTCATTCCCCCTTCCCCTTTCAGGGGAGGGGGGGGATTCTAAGGGGGGGTATTACGCCGTTTACCGTTTTATAGCTCCCCGCGTATTAGCGTATTGGCATTTTCATGGCGTTTTTATGTGATTTTGTTTCAATATCCTGAAAGTCATTTTTTTCGGACCTTTGGCAATGACTTTCCAATGTTTATCGGTTCCCTCTTGGAGCAACTGCCGAGCTGCATCCCTACTCATTTGCTTCTTTCCTCCTTTTTTCTTTCGGCGGCCCGCTTGGCTAGCTCCTCCTGACCTAGAGTTGGA
The DNA here is from genome assembly GCA_963740035.1 of uncultured Acidobacteriota bacterium. Classification (GTDB taxonomy): domain Bacteria; phylum Acidobacteriota; class Terriglobia; order Acidiferrales; family UBA7541; genus Palsa-360. Next base: position 174,001 of record CAVUDA010000033.1, read on the forward strand.
TGATGCCTAATCAAGTGTTTGAGGTATTCAATTTGCCGTTCCAGTTTCGCGACGGCCTCATCCTCTGTAGCTTCCAGGCTTCGGATGTGCCATTCCCCCTGCGAATCCTTCTTGGCTTTCACCTTGAAGGAAAATGTTCCCACACCGTCAGGAACGTAGCGTTTCAAGAAGGACTCCACACGTATAACGGTTTCGGAGGAGCGGAAGTCCAGCAATGGCCTAGAACGCTGCTTAACAATGAAGTTATGCGTCGTATCCATCTGCGTCATCTTGGCTCCGGCTCCGTATATGATTTTTTTGCTGTATTTGGTTGTGTGATCAATAATTGTGCAGGTCGCTCCCAGATCGCACAGGCGGCGGATTGCTTGAAAGATAGGTGCGACTTGCCCTGTGTTCTCACCACCATCTCCATTTTTTAACAAGCTGGTCCAGCTATCAAAAATTAACCACGGATATCTGCCAGTCTGCTCTTTGATCTGCTTCACCAACTTTTCCAAATCTTCATTTCCTGGTACAAGGGGCTCCTCACCGTGAAAACGGTCCCAGATTCTAAACATCGGAGATGGAAGCCTGACGCCCAGGTCATGGCATCGGCCTTTAATAACGCTGGGCGGATTTTCATAATCAAAGTACAAGACCACTCGTTTCCGTGTCTTCATTCCCAGAAAGTCTTCGCCACGGGAAACGGCCCATGCTGCTTTCAGGAGTAACGTCGACTTGAATGTGCCATATGTCCCATAAATCAGTTGGATGCTACCCTCGGCTAAAAAACAGTCAATCAGCCAACGGCTTTCCTTCACGTTAGACGGATTAAACTCAGGAACGTTCTTCAATACAGCGGCAAGCACGTGTGTCTTAAAATTTGGCTTCATCAGTAGTCTCCTCGTCTTTTAGGCAGTCCCGGCGTCGCCCTGTCGGACGAGGAGCCACTGAGAAAGTGGTGGAAGGATTAGTTCCCAGGGCCAGCGCCGGGACTTACCACGATTAGAGTTACTGCGCGTCTTTGTCCGCATTCAGAGTTATTGAGTGGTCGTGCGCCAAGCGAAGGCCAGCAAGTAGGGGTGCGACTTGGAACTTGACAAATGAATTCGATGTGATTACCTTATAGTTAGGCTTTCTGGTGTACCCGCTGCACCTAAAAATACGCGGCGAGGAAGCAGTAATGCGCTTCCCGGTGTGCCCTGGCACCTTAAATGATGGGGAAAACAAATATGATTCCCATTTTAAGAGGCTGCCATGGCAGAAGTGCTCGCGAACCCTTCCGAGGAACGTTATTTAACCGCACTTGAAGCTGCCACGCTGTTGCGCGTCGGCGTTGACACCGTCTATCGTCACATACCATGTGTCCACATCGGCAGTGTCATTCGCATTCCTCTAAGCGCCCTTAATTCCTGGATTGACGGTCATAAAGCCCCTTCGGCACGAGTGCGGGCAAAAACTCCTTTCTCACTTAAGCCTCGACGAACTAGAATTCAGGCCCGAGGCGAAGGTAATGCGAAAGGAAGTAAGCCATGAAACGGCCTGTGAGTTTGCATATATACCGTGGGCACGTAGAAAGCTGCGAGCATCAGGATGAAGGCAGAAAATACACCAAATGCAACTGCCCAATATGGATGGATGGGAACGATGAAAACGGTCACAGAGTCCAGTGTTCAATGCACACAAGCAATTGGCAAGTGGCACAGCAGAGGGTCCGTGAAATGGAAGCCAACGGATTTGTCCATGAACCTCCCCCAGGTATGGAAATGGAAGCTGAGCCGATTACATTGGCTGAGGCTCGCCAGATGTTCATAGCGACCAATTCCGGTCTCAGTCCGGGACGAATCAAGAAGTACGAACTACTTTTCAGCCGCATGCAAGAGCTTGCTAAGTCCAAGGGCATGCGATTTTTGTGTGACCTGAATTTGAGTTTTCTAACAGCATTCCGCATCGAGTGGACACAGCGGTGGAAGCAGCATGACGGCACGATCTCCCTCAACGTTCAAATGCTCCGGAAGTTCTTTCGTTTTTGCCTGAAGCATGGGTTCGTGAAACAGAACCTGGCAAGCGACCTTGAAATGCCAAAGTGGAAATCGCGTCCAACGCTCCCATTCAGCGGCGAGGAATGGCGGCGGATATTAGGAGCCTTTCCCCAGTATGAAAAAAGAGCCGGTCGGGCTGCCGCAAATCGCCTCCGCGCCTTTGTCTTGCTCCTGCGTTTTTCCGGCATGCGGATTGGTGATGCAGTGCGCTGCGAACAATCATGGATCGAAGGGGGCCGGATCTCTTTCATCAGCCAGAAAACTTCTGTGCATGTGTGCAACAAGCTGCCAGATGACGTGATCGAAGCGCTGAGAATCGTACCCCTGCAAGCTGGCCGCTATTTCTTTTGGACGGGCGTTTCAACACTGCACAGCGCCGTAGGAAAATGGCAGCGACGACTCCAGGCATTGTTTGCACTTGCCGGTGTTCGGGATGGACGGTCGCATCGGTTCCGAAATTCGTACGCGCACGAGATGACTGTGAATGGTCGTATGACGCTCGAGGAACTCAAGCAAGCCCTTGGACACATGACGACGCGCACCACTGAAAAACATTATTCGCACTGGCTCCCAGACCGGCAAGAACGATTAGAAGCTAAACAAGATCGCGCCTGGGCCCAACAATCCGCTCTACCGGCGCTCGGTGGAAAGGAGGATCGCCCTAACTAGTTCAATAGCACATGGTTGGGATTGGTAGGGGCGGTGGGGATCGAACCCACGACCTTCGGCTTAAAAGGCCGCTGCTCTACCACTGAGCTACGCCCCTAACATTTTTAGTTCAAGAACGGCATGCGCAGTGGCTTCCCGTTCTTACCGGTGGGAAGATTCAGCTTGCGGCCGCTCCAGTCTACCATCTCCCGCGCCAGGGAGTACATGCTGCCTTTGGATCTCAATATGATTTCAACGCATCAGTGCCTCGCAGATGTCTTTTCAGCTCCTTGACCTTGTCGATGATCCGCTTGGTGGCACCTGACGCAAAGAGCTATGAGGTTCTCAGCCGAATCATCGCCCAAGCGGCTGCGCGGCTGAATGTGATGGACCTGAAGATCCTCCATCCGCCCACACCGTTGGCAACGCCACCCATCTCGCTCCAAGACTTCCCGGCAAAGCTGGCGATAAGCTTCAGGATCAAGCCTCAACCGGGGGCGCTTGGCACGGATCCCTTTCAAAACGTGACCTGCACTTCTTCAAGCAGTTGCTTCCTCTGCGGCTTTGGAAGACCAATAACCAGCCGAATGAGACAAGGCAATAAAGCATCTCGGTTGCCCGCCTCCAAACTCACTCCTGCCAGAAAATCCGCACAGATCATCTCCAAGCAGTAGCCTCGCGACTTGTCGCTCCCAAGCATTAGACCCGCTGTTTCAAGTGCCTGCTCGATTACAGGAAGTTGGCTCTTGTACGCCTTGAAATAGAGGATCTCCCACGGCTCCGTCTCCTTCCCGGTCAGGTGCTTCGAGACCTCCCGTTTGAATTCCTCCTTGGGCAGTTCGCGAGCTTTGTGCAACCAGGTTGCACTATCGAACCTCTGACCGTCCCTCCTCGCCACCTTCGCTAGTTCGGTCGCCTTGGTCCAGCCCACCTGCTGCAGTTCCACCTTGTGAATGCGAGGCAGCTGCTCGTGAATCGCCATCAGGTAGTAGGCCTTGCGTCTGGACTCCGGGAACTTCCTCTCCAGAAACTCATCAAACGAACGGACGTTGTCCACCCTCCAGTACTGTCCTGCCCGAACCTCACACAGATAGCGACCAAGTTCAACAAACTTCGAATCCCGTTCGCGGTCCATGGCCTTCTCCCACGACAAGATCTCCTCGATCTTCGAGAGCACAAACACGGCCCGCCGGCGATTGAGCTTCGGAGCCACGAAAGGCCTTCCGTTAGTCGTCAAGCACGTCAAGCCAATCAAGGTCGGCGGCTCCTGGTTGACGAATGAGTTTGGTTTGGGCGAGTGCCTCGTTCCCAAGGCATAGGCCGAGGTGGGCGCAGCTGACGCACCCGTTCTGCGGGAATCGGATTCCTGGGTGGGAAGGGAACTGGGCAGTTTCGATTTGACATGCCGTGGCTTCGACCAGCTGCCCAAACTCCTCGCGCTGCTCTTCGGTGATCGAAGCCAGCAGGTATTGAATCTCCGGGACGCGTTTCCTCACAAAGGCCACAATGGCCACGTCGGAGATGCCTGTGATCCAGGAGTAGCAGACGAGCTGAAGATCAAGCGATGTTAGCCCCTCGGGCTGATCCGGATAACGAGCACTTGTGGTTTTCCATTCCAGCAAACTCCGCGTGCCGTCCAGGTGGCCAATGGCATCGACATAGGCCACAAACTCGTTGCCGTTTGCAAGCGAACGGACAATCTTCTTCTGCATGTTGCGTTTGGGTTGTCGAATGCGGATTCGGTTATCTCGGGCGAACTGTTCGAGCAGGCCGATCCCCTGGCGAAGCAGACGCTCCCAGTCATCTCCGTGGGAGTACTCGAGCGGAACTTCGCGGTACGTTCCCCACTCCTTGAACAACACGGCTCCAGCGTCCTCGCGCTCGAAGAACGCCGCTATTGCCTTCTCAAAGCACCGCCCGAAGCACAGCGCTGCCCGAGACTCCTTCTCTCTCCAACCATCCAGATACCGAAAGCGGTAGCTCTTCGGACAGCGTAGGTACTGCGAAACCTGCGTGTAGCTAAACGTCACGGGCCACCTCCTGGCTGCTCACCACGGACACAGATAGTTCTTCCCATTCACTGGCTGGAGCAAACCCGCCGAGATTGAGAAATGAGCGGCCGTTCAGGGTGGTGCGGGAAATCCGCACGATTCCTCGCAGGCCAACGAGCGCCTTTTCGTCCACTTCGTCTCGGCCCATGAGATCAAGGTCGTAGCCAAAGTCCCGCAGGAACCAGCGGAGTTTCCAGAGTGCCTTGGGAGTGCAGTAGAGACGACCGTTGAGGGAACGGCCTTGATGTTCTCTTGGTTCGAGAATGATGAGCCGCAGGACGTAGAACGGCCGCTCGGGATGCCAGCGGTAGAAGACCCGATCGACGCGGACCAGGAAAACACCCTCCAAGATGCTCGGAGGGTTGGAACTATCACCATGCAGACCTGGGATATGGCGCTTCATGGGGCAACCTCCGACGACTTGGCATAGCTGTTGAGCTGGCAGATCAACCCGTCGCGATCTTTGGCGGCGCGCTCGGCCAGATCTTTGATGAAGGCTTCGACCTGCTCTCGGCTGGCATCCCGCAGGGTGGGAGTTCCACAGTAGTCGGCGGCATAGGCCTTCACGAGGCCGGCATCGAGCTGGTGTTGGCGGATCAGCAGACAGAGGCGGTCGCGAAGGCGAGGCTGGCCATTCTGGTGGCCGTTATTTCCGTTTGCGGAAGTCTTGCTCTGATCGGATGAGCCAGAAGCGTTGGATCTAGGGGCCCAGCCGAGTTCCTCGACTGAACAGAGCCCGATGCCATACGCCTTGCGAAGGGCACGGTTGACAGCACGGGTTTCGGCGACGCGCATTTCGGCGCCGTGGACCAAGGACGAGACGTTAGAGGGATCGGCGTCGCCGTAGCCGACGAAACCGCGAGAGCGGGACGATGTGTAAACGGTCGCCCTGAAGACCCATCGGTTGGCTGCTGGATCGCACAACTCCCGCATTCGCAGGACTCGAATTCCGCTACAGCGAGCACGGTTCGCAAGACGTAACAGTCCGGAGTGGGTGACGTACCAACGACCATCCAGGTACTGAACGTCTCCTAGAGCCACTGACAGAGCATATCTAGAAGTAAGTTCTTCGAGCCCTCTCCGAGCTTTCTTTAGAAGTGGTCCCCAAGTCTCCCGTGCGAGATTGATGTTCAATCGTAATGCATCGTTCTTGTTCACCATTGAGCCCTCCTTGATATGCGTAAGCGGGTACGCATACTTCGATATTATGCGTAAGCGGGTACGCATACTTCGATATTATGCGTAAGCGGGTACGCATGTGTCAAGTGTTTTCTTCTTGATTTTCTGGGTTTCTCTATGCATAAAGCATTGATGGCAATCCGAGAAAAGAATCCTCACGCGATAGCTCTAGGAAAAATGGGAGGCTCCAAAGGGGGTAAAACTAGGGCTGCGAGGCTTACCCCTGAAGAGCGCAGTGCGAGTGCTAGGAAAGCGGCTCTCGCACGGTGGGCAAAGGTCAAGCAGGCAAGAGAGAGGAAAGAGCTGTAGCCTTGATGCGGCATTCGTGTGGCAAATGCTGCGAGGCGACGTCTTTCAGTTCGCAAATTTCTTGGGGATCAGCCGGGAGTTCGGAAAGTCGATAGAGAGGCTTCTTATCGGACAAGATTAGAAGCCAACTTGCCAGGAGCCGTGAAAGAGGCCATTCAGTGGGTGCCATCACGATCGACACTCAGCAGCTCCAACCTGCAATTAATCTCCCGGAGACAGACGGCTGCCAGGAATTGTTAGTGATCTCGCGCAAGATTCTGCAGTGTATGATTCGTGTCGACAAATCGATTCAATGCGCCTGACTCATTCAATCGTTTCATCCGCATCACAAATCTGATTGGTAAGCACATTTAGTCTCCACCATTGGGAGGCATAACGAGCACTGGTGGGCTTCCATTTCAGCAACCGCCGCTTGCCGTCCATGTGGCCAATGGCATCGACATAGGCCACAAACTCGTTGCCGCTCGAGAGTGAGCGGCCGACCTTCTTCTGCATGTTTCGCTCGGGTTCCTGCGGCATTGCCCTCAATCCAAGCAGAGAATCCGAAAGTGTCACGAATCGTGCCAACGAGTACCTGGATTTGTGCTTCGCCAGGAGTATGGTATACTTTGGTTAGTTTTACGTAGTCGGGAACACTCAGAATAGGACGAAGGGACGCAATTTCAGGCGTCCCATTTTTTTGCCTCGGCACCAAGCCGGGCGAGGAAAGAAGGAACTCCAGGACGGCGGCGCGTAGTCCAGATTGGAATTTACCGAGGAAATAAAATGAAGATGAAATTTTCTCTAACTCAAAAAGGCCAGCATCAAGCGAGCTCGATCGTCAAGCGTGCCGATAGGACGCGTTACCGGCCGAGCCGCGGCTCCTCCATTTGCCTTCATGAGGAAGGCTGCAATCAAACAGTCGTGACCGGAGCGTTCCCGCAAAACTATCGCGAGGAGGGGGTTCTCGTTGAGACCATTCGAGATCCCGAGGACCCGAGCCGGATGGCGTTCTTGCACTGGAAAAACGGGAAGGCAACGATTCTTCATGAAATTCGACACGGGGGACGAATCTTTGTGCCTCCCGACCCCACCTCGCGTTCTTTCCCTGAATTAAGCCTGTCCAATGGACTTCTGCCGTGCAGCGAACCTGCCGAATTGCTGGCCGAAATCAGTTCCACGATTTCAAGTTTCGTGAAACTTCTGCCCGATCAATTGCAGATTGTCGCGGCTTTCGTTGTGGCAAGTTGGTTTCCCGATTGTTTCGAAGCGGCACCCTGCCTTTGGGTCGTAGGACCTTTGGGCAGCGGAAAGACAAAACTTTTGAAACTCTTGTGGTGCCTCTGTCGCCGTGGATTGATCGTGGCAGACGTGCGTAGCGGGTCTATCTACAGACTGGTCGACGGTTGGAACCCGACGCTGCTAATCGACGAGCTTGTCCCGGGTGATTCCGGGGCGAGTGGTGAGTTGCTCCGCATGCTTCGCACTGGCTCCGTGCCTGGAGTTCCGACGGTCCGCAACGGCATGCGATATTCGACTTATGGACCAAAAGTTATCTCTTCGCGCCAACCTTTCGGCGACGCAGCTTTGATGAGCCGGGGATTGGTCATCTCCACGCTGCCGACTGAAACTGAAACTCTGCCTCTGGACGAATCGGCCATGCGAGAGCTTGAAAGGAAGTTCCAGCCCCGGCTGTGCATGATGCGCTTAAACAACTATGCAGCAGTCAAAAATCACTGCGTCTCGCCAATGGACTTGAAGGGTCTGAGCCCCCGGGTCAAGCAAATTGCGCGGGCGCTCACTGCGCCTTTGCTGGGAGCTGCGGAAAGCACTTCAAGGTTGCTCACGATTTTGGGCGAGCACGACGACGAGGCTCGGATTGAACGCTCCCTCGAACTTGAATGGCTTGTTACCGAAGCCCTGCTAACCGTGTGTCACGAGGGAATGGAAAGCGGACGTCTCGTATCAGAGATTCTCGTTGGTGGCGTGGCCGCTCAGGTCAATCAAAGACTGCAGACCCAATGTGAGGACATCAGGCTCGGGGCGAAAAAGGTCGGGGTCGTGTTAAAGAGCCTCGGCGTGCGCACCGTGCTGCTCGGCCGCCTGGGACGTGGTTTGAAGGTCACATCTGTTCTGAAGCGGAAAATTCACGAGATTGCGGCGCAACTCGGAATTGACCGAAGAGCAATCGCTACGTTGACGGGGCTCGATTCCGGTTATGGGGGTGCGCCGTGCGCGCTCTGCAAGAAATTCGGCCTTACAGGCGGGCTCCGGTTTGCGAAAATTACTAGATTTCCACTGCGGAAATCTCCCTCACCTGAGCGCCGTCCCCTGCTTGATCAGAAAGACGTTGATGATGAAAAATAGGCCTTCGTCCGGGAGTAGGATGATGAAGCGCAATTAAGTCCAATTCCCTCATAGTGGTGCGCCGAGAAGAGGGTTCGGAGAGCAAGAAAATTGTGAACGTTGCGCACATTGCGCGCATTGTTTACATATATACAACCATAGCCTGCGCAGAGGACAACCGCTGCCGCCTCAGTTGGACGTCAAGATTTCCTGCTCCCGAGGACAGGGAATCAGCTATTCCCTTTCCGCGCTGGGGCGCAGCCTTCTTGCTTCGAGATACGGCGCGCCAATCTGTCCCCTCCCATACCGAAGGAGATTGTCGCGCGCCTTGTGCCACCTTGCGAAGAGCTCTGTGTGCTCTTGTGCTGGCAGCACTCGCTGACGCGGACTTGCGCCTGCGGGCGAGGACGGACGAGGCGAAAGACCAAGAATGCAAATTTGCAAAACGAACCCACATAAACCACGTGAAATCTGCAGCTTGTCTCTCCCAGCACGAGCGCAAACAACGCGGTCATGGCAAAGGCAGTGCGAAAGTCCTGTGGGAGCGCGAGTGAAATCCACACTTCACCGATATCGCGGTTGCCATTCGAAGGCCATCGGGCGGCAAAGCTGATGGCATGTTCAAATTCGCCGCACGATGTAGATATCAAGGATGGCAGACGCGGCGGGTAACGGTCATTTTTATTGTGGACGTTTCGCCGCGTGATAGGCATGACGATTTGCGTTGTGGCTCAACAGGCAAATAAGTTGCAGCACTGATTTTTCCGACCGTGGAGCACGGATCGGTCTTTACTTTCACCTTGCCAATCGGGCCAGTGAGGAAGAGTGGGCAGTGATGCTCTCGTCCACTCTTGCAGTTTTTGCTGAACTTCAAATCTTTTGCGCCGCGGCAGTGCTACTCCGCCAATTCCAACCGGTACCCGACCCACGGTTCCGTCAGCAAATACTTGGGGGAACTCGGGGACGCTTCGATCTTTTTCCGCAACCGGTTCACGAACACGCGCAGATATTCCTGCTCGCCTCCGTAGTCGGGGCCCCAGACTTCTTGGAGCAGTTCCCGGTGCGTAATCGTTTTGTTCGCGTGCGCGGCAAGATAAAAGAGCAGGTCGAACTCTTTCGTCGTCAGCCGGATTTGCTTGCCATCCGCGACGATTCTGCGCGCTTCAAAATCAATTTCGATATCGCCCAATTTTAGTTGCTTGTCTTCCATTCCCGCGGGAAAACTCGTTCGCCTGAGGAGTGCGCGGATTCGCGCCATCAATTCGGACACGCTGAACGGCTTGGTTAAATAGCCGTCAGCGCCGGCGTCGAGCGCCTGCACTTTGTCACGCTCCGCGCCGCGCACCGTGACCATAATAATGGGGAGGTCGGACGCGAGGCGAATCTCACGGCACGTCTGGACACCGGAAATGCCGGGCATATTGACATCCAGAAGCACCAGATCGTACTTTTCCGAGCGGATGAGGTCCAGCGCCTCATCCCCCGTACGCGCGTCTGAAACTTCGTAGCCCTGTGCGACCAGGGTCGTGCGCATCACGCGCCGAATCTGTGGCTCGTCGTCCACCACCAAAATATGCCCCATGCTCATTTCACGCCCTCAGTCCGCAGGATGACTGAATCTATTCCGAGCCCATCCGCATAAATCAGAGTAGTCCGAAAGCAATAAAGAGCGCGTAAACATTTCACAGGCAATATCTAAAGACCTTTGCATGAATGGTTTGGCATTCCTCCGCGGCTTCTGGGCGTCGAATGATCGATGGATTTCGAAATCCGGGGAGCGTTGCCCTGGGCAAGCATCTGGCGGCGCTTGCCGCATCGAGCACCGGAAAATATCAATGGATTGGGTTTTACAAAGGGAGGATCCGGAAGAGGCGGGCGCAGGAAACGCCCGCCTCCGCGGCGATACTGATGCAACTGAGGACCCGGTCTGACGATTCCGCTGAGCTTAGAAGATTAACTTCAAGCCCAGCTGAATGTCACGGTTGCTTCCCGAACCGAGTACGGGGTTGCCGGATCCTTGGTCCGGAGTTGCGCTGGCTGCAGCAAGTGTCTGCTGCGATGGGTCATTGGCTGCAAGGTGTCCAGATCCCACATCCGCGAACAGAGGATGGTTGAGGACGTTGAAGAACTCCGCACGGAACTGCACGTTTAGCCGCTCCTTGAACTTCCAGTTCTTCTGTACTGAAACATCCCAGTTACGGAAGGGCGTGTCGCGGAAAATATTCTTGCCGACGTTGCCGAAGGTTCCGTAGGCGGGAGGCGTCAAGACAGATTTGCCATTCGCGTAGCAGCCATTAAACAAAAGGGAAGCATAAGTCAGCGACCCTGGACCCCCCGTTGCCGCTACACAATCAGCGTTGCTCGCCCCGGAGAAGTAGGGAATTCCAACAGTGCCCGGCACCGCGGTGAAGTCTTTGGGATTCCCGGAAAAGTTCCAAGCTTCGCCCCAGGTGTTGGGATTATTCACCTCGCCTGTTCCGCTGAAGTCGTTCGTAAGATCCTGAACGGCCCAGGGTGTCGCGGTCTGCAAGGTTAGAATGGAGTTGAGCACCCATCCTTGCAGGATTTGCCCTGGCGATTTCAATCCGGGGAGTGCGTAGGTGGCCTCAAACGTGAACCTGTGCCGGATGTCGTAGTCGCTGTTGCCGTAATTCGAAGCATCCGGGGCCAAGTTATTGAGCGGCGTGGTGCTTCCGAAATTCTGGGAAACATCATCGTTGCCATGGCTGTAGGTGTAGGCAGCCGTGAAGGACAGGCCATGGGAAGTTCGCTGAGTCAGCGTGGCCTGCACCGCGTTATAGTGAGACCGGTACATGTTCGACATTTGGAGAATGTACTGCAAATACGGAAACTTCGAACTGTAGGGTCCCAGTTCGGCTTGGTCTGGGCCGTTGTTGCAGTTCGCCAGGACTGAAGCGGGATCGGGATTGGAGCAGGCAGTTAGATTTGCTGCCGAATACCCCGCGCCAACCGCCGGTGAGTTGATGTCCCGCGTGCCGTACAACTTCACGCCATGGTTGCCGAGATAAGCAATGTCCAGAGAGAGGTTGGGTGTGATAGCACGCTGGAGGTCGAAGTTCCATGTGATGACATACGGGGTGCGCAGATCACGCGCGAAGGATGCAGTAGAGCAGGGCGAGGTGTCACTACATGTCACTTGGCCGCCTTGAACGATGGGAACGGCGCCGTCACTCTTCCACCCTGTTGAGAGCCCTCCTTTAGCGGGGTTGATGGTGGCTGCCGCGATGTTGCCGAGTCCCTGAGTGCAAACTTCCGGCCCACTTGGTGGGGGTTCTGGCTGGCAAAGCAGAGCCCCCGTCGGGACTTTCCCGAGCCCAACGGCGTTGCCGCCTGAATTCATGAACGCGGAGAACGGAACGAACTCGTACAGCATACTGGCGCCCGCGCGGATGACTGTCTTCTGGTTGCCCGCGAGATCCCAGGCGAACCCAACTCGGGGGGACCAATCGCGATGATCGGGGTTATAGGGGGAAGTGATCCCCACGCCCACCTGCACTAGCCCGGTCGGGGAGTTCGGATCGAAGTTGCCGAGCTGGTTGTTGACGTCCTGGATGACCGTGGCCAACTCATAGCGCACGCCGATGTTCACGGTGATCTTTGGAGTCACTCGGTAGTCGTCCTGAAAGAAGGCCGCGAAATGGTCGGTATGGACATCTCGAACCGGGTCGCCCTCAAATATAGAGGAACCTGAGCCCACGTTGCCCAGGAGGAAATTCTCAAGGGCAGAACAAGGGAGGGGGTTACCTGAGCTGGGATCGATAGGATTCAAGGGGCAATTACCGCCGCTCTTGAAATTAAATTTGCCCTTGGCGTTGCTTGTGGCGCCCGCAGAGGACTGAACGATCGTAATTTCGCCTCCAAACTTGAAGGCGTGTTTCCCGTGTAAATATGAGATGTGATCGAGAAACTCCGTATTGGTGTTCGGCCCGACGAATTTGGGCCAGTTTCCTCCGAGCTGGGTGAAGCCTGTGATGTTGACGCGCGGGAAGCCGAAAAAAGTAGGGTTCGTGACGCCTGTGTTCATGTCGTACCCGGTTGGAATTCCGTTGGATATCCCCCACGGTGCGGCTGGATTCGCATTGTGGTCAACCGCCAAAAACGGCAACAAATAGTGGGTATAGCCAACCTTGAATTCATTCACAACGGCAGAGTTCGGAACAAACGTCCAGCTCCCCGAGCCAATTCGAGCGGACACGGGGAACAAGGACTCCGAAAACGCCGAAGTGATTACGGATGGGTTGTCATCCCACGTTCCCGACCCATCGCCCATAAAAAACATGCCGCTGAATGTGTTGCGGTCGCTGGCGTGATAGTCGACCTTGGCAACCCCGTTGTACGTTCCATTCACGTCCGACAAAGTAGCCAACCCCGCTGGAACTACCGAGGTTGAGGAGTTCGGGTTTGAGACGAATACGTTTTCCTGCGAACCGGAGGCGGGCAGGGGCGTGCAACTGCCGGCGGGCAGGCCCGCCAATGTGGCGCTGAGACCAGTCACGCTATTACGGCCTGACGTCAACGCGTTACAAGCGTCCACTATGCTGTTGGTGATGCCGCCGCCCGCGGTTGATTCAGGGGCCCGGATCGGTGTTGTGATTCCCAAGTTAAGTGTCTGCGCTTCAAAACCCACGAACCAGAACAACTTGTCTTTTATGGCGGGTCCCCCTGCCGTGGCGCCGTATTGCTCAAACGATAGCGGCGGCGCCGCCTGGGTCGGATCCTGGAAAAAGTTTAGCGCGTCCCACGCGCCATCCCGGCCAAAAGCGTAGGCTGTCCCGTGGAGGGAATTGGTTCCGGCCTTCAATCCCAAGTTGACGTTAACGCCGGGCTTCCATCCCAATTCCGCCTTGGGATTTTGCTGAATGTTGAATTCCTGGATGGCGTCGATCGGCAGGAGCGTGGCCGCATCTCCGGCGGGGGCATAGCCATTCACTAGTTGCTGGCCCTGGCCCCACTCATAGATTGCCAGACCATCGATCAGGAACATGCTGTCGCCGGGCCGCATGCCCATGCCAGCCTGGTTTCCGCCGCCGCCTCCGGGTGAATTGACATAGCCGGGGCGCAGGGTGAGCAGGTTGACAAAGTTGCGGCCATTCAGCGGGAGGTCTGCGATCTTCGTACTTTCGATATTGCCGGTCAGGGTCGCCGAAGTGGTTTCCACGAGAGGGATGGCCTCGGTTACGGTAACCGTCTGGGCTTGCTCGCCGGGCTCCATGACGACGTCCACCTTGGCTTCTTGACCAACTCCAATGTTCATGCCTTCGCGGGTGTACGTCTTAAATCCCTTGAACTCGACTCGAATCCTATAGGTGCTCGGGTCGAGGTTGGGAGCCGAGTACTCTCCCGCCTCGTCGGTGGTCAAAGTTCGGTTCACGCCTTTCAGCGTATCCGTTACAGTCACAGTGGCGCCCGCAATGGTGCCGCCGGATTGGTCTCGAACAGCCCCCAGGATGCGGCCTTGATTGGATTGTGCGTACAGCGAAGCGGAGATCAGCAATACCCCAACGAGTGAAGCCAAAACTTTTGCAGCATTCGCAATACTCTCACGCCATGACTCGCAGAGCACGGAAAGGTTCATATGCCCACCCCTTTTTAAACTTCAAGTGAAAATCTGGCCTGTGGATACACCCTCTATGTGCGCGGGTTTAGCATCTGTTCGAGATGAATGTCAATGTATTTCTTTTGCGGGTCTCGCGGCGTGTGGAAAATGACGGTGTTTCGCTGGAGCGGAACTCAGGAAATTTCGTCCGCTCCGAGCGGGGCGTTCACTGCATGGAGGGCAAAACCGGGTGGAGTCCGAAGGCTTCGTTTTCAAACATGTCTTCGCAAATCGCTTCGCCCGCGCGGGCGTCGGGCCGGATGCGGAATGTCCTCGGCGTGGCGTCCCAGGTCTTTGTGTAGGCGATCGGGTCGTCGATGGTGAGGTTGAGCTGCAGGGTCTTGTCGTCGACGCGCCGGAAACGTTCAATGAGGTGCAGCTTGTCGCTGTGCGGGTGCCCCATCCGATCGAGCCAATTGACATCGCTGATGCCAACTGTATCGACGACAAATGTGTCGCCATCCCACTTGCCGATCGAGTGCCCCATCCAAGAGGGCCGAAGGTCCGCAGGGTGCGGGCGCCCGTCGGTGTAGATTTGGCGTATGTTGCGGCCGATGAACATCAGCATACGGTCCGGCAACTCGACAAGTTGGAACGCCGCCTGAACGGCTGCATAAATCCGTGGAACGCCGTTCGGGAGGCAGCTGTAAGCAGGATCATTCGACTCTTCCACGGGGTGCGGGCCGAAGGAAGGCTTGTTGGCTTTAAATTTCGCTTCCGCCCAAGGGGTCATGGGAGGTTCGTCCGCTATAAGGGCATAGTTGTACCAAGGCACGCCGCGCGGCGCGCGTAAAGCCCAAGTTCCAGACAGACTCTTAGCTGGAATTGCATTCTGGCCTTTTGCCGGTGCCGGCTGGGTTGCATCTGACGGTTCGTCCGATTGAGCGCGCGCGACGAGAGAGAAAGCGAGCGTAGCCAGCAGGATCAGCAGCGAAAAGGTTAAGCGACGCATTGGAAGCTCCACTTATATCCGTTAAATAAAATTTACACTAAGTACTATCACTCTCTCGAAGGCAACATCGGCTTCAGTCCAAACGCCTCGTTGATGAAAATATCCTCGCACGCTCCCCCGCCGGCCCGCGCACTCGCCGGCCTCAACTGAAAAACTTTCCGGGCCGTCCAGGGCGCCGTGTAGGCCTTGGGATCGTCAATCGTCATCTCCAGCTCCAGCGAATTGTAGGCCACGCGGCGGAAGCGCTCGACGAAGTGCAGCGCGTCGCTGTGCGGATGGCCCATCCGGTCAATCCAGGTTCGGTCATCGATGCCGATTGTGTCGACGACGAACGTATCTCCCTCCCAGCTTCCAATCGAATGGCCCATCCACAAGGGGCGAAGGTTTTTGGGATGCTGGCGCCCATCCGTATAGATTTGGCGGACATTTTGACCGAAGAGCATGAGCGTTCGGCCGGGCTGCTGAATGATCTGCATGCCGGCGGCGATGGCGGCGTAGACGCGAGGCACTCCCGGCGGGAAACAGCCGTAGGCCAGATCGTTCGAATCTTCCTTCCTGAACGGGCCGAAGGAGGGCTTGTTGGCAGCGAATTTTGCCTCCGCCCAGGGTGTCATGGAAAGGTCTTCGCCTCGAAGCGCGTAGTTCCACCAGCCCCCGTCATCGTTGCCATAGACGCTTTTCCGAGCGTCGCCGACGGGCGGGCGCGCTCCCCAAGTGCCCGACAGATCGTGGACCGGGTTTGGCTTCTGATCTCCCGCCTTTTCCGACTGCGCCGGTTTCGTCTCCTCACCCATTTGGCCAAACATCACGGACGGAAACACAAGCGCCGACGCCAACAGAATCGAAAGTGTTAAACATTTTCGCAAATCAGAAACTCCGGTCTTATTGGCGGTCAACTAGTTTTTCCTGCTCGCATACGCCTTCCCAGTCAAGAGTCATGCTCGGCTGCAATTGGAAGCCGGTTTGTACCGTCCAGGGCTTCGTATACGCCTTGGGATCCTCGATCGTTATTTCGTCGCTGAGAGTGTCGTGGTTGACGCGCCGTATCCGCTCGGTGACGTGCAGCGCATCGCTGTGCGGATGGCCGGCCCGATCCAGCCAAGTCTTGTCGTTAAAGCCGATTACATCGATGACGAGCGTATCGCCCTCCCACTTGCCGATGGAGTCGCCCATCCAGAGCGGAGGATCCAGAAACTCGTCATGCGCGCGCCCATCAATATAAATGTGGCGGACGATGCGATCGTACTCGAACATCATGATCACTTCATCGGGCAGCTGCACGATTTCGATCGGCTTGGGATGGAGATAAACCCGGGGCAGTCCGGGTGGAAAGCAGCCGTATACCGGATCGTTGGATAGCTTGGGCGTTGTTTTATTGGGGCCGAAGACCGGCTTGGCGGCCTTATATTTTTCCTCTCCCCAAGCGGTCATGGGAGGAACCTCTTTGGCAAAAGCAAAACTGGAATACGCGCCGGCGCTCGCGGATGGATGTACGAGCCACATGCCAGACAGGTCGGCCGGCGCTTTTTGGCGAGTCTCCGTAGCCGCTGATTTCCCAGCCATTTGAGCGAGCGCAATGGAAAAGGAGGGGAACAGGATTGGCACTGCCAGGATTACACACATCCGGTATTTG
This sequence comes from uncultured Acidobacteriota bacterium, assembly GCA_963740035.1. Lineage (GTDB taxonomy): Bacteria > Acidobacteriota > Terriglobia > Acidiferrales > UBA7541 > Palsa-360. The sequence goes on from CAVUDA010000033.1 coordinate 190,736, forward strand.
CGCATGAAGGCCCTCAGCGGTTCAGAAATCCGCAAACCTGAATTTAGTCGCGGCCCCGATGGAATGAGGCCGCTGGAACGTGTCAACCCTCAGTTATCATCGCCACCGAGTGCGGTGATTTCTTTGCCGTCGGCCATTTGAAGCTTCATCACGCGGATGACGTTGGCCCCGTTCTTGGCGCGATTCCCAATCATCGTAATTTGGTCGCCGGGCTTGAACATATCCTTGGTCCACCCGCGCCTGTGCAAAGTGCCAGGATTGGTGAATTCGCCGTCCCATTTCACGAGCGCGCCGCTCTCGTCGGCCACGTTGATAAACAGCTGGCAATGCGGATTGATAAAATCAAACTCGACGACCGTTCCCTTAAGGGTCGTGTTTTGCGATGTGTCGTATGCCGCCGCTCCGTGGTGCGCGAACATTGGACCTGCAATGAAAAGAAGAACTACAGCAGCGCCCAGAATTACTGTCAGCTTGCGTGTCATCCTATGCCTCCCGTGTGCGTTCAGATCGGCCTAACAACGAACTAAATTACTTTGCCGGGACAAACTTTTGAATCCTTTCGCCTGTCGTGACTTCTCCCGTATAGATGTTCCCCTGAGAATCCGCGGTGGCGACGTGCAAGCTGTGGAACTGGCCAGGCAGATGTCCGGCATGGCCAATCCTGCCCGCCACGGAGCCATCGTTACGGTTGAGGATCCACACGACGCTATTCATCATATCAGCGACGTAGAGATATTTTTGTTGCGGGTCGGGGGAAAAGTTAATGGAGCCGGCTGTGTTGTTGCCGCTATTGTTGGCCACCGGAAATTCCTTCAAAAATTTGCCCTGCTTCGTGAACACTTGAATCCTGTCGCCGCCGCGATCGCAGACGTAAACCAGCCCGTCATTGGAAATATGCACGCAGTGGACCGGCTCGCGGAATTGCTTGATCGGCGCATCCCCGGGAACGCGCGGCGGCAAAGGATCGTTACTGATTTGATCCAAAGGAACGCCGTAGGCTCCCCAGCCGCGCTTGTAGGCTCCGGTATCGGAATCGTACACGATCATCCGTTTATTCAAATACCCATCGGCGATGTAGATTTCGTGGGCCGCCTCGTCCAGTTCCGCCGCGGCGACTCCGCGCAAGAGAAGACTCGTTTGCTGATTATCCTGCTTCTGCTGATCCTGCTGCTCCACGGCAGGGCCGCGATGGCCGAAGTCAGAGATGAATTTCCCATCCGGCGTAAATTTGAGCAGGGTGTCTCCGGACTTTGCGCCCGCGAGCCAAACGTTTCCCTGTTTATCCACAAGAATAGTGTGTTCCGAAGCGGGCCAGCCGGGCGCGTAGTTTGGGCCGCCCCAGGACCGCAGAAGGTCGCCCTCGACATTGAATTCCAGCACCGCGGGCGGCGGCACGCAGCATTCCGCGGTAGGCGGAATCAGCGTTGCAAAATTCATGGTCTTATCCAAGTCACGAGGACGATTCAGGACCCAGATGTTGTCGTTCTTGTCGACGAACATCCCGGTTACACCCATGATGGTCCAATTGACGGGCAGCGGTTTGGGCCAATTGCCGTCCAGCTTGTAGCGGGGAGAATCCTGCGCCTGAACAGCGGGGGCTACGCTCAGCGCTAAACTCACGCAAAGTCCGGCAGCCAAGGCACATGCCGTCATCCAATTCTTCGCACAACGCATTTGAGTGCTCCTCTCTACAGTTGCCTGATTGTCAGGCGGCATAGGAAACGATTCCCGACAAGAAATGGAAAGCACAGTATTTTTCTGCTGCACTATTTGCCCACTTCTGCACCAATTTGCGCTTCGCTTCATATTAGCTCGGAAAGATTCCCTCAACTCACCGGGAAAAATAACACCGGCGCGAGAACAAAAAGAAAATTTCTTTGATTACTCCCGAGACTCGTTCCACGCCTGTCCGCTCACAATATGACGCACCGATCGCACGGCTGGTTTCAGTAGAGTCATGGAATTTCCCGGCGCGGGGGTGTGAGGTCGAATTCATAAGCCCGGATTGCAGCCGTCGCGGGTTTCTGCAATCTCTGTTTTTTAGACTCCGTCGCGCTCAAGATGAAATTGTGGATGGAGATTTATATTTGCAGGGCAACGAAAGTCAAGCGAAATCCCTTGACATGCTTGAAACTGAATGATAACTCCGCGCATCAATGGTCTTTGAAAAGCGGCATGTTGATCGCCCAATCCGCAGATCGTTGCAAGAGTCTCGCCCTGTTCATGCGACGTATATAACGATCTCGCAGTTTGGCGCCATCCCGATCGGATTGGCGGGTTATTCCATTCTGCCCCAAGGAGACAATGATGAATAGGACCCGATATGCGCTTGCGGCATTCGTTTTGGCGATACTTCCCGGGACGTACCTGGCGC
>CAVUDA010000034.1:0-752734 GCA_963740035.1 uncultured Acidobacteriota bacterium
TATGTAGGATGGGAACCTGGGAACGCCAATCTCCTGATTGGCGGTTTACTCGGCGCCAATCGGGAGATTGGCGTTCCCAGGCGTCAAGATTCCCAAAGTCCCAGGCGTGAAAATTCGGCGAGAAGTTCATCGGCGGAAGTGAAATGGAAGGCGTTGATGCCGAGGCTGCCAGCGGCGAAGACGTTTTCAAGTAGGTCGTCGATGAAGATGGCTTCGTCGGGGATGGCATCAATTTCTCGCAGCGCATGGTGATAGATCGCCGGCGAGGGCTTGCTCGACCCACGCGGCACGAATAGACGCGCGCGGGGAAATGGCGCACAAACGGGAAATTGGCCTCGATGTGCGCCACGTGGATGGGGTCGGTATTGGAAAGCAGGGCCAGGCGGCATTTTGTTGCGAGACGTTCGAAAAGGAGATCCGGCAAGATCGGTGCGGGATCGAGGACGCTATTCCAAATCGCGCAGAATTCTTCGAAGCCGTAGGAAAAACTGAATTTTTTAGAGAGGTGCGCGTGCCAGTCGCGCGGCGTCATGCGGCCTTCCTGCCAATCCGGCCAGCGCGGATCCGCTTCCAGTTCCCGCAAAACCTGCATATGGTTCAGTCCGTCGCGTTTTCCGAGCGCTCCCATGGAACGCGACAGATCGACGCGGATGATGACCCGGCCAATGTCAAAGATCACGGCTCGCGGCGCTTTGTCGAGGAGAGGAGCTAGAAACGGCACGGCTAGTCACGCTCGGGTGGTGCAGGCTGGGGTAGGGAAGAAGGCTTCGCGACCCTGAAGATCTGGCGCGCAGGAAGCCGATGATCGGAGGAAGCAAGGACAAGAAAATGACTGCGGCGATAACGTAGTGAATGTTTTCACTGATGTTCGGGATTTGTCGGCCCAGAAAATATCCGCCGAGAACCATGCTGCCGCCCCAGAGAAGCCCTCCCGCAACATCATAGGCAAAATAGCGTCCGTACGGCATCTGCGCCGCGCCTGCCACTGGCGGACAAAACGTCCGGACGATGGGAACGAATCGCGCGAGGATCACGGTTTTTCCGCCATATTTTTCGTAGAACAGATGAGCGCGCTCCAGATGCCGCTTGCGGAATACCAGCGAATCCTCCCGCCGGTACAGAGCCTGGCCCGCTTTCCTGCCGATCCAGTAGCCGATCTGGTCGCCCACAATGGCGCAGAGGGGAACCAGGAGCAGGAATTCCGCAATATGTAGTTGTCCAGAGGCGGCGAAAACTCCCGCCGTGACCAGCAGGGAATCACCGGGAAGGAAAAATCCGACGAAGAAGCCCGTTTCGATGAAGACGATGACGCACACCAGCAGCGTGCCGCCCCACTCGATCAGGCCCTTCACGTTAAACAGGAAATGAAGTAGATGCTGGATCGATCCGATCATTGGGTCTTGCGGGCTTCCTGTCAAAACGCAGGGTGAACAAGCAAAGCCCGCAGCCGAAACGCTGTCACCGACGCTTGCCGAATCTCCCGAGGAAGACGCGCGCAGGCTCCACTCCTATACGGTAACAGAAAACAAACGGATCCTGGCTGCAGAGTTCCCACTCCAACGCCAACATGACAATGAGCGTTCGCATGAGCAGGGAAGTTCTCATAGCGCCAACCCTCTTTCCGCGCGGAAGGACAAGCCCGGGGCGGGCGCAATCGGGAACGCCGGGCGAGCAATTCGCGCAGGGCGGGCAGGGCCAGGCGCATGGCTTCGGCGCCCGCGGCAAACGCTTCGTCCACGCGGGAGAAATCATTCCAGTCGATGTGGTGTACGTGCGGCTCAAGCAGAATGTCCGCATGCCGGGACCAGGAAGGCTCCAGCGCGTTCCGGTGCGACGCGCAGAAGGCCGGATCGAGGACTTTCACGACGTTTTCGGATGCGTTAGAACTTGCAGTATTGGACCGGACGGAGACTCCCAGCACGCAGGCGCTATTGATTCCGGCAGCAATCGCCGTGGGAACCGGCGCTACAATGCAGCCGTCGGCGAGCAGGCGGCCTTCGTGTTCCACGGGTTTGACCAGGCCCGGAAAGGCGCAGCTCGCGCGGATGGCCACTTCGAGCGGGCCGCTGGCAAATACATACGGCGCGCCGGTGTCGAGATCTGTGGCCACAATCGCGGTTGGAATGCGCAGCTCCTCCACAGCTCTGGCGCGGAACCATTCTTGTACAAACTGGCCGATGCGATCCTTCCTCCGCTCGCCCTGCTCCGATTGATGAAAGCGGAGGAAGTCGCGAATGCGGACTTGCCTCCCAAGATCGCAAAGGTCGCGCAGGGAAATGCCGTCCGCGTAAGCTGCGCCAAGCAAGGCCCCGATACTGGTGCCTACGATGGCGGAGACCGGGATGTGTTCTTGCTCCAGGACTTCCAGGACACCCAGGTGCGCAAAGCCTCGGGAGAAGCCGCCGCCCAGGGCCAGGGCGATGCCTGACCCTTCGTAGGCAGCCCGTATGCTGCCCGATTGTAGTTCCGCTGCCGATTGCCGATTGAAGTCTTGCTCGGGACCACGGAGTGCGGTCATGAGGCCAGTTTGGCGCGGTGGTACGGGGGCGGCAATAAAGCTGAGGTGCCGGATTTTCGGTACTCGGGTACTAAGTACCGGCGAGGCCTCGAAATTTGTGCCGCAACGGCTAACAGTACTTCTCTCCTATTGGATTGTGGCCTCCGTACCATTGTTGAGCGCGAGAGTGGAATGGAAAATGGCAATTGTTCGGACGGAACTTAATTGAGTTGAGGGGGGCAGGACAATGCCAAGCGCTTATGCATCCTGGGTGGGTCAGGCGGTGGTCCTGCAAGTTGCTGCTGGGGATTTGCGCGTGCCGCTCCGCGGAATCATTGTGGGGGAGTCGGATGGCGCCGTGCGGTTTCGAATCGGCGACACCTGGGATATCGATATTTACAAGCCGATGATTCTGGCCGTGGAGCAGGACAATTGGGCCAGCATCGTCATGAACTAGGCTGTTCATCCCAGTCCTTAAAAATGGAACTCATAAGGGGGACTAATCGGATGACAAACGAGACGACTCGCAGGGAAATTATCGATGAGGGCAGGGCCGCTTATCTGCTGGGCCTGCCGAAAGAGCAACTGCGCGAGATTTGCGAAATGTCCGGGCTGGGACATCTGGAAGAGGGAATGACATCCCTGCACTTGGTATTCACGTACGAGGAATTGTACAGGCTATGCCGATTGATCGTAGGCCCGACGTCTTAGGCCGCCGTCACAGCTTGATTCGAGATTGAATTTACTCCGGCCCTGCTTCTGTTTAACCCCCCGGCCCCGGGTTTGCATCCCCCTGACGAACCCGGGGCCTTCTCCCCCCTTGCGGACGTGATTCGTGACCCGTGTTCCGTGATCCGTGTCCCATGACCCACCGATTGGCGACTCGTGGGCCAGCAACTTACAATTGTGGTCTCGGTCGTATTCCCTGTTAACTCTGAACTCTCAACTCTTGACTCTCAACTTGCGCTTGGCCAATCGCGCGGAACGTCTACGTACGATTGATCCAGGTCGCTGAGCGACGCGCATCCCAGCAGCTTCATCGTGCGCTCCAGGTCTGCGCGGAGGATTGCGATGGCTCTGGTGACGCCCGGAGCTCCTGCGGCGGCCAGGCCGTAGGCGTAGGCGCGGCCTACGAGGACGGCGCGGGCGCCCAGGCAGATTGCCTTGACGATGTCGCCGCCGCGGCGCACGCCTCCGTCCATCAGTACTTCGATCTGGCCATTCACTGCCTTCACAATTTCCGGCAGGACGCGCAGGGTTGCGGAAACGCCGTCGAGCTGGCGGCCACCGTGATTGGAGACGACAACGCCGGCGGCTCCCACATCGATTGCGCGGCGGGCGTCATCGTCGGTTAGGACGCCCTTGGCGACGATTGGGCCGGGCCACACTTCTCTCAGCCAAAGAAAATCCTGCCAAGTTACGACCGACTCCGCGAGCGCGGCGGCGACGTCGATCAGAGCCATCGGTCCTTGCCCGGGAATCACGACGTTCGGCAATTTGTGTAGGCCGCCATCCATCAAATACGCGGCCACCCAGGCCGGGCGCGAGAAAAATTGAGAGAGATGCGGAATCATTCCGAACCAGTTTCCGCCCATGAGCTGGCCGGTGCCGTTTCGGATGTCGCGCTCGCGCATCCCCGCCGTGCCGGTGTCGATCGTGACAAACAATGCTGAGAAGCCTGCTTTCCAGGCGCGGTCCAGCGCCGCTTCCGCGGCGGGGCGGCCTCCTACCAGGTAGAGTTGATACCAGACCGGGCCAGTCGACGCGGCGCGAACGTCTTCGAGCTTGTGCCCGGAAATAGTGGACAGGATGTAGGCCGTTCCTGCGGCGCCGGCGCCGCTAGAGGCGGCGCATTCGCCAGCGGGGTGGATGAGGCGGCTGTAACCAATCGGCGCAAGGATCGCCGGAAAGGAAAGCTCCGCGCCCAAAACTTTTGCGCGCAGGTCGCATTGCGGCACGGCCATCGCATTGCGCGGGCGGAATGTGACGGCCTCAAAGGCGCGATATTTTCGCGCAGGGACCTTTCGCTCTCGGCGCCGCCGTCGAGATAATCGAAGACGGCCCGCGGCAGGCGGCGCTGGGCCCGCTGGCGCAAATCTTCAATGTTGACGACGCGCGGAGACGCGATGGAGCGCGGCCACCTATTCATTCGTCACCGAATTGGCCGCGCGGCCGAGTTCGGCCGGTCTCTGCATTCCTGGATTGGACATGGCGGGAGGCATTGTACTCCACGAAATCGCTGACCGATCACACACGGTTGGATTTCCGTCGGGCTGCTCTCTGATTCCGCGCTAACGGCGCGGAGGATGCTAGCCCGGGGCAACGCCCCGGGTTGCGTGCCCATATATTATCGTCCGCCCTGAAGGGGCGGAGGATTCCTGCGCCCTTTCAGAGCGCAATCATTGATTGCACTCGTAACCCAGTGCGTTGCCTTGGGCTGGTAACCAGCGGCGCTTTCAGCGCCGAAGAGCAGAGGAGAGCCTCGCGCGATTTCCAATCCCATTCCAAATTTCCGTTCGTCGGAAAACGCGGCACATCCCGATTTTCGTTTGACACTTCGACGGCTTGCAACGACACTTATCAGCCGATTCCTGAAAAACAAGTTGGATATGCCGCAGCCGGAAATTTCATGACACTGACGCTACTCGACTGGGCTGTGATCGCCGGATATCTGCTGCTGATGCTCTTGCTGGGGATTTATTTCCGGCGGCGATCGAGCCGGAACACGGAAGAGTATTTCGTATCGGGGCGGCAGGTGGCGTGGTGGCTGGCGGGAACTTCCATGGTGGCCACGACGTTTGCAGCGGACACGCCGCTGGTGGTTACGGGACTCGTCTACACGCAGGGAATCGCGGGGAACTGGCTGTGGTGGAGCTTTCTGCCGTCGGGAATGATGACCGTGTTTTTGTTCGCGCGGCTGTGGAGGCGTTCGGGCCTGCTCACCGACGTGCAATTCGCGGAGATGCGCTACGCAGGAAAACCCGCCGCGTTTTTGCGCGGGTTTCGCGCGGTCTATCTCGGGCTGCTGATGAATTGCCTGATCCTCGGCTGGGTGACCAAGGCGATGACCAGCATCGTGGGGTCCGTGCTCGGCAAGAGCGAGGCGGCGAGCCTTGCGATCTGCATTTTCTTTTTGATTCCGTTCACGGGATTTTACGTTTCGCTCGGCGGCCTTTGGGGCGTGTTGTGGACCGATCTGTTTCAATTCGTTTTGAAGATGGGGATCGTGATCGCGGTCGCGTATTATGGCGTGCGGGCCGCGGGCGGAATGCACGCGATGCTGGCGAAGCTTGCGGCGATGCGGGACGCCGCAGGGCCCGGAGCGTCGCGCATTACTGCGATGTTTCCCGATTTTTCGCGCGGGCTCACCGGCGAAGCCTTGTGGACTTTGCCGGTGCTCACGTTTCTCGTGCATTTGGGGGTGCAGTGGTGGGCGTTCTGGTATCCGGGAGCGGAGCCGGGCGGCGGCGGATACATCGCGCAGAGAATTTTCAGCGCGCGCGATGAACGGCACGGATTGCTTTCCGTGTTGTGGTTCAATATCGCGCACTACGCGCTGCGTCCGTGGCCGTGGATTCTAACGGCGCTGGCCGCCGCGGCGCTGTATCCCGGGTTGCAGCATCCGGAATCGGGCTACATGCTCGTCGCAACTACATATATGCCGCACGCGCTGCGCGGGATTTTGATTGCGGGATTCATGGCGGCGTTCATGTCCACGATTGCGACGCAGCTCAACTGGGGGAGTTCGTATCTGGTGGAGGATTTCTACCGGCGGTTCATCCGGCGCGATGCGACTGAAAAACATTACGTGAATATTTCCCGGATCGCGACGGTGCTGCTGGTGGCGGCGTCGGCGTATGTTTCGGCGCAACTGGCGACGATCGGCCAGGGCTGGGAAGTGGTGCTCGAGGTTGGCGCGGGGACCGGGGGAGTTTATTTGCTGCGGTGGTACTGGTGGCGCATCAATGCGTGGAGCGAAATTTCGGCGATGGCCACGGCGCTGGCGATGACGCTCGTCCTGCACCACTGGCAATTTTTCGGCGGCAGCGCGCCCGTCGTTTTTGCGAAGACAACGCTCGCGACGACGGCTGTAACAACGGCCGTGTGGGTTGCCGTCACGCTGCTGACGCCGGCCGAGCCCGCGGAAGTACTTCTGCGCTTTTACCGGAAAGTACGGCCGCACGCGGCGGGATGGCGCCGCATCGCCGCGCTTGCTCCGGAACTGCCCGAAACGCGCGACCTCGGCAAGAATTTGCTGGCGTGGGTGCTAGGCTGCGCTATGGTGTACGCTGCATTGTTCGGCATCGGCAAGTTTTGCCTTGGCGAGACGGCCAGCGGATTTGCGTTACTGGCGATGTCGGCAGTTTGCGCGGCGTTGCTCTATCGCGACATTTCGCAGCGCGTGACGGCCGAGCCAATGGGGGGTACCGTTGTTTAATAAAGATCGCGACAGCGGAGTGGCCGGCCTTTCGAGTTCCGGGCAGGCGCATGCGGTGGCCGCCTCTTTTTTGGGCTGGACACTCGACGCATTCGACTTCTTCGTAGTCGTCTTCTTGATTAACAGGCTCGCCGCTGAATTTCATGTCGGAAAAGAAGCGATCATCGCCTCGTTGTTTGTGACGCTGGTGATGCGGCCAGTCGGCGCTCTGATCTTCGGCCTGATGACCGACCGGTATGGCCGGCGCATCCCGCTGATGGTCAACGTGGTTTTCTTTTCCGTGGTGGAGCTGGCGTGTGGATTCTCGCCCAATCTCACATTTTTTCTGGTGATGCGCGCACTCTACGGCATCGGGATGGGCGGGGAGTGGGGCATCGGGGCTTCGCTGGCGATGGAATCCGTACCGCCGCGGTTGCGGGGGATTCTTTCAGGGATATTGCAGAGCGGCTATTCGCTTGGATACATCCTTGCCGCCGTGGTGGCGCGTTTTGTCCTGCCTACGTGGGGCTGGCGACCGATGTTCTGGTTGGGCGGACTGCCGGCGCTTTTGGCGTTTTACATCAGCGCTCGCGTTCCGGAATCGGAAGCGTGGAAACAACACCGCGCGCCATCGACAGGCGCGGTTCTCAGGATCGTGGCCACGCAGTGGAAGAGTTTTCTTTATCTCGTTTTGCTGATGACGTTCATGATGTTCCTTTCGCACGGCACGCAGGACCTGTATCCGGATTTCCTCGGCAGCGTCCACAAATTTACTCCCGCGATGCAGTCATACATGGCCATTCTCTACAACATCGGCGCGATCGTCGGCGCCATTATCTTCGGGCAATTCTCGGAAAAGCTGGGCAGAAGGGTCACGATGATCGCCGCGATGTCATTGGCGTTGCTGGTGATTCCGCTTTGGGCGTTCGGCACGTCGGTCGCAGTGCTGGCCATTGGTTCTTTTCTGATGCAGGCCGGCGTGCAAGGCGCTTGGGGAGTGATTCCGGTCCATTTGAATGAGCTATCGGCGGATGAAACGCGCGGGCTCGTTCCCGGGCTCGCCTACCAGCTTGGAATTCTCATCGCCGCGCCAACAAATTCGTTGGAGTTCATGTTGCGGGGGCGTGTGGGTTACCAGTGGGCGATTGCAGGATTTGAAATTGTCACGATCGCCGTACTCATCGTGACGATCGCGCTGGGGAAGGAACGCAAGGGGCGCAGTTTCCATCGGGCTGTAGAGTCCGTTGCTACTTGAATCTGAACGCCGCTCTCCGAGAGTGGATCCGTTTCATACATCCCGGAGAACTGTCCGTGTCTATGGCCCTTCGTGCGCCCCATTTCGAATGCTCCTAATAGCCGCCGCTTCCGCCGGTGGGCGGTTCGATGGACCGTTAGTTCAGGTACACCTCGATCGCGACTCGATCGTCTGGATACCTACGGTTGTACAGGTAATAGCCATCGTTGGAATAGACGATATACACATCGTCGTTGTCGTACCAATCGTCTGACCAATATTCCGGCCAGGGGTCCATGAAACCGAACCAAAAGCCGCGGTATTGGAAGCGCGGATACCCGCCATACACCTCCATGGGATAGCTGTGGATACGGAACCCGTGATCCGGCCCAAAATAGCCACGAAAACGGTCATCGGGGATGCGGTAGCCGTTGTAGCCGCCACGTTGCTGCCAGGTGCGGTGTTCGGATTGCCAGTTTTGTGCGCGATGCTCCTGCCACACCTGCCGCTGTTGGCTTTGCTGCACACGTTGCACTTGCTGTGAAGGCCGATTGTCCTGCCGCTGGGCGAGCTGTTGCTGCTGCTTGTTCTGGTCCTGTTGCTGTTGTTGAGCGTGCTGTTGCTGCTGCTTGTTCTGGTCCTGTTGCTGTTGTTGAGCGTGCTGTTGCTGCTGCTTGTTCTGGTCCTGTTGCTGTTGTTGAGCGTGCTGTTGCTGCTGCTTGTTCTGGTCCTGTTGCTGTTGTTGAGCGTGCTGTTGCTGCTGCTTGTTCTGGTCCTGTTGCTGTTGTTGAGCGTGCTGTTGCTGCTGCTTGTTCTGGTCCTGTTGCTGTTGTTGAGCGTGCTGTTGCTGCTGCTTGTTCTGGTCCTGTTGCTGCTGCTGGGCGTGTTGTTGCTGCTGTTTATTCTGATCCTGTTGCTGCTGCTGGGCGTGCTGTTGCTGTTGCTTGTTCTGGTTCTGTTGCTGTTGCTGAGCCTTTTGCTCCTGCTGCTTGTTCTGGTTTTGCTGCTGTTGTTGGGCGTGCTGTTGCTGCCCCTTGTTCTGGTTTTGCTGCTGTTGTTGGGCGTGCTGTTGCTGCCCCTTATTCTGATCTTGCTGCTTACCTTTGTCTTGCTGCTGGTTCTGGTCTTGCTGCTGACCTGCGTAGATAGGAGCAGTGGTTCCAAGAAGCAGGAGCAGGATTCCCATGCCTACAAATCTGATTCGTTTCATTGGTGGACCTCCATCACACTTTTCTTTTTCCCATGCTTTCCCTCATTACAATTGCAATTACCATTCCCTCGATTTCAGATCGATCCGAACAGGGTCAACGTACCCCGCCAACCAGGTAGACGATCACCACGATCAGCAGGACCGTCCCGACTACCCCGAGGCCACCGCGACCGCCCCATCTGGAATATCCGTAATAACCGCCGCCTCCACCAAACAAGAGCACTAGAAGAATGAGTAGTAGTAGCATCGAAGTTCTCCTTTCCCTTTGTGACTTAGAATTCCCCTCACTGACTTCACTCCGGTCGGCCCCTGCCGGTGAAGCGCCGGAGGGCCGATCCTGAGTCCGGGCTACGACTTGTTACTCGCCCCCATGATCACTAAGACGACCCCTCCAACCAGCGCCAGCCCTCCAAGTATTGGAGGAAGGGAAATTCGTTCTTGAGTTTCTGTCGTGAGGTGCACCGATCCCACATCGAGAACCTTCTTCTCGCGTGTGTAGTTGATGCCTTGATAGGCGAGGACCAGTGCGCCCAGAACGATTAGCAAAATTCCAATCCAAATCATCGGTTTCATTGTTGTGTCCTCTCCACTAGGCTGCTTTTCGGCCTTGAACGAGATTGATTACGAGAACTACGACGGCCAACACCAACAGGATGTGGACGAACCCACCCAGGGTGTACGAAGTGATCAGTCCCAAAAGCCACAGCACGAGCAAAATCACGAAGATTGTCCAAAGCATGGCTTCCTCCTCTGAGAACAGATTCAAGCTTCCCTGTGCCGTTTCCCGTGAGCCAAGTTGGCCGTCCCATAACTTTCATTTCCTCATTCGCCCACTCGGGTTCGGTCAACTCCCGACGCGGATCTTCGAGAGGTTATGAAGCAGCCCAAACACATTCAGAAGCCAGACCACCACACAGATGACCACGATCGCATTCAAAATCGACTTAATCGTTCCCTGCATCGGTATGAAGCTGTTGACCAGCCAAAGCAGGACACCCACAACAACCAGAACGAGTAGAACTTGAAGTAGCGGCATAACCTGTTTACCTCCTTTTCTTCGCGGGCAGGCCCGTCTGGCCTGCTCCCCGGTATTGCGCCACTGGGGCCTACTTGCCGGACTTGTTCCTTGGAGACTTCTTGTTCAGAGTAGAAACGAGCAATCTCGCCGACGCAGGCGCGTGGATCTTGCTATCGATTACGATGTCCTTCGCCGTGACTCCTTTTCCGTAGAGCCTCTCATTCCCGTCGTTATCGGGGCGGAGAGTGGAGCCTTCCAGAGAGATCCCGGCGAACAGCCCGCGCGCACGGGAATACGACAGAATTTCCGCCCGCATGGTGACATCCGTGGAGGCTGCAGCACTGCGGCCCTTCGGTCCGGCTGCAGCAGCCATGTCGCCGCCAAGCTTGACTTGGCTTGTGAGAATTGAACTAGCCCCGCGCGGGTTCATTACCAGCAAGACAAAGTCTGTCGCTTGGCCTCCCAACTGCAGGCCGAAACTCCCGCCCTCGAGCGCCATCATGGAAGGCGCGCTCCAAGGACCGCTGAACTCCTTGCCGCTCCGGCATGTCATCACGCCGCGCCCGTAACTTCCTCCGAACCCGATCGCAAACTTCACCACCGAGGGCAGAACGATGACGCACTCCGCCTTGTCCAGAAGATCCTCGGGAATATCGTCGGGAACATTGAGAATTTCGACCATTACTTGGCCGGCATTCTTGATGCGATTGTTTTCGTCCTTTTGGGCAAACGCAGGCAGCCCAACCAAGATCATCGCAACCATGGCTGAGAAGATTCTTTTCATTGCCGTGCTCCTTTTCGCGTTAGCAATTTGACTCATCCCCGGGATATCGAATTCGTCCGGCACTCCGTCCGTCGACGGTCCACTTTTAATTCGCTATCTTGTCAACGTCGGTGATTTCCGTCACAAGCCTAGGTGATCTGTCCGGAACAGGACTGTTCAAAAAGAGACATTTTGATCGCATTGGTTGTACATCGCCAATCCGACAAACATATTGGGTCTCGCAAATAGTAGAGCGGGCTGTCCTGCGGCTTTAAAGACACCAGGCCCAGGAGGGTCGTAAAGTGAGTCACATTCTGCTCAGGAAGTATCCGCAATTGAGGAGAAATTGCCGCGACAGCAGGAACCTTGATCTTCGCCAGCTCATTCGCAAAGAGCGGGTTCTCGGGAAACTCCGCCACGAGTTCGCTAAGTTGAGCGCGAGCTACCTCTGGCTTTTTTTCGCGCAGGGCCGCCAGCGCCAGCAAAATCTTCGCAAACGGCCGCAGGTAGCGGCCATGATCGGCGGCGATCTCGAGCTGCTGGATCCCTATCTTCTTGTCGCCGTGGATTCCAGCGAAGCCGAGGAAAAACTTCTTGATTCCCGGCAAACTTCCAATGATGTAGTTCGCAGTGCCCAACCCAAGATAGGCATCACCGGCGTCTGGGGCGATCACCAACAATTTCTTGGCGTATGTATCCGCTTGGCCGATCATTTTCAGGCTGTCGAGCTGATGCTTATCGATCAGGCCGGCATAGTCGGCTTGCATACCCACGCTTAGGGTCATGGCGAACAGTGCGTTTGGGTTCTCCGGATTCGACTTTAGTTGCAGCTGCGCCAGTTCCTGCGCCTTTTTGTCCGCGGCGAAGTAGGCTGCGCGCAGTTCCGGGTCCGGTTTGAGAGGGATCTTGCCCAGAAAGCGTTTGTCGTCCAGGAAAAAATCGGAGGTCAGGACGTCCTGTCGATAGCACTCCTCAAACAGGTACGCTGCCGCTTCCGCGGCACTCCCAAGGGGGTCTTCCGGATGAGACTTCTGCAAAGACTCAAACTGGTTGCGGGCTTCCCCAGGCTTCAGTTCGTAGAGAAGGTGAAAGCCGGCGTCGAGTTCCGGCACGTGCAAAGCCTCTATCGGAGCCTGCCCGGAGGCTGCCTGCGCCGATCGAACAGTGGGGCCCCCGGCAGACAGTACAATGCACACAAGGGAATAGATAAGTGAATGGGGAGGCGACCATCGTTTTTTCTTACTCGCAGACACAGACACTATCGTTGACCTCGTGCAGTAGTCGGAAAAGGCGCTTTATTTCCGTTCCTTCAAATCTTTGAAGTCGCAGCGCACTTTATCGATTCCCTCCCGATAGGCGTGGGCATCGGCGTACGGGAGAAAGTGCGAATACCGGTCATGGGCGTTCTGGATTCGCCGCGCGTGCTTGATGGGACACCAGTGCTGCTCGGTTCGCCCCGCAACTTCCACAACGTAGGCGAGCAATCCGTTGGCATACGAGCAGTACATGCAATTCAGCCCTTCGAGAGCGTTCAGGTATCGCAATTTGTTGCGGTCAATCGCCATGTAATCCCTGCGCCGCGCTTTGGGGATGCCGTAGACGGGAAAACAAACGGCCTGAAACATGGAAACGAATAGATCGAGCAACGCAAATGGAACGATCAAAACATATATAAATGGCGAGGTAACAAACGCGAAGAATCGGGAATGCAGAACATAACGGACCAGCGAGGTTTTCAGCCGGCGATGCTCCCGCTTGATTTCCTTGGAGAACCAGACCTTGCCGTTGCGCAGCTCGTAAAAAGCCGACTTGATTTCTTCTTCTATTTTTTCGGCGTCAGGAAGTTGGACGAGCGGTTCGGATTTCTTCGAGTGTTGATCGGCCATGTTCACCTCGCGCATGCTGAGTCGGAAGAACCAGCGCCGATCTTTTCTACACTTTTATCGCCTGCTTTTCTATCGGGAATTCGCCTGGTAGGCGAGTCTTTTTAGGAGGCGGGGCTCTAGAGTTTGTGTGAGAGCTTGGCTTTGGCTAATGTAGCCCCGCCTTCAGGCGGGCATGCGCTTGATTTCAAGGTGCCCGCCTGAAGGCGGGCGCTACATGAATCAAAACCGAATTCTCGCTACGACTCTGAGGCCCCAACCTCATGAAAAACAAACGTCAGATTGTTCTTAGAGCGCAATTTCGAATTTGGCGCACTACCGATTCTTTCGCACGCTTGATGTGTGGGTTTAATATTTTCTTTTACTCGTTCCCTCTTATTTGGGATGATTCGGCGAACGGAGGAAAGGCATGGGCAGGCGAAACCGACTCTTCATTGAGCTCCTTCTGATTTTGATCCCGGCATTTGCGTGCTCACAGTGTCCAGCCGTCGCCCAATCCCAGAAGACTTCTTCGAGTGCGCAAACTGTCGGCGGGCAGCTTCCAGAACGCGCTCTGCCAGGAGGATTTCAGGCTTTCAACAATCCGCGGGGATCGGGCCGGCTTCTTTACACAAAAATCTCGGCAGACAAGAATTCGGCTCGCGCCGTCATGCGCGGCTCGCTTGCGGCTTTGAAGAATTACTTTGACGGTCCGCCGCAACTTCTGTCCGCTGTCAGTGACCCGCAGGATCAAGCAGTACAAGTGTTGCTATCGGCCGGCCTGCAAGGGCAGCGCGTGCGCGGCGTGGCCATCGCGGTTGTCGCTCAGGGCGGAGGCGCTTTTGGATTGATCTTCGACCGGCCTGAATCGCTTCCGTCATCCTTCCAAACGCTTTCGGCCAGGCTGGGTCAGGAGTTGCCCGCGGGCCAGCGTGGCAGTGGCGCAATCGATCTCACTTCGCCGCGCGAATGGAAACGTCAAACCGCTGGAGACCGCAGCGCGGCCGTCGATTTGCCGCCGGGCTGGCAAATCACGAGCTGCTCCCAGGGCATCGTGACGATTGCCGGGCCGCACAACGAATTGATCCAGTTGGGCCTGATATTTTTTGTCTCGACCTTGCCGGGCGGGCAGGGCATGGCTGGGCCGTACTTGCAGCCAGTCCCTGCGTTCTCATTTTTTGTGAACTACTTTACGCGGGTGAATCTTCAGAGCGGAGTGAACATCAACAACGTGCCGGGGCGAGTCCTTGAGGTGAAGGATGTCCCCGCGCCCATGCAGAATGGGAGAGGCGCGTATCTGCTTCAGGAGGTTTCGTCCAACGGAAAACCCACCAAGGCATTTGCGCTGGTGTACACAGCCCCAAATCTTCTGACGGGGTGGACCCTTTACACTTCCTTTGTCGCGGCGCCCGCCGATCAGTTCCCCGGAGAGTTCGCCGACATGATGAGAATCTGGAGTTCGTGGAAGGTGGACGACCGGGTCTACCAGCGGCAAATGCAGCAAACGCTGGAGAGCATGAATGCGACGCGCGAAATTCTCAGCAGCGGCACGGAACGCCAAATGCACGCGTACGACAACCTCGAGGAATCGATGGACTTGATACTCAAGGGTGAAGAGCGCGTGGAAAACAAATCTCTAGGCGGGCGCGCGGATGTCTCCACGCAGAACACGGACGCTGTCCTGCATGCGTGCCAGGCGCGCGGTTATGAGTGCCGGCGCGTGCCGTTCGACGAACTCACGAAACCCTGAAACTTGCTGCAAATGCGGAGAGGGCTCCAGTGGCGCGGGCTTCAGCCTGCGGGGGTTAGCGCAAGCAAGGACAAAAACCCACAGGCTGAAGCCTGTGCCACTTGCCCCCATGGAAGAAATCCGCCGTTTGCGGCATGATTGCCGTCATGGAAAACATCGAGTCGAATAAGAACTTTGCTGGATTGTCTGTCCTCTCGCTCGAAAGCCGGCGCGGGCCCGAAATGTCCAAGCTGATCGCCAATTATGGCGGCGTGGCGACCGTCGCGCCGTCGATGCGCGAAATTCCTCTCGAAACGAATACCGAAGCCCTCGTGTTCGGCAAAAAACTTTTCGCGGGCGAATTCAACATGGTCATTTTCCTGACCGGAGTCGGGACGCGCGCGCTCGCGCGGGTTGTGGAGACGATCTCCCCGCTCGCAGAGTATTTGGCGGAGCTTCGCAAGATTGCCGTCGTTGCGCGCGGGCCGAAACCCGTGACGGTGCTAAAGGAGTGGAATGTTCCGATTGCCCTTACCGCGCCGGAACCGAACACGTGGCGTGAAATTTTGCGCGCGCTGGATGAAAATGCCGCGGCCTTGCCTTTAAAGGGACGACGAGTCGCCGTGCAGGAATACGGTGTGTCCAACCCGGAGCTGGTCGCGGGCCTCGCGGCGCGCGGCGCGCAAGTCACTTCCGTTCCTGTTTACGAATGGGCTTTGCCTGCGGACACCGGCCCGCTGCGCTCCGCGATTGCCGCAATGGCCCGAAATGAAATTGACGTGATCCTGTTTACGACGGGGACGCAGGCGGATCACCTGCTGCAAATTGCCGCGGAAATGAATGAGGAGGACGCCATACGCCGCGCGCTTTCGCGGATGGTCGTGGCGTCGATCGGCCCGACGACCAGCGAAAGGCTTCGCGAACACGGGATCGCTCCGGATATGGAACCGGCGCACCCGAAAATGGGATACCTCGTCAGCGAGGCGGCGCAGTGCTGCGCGGAAATTTTGCGACAAAAGCGAATCGCCGCGCAATAGCGGTTCACGGGACTAGCCGAATTACCCTCTGCTCAACGTACACGCTTCAGGGGTTAAAACCCCTGAGGTGGATGAAGCCTTTAAGTCATGCCTAAAGGCATGACCGACAAACCGACCACGTCCCTCCACGCCCCCTCACAATTGTGAATGCAATGTGACAGCAAGCAAAGACTGATGGTTCGCATCCATAGGAAGAATTGGACAGTCCTGGCACCCGCGCTTAGCCTTGAAGTGTGAATACAGAACTCTCCAAACTCGCCATGACCGAAAATCCCGAAGTTGATTTCATTCACAAAATGGCCAGCCGGATGGCTGCGGCGGATCCTCTGCATGAAGTGCTGTCGCAGATTGTGGAGTTCGCCGCATCCGTAGTGAGCTGCGATTCCTGCTTCCTCTACGCGCTCGAGGAGGGAGAATTGATTCTGCGCTCTTCAAAAAATGCGCATCCCGACGTAGTGGACCGCCTCAAGCTGCGGCTGGGGCAGGGCATCACCGGATGGGTCGCGGAGCATGGGAAACCGGTGGCGGTGGCGGTCAACGCGTCGCAGGATCCTCGCTTCCAATTGTTCAAGGATTTGCCTGAGGACCGTTTTGAGGCGTTCTTGTCCGTGCCGGTGTTGTGCCGCGGGCGGATCGTCGGAGTCATCAATCTGCAGAATCGCGAACCTCATGAGTATTCGGAACGCGAAATCATGCTGATCTCCACCATCGGATTTCTGGTGGGAGCGGAAATCGAGATGGCGCGCCTGGAAAGCGAGAACCTGCACCTCTCGGAGAAGCTGGAAACGCGCAAACTGGTCGAGCGCGCGAAGGGGATTCTCCAGCGCGAGCTCAAGATTACCGAAGAGGAAGCCTACCTCACCATCCAGCGCCAGAGCAGGCAGCGGCGCAAATCGATGAAAGAAGTTTCCGAGGCGATCGTGCTGAGCGAAGACGTGAGACGCGGGTTGAGTGAACAGTAGGACGGGCTTCAGCCTGTCGCTTTGTCGCGGGCCTGGTGCAATATTCAAAATACGAATCGAAACCCGACAGGCTGAAGCCCGTCCTACCTAAAACCTTGACATTTGGGCTGTTCCTGCGTATTCTCGCACTCGCATGCATTCACGCTATTATTCTTGGTTCGCCTTTACGTACCGCTTCCCTTGGTCGGGAAGCGGCCAGGGGCGGATCGCGCGCAGGAAGAGCTAAAGCGAAAAGTTAGATAGCGCGAAAAGATTCCGAAACTGGCCGCGAGAACCCAAAGGGTCCGCGGCTTTTTTATTGTCCCTGAGGGACAAAACGCAGCCAAAGGAGATTCTCAATGATCGTCAACATGTCAGCCAACGCCACCGAGGAGCAGATTCAACACGTCATGGACAGAATCAAGGAATGCGGGTTTCTCCCCCACCTGATCCAGGGCGCCGAGCGCACCGTCATCGGCGTGGTCGGAAAGAATCGCGGGCGCCGCGCCGAAGTCGAAGCGCTACGCGTCGCGCCGGGCGTGGACGAAATTCTGATCATCTCGCAGCCGTACACGCTGGTCAGCCTCGAGCTGCAGCCCCAGCGCACGGTTGTGGACGTGAAGGGCGTGAAGATCGGCGGGCCGGACCTGGTGGTGATCGCGGGGCCCTGCTCGGTCGAGTCGCGCGAACAATTGATGGAAACGGCGCGCGGTGTGAAAGCGGCAGGCGCGAATCTGCTTCGCGGCGGCGCTTACAAGCCCCGCACTTCGCCGTACGACTTTCAGGGCCTCGGCGTCGAAGGGCTCAAGATCCTGGCGGAAGCGCGAAAGGAAACCGGCCTGCCCATCGTCACCGAGGTGATGGGAATCGAAGATCTCGATGCGGTTGTCGAGTACGCGGACATGATGCAGGTGGGCGCGCGCAACATGCAGAATTATCCGCTGCTGCGGCGGCTCGCCACCGTGCCACGGCCCGTGCTGCTCAAGCGCGGCCCTTCGGCCACGATCAAGGAGTGGCTGCTGGCCGCCGAGTACTTGCTGTCCGGCGGAAACCCCAACGTCGTGCTGTGCGAGCGGGGAATCAAGACGTTTGACGCTGAATTGAGGAACACGCTGGACCTCGCGGGCGTCGCGCTTTGCAAGGAACTTTGCCACTTGCCTGTGGTGGTCGATCCCTCGCACGCCACGGGACGCCGAAGCCTGGTGCCCGCCGCCGCGCGCGCTGCAGTCGCCATCGGCGCCGACGGCATCATTGTCGAAGTGCATCCGTGCCCGGAGCGAGCGCTGTCCGACGGCCCGCAATCGCTCGATTTGGCGGGATTCGCGGCAATGATGCGCGGACTGCAACCGGCGATAGCAATGGCGGCTGCGGGGCGATGAGGCACCTGTAGGTCTTGTCTTACCCTTCGCCGAAGAGTTCCTGCCGCTGGCGCGACGCTGCAGAAACCTAGGTTGTTCCATTTCCGAGCGGAGCGATGGCGACCGCGGTCAGCTTGTACTCTGGACACTTGGATTGAGGGTCCACATAAGGGCTAGTCAAAACATTCGTGTGCGTTTCGGGAAAATGGAAAGTGAGAAACAATGTGCCTGGCGAAACGCGATCGGTAACACGCGCCGAAGCTTGTGTCGAACCCCACCGGCTTCGCACCTCCACCATTTGCCCGTCCTGAATGCCGTGACGTTCCGCATCCGCTGAGTGAATCTCCAGGAAATCCGCGGGCAAAAGACTGCGGTTCGGCGTCCGGCGAGTCATCGTCCCGACGTTGTAATGCTCCAGAGCACGACCCGTAATCAGCAGGAAAGGGTAGTCGCTCTGACTGTGCTCAGGACTCGGAACGTAGTCGAGAGCAACGAGCCTGCCCTTGCCGCGCAGGAATCCATTCGAATGAACGGTCGCGGTGCCGGGGTGGTTGGCCGAGGGGCATGGCCACTGCAATCCGTCCGGCTCTAACCTGCCGTAACTGATACCGCCGAAAAGGTTCGGAGCGACCTGCGCGATTTCGTCCATTACATCCGAGGGAGTTTCGTGCGTCCAGTGCGCGCCCATTGCGTTTGCTACGTCGCGAATCACCTCCCAGTCCGCACGCGCCTCACCGGGTGGAGGGACGGCCGGGCGCACCAGCTGAATGCGCCGCTCGCCATTGGTGAAAGTGCCTTCCTGTTCGAAAACGCCCGCGGCAGGAAGCACGAGGTGAGCAAAGCGGGCCGTCTCCGAAAAAAACATTTCTTGCACGACAAGGAGCTCCAGCGATTTGAGCGCTTCAAGAACATGAGTCTGGTTGGGATCGCTTTGGGCTACATCTTCTCCCTGCATCCACAGAGCTTTGATTTTCCCATTCGCCGCGGCATCGAGCATCTCGGAGATGGTGAGGCCCGCTTCTCGCGGGGGAGCGGTTCCCCAAAGCTCGTCGAGCCGCCTGCGCACATCCGGGTCTGTTAGGGATTGATATCCCGTGACCTGGTTCGGCATGCCGCCCATGTCGGCGTTTCCCTGAACGTTATTCTGTCCGCGCAGAGGGAGCATGCCCGCTCCTGGTTTGCCTATGCTGCCCGTCAACATTCCCAGATTGCACAGTGTCATGACTGAAGCTGTGCCCTGGGTGAGCTCGGAAAGCCCGAGCCCGGAAATAAACAGCGCAGGCCCATTTTTCGCGAGGAGGAGAGCCGCCTTGAAAATTTCGTCTGGATCAATTCCCGTGATTTCGGCGATCTGCGCGAGCGAAAGTGTATTCAAGAATTGTCTGAGTTCGGCAAAGCCTTCCGTGCGGGACTGAATGTAGGATTCATCGATCAGATTTTTTTCAACCAGGATTTTGGCGATGGCATTGAATAACGGCACGTTGGTGCCGGGTTTCGGACGGAGATGGACGCCGGCATACTCGGCGAGTTCGATTCGACGAGGATCGATGACGATTAAGGAACTGCCGGAGAGCACGGTCTGTTTTATGCGGGCGCCGACCACTGGATGCGCTTCGGTCGCATTGGAGCCGGCGAGCACAATCATTCGGGCCAGCGGAATATCAGCGTAGGAAGCGGTGGCCGCGCCGGTTCCGGTAAGGGTTTGAAGAGCAAGCGCCGTGGAGGAATGGCAGACTCGCGCGCAGCAATCGACATTGTTCGTTCCAATACGTGTGCGGAAGAGCCTCTGAAGCAGATAAGCAGCTTCGTTCGTGGAGCGGGAAGAGGTAAACGCTCCAAGGGCCTGCGGGCCGAAGCGGTCGCGGATCTCCAACAGGCGACGAGACAACCATGAAATTGCCTCCGGCCAGGCGATTTCCTGCCAGCCGCTTTCGGTGCGCAATAATGGCGTGGTGAGGCGATCCCGAGAATGATGGTAGCTGTGGGCGTACCGTCCCTTGACACAGAGGTGTCCGTGATTGACCTGGGCGAGCGGTGTACCGCGAATTCGGTCGACGCGGCTGTGGGAGACCTCGATATCAAGCTGACAGCCGACGCCGCAATACCCGCAGGTGGATTGCACGACGGTTTCGGGTGGACGCGCGCCGATGCGGTCGATGTCCGTGATCGCGCCGGTTGGGCAGTGGTCCACGCAAGCGCCGCAGGACACGCAGGGGCTATCCGCAAAATGCTGGGAAGGACCAAAGATGAGGTGCGTTGCAGAGCCGCGGCCCGCGAGTCCATAAACGAATTGCCCTTGAATTTCATCGCAAGCATGCAGGCATCGGCGGCAGTTGATGCAGAGTGACCGGTAGAACCGAAGGTAAGGATGGCTCTCATCGGCAGGCACGATTTCACTAGTGTGGCCGAACGCGGAAGACTCGACGCCGAGGCGGTGCATCAACCGCTCAATTTCGGTTCCATCTTTGCTGGGACGGAAGGTGCCGGCGGGATGAGCGGAAAGGTACAGAGACAAAATGTCACGACGCAGCGAATCGATACGGGCAGAGGTGGTGCGGATTTCCATTCCCGGCTGCATTGGTGTGTGGCAGGCGGCTTGAATTCGTCCACGCCGATCGGTCTCCACAAGGCAAATGCGGCAACCGCCTTCGGGTGAAAGCTCCGCTTGGTAGCAAAGCGTAGGGATATCGATGCTTGCCTGGCGGGCGCATTGGAGGATGGTTTCCCCTTGATGGATGGAAACCGTCTTGTTATCGATTGTGGCGGTTTGCGGTGTCATTCGAAAACACGATCGCCGAAATATCGCAACATTTGAGACATGGGACCTGGCATTTGTTGGCCGAACGCGCAAAGACTGCCTTGCGCCATGACATCGAAAAGACGTTCGAGCTGCGGCAGGGAGTTCGAGGCCCCCGCAGTTTGAGCCAACTCCAACGCCCGTCTGGAACCAAGACGGCACGGAACGCACTTGCCGCAGGACTCCTCGGCCATGAACTCAATCCAGTGCAGGAAGAGCGCCCTGACGTTCGTGCCCTCCGGGACGGCAAGCAGCCCTCCGTGGCCCAGATTGAGGCTGCGCTGCGCCATCGCCTCGTAGCATATGGGCACGTCCCATTGGTTGGGCAGCGCCACGCTGCCCATGGGTCCACCGATGAGGACGGCTTCCAATTTGTGGCCATGCGCCGCACCGCCCGCATCCCGTTCGATGACGTCTCTTAAAGAGCGGCCAAATTCGATTTCCAAAATACCGGGATTGGCAAAACCGTGATTCAGGCAGAGAGCTTTTGTGCCCGGCGAGGCTTTCGTGCCAAGAGCAGCGTATTCCGCCGAGCCGTGTTCAAGGATCCAGGGCACGTTGACGAGCGTTTCCACGTTATCTACAACGGTGGGCTTTCCGAATAGACCTTCGACGACCGGATAGGGTGGACGCAGACGAACTTCACCTCGAAGGCCCTCGATGGCGTTCAGCATGGCCGTTTCTTCGCCGCAGACGTAACTGCCCATTCCCGGTACGATGGACGGCTTGAAGTTCTGGAGAAGGCCGACAGAACTTGCGGCTTCAACAGCACCTTTCATCCGCTCAATCGCCCGAGGGTATTCGGAACGGATATACACGATGCCTTCTCGCGCACCAACAGCATGTCCGCAAATAGCCATGCCTTCGAGAATGCAGTGCGGGTCGTCCTCCATGAGGACGCGGTCGATAAAGGAACCAGGGTCGCCTTCATCGCCGTTTGCGATGACATACTTCGAGTCCGAATCTACTTCGGCGCAGCGGCGCCACTTCGTACCTGTCGGAAAGGCTGCGCCGCCGCGGCCACGCTCGCCTGACTGCTCCATGGCCGAGAGAACGTCTTCGGGCCGCATGCGGCGAACCTTGGCGAGAGTTTCATAGGCGCCGTCAGCGCGGGCAGCTTGGAGATCGGAAAAGTCGCCACGGCCGATACGACGAGTCACAATAGTCTCATTTGAAACACTCCTGATGGCCGGGCGGGCCGGCTCGGGAACGGAAAGTTCGAGGAGTGATTCAACGGAAGCATGGCCGTTCATTGCCACGACACGGTCGTCGGACCGCAAGGCGGCCGGAGAACGATCGCAGAAACCGACACAATACACGCCGCGACAGGGTGTCCGCTTGCTTGCCGCGGCTAACAAATCTTTGGAACCGGCCAGCACGCAGGAGGTGCCAATACAGATGCGGGCGGCTTCCGAGCTTTCATGCAGGTCAGAGTAGTAGGACAGAGCACCGCGAAGTGCCGCTTCGGGAAGCGCCAACTCTTGCGACAACCGCTTGACTTGAATGGGATCTGGAAGCCCGTGAACTCTTACAAACTGCTGAATCGCAACGAGGGGCGAGTCGCCTCCTCGTTGGGCTTCAAGAACTCGGCGTTTACCGTACATTCGTGCAGCCATAATACAATAGTTGGGCTTGGTTGGTGACGCCGCCATGGAGGTGCGCATCCGCGCACTCGAAGGCGATCAAGTTGGGGTAATACGGACTTTCCGGCAGGGGCAAGGAATTCCGTTGCGCGCGGGACGAAATTATGTTTCTTTGCCATAACCCCGGTGCAGCCTGTAGCCAGTGATGATGCCGGACGGAGAGCCAAGGCCGAACATGAATCCGATTGCGGCGAAGCAGCCACGGGACACGAAGAAATCCTCGAAAGTGAGCCGCTCTTTCCTGCTGAAACTCGAGCTGCGCAGTCATCCCACTTTGCTCTGCGTGATCCGCGGCGCTTTGCAACCCTTGGTGGAAATGTTGGGATTTTCCGCGGAACATAACAGGGAAATTATTCGAGCTGTGGACGAAGCCGTGGCCAATATCATGCGCCATTCCTATCAGGGGCGTCTGGATATGCCCATCGAAGTCTATTGCAATCGCTTGCAGAGGCGCACGAATGGGGAAATCGAACAGGGCGTCGAAGTCCTGCTCTTTGATTGCGGGCCCGCCGTGGACACAACCAAAATAGAAGCCCGGCCACTGGACGAGGTCAGGCCCGGTGGTTTAGGGTTGCATATCATTCGGGGGAGTATGGACACGGTCGAGTACAAACGCGCCGGCCGGCTGAACCGGCTGCGACTCGTAAAATTTGCCAGAATCTCGAAGGGCGGCTGCGGATCCTCGGAGGAGAAGCCATCGTGAAGATATCCGCCCGCCGGGTCGACACGGCCACCATTCTGGATGTGTCTGGAAACATCGACATGTCGAATTCTCCGGAAGTGAGGAAAGCTTTGCTGCGCGAAATCCGCGAGAAGGGAGTGACTCGCGTCGCTCTCAATTTAACCGGGGTGGCGTATATCGACAGCTCGGGCGTGGCCTCCCTGGTGGAAGGGCTCAAGGCTTCCCGCGAGTCGGGTTCGCGGTTTGTCCTGTTCGGGCTGAACGATTCCGCGCGCGAAGTATTGAAGATTTCGCGTTTGCTGAAACTTTTTGAAGTGTACGACAATGAAACGCAGGCAATAGCCTCTTAGACGCCTTCCGTTTGACGGGACAATTGAGATTGCCATGGCTGCGGAAAACTTGATGGAAGTTGTCTCTCAACTCGGCGCCGGCGTCACCGACAGCCTTGCCTACCTTGGCGCTCTCGCAACGCTTGGAAGCCGCGCCGCCTATTACACTTTTATCGGACCGTTCCAGGGGAAATCGCTGCGTATGCAGAGCGCCGCCTCGCAGGCGATGGAAGTGGGCGCGCGCGCGCTTCCAATCCTCTCTCTGATTACATTTTTCATTGGGTTGATTTTGGCGTTGCAGAGCGCTTATGAGTTGAGCAAGCTCGGCGCGATGAATCTCGTGGCGAAAGCCGTGGCCTTGTCCATGTCGAGAGAACTCGGTCCGTTGATTACAGCTATCGTGGTGATTGGCCGTTCGGGTTCCGCATTTGCCGCGGAGATCGGAACGATGAAGGTCACCGAGGAAATCGATGCGCTGGAAGTGATGGCGATCAATCCCGTCGATTTCCTAGTCGCGCCGAAATTTCTGGCCATGATGGTGATGCTGCCTTGCCTGACGATTTGGGCAAATACGATGGGCATTCTCGGCGGGGCGCTATTCGGAGTCACTCAGGCGGATTTCACCTTTGGCCGATACATTCAAGCGTCCATCGAGTCGCTCTACATTCGGGATATCCTTTCGGGTCTGATCAAGAGCGTGATGTTTGGCGTCACGATCACGGCCGTGGGGTGTCTCGAAGGATTGTCAACGGGAGGGGGCGCGGAGCAAGTGGGGCGCTCCACGACCAGAGCGGTGGTAATTTCGATTTTGCTGGTCGTGGTTGTCGATCTCATCTTTACAGGAATATTTTTCTTCCTGGGGAATGGATAATTCCTCTGAGTCTTTTATGGATCGAAATCATCCAAATCCGAGTGAGCCGAAGACGGTCATCTCCTTGCGGGATCTTCGCGTAAGTTATGGGGAGAGCGAGATTCTGCACGGCATTCAGTTTGACGTGAAGGCGGGAGAGACGCTGGTCATCCTGGGAGGTTCCGGCTCCGGCAAGAGCACGCTTCTGCGGACGCTGGTGGGATTGGAAAAACCAAGCGCGGGCCAGATCTGGATAAACGGCCAGGATATCGCCGCGATTTCCGACGACGAATTGTATGAGATCCGGAAAAAAACGGGAATGTCTTTTCAGGGGAGCGCATTGTTTGGCTCCATGACGGTAGGCGAAAACGTGGCTCTGCCGCTTCGGGAACACACGAAGCTGGAGGATTCCACGATCGAAATCATGCTGCGGCTCAAGCTGGAGCAGGTCGGGCTTGCGGGTTTCGAGTACCATATGCCGTCCCAGCTCAGCGGCGGAATGAAAAAGCGGGCCGCCGTGGCGAGGGCACTGGCGATGGATCCGGAAATTTTATTTTTTGACGAGCCGTCGGCGGGACTGGATCCCATCATCGCGGCGGGGATCGACCAGTTGATCCTGGAATTGAAGAAAGCGTTTGGCATGACCATCATCGTGGTCACGCATGAACTCGCCAGCGCTTTTCTCATCGCGGACCGCATGGTGCTGATCGACAAAGGAAATATTGTAGCCATCGGGACGACCGAGGAAATGCGGACGAGCGCGCAACCGCGGGTACGCCAATTTCTGGATCGTGTTCCCGAGCCGGACGTCGAAGGGGAACTGGATTATTTGCAGACACTGACCGAACAATACCGGCGTCACCGATGAGCGCCGCCTGAAAATAGGGGAACACGAAGGCGTTTGAGCCAATGGTAAAGGAAGGATGATGAGCCCAAAAACCGAACAGACGCTGGTGGGACTGTTTGTCCTGGTTGCCGGGGGCATCCTTCTTGTCGCGGTTTTCGCGATCCATGGAGCGTTTGGCGGCGCGGCCAAGACCTACCACGCTCACTTTCAATTTGCGGGTGGGCTGGAACCGGGCGCGACGGTCCGTTATTCGGGAGGCCCCAAGGTTGGGCGAGTGGAGAGTTTGCGCATTGATCCGCAGGACGCCTCCCACATCGATCTCACGTTCAGCGTTCAGCCCGACGTGCTCGTGAAAACGGACAGCAAAGTAAAGATCATGAGCCTGAGCCCGCTCGGCGACAATCACCTGGAACTTTATCCGGGATCGGCGCAGGCCGGTGCAGCGCCCGCGGGATCGTTGCTTGCCTCCGAGAATTACGTGGATTTCAACGCCCTGACCGAACAAATCAACAACCTCGCTCCGCACGCGCAACAGCTCGTTCAAACGTTGGACGCGCGAGCCACGGAACTCAAAGTGACGCTCGACCGCGTTAACGACCTCTTGAATGCGCAAAATCGATCGAATCTTTCGGCCACGCTCGCGCAGACGCGCGGGCTGATTGCGGAATCCCGGCCGCAGGTGCACTCGGCGCTTCAGCATGTCAATGATTTGAGCGAGAAATTGGGGCCCCTGATCGACGACTTCCGAAAAACTTCCGGCCAGGCGAATGAAGTCTTGGCGCATATCGATTCCGCAATCGGTGAGACGCAGCCGGAAGTTCGCAAAGCCGTGACGGAACTTCGGGGCACGTTGAAGTCCCTGACTGAATTGACCGGGCAGCTCAATCAGACGCTCGACGTGAACTCCGAAAACATCGATCAGCTTCTCGACAATTTGCTTCACGTGACCGAGAACCTGAAAGAATTCACGGAGACGATTAAAATGCGCCCCTATTCGCTGATTCGAGCGACCAATCCGCCCGAGCACAAGACGGGGGAGAAGTAGTGATTGGTGATTAGTGACTGGTGACTGGTGAATCGTAAATCGTAATTCGTGGATCACAGGGTCGCGAGAGTTGTTTTTTTACGAATCACCAGTCACTAGTCACCACAGAGGGGAATTCGATGAACCTCGTATTCATCACGATAGCGGCCCTGGCAGCCGGGCTTCTCGCCGGGTGCGGCGCGGCGCGGCCGAGCAAGTATTATCAGCTTACGATTCCCGGCGATGCGGCGCCTGCGGCGGAACGCAGTCCTTATCCCGTGACATTGCTCCTCGGCCCTCTGCGCGCGTCGCACTTGTACAGGGAAGATCACATCGTGTATAGCTCGAGTGGCGAGAATATGGGCACGTACGAGTATCAGCAGTGGGCTGAACCTCCGACCGAAATGCTCGTGGATGTTTTATTACGCGAGCTGCGAGCCTCCGGCAGATACCGGGCGGTGGATGTCCTGCGCAGCAATTCTCACGGCGACTACATTCTCTACGGCCGCTTGTACGATTTTAAGGAAATTTCCGCCTCGCCACTGATGGCTCGCCTCACGATTGATTTGGAAATGCGCGAAACGAAGTCAGGAGCGACGGTCTGGACCCACTATTACTCGCATGACGAGCCCGTGAGCGGGAAGGACATTTCCGCAGTGGTTGCCGCGCTGGACCGCAATGCCCAGCGCGGCATGGGTGAGGTAAAATCAAGCCTGGATCAATATTTTTCAACTCGTTCCTTGAATTAGGATTTGAACTATGACGGCACCCAACAACGAACCGGCTGCAAACAACAAGCCAGCGCAACAAATGAGTTGCATGGAAGTGTGGGGCGGAAGCCAGCTCACCACGCGCCGCGTAGAAATGGGCGGGCTGGACGCCTGGGTGTACAGCAAACCTTTTGGCGAGGCGCAGCGCGGCGGGGACGTGTATTACGCATCGAGCTGCGCCACCGGCCGAATCACCCGCTTGCTGCTGGCCGATGTGGCGGGACACGGAAACTCGGTGGCCTCCACGGCCGCAAATCTCCGCACGCTCATGCGGCGATTTGTCAACCGTCTGGACCAAACGGAATTTGTGCGGCTGCTCAATCAGCAGTTCACCGCGCTTTCCGAGGTGGGCACTTTCGCAACGGCCGTCGTGGCCACATTTTTCGCTCCCACGCAGCGTTTGATTGTCTGCAACGCGGGCCACCCGCGGCCTCTTTTGTACCAGTTGGCAAAGCAGGAATGGACATTCTTGGGCGCCGAGGCGCCGGACGAAGAGGCATCGCCTCACAACATGCCGCTTGGAATCATCGACGTGACCGAGTACGAGCAGCTTGATGTGGAACTGGAATCAGGCGACTGCGTGCTTACCTACACCGATGCGTTGATTGAGTCCCGCGATGCCGATGGCGAGATGCTTGGCGAGGCTGGACTCTTGCGGATCGTGCGACTGCTTGGGGATGTGGAGCCGCAACTTTTGACCAAGACGCTGCTGCGTGAGATTAAGGATCGATATCCGGACAATCTGACCGAAGACGACGTGACCGTGCTCCTCGTCCGAGCCAACGGGCATAAACCGCGCCATTCGCTCAGGGACATTCTCTGGGCGAATATCCGGTTTGCGGGGTCGCTCATTCGCGCGATCAATCCCTGGGCCGAGCGCCCGCCGCTGCCGGACTTGAACGTGGCCAACATCGGCGGGGCGATTATTCCGGCCCTCGAACAGCGCTGGCGCGCTGCCGGTTCGATGCGTCGCCCGTCCGGCCAGCATGAATGAGGCCTTCGATTTGCGAGTAGGACGGGCTTCAGCCTGTCTGCCGTTCCGAGCTGACAAAGACAAAAACCAGACAGGCTGAAGCCTGTCCTACTAAGAGGAGATTGATGAAGCAACAATTTTTTCTTGTACTTGCTCTGGTCACGGTTCTCGGGCTCGCGTTCGGGTGCGGCAACTCTGACAAACCAACCACATCCAGCACACCGAGCCCACCCGGTCAAATGAAAGTGACCGGCCAGCCGACAACAACTCCGTCCGGCCTTCAATACTGGGACATCGTAGTGGGCACCGGCGCAACGGCCACGACTGGAAGCATGGTCAAGGTCCACTATTCCGGTTTTCTGACAACCGGCCAGAAATTTGACAGTTCTCGCGACCGCGGCGAGCCGTTTTCATTTCCACTGGGGCAGGGGCAAGTCATAAAAGGCTGGGACGAAGGAGTCGTGGGAATGAAAGTCGGAGGCCAAAGGCAATTGCGAATTCCGCCGCAGCTCGGTTATGGAGCTGAGGGAGCAGGCGGCGTGATTCCGCCAAACGCGACACTGATTTTTGATGTGGAACTCCTCGGGGTCGGCAAATAACTTGGAAGATTTTTTCCAAGGCTTAGGCTCCATTCAGATTTCGGCCTCCTTACGCACTCGCGTGACCAAGCACTCTTTCAGAATTGCCACGGCCACCGCAATCATCGGCTTCTGCATCCTTTTGTTTGGCAGGCTTCGAGCGGGCACGTTGCGGCCCGCGATACCACAGGCTCTGGATAAAAAGAGCCCCATTACCTACTTCATTGCGGACGGTAGCGGCAAGCCCGGCTATCACTCCTCAGATCGAGAGCTTGCATTGTGGGCATTGCAGGCGTGGCAGCGAAGCGCCGCGAATGGTTTTCGATTTGCCGCTGCGACGGAATCGAGCGCGCTGATTCGCCTCTATTGGGCCGGCCCGGATAGCGGCGAGTACGGGGAAACGCGGCCCATCGTTGTCGGGGGACAGCAGGGAGCGGCAGTGTTCATACGCCCTGACATCGATTCGCTCGGCGAGGACATTGCGCGTCGCGCCAGAGCCGACGCGCTCCTGCGCGAAAGCATCGTCTACTTAACCTGTGTGCACGAACTCGGCCACGCGCTGGGGCTCTCACATACGCGCGATTTCCGCGACATCATGTATTACTTCGGCTTCGGGGGAGATGTCGTCGAGTACTTCGGCCGGTATCGCGCCCAGATTCGCACGAGGAATGATATTGCTGGAGTCTCAGGGCTTTCCGAGGGCGACTTGAATCGTATTCGAGCAATTTACAGCAAGGAATGAACGACGGAGGCGAGATCACCTATGGTTTTGTGTCTCCCGGACCGCCATCGCCGGCCGTTCCGCCAAAAATTCTGCGCCCATCGGGCAGCGTCACTCTTCTCGCGTCGGCGAGTTTAGAACCGTCTCTTGCCGGGTAGCCGCCGACGATGACCTGATCTCCCACCTTTAAGGAATCACGGTTCCAGCCCTGCCGGTGCAGCGAGCCGGGACTCGCGGCCTCGCAGCCCCAATTCGTCGTATTGCCCTTGTCATCCTTCACATCGAGGTAGAAATAGATGTGAGGATTCGTCCATTCAATTCTTGTGACGACACCCTTCAGTTCGATCAACTTGCTCCCGTCAAATTCCGCCGAAAAAGAATGGTGGGCAAGCACGGGCATTGCCAGCGCTATGGCGACGATCGCAGCCAACAAAGGAAATAGTTTTCTCACAAAACGCAATCTATAACAGGAGGAGAGGGTGGTCAAGCTGAGGGAGTGCATTCCTTGACACCGCAGTAGCAGTCCGCTAGTTTACGCACATGCGACTTCTTATGGCGTGCAGTGTTATCGCTGCATCTCTCTGGGTGCATCCATCCGCCTCCGCGCAATCGACATCTCCGCCGGAAAACCCCTACAAGGAGTTGGGAAGCGAATCCGCGGGAATCAAATCGCCTGCAGGGCCCACCAAACCAACTCCGCGTACTGCGGACGGCAAGCCGGACCTGTCTGGTTTCTGGAAAGGGCCGCTGATCTTCGGCGGCATGTTCAAGAGTGTGGGCGGACCGCCATTCACTCCTGCCGGAGAAGAAGCGTACAAAAACAATCTGGCGAAATCGATAAACCCGGAAGCCCTGTGCCTGTTCGCCGGAATACCGAGGGCCAGCATCAGCGGAGTTCCTTTTGAGATTGTTCAGAACTCAAATCGCATCGCGTTCCTGTACGAGTTGATGTGGACCTTTCGGACCATTCCCATCGACGGCCGCGGACACCAGAAAGATTTCGAGCCCTCCTTTTTTGGAGACGGGGTTGGCAAGTGGGAGGGCGACACGCTGGTCATCGACTCGATCGGATTCAAGGATAAGCTGAGCTGGATTGACGATGATGCGCATCCGCATAGCGATGCCATGCACGTGGTGGAACGGTGGTCGCGCCCGGACGCCGATCATTTGGCGCACGAGGTGACGGTGGAAGATCCGAAGTTCTACACCAAGCCGTGGACGTTTTCCAGGGTGTTCACGGCCATGCCTCCCGGCGATGAACTCTATGAATTCGCGTGCGACGAGAATAACGTGGACCGGGATGGCGGCCATTTGGGATACGGCCCGCTAAATCTGAAAACGTATCCGCTAAATCCTCCCGCGCCGAAAAAATAATGTTGTTCCATGGCGCGGCCATTAGGGATTAAGAGCGTGCAGGCGCTCACGGAGGAATTGAACATGAACTCTCAAATGGGTCCACGTTCTCAATCTCTGCTATTTGCAGCAATGGCAGCGGTGATCGTACTTTCCGGCGCGCCGCGGGCACTCGCCAAACAAGGAGGCGCCAGTCCTGCCGTATCGGGGACGGGAAAACCTTACCTTGTCGAATGGGTTTACAAAGTGAAGTGGGGTTACGCGGACGAATTCTGGCAGCTCTTTAAGAAATATCAAATCGCGACCCTGAACCGCGAGAAGGAACTCGGCTACGTCACGTCCTATTCCGTTTACCGGCCTGGATATCACACAGGAGAAGACTCCCGCTGGGAATTCCGTATCGTCATCGCCTACAAGAATATCTCTTCGTCCGGACACGGTAGTGAAGTGGAGAAGCAACTTTTCCCGGACCAGGCAACGATGAAACGCGAGGAAAATCGCCGTTGGGAACTGACGGAAGCGCACTACGATCTGCCGATTCACACCATCGATCCAAACGGAGACGGTACGGAATAGGGCGCCGTTGTTCCATCGTCGGCGCGAAACGAACGGGGGAGGCCAGATTTTCCATGGGAAGTGAATCATCAAGAACTGGTAAAAAGTCGCGCGTCAACGTCATTCCATCGGGAAAAGCGCTGGGAGCGGAAATTCAGGGAGTGGACCTGCGAACGGTCGACTCGAATGATTTTGCGTGCATCTATCGCGCCTGGCTGGACCATTCGGTTCTTCTATTCCGTGGACAGAAATTGACCGATGACGATCTGATCGCGTTCAGCGAAAAATTCGGAGACCTGGATTGGGCGCCGGTTCAAGAATCCGGGCGCCGTTTCGTGGAAGGGCATCCCGAAATTTATGTCGTGTCCAATGTGATGGAAAACGGCGCGCCCATCGGAAGCCTGGGCGCCGGCGAAGCAACCTGGCATACGGACATGTCGTACCTGGTGGATCCTCCGAAGGCGAGCATTCTTTATGCGCTGGAGGTCCCGCCGTCGGGAGGCAACACGTACTTCAACAGCATGTATCGCGCCTACGAATTCCTGCCCGATGCGGTGAAGAAGCGAATCGAAGGCAAAACGCTCAAGCATGACGCGACCTACAACAGCGGCGGCTATGTGCGGCAGGGAACCGCCGCCATCGACGACCCCGTGACATCTCCCGGCACCTATCATCCCCTGGTTTGTACGCATCCCGAGACCAAGCGGCGCGTCCTGTACCTTGGGCGCCGGCGCAACGCTTACATCGAGGGATTATCGCTTCAGGAATCCGAATCTTTGCTCGATGAGTTGTGGGTCTACGCGAACCGTGAGGAGCTCGAATGGCACAACGAATGGCGTGTAGGCGATCTCGTCCTATGGGACAACCGCTGCACCATGCACCGGCGCGATCCCTTTGACGCAAGCTCGCGTCGAGTGATGCACCGCACCCAGATCAAGGGCGAAACACGCCCGCGCGCGTGATCGGACCGGCTGGCGCACGATGCGTTGTGGCGCCGGCGTCCCGCCGGAGGTTTTTGCAACGAGTGGAAATCAGGAAAATCGCCGGCGAGACGCCGGCGCGACGCCGGCGCGACGAGAGGCAACTGCGCCTTTGGCCTCCTCGTGTCTTGGATTTCGGCCAGCAAGGTGAATAGCTGTGAAAAAACTTTCCATTGCCATCGTCGGAGCGGGAATCGGCGGAATGGCCGCGGCGGCCACGCTGCGGCAAATAGGCATCGACGTGCGCGTTTACGAGCAAGCGCCGCGCTTCGCGCGCATCGGCGCGGGCATTCAGATGATGCCAAACTCGATGAAGGTCCTGCGCCGCATCGGTGTGGAGGAAAAAGTTCGCGCCACTTCTTTCCAGCCTTATTCCCACTTGAACCGGAAATGGGACACCGGCGAGGTGGTGAGAGAGTTGCCCATGCCGGAAAGCCTTTTCGGCGCGCCCTATCTGTGCATGCACCGCGCCGATTTGCACAATGCCCTAGCGGCGGTCGTGCCGGAGGAAATCGTCCACCTCGACAAGAAACTGGTGGGACTGGAACAACGCGCGGGGCGAGTCACGCTCGCGTTTGCCGATGGAACGCGCGCGCAGGCGGACGCTGTAATCGGCGCGGACGGCGTTCACTCCGTTGTGCGCGAAATCATCCTTGGTCCCGATCAGCCCATCCACAAAGGACGCATCGCGTACCGCGCGATTTTCCCTTCCGCCTTGCTCAATGGATTTGATATCGGATCCTCGCGCACCAAGTGGTGGGGCCCGGACCGTCACATCGTCATCTACTACACGAACGCCCCTCGCAGTGAACTCTATTTTGTGACCAGCGTGCCCGAACCGGCGGAGTGGGTCACGCGCGAATCGTGGTCGGCAAAAGGTGATGTAAAAGAACTGCGCAAGGCCTACGAAGGTTTTCACCCCGATGTTCGTGCCGTGCTGGAAGCCTGCCCGGACTGTCACAAATGGGCCATCCTCGAACGCGAGCCTTTGCCGCGTTGGAGCGAAGGTCGCGTCGTACTGTTGGGCGATGCTTGTCATTCCATGACGCCCTACATGGCGCAAGGAGGAGCGACCGCGATCGAGGATGCAGCCATCCTGGCCCGCTGCCTGGAGGAAACAGGCGGAGAAGACTTTTCGGGCGCGTTCCACCGCTATGAGGCTCATCGAAAGCCGCGCACCTCGCGCATACAGGCAATCTCCAGCGCGAACACCTGGATGAAAGGCGGGGATGAGGACACGACCTGGTTGTACGGCTATGATGCCTGGAACGTGCCTTTGACTCCCATGGAACCATACGTCAAGGCTCTCTGAGAACAACGTCGATGCAAAAAGACATCCAAAAGAAAACCTTCACAACTTCCGATAACTGCGCCATCGCGTATACGCTACGGCCTGCGGAAAAACCCGGCGCGCAGCGATTGGCACTCATCCATTCCTTGGCGCTCGATGGCAGCATCTGGAATGGCGTCGCGGCGAAATTGGCGGGCCAGGCCGAGATCCTCACGTACGACTGCCGGGGACACGGACAATCGGACCGGAATTCCGAATCATTCACCACGGAACTTTTCGCCAGCGACCTCGCGGAATTGCTTGATCATTTGGGCTGGCCGATCACCGCTGTCGCGGGATGCTCCATGGGCGGGTGCGTCGCGCAGGCCTTTGCCGGCATGAATCTTTCCCGCGTGAGCGCGCTTGGCCTGATCGACACGACGGCATGGTACGGGGAGGAAGCTCCCAAGAATTGGAGCGAACGCGCCGCAGCGGCTCGTTCGAAAGGTCTCGCGGGCTTAATTGAGTTTCAGGTCACGCGATGGTTCAGCGACCGATTTCGAACCGCGCATCCCGCTCTCGTCAAGCAATTGGCCGACGTTTTTCTGGCCAACGATGTGGAATGTTACGCTGCCACTTGCGTGATGCTCGGCGCCGCCGATTTGCGGCCTGTCTTGCCAGCGCTTCGCATGCCGGTCGCGGTGATAGTTGGTGAAGAAGACTACGCCACTCCCGTGGCTATGGCGCGGCAGTTGCACGAAGCAATTTCCGGATCCACACTGACCATTCTGCCTGGTGGCCGCCATCTGACTCCTGTCGAGTGCCCGGATCAAATCGCCGCGCAGCTATTGGCGCTGTTGGGGCGGGTAAATTCTCAACAGGCCGCGGTCAAGGCATAGCCACTGTTGCGGCAAAGCAACGCACATCCGTCTGTTGCCCGACCATTCGAAGCTCAGCTTCCGTTTGACTGCGAGATTCAGTGAATCCCATTGACGGGCCGGTAGGCGCCGAAGCGCGCGAAAATGAGCGAGCCCGTCAGAGCGCCGCCGATGCTGCAAGCCTGCTCACACGAATGGAGCAGGTGCCGTTCTCGAGATGGCACGCAAATGCTCGCATCGTAATGGGCAGTGCGACGTTCTTCGATGCGTTTAATGCACTATCGCTAGCGTTTGCTTTACCCACACTCGTTCGGTTGTGGCACATCTCTCCCAAACAAATCGGCTTCTTGATCTCGGCGAGCTACGTCGGGCAACTGGCCGGCGCATTGGTGTTCAGCGCGCTCGCGGAAAAAGTGGGGCGCATTCGCGGCACGACGGCTGCGATCGCCATCATGTCCCTCATGAGCTTCGGATGCGCGCTGGCCGGGAATTTTTCCGCACTGTTTGCTTGCCGGTTCGTGCAAGGCATCGGCGTCGGCGGCGAAATGCCGGTGGCCGCCACCTATATCAATGAGTTGTCGCGGGCGCACGGACGTGGAAGATTTTTCCTGCTGTACGAAATGATTTTTCCTGTGGGACTCATGGCCACGGGACAGATCGGCGCATGGCTCGTGCCGGCCTATGGATGGACTTCCATTTTTCTCCTGGGAGGCGTTCCAGGCTTGCTGATCACCTTCCTGGTTGCGCGTCTTCCGGAATCGCCGAGGTGGCTGATCTCCAAGGGCCGCATCCGGGAAGCGGAAGCGATTGTCGAGAAAATTGAAGCGAGCACTGATCGCAGAGTTCCGGTCGCGGCGACTTTCCCCACCGCTTCGACGGCAAGTCTGATGCAACGCGGCAGTTGGACCGAACTTCTCTCGAAACTCTATCGGGGACGCACGCTGATCGTATGGGCGCTCTGGGCGAGCGCGTTTTTTGTCGCCAACGGGCTGAATAATTGGATGCCGAGTCTCTACAACACCGTCTATCACCTGAGTCTGCGGCAATCGCTGCGCGCCGCTTCGATGACCAATGTCGCGCAAGTCGGGGTCTTGCTCGTCTGCGCATTCACCATCGATCGAATCGGCCGCAGGAACTGGACGGTTGCAGCGTTCATTCTAGGCGGGGGCATGCTTGCGTTGTTGGGATTGATTGGGGCACAAAAAGTATTGGGCGTGATGATTTTGGCCACGCTAGGCTACGGGCTCATCGGGTCCGTAAATGCCGTTCTGTATCTTTATACGCCGGAAATTTATCCCACCCGCATGCGCGCGATTGGAACCGGCCTGGCCACTTCCTGGCTGAGAATTGCCTCCGCGGTGGGACCGGCGCTCGTCGGTTTTATGGTCGACGCAAAAGGCATCCATTCTGTTTTCCTGATGTTCGCGGGAATAAGCGTCGTTGGCGCGCTGGCCGCAACCTGCATGGTGGAAACCAGCGACCGTCGCCTCGAGGAAATCGCTCCCTGATTTCAAGTGGCACAGGCTTCAGCCTGTGGGTTTTGGTCCTTGCAAGGACGAACCCCCACAGGCTGAAGCCTCCGCCACGAAAACTTGCCTCCCATCATGAATTAATTGATTTAAATTTCGCAGATCGGATTGATGGTGAGGAATACGGACCAGGCGCCTTCATTTTTGCCCGGCATCGAAGCGAGACGTTTCGGTCATAACGGACCAGTCCAGCTGGCCCATGCCGCGCGCTTGCGCTGCGAGGCATTTGTCGCGCACCACGCTCGCGTAAGAAAGCGGGGCGTGAACTTCGGCGGCAGCCTGAAGAATCAGAGTGATGTCTTTCGTGCCCCCGTCCAAAGTGAAGCCGGCACGTCCGAAATCGCGCGTGCAGATTCGATCGACATACTCCGCCGTGGCGGGCATATATTGCTTGAACATGTTCGTGAGGATGGAAGGATCAACGCCGCGGCATTCCGCAAACACGTACGCTTCGCCAATCAGCTCGATCAAGCTCGCGACCATAAAGTTCCCGACGAGCTTCATGCTCATCGCAATCGCTGGATCTTCGCCCATAGGGATGACTCGGTTGGCATAGGCGTTCATCACCGGGCGGCAGCGTTCGAGCCACTCCGGTTTTCCTGCCACAAATGTGAAAAGTTTTCCCGCTGCGGCGGCGTCCGGCCGTCCCGCTACCGGCCCGGCGACGTAGTGGCTCCCTTGCGCCGCGTGCAATTCCCCGAGCCGCGTGCTGAGTGAAGGAGAAATCGTCGTCGTGCCAATGTGGATGGCGTTGGGACGCATGCCGGCAAGAATGCCGTTTTCGCCCGATACGGCGCCTAGAACGGAGGCGTCGTCCATCAAATTCGTGACCACGATGTCAGCGGCGGCAACGGCTTCGCGCGGCGTACTCGCTGCGGCAGCGCCAGCTTCGACGAGGGGCTTCATCTTCTCCGTAGTCCGGTTGTAGACCGTGAGCCCAAAGCCGGCATTTTGGATATTGCGCGCAATTCCCGAACCCATCCGACCGAGACCCACGCAAGCGACCGATAGACTCATGGGATTTCTCCAACCCTGAATTTTGCCACCTTGGTACGCGTCCCGAACGGATGAAAAGAATACGGATCGCGCTGAGACGCGCCTATTTATATCACGGCCCCAGTCCAGCTTTATGCGTGGTATACTCCGCTCATAGTGTTAAAGGGAGGGCCTCCTTGCGACACAAGTTTTCCACAATTTTGGCCGTCATTGTCCTGTCCTCCGTGGCGGCGCCGGTATGGGCGCACCACTCGCCTTCGGCTGTCTTCGACATGTCGAAGGAGTTCACGCTGTCGGGCACTCTGACGAAAGTCGATTGGATCAATCCTCATATCGTCGTTTATCTGGACGCAAAGAAAGACGACGGCAGCGTCGAGAATTGGAAGTTCGAGAGCAACCCGCCATCCTGGTTCAGACGCGTCTCGCTTGGCAGAGACGATTTTGCGAAAGCTATCGGACAAACCGTCACGGTACAGGGAGTGCGCGCCAAGGCTGGTGGACTCTACGGCTATCTTTTGAAGATCACTTTCCCGGATGGGAACTCTCTGGAACTGGTGTTTAAACCGACGGAATAGTCAGTGACAAGGAGTATCCACGCCATGACACACCGACTGATTCTCGTATTCTCGGCGGCGTTACTTCTAGCCGGCCTCGCGACTGCCGACAATAAGGACGCCGCGACGACCAGCAAGGCGCCACGCGCCGCCGACGGGCATCCTGACCTGAACGGGATCTGGGCCTATGCAATCGATCTGCCTCCTGTAGCTTTGAAGAAGGTGATCAACGGAAAAGTTTCAAGCACGGAAATCGATCAGAGCGCGGCCAAACCGGCAAAAAGGCCCGTGCCGGGTGCGCTGCCTTCGACTCCAGAGCCAGACTACAAACCTGAGTTTCGGGGAAAAGTGAAAGATCTCTTTGACAATGAGAGCAAGACGGACGAAGTGTTCTACTGCGGCAAGCCCGGCGTTCCGCGCATCGGTCCGCCGCGCAGGATCATTCAATTGCCGACTGAGATAGTTTTCCTGTACGAGGACGTATCGGGAGATCCTTACCGCATCATTCCCACCGATGGCCGCGCGCACCGCAAGGGCGCGAACCCCTCCTACTACGGAGATTCCGTTGCTCACTGGGAGGGAGATACGCTGGTGGTGGACGTTACCGATTTCGTAGAGAATGGCTGGTTCGGTGAAGGCGGGTATTTCCACACCGATGCGATGCACGTCACCGAGCGGCTGTGGCGCGACGGCGAAAACCTCATCTGGCAAGCCTCGGTGGCCGATCCGAAGGTGCTCGCGGCGCCCTGGTCCATGCCCCCTCGCGTAATTACACCGTCCGAAGATCCTCTGGAGGAAT
The DNA here is from genome assembly GCA_963740035.1 of uncultured Acidobacteriota bacterium. Lineage (GTDB taxonomy): Bacteria > Acidobacteriota > Terriglobia > Acidiferrales > UBA7541 > Palsa-360. The sequence goes on from CAVUDA010000034.1 coordinate 38,195, forward strand.
CGCCTCCCTGCGTCGAAGACGATGGTCACCGGCTTCTGAACTCCGACCATCACCAACAACGCTAGATTCATATTTCCGTTCGAGCCAACTTCAGCCCGATTTTTCGCGCGGGAGCACTAATGTTGTCCAAGCCGCTCCGGGATGTGCTGCAATTGACCCGGAAGTATGGCGGGCGTATGGTCGTGTGGTGAGATGAAATGGATTGCGAAGGCCGCAATTTGGACGATGAGAGATCTTCTAAAACGTTACGCTAAATTGGCTGTCGGAAAACCGTTCTCGCCGGGTTTGCTGAACATTCTGGTGACTTCGATTTGCGACATGCGCTGCACGCACTGCTTTTTCACCGAACAGCTCGATGACGGCCCGCGCAAAAAGCTGCAAATGTCCACGCGCGAAATTGAAACGATCTCCGAAACACTCGGCGGAAATCTTGGCGTTTTGGTCCTCGCCGGAGGCGAACCGTTCACGCGAAAGGACCTCCCGGAAATCGCGCGCGCCTTTTATACAAACAACAAGCTCGAATCGGTCTACATCACTTCCAACGGCCAAATTCAGAAACGAATCCTTCCCGATGTCACCCGAATTTTGCAGGAATGCCCGCGATTAAATGTCACCGTGGCCTTTGGCATCGACGGGCTGAAAGAACAGCACGACAAGATTCGCCAGAAACCCGGCTCCTGGGACATCGTCATTGACACGGCGCGCCGGCTCCAGGCCATGAAAAAAGAATATCCCCGCCTCGACGTGCAAACCTGCACCTGTTTCATGAACTCGAACCAGGGCACGATTTTTGAATGGTACGATTTTGTGAAATACGAGTTGAAACCAGACAAAGTGAATTTCAACTACATCCGCCCTCCCGCAGCGGATTCCAAAGAACTGGAAATTGACGGCGCGCGATATGCCAGGCTCGCTGCCACGATCGATGAAGACTCGCGAAGCGGCGCGATCAAGAATCACTACTCCGGCGACACCGGCTTCTTCAAAGCCGCGCTGGATATTTATATGCACGGCCTGATCGCCAAAACCCAAGAGAGACACGAAGCCCAGCTGACGTGTTACGCCGGAACGGCCGGCGGCGTGATCTACGACGAAGGCACGGTCTCGTCCTGCGAAAACCTGGAGCCGGTAGGCAATTTGCGCGACTACGATTGGAATTTCCAGAAGCTCTGGTTCTCTCCCGCCATGCAGGCACGCCGCAAAAAGGCCGCAGATGGATGCTTCTGCACGCATGAATCAAATTGCTACTACCCCTCACTGCCGTACAACGCGAAACACCTGATCCAGATCAAAAAGCTGGAAAGAGAAATGAAGAACGCATGGCTAGCAATAGACCGCACGGCATAGCGTGTGAATGGCGCCGCCAACAATCACTCCTCGCAAATGGGTGAACACTTCCTGCAATACCGGATGATACCGAGGTTTTTCGTGGCGTCGGCGTCCCGCCGTCAGTTCTTCAATTTTCAACACGTAGCAAATCTGCCGACGGGACGCCGGTGCTACATGTCCACGGTCAATTCGTAGAATGGAAGGAAAAGCGAATCGCGTTGTGCAAACCCAAGTCCTCATCGTCGGCGCGGGACCCGTGGGCCTCACTCTCGCCCTTGATTTGGGCCGCCGAGGCGTGCGTTGCACGCTGATCGAGCGCAGCAAGACCTCGATCCAGCTTCCGAAGATGGAGCGGTGCAACGCCCGCACCATGGAGATCTACCGCCGCCTGGGCATCGCCGAACAGGTGCGCGACGCCGGCCTGCCGCGCAACGCGCCGATGGATGTTTTTCTGGCGCTCTCCATGGCGAGTCCTCCGCTCGTGCACTTGCCGTGTCCGTCGGTAGCAGAGGCCAAAGCCGAAATCGCGGCGCACAATGACGGCGGCCTCCTCGAACCGTATCAGCTGATCTCGCAATACACTCTCGAGCCTCTCCTGCGATCGATCGTCGAGAAGCTCCCCAATGTCACCGTTCGCTTCGGCTGCGAACTAATTTCATTCAACCAAGACGCAGAGTCAGTGACCGCGATCGTGCAACCGAATGACGCCGCGCAGGAAACGATGCGTGCATCGTATCTGGTCGGATGCGATGGCGGCTCCAGCACCGTCCGCAAGCATCTTGGCATTCCATTGCAAGGCGAAGGAAACATCCGCAAGCTGCGCCAGGCACTATTCCGCTGCGACGATCTCTACGAACGCATCCCCATGGGCAAGGGACGCCACTACCACATCGCTGAAGGACCGTTGTTCCCATTCATCATCCTGCAAGACAGCACCCGCCACTGGACCTTGCATGCAGCCGCTTCTAGTGACGCGGAAATGGCCGAGATCTTCAAGAAGTCGCTGGCCATGCCGATCGAATTCGAGATGCTGTCCGTCAATGAATGGACGCAGCATCTTCTGTGCGCGGAGCGTTACGGCGAAGGCCGCGTTTTCGTCGCGGGCGATGCTGCGCACCTGGTCATCCCGACGGGCGGTCTTGGGATGAACACCGGCGTGGGAGATGCCGTCGATCTTTCCTGGAAACTGGCCGCGACGCTGGCCGGATGGGGCGGCCCTCAACTGCTCGCATCCTACGAAGCTGAGCGCCGGCCGATCGGCTTGCGCAATGTGAAGGCCTCCCGCGCCGCGATGACCGGACGGCAAGGCTGGCGCGCCGCCTATCGTCCCAATATCAAAGACAACACGCCCGAAGGCCGGGCCACGCGGGCCGAGATGGCTGCGCTTTTCAACATTCAACAGCGAAAAATTACGGAGATTTTGGGATTCGAGGCAGGCTACCGCTACGTGGACTCACCGATTATTTGCCAAGAGAAAGGCGAGGGCCCCGACCCGGACAACCCATTTTATATCCCGACGACGTGGCCCGGCGCGCGCCTCCCGCATGTGTGGCTGAGCGACGGCGCCGCGCTGCACGATCGCCTTGGCGCGGGGCATACGTTGCTCCGGCTCGGCGGGACGCATGTTGATACTTCAAGCCTGGAACGATCCTTTCGAGATATAAACGCTCCGCTCGATGTGATCGACGTTGCCGGTGAAAGGCCGCGCGAAATCTATCAATTCGATTTCCTTCTCGTCAGGCCTGATTTGCACGTGGTCTGGCGCGGCAATGAGCTTCCTCAAGATGCCGCCAAAATCGCGACGGTCGCCACAGGGCGCTCTCCCTCCCATCTGTGAGTCCTGAGCCGAGGTAGTTAGCGAACCGGACGCCCGCGAATTCGGATTTGTATGCCCGCAAGCCCCCGGCATCATTCAATTGCCGCATTATGAATGACTTAGGGATGGTCGTACTGGGACCCCGGTACCTACCATATTGGGCCAAGCCACCCATTGAGCTAGCCGATGTTCACTGCGAATATTGATCATCGGGAGCCGCAAGATAAGAGGCAAGAAAATCTAATGTGCCTGGGAGGATGTGCCAAAACATGGAAGATACTCAGTTGAAGACAAGTTCTGAAAGCCAGCCCAAAGTTACGGCTGTTCAAGCGCCAAAATCGAAATCCAGATTTGACGATGCCGAATATGCACGATGGTCGGAGAAACTCCGCGCCAGCCGCTCCAAGAAATAAGGAACGAAAACCGGAAGCTGCGATTCGCAGCCGCCATATTCCAGGAAACCAACTTCTTGAGACCAACGATATCCACGCCGCCAGTTAATTTCGCGGCGTGAGGATCTGATCCAGGCTCGCAGCCGCGCTGCCCTCGCGTTCCAGGTGCGGGTAGCGAAGCCCATCGTGATAATCGATCTTGACGGTGCGGTAGCGATCGCCATTCTTGACGAGAAGTTCGATCGCGGCCTTGGTTTTGTTCGCGTCTTTGATCGCGCTCTTGAGCCGGTCGGCGTCAAATGCAATCCCGTTGACGGCAATGATTTGCGTGCCGACCGTCAGCCCGATCTTGTAAGCAGGTCCCTCCCACAGCACGTCGCTGAGCTTGCCCTCCGCGGCGATCGTCATCCCAAGCGAATAGGTCAGGTCGGTGACTTTCCGGCGCGCCTCGGAATCCTTGAAATAATTGGACGGTGTGTCCGTGTAAACCAGCTTGTAGCCGCCACGCGAAATGCCATCCAAGGGCGCTCCAGGGCCATGCCCATCCAGCCGCGCGCGCAGGAATGTGGCCCAGTCGTAGGGCTGCACAGCGTTCAGCGCTTTCACCACATCCTCGAACACATAGGTGGACGGAACGAAACTGCCGTCGTTCACGCCAAAAAAGGCCTTGGCGAAATCGTCCAGAGACCGTTGCCCGCCGGACTTCTCGCGGATCAACGTATCCGCGTCGAGCCACATCAACTGGCCTTCGGAGTAGTAGTCCTCGCTGCGCTCCCAGCTTCGCCAGGGAAGCGGCCGGCGCATGGCGGCAATGGGGTCATTGGTGGTGTCCTGCAGCGCTCGCCATTCGCGGCCGACGCGGTGATCGTAGACAGCCGCCGTGGCCGCGATGGCGTCGAGCGTTTGTTGCTTGGTCAGAAGTCCCGCAGCGGGCCGACAGAACGAAGCCCCAGTATTGAGTTTGGCCTTCGTAAACCCACAGCAGGCTGTCGCGCATCGGCACGTTGAAGTTCGGCGTCCACAGGTCCGCCGGGCGCCGGAACTTGCCGTTCCACGAATGCGTGTATTCGTGCGGCAGCAGATCGCGGGTATCGGCGTTCTTGTCCCATTCGGTGAAGTAGGTCGGGACCGTGCCGTTCTCGCTGGACTGGTGATGCTCCAGGCCGATGCCGCCCATGTGGTCGGTGAGAGCGAGCAGGAATTCATAATGATCGTAGTGGTGCGAGCCGTAAAGTTTGTAGGCCTGCTGCACCAGGGCGCGGTGCGCCTCCAACTGCTCCGGTTTCACCTCCAGCAGATCCGCGCGGTCCGCCACAATGTTCAGATGAACGGGTGCGCGGCCGCCTGGGTCCAGGTCCAGGCGCTTGAAATAGCGGCCCGCGAAAATTGGCGAATCCACAAGCGTGTCGAAGGACACTGGCTTGAACGTGGTGACGCCGCCATTGCTTGCAGCAGTCTCCAGGGCCGTTGCAAATTGCCAGCCTTCGGGCAGTCGGACGCTGGGCTCCACCATGATTTGCCGCGCAAAATAGCCTGCAGGGTAGAGGGCTACGGCAGTTCCATTGCAAATTCAACATGTCCGGCGTCATCACCACGCGGCCTTCGTTGGTATCGACCGGCGAAGTGAATTGGAAGCTGACATCTAGCGTCGTCGCGCCCGCGGGCACGTCAACATGGAACGCGAACACGTCCACCGGATCGCGCACCCATTCCACGCGCGCGCCGTTGGCTTGAATCATGAGCCCCGCAAGCTTGTCGACTCGTCCCGACGGCGCGTGATTGCCGGGCAGCCACTGCGGATACAGGAGCACGATGGACTCGCCGGCACGCACCGGAATGTTCTCTTGAATGCTGAAAATGTGCCGCTCGATATCGGTGGCGTCCACGCTCAAACGGATCGCGCCGGGGTACGGAGTGTCCTTCGGAGCGGCAATCTGCGCGGGCATGGGCAGGGGCTGAGGTCCCGTCGATTGCGCGAACCCCCCGCCTGCGCTCAACACGAGAGCGCACCAAATTGGGAAGATACTGTAGAGTGATTTACTTTTCGGCATGCCATGACCCACGCCAATTTGGACAGTGAATGCATTTTGTATGCAGGAGCAAACGAGATGTTACACCGGCACGCGATATCAGATACAAGAGTTTTGTTTCATGAGCGTACGGTCGGCAAGGGTGCGTCTCGCTTTTACGGCTGCCAACCAGAAGGCATCTCAAATACGGGTTATTGGGGGTCGCGGCTTCAGCCGCGACATTAAAACCCCAAGGGAATATGGGCTTTAGCCCCTGACCGGTTGTAGAAGTTTAATGGCTGCATATTTTTTAGATTTCAAGCCCCACATATCGGAGTTCGGTTGCCGTGAAATCTGCGCGCGTGTACGATGCGTGCCATCGAATCGATGGAGGCTGGACGATGGCCGGCTATCAATGGGCATGGAGCCGGTTCAGGATTCTTCGCATCACTTTCTTTCTCTTGTTGATCGTCGGGTTTTCGCCCCTCGTTCCAACCAGCCTCGCCCAACATTACCTGATCATCGAAAGCCTTTGGGGTGTGACGCTCGTTTTGCTGGGCCTATATCTTTGGATGTGGAAATGCCCCAGGTGCCGAAAGCGTTTCGCCGGCAAGACAAGGAGATGGCTGCTCCTGCCCGAGCAATGCGCAAATTGCGGGCTCCCAAAGAACTCGGTGAATCCTGCCGCCGCGCCGGTTGCGGCTCGAACTCCTGCCGCGAAGAGCCCTGACCGATAAGCGGCCACGCCTAAGCGCAGTTGCGCTATGAAGGGCTTCGCAATCTTCGGCTGTTTCGGTCCCATTTCTCGCGAACGCTTGCGCTCCGTGCCCCCTGTGTGATTTGCTTCTTGTCGAATTTCTTCTTGAGGTCCCGATGCACAAGACCATCATCGAGCCGTTTCGCATTAAGAGCGTTGAACCGCTTCGTCGCACTACCTCCGAAGAACGCCGCCGACTGCTCGAGCAGGCCGGTTACAACTTATTCTCCATCTCGTCGGATTCCATCCTGATTGACCTGCTGACGGACTCCGGCACGGCCGCGATGTCCACGGAGCAGTGGGCCGCCATGATGCGGGGCGACGAATCTTACGCAGGATCACCAAGCTTTGAGCGGTTCCGCGCTGCCGTGCAAAGCATTTTCGGCTTTCGTCACGTCATCCCTACGCATCAGGGACGCGCCGCGGAACACATCCTGTTCACCGTGATGTGCCGGAAGGGGAGCATTGTCCCCAACAATACGCACTTCGATACAACGCGCGCGAACTGCGAATTTCGCGGCGCAGAAGCCGTCGACCTGCCTATTCCGGAAGCGCGCGAGCCTTCGCTCGTGCATCCTTTCAAGGGCAATATGGATACCGACGGGCTCGAAGCTTTGATCGAACGCGAAGGGCGCGAGCGCATTCCTCTGGTGATGCTGACGATCACCAACAACTCCGGCGGCGGACAGCCCGTTTCAATGGCCAACATCCGGGCGGTAAAAGCGATCTGCGCGAAACATTCCATTCCTCTCTATATCGACGCCTGCCGCTTTGCGGAGAACGCTTATTTCATCAAATTGCGCGAGCCGGGCTACGCGGACAAGACGCCGCGCGAAATTGCCCAGGAGATATTCAGCTACGCGGACGGATGCACCATGTCCGCAAAGAAAGACGGCCTCGCGAACATCGGCGGATTTCTGGGCACCAACGACGATCTAATCGCGCAACAGCAAAAGGACCTGCTGATCCTCACCGAAGGTTTTCCCACATACGGCCGCCTTGCCGGCCGCGACCTCGAAGCGATCGCCGTCGGGTTGAACGAGGCGCTCGACGAGGACTACCTGAGCTACCGCATCGCTTCGACGGCCTATCTCGCCGAGCACATTTCCCGCGAGGGCGTTCCAATCATTCAGCCTCCGGGTGCCCATGCGGTATATATCGACGCTCGGGCATTCCTTCCGCAGATTCCACCCTCTCGATTTCCCGGCGTGGCGCTTGCCGCGGCGCTCTATGTCGAGGGAGGAATCCGGTCGGTAGAGATCGGGACGCTGATGTTCGGCGAGCACGCCACGATGGACTTGGTGCGCCTGGCAATCCCGCGTCGCGTCTACACGCAAAGCCACATCGACTACGTCGTCGAAGTTATCCTGGAAGTCTGGCGCCGCCGTTCCGAAATCCAAGGTCTGGAAATTACGTACCAGGCGCCCTTCCTGCGCCACTTTACCGCCCGCTTTAAGCCTGCTTCCGCCTGATGAGATTTCGATTTCCTGACAAGAGCACACCTCCGCTATCCTAATCATCCATCAGTCGATCGTTCTGGCTTCAGTCCATGAAATTGTTCTCTCGTTGGATTGAATTCAGGATGCGCTCATTCGCGAAGCAACGAAAGAACTTAGTGAGCCAACTTTCGATAACGGAACTTCACAGAATTTGGCCCACTAGCGCCTACAGGTGGTTCCGGAACAATGCCATTTTCTGCCATCGGCCATTGACCAAATTTGACTAAAGTACTAGCCTATTCGGCCTATTCTTGATCCCGTCGACATCGAATACGACCAAAAGAATTCCTGCAACACGCTGAAAATAAATAAGATGCACCGATTGTGCCCAATTCAGAACCATTTCCGCAATCGCTGGCCAGGGACGTGCTCCTTTACCTCTGAGCACAGAGTCTAGCGCTACTCACAAACACGTTAAATCACGAACAAGAAGGATTCCTGTGAAGCGTACCCCCAGCCAGAAGGGCTTTTCCCTAATTGAATTGTTGATCGTCGTCGCGGTCATTCTGATCATCGCGGCCATTGCCATTCCGAACCTGCTGCGCTCCAAGATTGCGGCCAATGAGGCATCGGCCGTTGCTTCCATGCGTGCCTACAACACTTCGATCGTGGCTTACGAAACGACCTACGTTACCGCTCCCACGACGGACCTTTCCTCACTCGGCCCAGCGACCACGCCGTCTTCCACCGCGGCGGATCTGGTTGACAACTTGCTTGGCGTCGCCGCTCCGGTCAAGAGCGGGTACGCTTTCACGTATACGCCAGGTGCGGCATCCGCGAGTGGCATCGTCGCTTCATATTCAATTCTCGCTGTGCCCCTTTCTGCAGGGACCGGTCAGCGGCAGTTCTTCACGGATGAAACCGGTGTGATTCGCCAAACCACGGATGGTTCCACTCCATCCGCTACCAGCACTCCAATCGGCTAGTTCCTCGAAGCAGTTTACTTAGGGGAGAGAGGCAAACGCCTCTCTCCCCCATTTTTTGAGCATGTGATTCCTTCCTCCCTGAAACATCCCTCGGAGAATTGCGCACGAGCCTTCAAAAAATAGCCGGAATCCGTCCCTCGCCTGCGTTAGAAACATCGCGATTCCTACTTTTTGCACACTAATCTTGAGGTTGACGCGACACGGGGCGTCGGAGTAACTTGCCCGCGAACATGAATGAGAATGTTTGTGTCCTAAAGATCCGGCGAGAATTTGCCGCGTGCTCGCGATCACAGGACGTAGAATCCTCCCGGATAGCGTCAAGCAAGGAATTGGGTTCCTCCAATGGCACCGCTTTGGGGAGAAAAATCATGAAATATCGCGCGTCTCGCCAGCAGATGTCATCCCATTTAACTGGAAGTGTCAGTTCAGGCAAGAGGTCGGGTGTGTTGACCACGCGCCTGCTCTCGGCGCTGTTCCTGTTGCTTGGCCTTGCCGCAGCTCCGGCGGGAGCTGCAGATTGTTCGAACCTGCTCGGATTGAAGCTGAAGGATACCGTCATCACCGAGGCGACCGTCGTCGCGGCAGGAGGCGATGTGCCGGAATACTGCCGCGTGCAGGGCGGACTCGAGACCGTGATTCTGTTCGAGGTGGCACTCCCCACCAAGGCCTGGAACAATAAATTCTTCTATGTTGGAGGAGCCGGCTACAACGGATCGGTTCCGGAGCTCACCGACGCGCTAGCGAGAGGATACGCCGCGGCCGGTTCGGACACCGGGCATCGCGGCTTCCACTGGGATGCGTCGGCGATGTACAACGATCCGCATTCGCAAGTGAACTACGCGCACCGCGCCACTCACCTGGTAGCGCTGCTGGCGAAGGAAATCGTCAAGGCCTATTACGGGACGCCGGCGCGGCATTCCTATTTTTGCGGATGTTCGAACGGCGGCAAGATGGCTCTCATGGAAGTCCAGCGGTATCCCGACGATTTCGAAGGTGTGGTCAGCGGCGGCGCAGTGGTTGACCGAACCAAGGCGATGATTATGTTTGATTGGACCCAGCGGGCTCTCCTCGGTTCCGAGATTCCCCCATATAAAATTCAAGCGATGCAAAATGCAACGCTAGCCGCGTGCGACGCCAAGGATGGCTTGGTGGACGGCCTGATCGATCGCCCCGACAAATGCGAGTTCGATCCGAAAGTATTGACCTGCCAGGGCGCGGACGGTCCTAATTGCCTGACGCCAAAACAAGTGACAGCGTGGCAGAAGATTCTCAGCGGCCCGGTTAATTCCGCTGGAAAGCGATTGTATGTTGGATACTCGCCGGGACATGAAGGCGATTACCCGGCCTACATCACCGGCGTCGGGACAATGCATGGATATCCCTCCAGCAATTTCATGTACATGGACAGTTTCATGCGCTGGATCGTCTTTGGCCCGAAATTCGATTCCGTCAGGAATTTCGATTACGACAAGGATCCGGAATCGCTAGTGCCGTTTGAGAAAGATCAGGATGCCGACAGCACCGATTTATCCGGATTCAAGGCCCACGGTGGGAAACTGATTCTGTACAACGGCTGGGCGGATCATTCGACGCCTCCGCTCCGGACCGTGCAGTATTACAACGATGTGCGCCAGAAAAATGGCGAGGCCACCGGCGAATTTGTTCGCCTCTTCATGATGCCGGGCCTGTATCACTGCAACGGAGGACCTGGGCCGAACACATTCGGCGGACTCGGCCAGAAGGGATTCAAGAAAAACGATCCTGAAAGCGACATCATCGGAGCGCTCGATCGTTGGGTTGAGCAGGGCATTGCCCCAGCGAAGCTCATTGCCACAAAATTCAAGGACGATGATCCAAGGCAAGGCGTGGCGCGCACGCGTCCGGTGTGTCCGTATCCTCAGGTCGCGGCGTACAAGGGTTCGGGCAGCGTGGATGATGCCGCGAATTTCGCTTGCTCCAGCACCAGGTAGATGAGGCGATCTATTTCGCGAGGTGGCTCCACTCCGCCTGCCACTTCGCCTTCAACGCGGCGCGGTCGACTTCCTGTCCCCGCAGGTAGACTTTGTTGATCCGCCGCGTGTTGGCGATGTTCTCCAGCGGATTGGCGTCGAGGACGATGAAATCGGCGCTCTTGCCCGCCGCCACCATCCCGGAATTGAAGTGCGCGATCTTGGCCGCATCGCGCGTCGCCGCGACGATCGCCTCCATCGGCGTCATGCCCATCGCCACCATGCTTTCCAAATCCAGCTGGTTGAAATAGCCGATCAAGAACCGGCTTTGCCCGGTGTCGGTTCCCGTGACGATCCGCATTCCCGCCGCTCGAAGCTTCATCACACTGCGCGCCTGCACCTCGAAATCCTTACGAGCGCGGTCGACGGCATCTGGCGTCATGTTCTTCAGCGGATCGCCCCAGTATTCTTCAATCTGTTGCGGGAGAATAGGTATCCCGCAGTAGAGGATCATCGAGCCACGCCGGACGCCCGCCGCCTTGCGTATTCATCCAGGCCGTAATCAGCGCGGGCGTCATCCAGATGTTCGGCCGGTCGTTCTTGGCGATCCGCTGCTTGACGATGGCGATCAATTCGTCGTCGGCGGCTTCGCCGCCGCGAACCGGAACGTGCAGCCATCCTTCAACGCCCGCGCGCATCAGCTCCTTGGCATCCGCCAGCGTGACGTTATGCACCCCGACCGGGACATTGAACTTGTGCGCCTCGTCGATGATCGCCCGGTAGAGAACCGGCGTCAGCGTTGGCTTGGTTCCGCCTCGGTCGTCCACCCAGATCTTGATGAACTCGGGCTTCATGCGGACGTAGTCGTCAACGGCCGCGCGAGCCTCCTCGACCGTGGTGACCGGATACGGAACGTCCATTCTGGAAGGGTGGCCTTTGGCTCCCGATCCGGGCCAGGCAATGCCCGTGCCCGCCGTGCGAAACAGCGCCGCATCGGGAATGATCTCGTCGCGCACCCGCAGCGGCACGTCGCCCCAATTCGTCCTGCCGCCGTGCAGTCGGAACGGTCTACCAGATCGCCAATGCCGACGATCGCGCTGACCCCGTAATAGGCAAGTCGCTCCAAGTGATCGATGAGATTCTCGCGCGTGAAGAATTCCTTGGCCATGGTTCCTTCCGCTACGTGCTGGAATCCGAAGTGGCCGTGAAGATCGATCATCGCCGGCATGACGGTCTTGCCCGTCAGATCGACGTGCACAGCCCCGGCCGGAACCTGCAGCGCGCCGCGCCGGCCGACCCGGGTGAACAGGTTGTTCTCGACAAGGAATGCGGAGTTTTCGATGGGCGCGCTGCCGTCGCCGGTGATGAGCCGCGCTCCTTCGAACACCGTCACGGCGGCCTTCCGCGTCTGGCCATCTGCCTGCCGGGACCAGGCCACGATCAAGAACAGACTGGCTACGACGAGCAGAAAGAATGTCGTCCTCTTCACACGAAGCATTGTGGCCTCCTTCGAAATAATCTATTTCAAGAGTGGGGCAAGAGTACCATGCGTTTGAGATGCTAATGCAATAGCTGCCTGTGAGTTTCAAACGCAGGAATCGCTTGTCCTGGCGTGTCGGCGACAAAAGATACGCTCTGTCCGGAATCATGGCCGGAATCCTTTTTGCAACCGCTTCATTCATCGGACCCAACTCGAAGTTGGGAGGTCCGCACGGATACAGATGTTTAGAGCCTAGCCCACAATGGGATAAAGGAATTTTAGCCCTGTGCCATGAGTCACGCCCTCTGGTGATGTAAGTCACTGAGATAGGTTTGCAGCAGGAGCATCCTGAAAAAGTGAAGGGCACGTGAAGAATTGGAAGCTGCGAGGTGAAAGCCATGAGTACTTTAGCAACCATGCTGACTTACCTGTTGATCGCCGGTGGCGCGGCCAGCGCGGTTTTAGTGGTTCTCGTAATTTACGGAAATGTTCTGGACACCAGGGCGGATGAAGAGATTTATCTGAACAAGACCGAAGAAAGAATGTTGGCTAGCGATCAGCCGTCGCTCGTTAAGAAAATGGATCGTCTGTCGCGAGTTATCACAGTTCTGGCGGTTACGGCAGGTGTGTTGTTGCTGGCCAGCGCCGGCGTCTGGGTTTGGATAGGACTTCACAGATCGTAGGTTCCATACAAGATGGTCTGCAGAATGGCGGGCGGTATTGTGTCCCGGTAGAGGGAGAGAGTTGTTGGACACCTGCCGCCCCGAGCGAGGGAGGACGTCCATGGCATTCGACAAAAGGGAAATGATCGAGCAGTTGAAGTTTGAAATCCAGATGGTTGAGAATGGGCGATATTACCCCTCTGTCCGAGAACCGAGGCAAAATCCGGAAATTTTCCGCGACTCGATCACCTGCCTGAACGTTGGCCTTGAGGAAAAGGAACATGCTTGCTCGAGTTGCTTCTTGAGCGAATTTGCGCCGCCCGAATTGCGCAATTCGCAAGGCGACATCTGTCATAAGATCCCGCTCAACGAAAAGGGTGACACGGTCGAGTCGCTTAAGGCGGAAGACGATCCATACAAGCTCCAGGCCACGGTTGTAGGCTGGCTGAAGAAGACCGTTGCAAAATTGGAAAAAGAAGTCGCGTTCAGCAAGTAGGCGCCGGGACAGTTCGCGGCGCAAGAGGATGTGAGAACAATTGGAGAAGAAGATCTGCGGTTTCCTGCTCAAGTCTGCCGCGCAGTGACCCTAGAATCAAATTGTGTGGTCAAGATTTCTCCGCTCTTAAAGCGCCCTTTCGTTCGGCTAATTCGAGTAACTCCCAAGGGACAAGTTGGTTTCCATCGCTTCATTTGGGCAAGTAAGTCTTAGTTGCGGGAGAGATAGCGGTCGAAGAACCGGAGGAACAACTTCACCCCAACGAGCCACGCGATGCCCGCCAACCCGAGCATCACTGAGGAGACCACTCCGAAACCGACCGCCACGCGCCCGATCAGGAGCTTCATTTGCGGCATGCCAAGTATTGCGAAAGCGATCAAGGTCCAGCCGAAAGCCCTGGTAGTCCAAAGTGCCGTGCTAAAAACTATGCGCTCTCGATTGGCTGACATCGTCAATACCTATTGTAGGTTCGAAGAGGGCCCTCCGCAGAGCCATTAGTGCCACATGGCTCACACGCCTCACCGCAACAGCCACGCCCTGTCAGAACTCATTCAGCCTTACAGGCCTGCATACGTGATCTTGGGCCTGATACTGATCACGTGGATTGCTTTTGCTTCTTTATCGTACGTTCCGGTTACGGTCACCTCTTGACCCGCAAACGCTTCGGGTCGCAGTTGATCGTCCAGGTTGTAAATGTGTTTCGAGTCGGAGTTGTAGAGAACGAATTGTGCGCCCTCGAATTTGACGCACGTGAGGACACAGTTTCTCTCACTCTTGATTACCTGGACGTGGCGACCTTGCGGACAGAAACTATCCGTTATTTCGCCCGTGAAGATTTCGCCGTTTCGAACCGAAAAGCTGGGAGTCCTTTGAGCGGAGAGGCCGCCGGCCAGTAACAGCACGCCAACCATGCTGATCGCAGCTGTTTTCATGGGACCCTCCTGAAAATGCCGGAGTACTTCTTAATATATCTAAAACATCCTCTGGAAATAGCAAGTGCGCAGTGAGCCTGATCACGTCTCGTTGTGAGCGCGATCACGTTTATTCCGGTTTGCAGGCAGGTCAAGCGGAAGGGTGGTTCACCAAGACGGGCCGGTATTTCTCAAGTGTCTTCCAGGGCTTCCGCACATTGTCAACGCGCGGCAGGCTGCGTGATAATCAAAGCCATGACAACCACCACAACATTTTCCAAAGGCCAGTTTGTCGCGACTCCTGAATTTGAAAAAAATCTCGACCGCCTGGCCGAAGTCGCGGTGCGCGCCGGATTGGGCCTCGCGCCCGGACAAGAGATGGTGATGACTGCCACGCTGGACTCGGTCCCGCTGGCGCGCCGCATCACGGAGCATGCTTACAAGGCGGGCGCCTCGCTGGTCACCACGTTGTTTACGGACGAGGAGTCGTCGCTGCTGCGCTTCCGCTACGGCGCCGACGCCAGCTTCGACGCCGCCGCGTCGTGGCTCTACGAAGGCATGGCGCAGGCCTACCGCAACGGCGCGGCGCGGCTGGCCATCACCGGCAGCGATCCTTCTCTGCTCTCGAAGGAGGATCCGGAAAAAGTGAGCCGCGCGAATCGCGCCAAGTCAAAAGCATACCGCCCGGCGCTGGAGCTGATTACGCGCCACGAGATCAACTGGACCATCGTCGCCTGCGCTACTCCCGCGTGGGCGGCGGCGATGTTCCCCGATCTGCCGCAGGACGAAGCGCTGGCCCGACTTTGGGACGCCATCTTCGCCGCGTCACGCGCGGACCAGCTCGATCCAGTGGCCGCGTGGAAAAAACACGATGCCAAGCTGCATGCGAGCGCCGGCCGCCTGAACGAGAAGCGCTATTCGGCGTTGCACTTCCGCGGCCCCGGCACCGATCTTCGCGTCGGTCTCGCGGACGATCACTTGTGGCTTGGTGGAGGGACAACAGCGGGAAATGGCCTGTATTGCATTGCCAATATGCCCACCGAGGAAGTTTTTACCACGCCGCACAAAGATCGCGTGGAAGGCAAAGTGACCAGCACCAAGCCGCTGTCGTATCAGGGCACGATGATCGAAGAGATTTCCGTGCAGTTCGAGGCGGGAAAGATCGTGGAGGCCCAAGCCGCGCGGGGCGAGCAAGTCTTGCAGCGGATGATCGAGACCGACGAAGGAGCGCGGCGGCTCGGCGAAGTTTCACTCGTGCCGCACTCGTCGCCGATTGCCTCGAGCGGATTGCTTTTCATGAACACTCTATTCGACGAGAACGCCGCTTGCCACATTGCGCTGGGGCAGGCCTACAGCACATGCCTGAAGGATGGCGACACCCTCACTCCGGAACAACTGGCGTCGCGCGGAGCAAACAGCAGCCTGATTCACGTTGACTGGATGATCGGATCGAATCGCATTGACGTGGACGGCATCAGCGCGGCGGGCGGTGTCGGAGCCCGTGATGCGCGCCGGAGAGTGGGTTTAGAGTTTACTTTCGGCTGCGAAATTCAATTCCATTATTTCTCTCTTACTTTTGGTCGGCCTTTTTCGCGCTGTTAAGAAGCGTATCCAAATCCGTTCCGATTTGCGCATTGGTGGCGCCGATCTCGACGCCTCCCTTGAAGTAGGCACCCTCTTCAATCACGATTTTGGCGGTGCTCAGGTCACCCTCGATAGAGGCGCTTTTCACGATATCAATCCGGTCGCACGCCCGGATATCCCCGGTAACTTCGCCGGAGATCATTGCTTCACGGGCCACGATGTCTCCTTTGACATGCGCGCCCGATCCCACCGTAAGCCGAAAACCGCCGATGGAAACCAAGCCCTCAACCTTGCAGTCCAGCCTGAGGTCTTCGTTCCCTGAAATTTCTCCTCGAACGCGTAAACCAGGTCCCAGGTAGGATGTTGTGCGTCCCATGGAACTTGGAGCACCAGGAGGTGCGTACGGCCCATGCTGCGTATCTTTGTTGGTCTGCATTATGCCTTCCCAAGTTTGAGTCAAGAACAAATCGTTTTGAAAACCGTAACTCTAGCTTAGGCAGCTGATCGGACAGAGGCAAGGAAGGGTTTCTGTCTGGTTGCCACTTCCGCACCCCTGCCTTAGCCACTTTCGGGTGTGAGGACCTCTTGGGACATGCCGTGCCATCGGGTGTATGCTTTTTCGGTGGTATGAATCCTCTTGATTATCCATTGTGGCTGCGGGCGACGCACTTCTTCAACTTTCTTCTCCTGTCGCTTCTCGTTCGGAGCGGTCTCGAGATCTTGAGCGCGCATCCGAGACTCTACTGGAACGATCACTGTACGCCGGGAAAAGAATGGTTAAAGTTTACAAAAAAACAGAGACCCAAGGACCGGCTTTGGACGGCGAGTGACGAGGAAAGTTCATTCCCCTCCGTGATCGCCTTGCCAGGCCATGAAAATCTCGGTCTCGGACGGCACTGGCACTTTCTCGCAGATTTCGCCTGGCTACTCACAGGTTTAACGTACGTCGTAATGCTGTTTGTCACACCGGAGTGGCGACGTCTGATCCCGACTTCCTGGCAGATTGTGCCGGACGCATGGCACGCGCTGATTACATATCTCAGCCTTCATATTGTGGAAGCGCCGGGGGCGTATAACGCATTACAGCAGTTGAGCTACGCGGCCGTCATATTCTTGCTCGCACCGTTCAGCATCGCGACCGGGATAGCGATGTCCCCAGCGGTCGCCGTCCGTTTTCCGTGGTATATAAAACTCTTCCACGGACGGCAAGGCGCCAGGAGCCTCCATTTTTTGGGACTTTGCACGTTCCTCGTATTCTTCATTGGACACGTCACGATTGTGGCTCTGCATGGTTTCCGGAAAGAGTTGGCGCTGATCGTCCTGGGAGAAACGCAAAGCCCGCATTTAACGCGCGCGCTGGTGATCTGGCTGTCAGGGTTGACTGGTGTCGTAGCCATCCATATCGTGACAACCATATGTTCGCGCCGCCGGCCCCGATTTGTCCAGAGAGCCACCCAGTCGATCACTGACCCGTTGCGCAGAGTGCTTTTCGGCCATGAAATCTCTGTGCAGCATTATTCACATGCGGACATCTCGCCATACTTCTGGGTGAACGGCCGCCCACCGAAAGAGGAAAGTTACCTGGCAATGGCACGCGAACAGTTCGCAAATTACAGTCTGGAAATTGGCGGACTGGTTGAAAAGCAACTTCGCCTGACTCTGCAAGACCTTCGCGCAATGCCGAAACAAACTCAAATCACCAAACACTGTTGTATCCAGGGCTGGTCAGGCGTCGCGGAATGGGGTGGTGTATCTCTGCGTCATATCGTTGGAGTCTGCCGGCCGCTTCCGTCCGCGCGATACATTGCCATCTACGCGTTCGATAATAAATCCACCTCAGAGCCGCACGCGCAAGGACCAGGATATTTCTACGGCACGATCCGCTTGGAGCTGGCGGAAGATCCACAGACGATTCTTGCTTATGACATGAATGGCCAAGCATTGCAGATTTTGCACGGAGCCCCGCTTCGACTTCGTGTGGAAACGCAGCTTGGATTCACTATGGTCAAGTACATCCGCGCGATTGAGTTTGTCGAGGATTACAAAAGTATTGGGCAAGGCCAAGGCGGTTGGCGAGAGGATTACCAGTATTTCAGCCAGGAGGCTGGGATCTGATTCAAGATATCCGGATTCAAATCCGACCCGAAGATTGTTGAGACGATTCGCATTCTCCTTTCCCCTGAGAAACAGCCTTTTTGAGAAGTGCCCCGAAAGCAGTGCGGATCAGAGAGCCACATTCCGAGAAGCTTTACCCACACAGGAGCGGAAGAAACCATGCGAAGCGGCCTCACAGAAAATACAAGACACATCAGCCCAGTTTCTCACGAGAAGATTTATCTAGACTTGGTCCCGAGCGTCTTCCATGCGGACCAGTGCCGCTTTGAGGGAATGACCAACAATCAAGCTGATCGGAGGAGGGATGAGGTCTTTAGCCTTTCATGAGACTGAGGTATCAGGGGACGGGCACCTCTATATAACGGAACGGTGTTTCCACATCCCTATACCAATGGATCGTGTCGGGGGGCATGATGAACACATCCCCTTTGCTGATCCGATGTGACTCGCCACCCTGGATGGGCTGCCCACCGAATTTGTCTGACGCGGTAGCTCTGGCTGTGCCGCCAACGACCATAGTCGCGGCCCCGCTCACCACATACACGACGGCAGTATAGCCCGTATGTCCGCACCCCTCCGGTTTGCACGCAGCCTTCACGGATTC
This sequence comes from uncultured Acidobacteriota bacterium, assembly GCA_963740035.1. Lineage (GTDB taxonomy): Bacteria > Acidobacteriota > Terriglobia > Acidiferrales > UBA7541 > Palsa-360. The sequence continues at coordinate 56,724 of CAVUDA010000034.1, forward strand.
CCGACTGTGCGTGCTCACGGTATAGGTCCCTATGCTGGACGTGCGGCTCCAGAGAATGTTGCCGCCTCCATTGGAGAGTGCTTTGGCAAACGATGCGTCCAGTTTCTCGTGATCGAATACGGTCACAACTCCGGAAGATGAATTTTCCTGTGCGCTTGTCCTGGCATGCCAGGCCGCACCGATCGCAATGGCTGCCAAAGCTGTGAGGACAGTCTTTCGAACGTTCCACATAGTTTTCCTACCTCCATTGGTAATCCGTGCAGAAATTCGGCCCCGTCGTCACAGGATTGGACTGCAATCTGTGGCGGATTGTCAACTGACCCGGTTTGCCCCACGGGAGATTCAAGGCCGCCGATTTCGACGGCAATATGGGAACTGGATTTGCCGCATTCGATGTGTGGACTTCGCAGGACTTGTCTCACTTGAGAACCCAGAGGTGAATGAGGATCTATGCCATTTTCTGGCGTAGGCGAATGACTAATTTTGACTCAAATTCTGTATTTTGTGACATACATCACACCCGATCAAAATCGAATACAAACCATAAAATGCCTGTAATGCGATGACGATAAGTGAGCTGCGAGGATTGTGCCGAAGCGGAAAGCATGCAGGTCGAAGTTGGCCTAGAACGTGCTCCTATCCAACTAGAGTCAGAGTTCATTCCCACTTGCAAACAGTTTGCATCACAAACTAGAAGGAACACCTTGAAGTCCAACAGCAAAGAAAAGGGCTTTTCGTTAATTGAATTGTTGATCGTCGTCGCGATCATTTTGATCATCGCGGCAATCGCCATCCCGAACCTGCTGCGTTCCAAGATGGCGGCCAATGAGGCCTCTGCCGTTGCCTCCCTGCGCACGTATAACACATCGATCGTGGCTTACGAGACGACCTACAATACTGCCCCCACGACAAACCTTTCCGAACTGGGCCCGTCGACCACGCCGTCTTCCACTGCGGCAGACCTGGTTGACAACTTGCTCGGCATCGCCGCTCCGATCAAGAGCGGGTACGCGTTCACGTATACGGCGGGCGCGGCAGCTTCGAACGGCAGCGTCTCGACGTACTCGATTATCTCCAACCCGTCCACTCAAAACGTGACCGGTCAGCGGACGTTCTTCACGGACCAGAGTGGTGTGATTCGCCAGAGAACCGATGGCACCACCGCTAGCGCGACCGACACACCGATCGGCGGCTAGTTCACGGAAATAGTTCACTTGGGGGAGAAAGGCAAACGCTTTTCTCCCCCATTTGTTTTTCCAGTCGACATGCGGATCGCAGGCCTGGAATAAAATTGAGTGCTGCGCGACTGACTCGCGAAGGAGAGTATTGCAACGCCTCAGATCGACCAAGGGATCTGACTTGCCCTCGTTTCTACGCTGTGCTTATTTATTTCAGAATGCGACTTACATTATGAGAATTTAGTGCGCGGAGGGTGAGACCTGATGTTTCCATTACTCGTCCGTTGTTCGTGAAAAATCCAAATAGGGTCGCCTCACTGTCCAGAGAAACGGTCTTCTCAGCGAGTGGCACGGAATCCCGTCGTGAGGTAGAAAGCCTTGCCATCCTGTCAGGCTCAACCAAGTCAGGCAAGGAAAACCTATCGCGTCGGCAGTATTTGCCTGGGGTGACTCACAGGGCGGACAGGGGTGTGCTCCTGCTGGATCATTAGAGTGGCGCCTTGCGCCATCCTCTCCACCGCATCCGACCCGCAAACGCTGCACCGGCCGTGGATATCCAACTCAATTTGCGATATGCAGCTGACGCAGAACCATTGTTTCTTCATGGGCTCTCCCAATTGCACCTGACCGTCGTGTAGGTGGCGTCAGTCCTCAATGCAATGCCGAGGCCAAGAGCATGACCTCAACCACCTTTCTTGACGGCTTGTGTTCTGTAAGTGACAGGCATGCCTGCCGAAAACGTTGGACTTAATCCTCGGCTCCCGTTGGGGTCCTGAATGCCGACTCAATCTCGCGCTGCCCCGGAACCGGAGACTGTAAATAGTTCCAATTCCGCCCATTTCTTACGTCTTGGCTGCCATTTCCCGGTTGGTTCCGGCGACCACGGCGTGACCGAACGCGCCCACCCCCCGCTGGGCGACACGGGTATCGGCGATCTTCGACGCAATCGCACCGCCATTCTCAATCTCATTACTCATTCAACTTAGGTATCGGCGCGATCGAAATTCCCTATAGTCTGTCCGGAAAAATGGTTTTATACTTTGGGCATCGACATTCTGTGTCGAGAAGGAGGTGATCCAGTGAGGTACGGAACAATTTGATTGAGCTGTAGGAGAGGCGCTTGTGAATCTGCCGGGCGCCTCTCTTTTTTTTCTCCGCCTGGTCTGCCGTCATTTGAGCTGCGACGAAATGGCCTCGATGTTCGTGTTCTGTCAAACGCTGATCCTCCACTGCCCGTTTTGTTTGACTATGATCTGAGTTCACCGGTTTTGTAACCTACTGACCGCGCCTCAGCGAGACACGGCGGGGAGCGCGAACGCGGTGAAGGTCAGTCCCGCCGTCGTGACCACCCATTGCCGGCCATCGAGCATGTAAGTAACGGCGGCCGAGCCCCAGACCTGCGCCCCGACCTGAAACCTCCACAGCTCTTTTCCGGTCGCGCCTTCGAAGGCGTAAAAATACCCGTCGTTGTCGCCGGTAAATACCAGTCCGGACGCCGTTGACATCAAGCCGCCGGTCAAGTCGAGAGAGACGCTGGAGGGATACGGGCGGTATTTGTGTTCCCAGCGCCGCTGGCCCGTGGTCGGATCGATCGCCCGCAGGGCGGAGAATTGATCGTGCCCCTCGACGAGGCTTCGGCCTCCGCTCGGGACGCGCACTCCCATGCCGATCGGCTCCGTCGGCTTTACTCCCTCCCAGGTGGCGCAGGTTTCGTGCGCCGTTACAAAAAACAATCCCAGGTCCGGATCGAACGTCGGCGGCTGGAAATTCGTGCCGCCGTGATTGTCCGGCAGGCATTTGTCCGCGGTGCCGATGTTGTCGAGAACGATCGGACGGCCGTCCTTGCCGATTTCCTTGGCCCAGTTCGATCCGTCGATGAAAGTCTTGGCGACGAGAAGTTTCCCGGATTCGCGGTCGAGCGTATAGAAAAAACCGTTCCGGTTGGCGACCATGATCACTTTTCGAGTCTGGCCGCCGATCTTCAGGTCGGCCTGCACCGGGACGTGCGCCGAGTCCCAGTCGTGCACGTCGTGCGGAGTGAATTGGTAATGCCACCGCATCTTCCCGGTGTCGGCATCAAGTGCGACGAGGGAGCAGGTGTAGAGATTGTCTCCTTCGCGATCGTCGCCGTAGTAATCGGGATTCGGATTGCCCGTGCCGTAGTAGACGAGGTTGAGCGCAGGGTCGTAACTGCCCGTCACCCAGACCGCTCCGCCTCCGCGCGCGGCGACGTCTGCGTTCGGCCACGACTCGCTGCCCGGCTCTCCCGGCATGGGAATCGTGTTGAAGTGCCACAGGCGCTCTCCGGTTTGCGCATCGTAGGCATCGATGTAGCCGCGGCTCGAAAAATCCCCGCCGGCCACGCCAATGATTACTTTGTCTTTGATGACGAGCGGCGCCGCCGTGATGGCGTTGGCTTTTTTGAGATCGCCGACCGCCACGTCCCAGATCACGCTGCCCGTCTTCCGGTCCAGGGCGACAAGGTGCGCGTCCAGCGTGCCCATGTACAAGCGATCGCCGAGGATTCCAAATCCGCGATTCACCGGGCCGCAACACACGGACGCAATAAAATTGGCCGGCAGCCTGCGGCGATACGTCCAGATCGGTCGGCCCGTCCGGCCATCAATCGCCCAGGCCTGATTGTTGTTTCCGGTGACGTACAAAATGCCGTCGACGACGAGCGGCGTGTTCTCAATGCCGCGCCCGGGCAAGCCAGGGATGTCGGTTTGAAAAATCCATTGCGGGACAAGGCCCGCCACATTTTGCGGCATCAACTGCTTCAACGGGCTGTGCCGTTGCCCGGTGTAATCGCCCGAAAACGTCAGCCAGCGCGAGGGATTCTTCAAGCCTCCAAGCAGGTCCTGATCTGTGATCGGAGCCTGCGCCGATTCCTGCTGCCCGGCAGAGGCGAGTCCACCAAACGCAAGCGTCAGTGCCGCGATGAAAATCGTCCGCCGCATCATCATGGTTTTTTTCATAACACCTTTCGCAGTGGCACGAAGAAATATCCGGCTTGAATCTCTAACCGGCGAATCGTACGCCGACCCCGCCGCCGGCACAACCTATTTGCCTCTTGAGCTGAGTGTAGCGAGATCGCACAGTCTTGCCGGTTCGTTAGTGCCGCCTGACGGCGAATACCGCGGAGACAACGGCTGCGATAGGACGCTTTGGACATGTAGCGACGAGTTTCTTGACATGAATTGCCTTTGAAGCTATAGGATTCGCAAGAAGCGTTACGCTGGGAGGACCTCGCCATGAATTCCAAGAGCACGAATCGCAGAGGATTTCTGAAGGGCGGCGCCGCTCTGGCCGGTCTGGCCGTGGGAGCGATGCCATTCACGCGCGCTCAGACACTTTCGACCGATACGCCGGACGCGCGCCCGCCCAAGGATCTTTCCTACGGCGAGCGTTCTCGTTTTGAGAACTCCGTGCGCACCGTCACTCTCGGAGGGGTTCGCGACATCGTTCCAGGTCTGCCGCCGGGCGAGATGGGCCAACGATTGACGCCGCTTCAGGATTCGGTGGGAATTATCACGCCGTCCTCTCTCCATTTCATGACGGGCCGCGGTTCGCGCCTCCCTGACATCGATCCTCGCGAGCATCGCCTCATGATCCACGGCATGGTGGACCGCCCGCTGGTCTTCACGATGGATGAGTTGAAGCGCCTTCCATCCGTATCTCGGATTCATTTTATCGAGTGCGCGGGAAATAGCGGAGTCTCGCATTACAAAGCCATGGTGAAGGGACTAGAGGTTGCAAGTTCCCCGGCGCTGACCAAAAGCACATACGTGATCCAGCAAGTGCACGGGAGAGTCAGCACAAGTGAATGGACGGGAGTGTTGCTATCCACGCTGCTCAAGGAAGCCGGCGTGCAAAAAAATGCGAGCTGGCTGGTGGCGGAAGGCGCGGACTCGAACCGGCACTCAAAGAGCATTCCGCTCGAGAAGGGCCTCGACGATGTGCTGGTGGCGTACAGCCAGAATGGCGAGGCGGTGCGTCCCGAGCAGGGTTATCCCTTGCGGCTGGTCGTTCCCGGCTGGGAAGGGGTCAGCAATGTGAAGTACTTGAGAAGCGTCAAGGTGGTGGACAAGCCCTACTACCTCAAAGTGGAAACCGCCAACTATACGAATTTAACGCCGGACGGAAAAGCGAGCTGGTACGAATTTCAGGTCGGACCGAAGTCCTTGATCACGTACCCATCCGACGCGCACCAGTTGCCCGGCCGCGGGTTGTACGAGATTACGGGCTTGGCTTGGTCGGGCCGTGGCGCGATCAGCAAGGTGGAAGTCAGCACCAACGGCGGGCGGACCTGGAAGGAAGCACGGCTCCAGCAGCCCGTTTTTCGGAAGGCATTTACTCGATTTCGCCTCACCTGGAATTGGGACGGAGAAGAGACTCTGATCCAGTCCCGCTGCACGAACGAATTCGGAGACATTCAACCGTCGATGCGAGAGCTGGGCAAATTGTGGGGCGACAAGAGGGAACCTCAAGTTGCTGGCAACGATGTCGAGAAGTTTTGGCAGGATGCGCCAATCATGGAATTTTTTTCAAATCCGATTCAGCCGTGGAAAGTGGCTCGCGACGGGAGCGTTCAAGATGCGCTTTACAAGAGTTAGCCTATTACTCCTGGCGATGGCCCTGCTTGCGTGCGCCGCGGCCTTGGCGCAGTCGCCTACCTATAAAGTGGGCAGACCTCCGACTGAAGCAGAATTGCGCGCCTGGGATAACGTCGTCGGCACAGATGGAAAAGAGCTCCCGCCAGGAACTGGAACCGCAAAGGAAGGCGCTAAAGTATACGCTGGCAAATGTTCCTTCTGCCATGGGCCAACCGGGACCGAAGGTCCGGCCCCGCGTCTGGTAGGCGGCGTCGACACAGTCTCCACTCGCACTCCAATACTGACTCTTGGGAGCTACTGGCCGTTCGCGACGACGGTGTGGGACTATATCAACCGCTCCATGCCGCGGGACACAGAGGGATCTCTCACTCCCGACCAGGTATACGCTGTCACTGCGTTTCTGCTCTACAAGAACGACATCATCAAAGAGAGTGACGTCCTCGACGCCAAGACTCTGTTGAAAGTCCAAATGCCAAATCGCTACGGATTCTTTCCACTAAAGCCGGATGCCACGGCGAAAAACGGAAATTGGAAACCTAACTGGAATCAAGCAAAACAAACTGCTCGTTGACAAGGCGCTTCTCCATGCGGCACTCAAGGAACGCCTTCGCACGCCCTCCGGCCTCGTAGGAAGTTTTCCGGCGCTCGCCGCGGCGAGCGCTGGCGCAATGACAAGCCCAGAGCAGCGCCCTGGGTTTCGGCATCTATTTGTCGCAGTGCGCCCCAAAGGGGCACCGGGCCCCATCCGCTCTTTTAGGGCGGAGGACACCACCTTGGGCACGATACCCGGGGCGTTGCGCCGGGCTAGTTACCTCCGCGCCGTTGGCGCGAAATCATGGCCGTGCTTTTATCCGGAGGAAACTGCCTAGAGGAGTTTATTAGACTGGTTCTAGTGGTTCACAATCTGGATCAGATTACTGTAATTATCGGTCCACGGATGAATCATCCGCACGTGAGTCACGGCCTCGCCGGCTCCGCCTGCTGCTGCCTCGATCTCTGGAAAATTTACCGCGGTTGAAACTAGCATCCAGTCGCTCACAATCGTGGCTCGTCCATCCCCAGCGGAATGGACGTAGGTAGCTTTCAGTCCGAGGCTTCTTGCTGCTGAGAACACCACCGGTTTCAAGTCGAGATAACTATTGGTGATTTGTATGACCAGAATTCCAGAAGATTTTTTCAAAAGTCTCATGTAGATTTCAAACGCTTCCAGCGTTAGAAGATGGACCGGGACAGCATCTCCACTGAATGCGTCAATCACCAGAACATCAAAAACTTGTTCTTGGGGTTGCTCCAGTTCGCGCTCGAGGGAGAGACGCCCGTCGCCAGGAATCACGTCGACTCGGGCCAGAGAATCGCTCAGATAGGTGAAGTATCTCCGGTCACTCGCAATGCGAATCACATCGGGATTGATTTCATAGTAGCGCACGACGTCTCCCGGCTTGCCGTATGCGGCAATCGTGCCGATGCCCAGTCCCACAACACCAATCCGTAGATTTCCTTTTGCCATAGAAGCTAACGAAGTTGCGCGACGTATAGCGATGCCCACGCCGCTGGTAGGGCCGAAGTAAGCCGCCGGCGTATGCCGATCTGCCTCCGAGCGCAGCTGGAATCCATGCAACACACGGCCGTGCACCAAGCCGTAGGCAGCCCGGGCGGGATCATCCATGTTCTGCGGCTTTACTGAAAGGACGCCGTAGAAGCTTCGGGACGTTTGAATGGCGTTTCGTGCGCGCGCAAACGCCGTCCCTCCAAGCGTAAGAGCTGCGATGAGCAGGGCCACCGTACAGTAGACTCGCGCAGACTTTTCCCTTGCCAGGGTCGATCCCATCTTGTTTCGTTTGCTTAGCACATAGGCAATCAATGCAAGCGCAATGAAAGCGGAAAGGTGAATGACTGGTTTATTCTTCGTAGCCACGGTTACCGCAGCGCTTTCGGGAAGCAGCGCCGCCACAGCGGCGACGACTACAGGTGATCCAAACTTACTTCGATACAGCCACGACTCCTTGTCTCGAACCAGAATGACAAGCAGGAGCAGTGCCGCCATCCACAATCCCATCTGATACTCCCAGAATCCCTTAAAAATATGCGGGGCCACCAATGCGACAAAAATTCCTCCCAGGGCTCCGCCCACAGCCACCGTCAAGTAAAAAGAAGTCAGAAAGCGAGGCTGTGGCTTGGCGCGCGCCAATTCTCCGTTGCATACCATGCAACAAATAAAGAGAACCAAAACGGAGATCCCGATCTGGACGAGGATGCTGCCCAGCGCGCCGTCGTACAATACGAAGCAAGCAGCCCATATCGCGAATCCAAATGCCGGATGAAACCATTTTCGCGAATACCATCCGTCGTGTTCGAAACATATGACAAATGTAAGCAAGTAGATGCCGAGCGGCACAATCCAAAGCAGGGGGACAACACCAATATCCTGGCAAATCTGGTTCGTGGTGGCGAGGAATAATACCGAGGCACACGCCGACAGGCTGCCCCACAAAAGATATTTTTCTTTTCCTGGCCGCCCATTTCCGGTGCTTTCGGCCGACGGAACTTCCGGCGAGCCGATTTCCTGACGACTACTCTTTACTCCTCGTAAAGCGCAATACATGCAGCTCATAGCAAACATGAGATACGCCAATGACCAGAACCAGGCCTGCGATTTCAACGTCAATCCGGGTTCGAACAGGATTGGAAATGCAAGGAGTGAAAGGAAGGAACCCAGGTTTGAAAGGGAATAGAGCCGGTAAGGAGAACCGCTTCCATACACTCGCCAGTACCAGGCTTGGAGAAGAGGTCCGGTTGATGAGAGGACGAAAAAGGGCAAACCCACGCTGACGCCGAGAAGCGTCACGATCTGAAATACCGGATGATCGGCACCGTGCGGTTTCCAGTTTGAACCGGGGGTGATCGGAGAACTCCAAATGATTGCAAGAAACCCTAAAAGGACGAGCGAACTCGCTACGACCACGCAGTGGAGGAACGCCTGTGCGCGTGATTTCAATCGGCTGAGCCAATGAGCGTAGGCGTAGCCTCCGACGAGCAGGACTTGAAAAAATAACATGCACGTTGTCCACACCGCTGCTGCCCCGCCAAACCACGGCAGGATGTACTTGCCAAGTAGAAGCTGCACCCAGAAGAGAAGAAATGCGCTGAGGAAAATCGTAATTCCAAACGGGGCTTTTGCGGGACGAGGGAGTAGATTTTCGGCCACGGTATAGTTTAGCTAAATAATTTCTCCCGCCGGGTAAGGGTTTTTCTCGAAGTTCCTTACAATCAACTCTCGATGCCCTCCCTCTTGAGGATTGGCATTCGCGCGGGAAGGATTGAGGAAACAAAGGCTTAGGCCGACAAACGGGATGATCGGCAGGCGAAAATCCCGTCTGAATCGCACAATACACGCAACGCAGATCGCGCTGGCAACGTCATTCAACACAGAAATAAACAGACAACTTGAGTGCTTAGGAGGTATGAACCGTGTCCATCCTATCCTCCAAATCCAATTCGAATTCGGGGCTATCGCGCAGGGATTTGCTCCGCGGGGCATCGGCAGGAGCGGCTGTATCGCTCGCAGCGACAGGCCTTACATGGAGTCGAGAGCCGCAATCAGCCGACAATCTTACAAAAACCACGACTGGAAATCGGTTGAGCGCCGCGTCGATGCCTCAGGGCTGGACTCTTGATGAGATCCACCGTCGTTGGCAGAGCGTCCGCCTGCGGATGAAAGATGCCCATCTAGATTGTTTGCTCCTGCCGGGCGCGGAGCCTGACGGGCGGTATCTGAGCGCGTCCTCGGCGAACTGGGTGGTGTTTCCTTATGACGGAAGACCAGCCGCAATTTTTGCTGGGCGCGAACCGTTGCCCGTCGAGATTCTTGGAGCAGGATCGCGCGAAAAGTCCCGCGACAAGGAAAAGAAGGATGTCGACCTGGGAATGGATTTGCGCTCGCCCCGCACGGAAGAAGAGGGCATGGTGTCGCCAATCCTCATTGACGTGCTGCGCGAAAAGGGAATGGCGCAAGCTCACAGCGGCGTGGGCAATCTGCAGGATGTCTACAGGAATCTCGAAGGAAATGTTAATTTCACGACGTATGACCGCGTCCTGAAGGCGTTTCCGCAAGCCAAATTCTCGCCGGCTTCGGACTTAATGATGCGCGCCAAGCTGGTTCGCAGTGCGGAGGAAATTGGAGTATTTGAGAAGGCCACTCAAGTAGGCGAAGCAGGCCTGCGGGCGATGTTCGCTGCCGCGCATCCGGGAGTAAGTCATCGGGATGTTTGGACGAACGTGTGGCGGGTCTTGTGGGAGGCTTCGGGAGAATATCCGCGCGTGTCCATCGCGGCAAATGCGCAGGGGGCAAGCACGCATGCACGTCCTGTGGATGAAGCGCTCACTTCCGGCGCAATTTTGGCTGAGGAGATCACCTCTTCGGTCCTGGGATATCAGGCGCAAGTGAACCACTCTGTGGCGCTCGGCGCGGCGCCGGCGGACTGGGATTCCGCGGCTGGCTATTCGATTGAATTGTTCCAGATTCTTCTCGACTGGATCGCCCCCGGAAAAACTTACAAGGAATTCGTCGAATTCTATGGACAGAAGCAGGAGGCGCGGGATACGAAGCCGCAGAACGTAGTCCTGTGGACCTGCGGATTCGGCGACGGCCCGCGTTCGGGACCGGGAGGCAGGACCGAGGGCGTGAACCTTTCATTCGAAGCCGGCCAAGTGTTCGATTTGAAACCAGTGATCGCCGTACGAAACGGCAACGGGGCATTGGCTCAATTCGGTGACACTGTTTTGGTCACCGAAAAAGGAGCTCGACGTTTGGGCACGCGGAAACTGGAAGTGATGACGCTGCGTGGGTAAGTAATTTCGGCGAACAGGCGAGCGGTTTGGTTGACACCTACTATCTCAGGGACTAGACTCCGCGCAGTCGAGGGTGGAAACCCGGGGTCTCAGAACACGTTAGGAGGAGGGGCTGATGAACACCAATAGAAGTGTATGGAGCAGGGCCTTGGTTGTGTTGGCCGGCCTCTGCTTATTGGTTTTGTGTGCGGGGCTCGCGGCGCAGACGTTCACCGCGCCAAAGTACAAGTTCGATCCGGACTGGCCCAAACCCCTGCCGAACAAGTGGAAGATGGGAGGCGTGACGGGGCTGGCCGTGGATAAGGACGACAACGTGTGGGTGCTCGATCGTCCGCATGACTTGAGAGACATGGAACTGCGCGCGGAGCTGCCCAATCCTACTACCGACTGTTGCACTCTCCCTCCCTCGATGATCCACATCGACAAGAATGGCGACGTCATCGGCTCCTTCGACGCGCCGGAAGGCCACGGCATGGCCGTGGACAGCAAGGGTTTTGTCTACATTGGGCAGGACACGGTCCGCAAGTACGATCCCAAGACCGGCCAGCCCGTCGGTGAAACGCCTCGCGTGCCCGACAGACTGGCAGTGAACGGCGAGGCAGCACTCGGCAAGGAGCCTCACATTCCAGGCAAGGGCGGGCCGGGGCCGCTCGGAACATTTCCGGGCAGCGTTGGCGGCGGCCCTCGGCCCGATCCGGCGGCTGTAGCGGCCTTCCGGACGAAGTATCCGCCGTCGACGCCTATGATTGTGGGAAACATCGAAGAGATACGCCTGGACGAACCTGCGCACGAACTTTACGCCACGGATAGTTATCTGGGCGGACGCGTGATGGTGTTCGACCTGGACACTCTCCAGTTCAAGCGCGGCTGGGGCGCTTACGGGAAACCGTTATCGGAAATGAGCACCGATGACGCAGACCGCAAATACACGCCCAATGGACCCATGCCCAAGGAGTTCCGGGGCCACCTCACGCTGAATATTTCCAAGGATGGGTATGTTTACGCCGCTGATCGCATGGCGAACCGCATCCAGGTCACCACGAAGCAAGGCAAGTTCGTGAAGGAATTCATCCTGGCGCCAACTACGGGCCAGGGCGGTTCCACCGGCGGCGTGGCCTTTTCGCCCGACAAGGCGCAGCACTTTTTGTTTATTTCCGATCTCACCAACAACCACATCTGGTTCCTCGACCGCGAAGAAGGCACCGTCGTGGGCCAAATGGGCACTATGAGCCAGAACGGCGGCCAATTCATGGGGCTGCACATGATCGCCGTCGATTCGAAAGGCAACATTTACACTGGAGAAGTTTCGAACGGAGAGAGGGTGCAGCGGTTCGTACCGGTCAAGTAAGAAGTTAGGGAATTGTTTTTCTGCTGGAAAGCGAGCGGGGGTTGAGAGGGTCAACGCGACCTATCAGCGTTTCTTGTCCCCGTTCGAGCCGCTTCCCTCGGATGCGCCGTCGTCTGCAGGCACGTCGGCAGATGCGGGGGCAGGGACGATGATGGGCGAGTGCGGAGGGGTCAAGGTTCTGTTCGCCGCCGTTCCATCCGCGGTGGAGGGTGTACCCGTGGTCAGCAATCGATTCAAAATCGGAATATTCACACGTTGCGATTCCACGAAGTCCACGCCCTCGGCCGTGAGTGTGAAATCCGAGTTGTCCGATCGCGTGATGTACCCTTTGTTCCGAAGATACCACGCTGTGAATTCCAAGTAATCGCGGGGAAATCCCATCCGGCTTTCCACATCCAGAAGTGAGACTTCCGGCTTGTACGGGTTCGTCCGGCGCTGGATATAGAGCAACGCCAGTACCCCCAACCGCCGGTTCAACTCGCCCTCCATGCTGTCCATGAAATCGATGGTCGTGGACAGGGGGACTGTCTGGGCCCCGTCTACTTTGCGAGCGGCATCGTATTCGACGCGGCGCGCCGGATCGGACAATACGTCATAGGCCTGCTTCAACATGAAGAACTTTTCAGCGTCGCCGGTCTCCGGGTTATCCGGGTGAAGGCGGACGGCGAGAAACCGGTAGACACGGTGGATGGTGTCAACCTCGGCATTGGGGCTGATTTGGAGGAACTCGTAGTAATCCGGAATTTCCATCAAGGTCTCCGCCTGGAAACGCTTCTCGCTCGATAGATTAAGATAGCGTGGAGTCTCCCCGACGTAAACGCAATCATGGCGGTGGGGGTCGTAAGGTTAACTGATGGGTTGTAACCGCTATCTTTCCAGCGCACTACCAGTTGAACAGGCCGCGCTCCAGAGACAGGCCAAGTTTTGCGAGAAAATCGGCAGCACCTCTAATCGACGCAACGGCACAAACTCGCCCGTATTGGAAGCCAAGCGAGCCAGCCGCCGATTTCGGGTCAACCACCCTCCACATGGATGCACTTTTCGATGAATTGGTTCAAATTGGCATTGCACCCCAAAGTGACTCCAAAAACGTGGCTCAATTCAAAGGTACTCTCGTACCAGGCCGCCATTACCTGGGAACCATTTTCTTCTTCCTTGCGCATCTCTAAGCTTATGGAGTATCTATGACCACCATGGCCGCCCCACCGATTGCTGAAAGGCCCCCGAGGACAAGGACTCCGCGTCGCGTTGCGCGTCATCGAGTCGCAGGCCTTATGTACCTTGATCTAGGGTCCGGAAATGGGGGGTTTCCGATCAACATCAGCGAAGACGGAATGGGCTTTCAAGGGGTTAGCCCGCTAGAGCAAGACCAGGAAATTTGCGTCAAGTTCAAGCTGGACGGCGTCGCTGACCTCGTGACCGCTAAGGCTAAAGTTGTGTGGCTGACGGAGACGCGAAAAGGCGGTGGCCTGCAGTTCATTGATTTGCCGGAAGACTCCCGGCGGCAGATTAACGAGTGGATCGCGCTTCAGGAGCAGGTTGGCAGGCCCGTAGCGAGGCCAGCCGCGGCAATTTCGCGTGTTGAACCGAAGGCTCCGAGACCTGCTCCCGCCGTTCCTTTGGTAGCCGATCAGGGCGATACCCCGACTCAGAGCATTCCTGTTTTTACGATACAATTGCCAAATTCTTCGCTGCCCCCGGGGAATGAGGTGCCAATCATTGCGCCGAATCAAACCCCCGACAAGGGTGAACTGCTTGTCAACGATAGCCTCCCGAAATTGCCATCGGACCCTTCGGCGGGTCTGAAGCGACCTTCTCAGATTCCAGCTCAACCTGTGAAGGGCAAAAAGAAGCAAACATGGGCCAAGTCGTCCGTGTTTATGTTGGGGTTGGCTGCCTCTATCGCGATGATCGTCGTTTCCGGAGCGATCCTATGGCCCCTCCGTGGAACCTTGCTCGGGCACTCCGTTAGCGATAAGCCGGCTCAATCGGTGGTTCAGCCTGCCTCCGCGTCAATCGCCGCGCAGCCGCCGGAAAAGGCTGCTGTTGATGAGCCATCGAGCGATCCAACATCATTTGAATCGTTGCCGTTGGCTCCCATTGCCAATGCGGAAGGAAATCCGACGTTACTAGCTCCGCTGAACGTAGTGACGAGTGGCCCGAGCCATCCGGTGGAACACCTAAAACCGCTAGCGCCGAAAATTAATCCTCGGACTACAACAAAGGTTCCGGCCTCCTCCGTAGCGGCCATCCGGCCAGCGGCCCCGGCAATCGTGCCTGCGCGGGTCGAGCAATCCGCTGCGCAACCAGCCAACACGGTTCCGGAAGACAGGAAGCAACTTCCGGCTGCCGAACCCGTTGAGGAGAAAGTCTCATCGCCCTCACCAAAGCTACCCGAAAATCCCCTGAGTGCGACAGGGTCCGTCGAGATCATTCCCGACCCCTATCCCTCGATTCGTGTGCCCGCGGAATCGAAGGCGCGGTTATCGCGGCCCGGGACCAGCCTCCAGATAGGGCGGCTCGTCTCCAAAGCCGAGCCGGTCTACCCTGCGGAAGCGCTTCGACAGCGAATGGCAGGGACGGTGAAGATTCATGTTGTTATTGGAGCGAACGGGGCAGTTGAGAAAGCCGAGCCATTAAACGGACCATCGTTGCTTGCGGAAGCGGCTCTTCGCGCCGTTCAACAATGGCGGTATGAACCGACCATGCTGGGAAGTCAGGCAATTGAAGTGGAAGAAGACATCACCGTGGTGTTTCGGATCACAAGTCCCCCGCCTGCTGCAAATTAGACAAGCAAAATAGGGAAGATATTATTCCAGGGATAGTGCGCCCGTTCGTTCAGGGTGCGGCAGGGCTGATGGGCGCATGATTTTCTGAAAGCACGATCGCCGCAGCAGTGCCCGCCGCGATTCCTCCACCGGCCAGACCGAGATAAATCCATAAATTGCGCCTGCCGGCTGACTGGGTGCCGCTTGGTATGGGCTTGTCCAGCGCCGCCAATTCACCTTTAGGGGAGATCCGCGCGGACTGGCCGGCCTGGAGGAAAAGACCGGATGCTTGCTGCAGCGGGATCACTCCTACGTTGCCCGCCGTACATGTGACCACGAACGAACCGTCCGCCAATTTCTCAATTGTCGCGGTGGTACGCTCGTTTCGGTTGGTCGGCACGACCGCAAAATTTCCAGCTCGCACGACTGCCCCGCTCGTGCCTTCCAGGGATTTTACGGAGATCCCACCCGATTCCAATTCAGCGAAATAATGCGGGTCTCCGGCGAATACAATCTGGCTCTGGCGGGAAATCTGAAAGGAGTTATTCCCGCTGGTCGTTAGGATCGCCGTACCGGTTTCTCCCGTGCGCACAGCGTCGCCCGGAAAGATCGTCAACTCCGAGGGGGCTCGAGTTCCATTTACGAAAACTTCACCGGATGAATTCAAGGAGCCAAGACTTTGCCGCTGCGGATCAGGCGATGCAACTTGGCCAAGCGCGGATGTGGCCAACAGCAAAATTGGCATCAGGAGTGCTGTTCTCTTTATGAACGACATGCGATGAGCGTACTATGATCTGCTTTTTTACCAAGTGTTCCGGTCGGCGATGATACGAATCCGGCAACACCGTGCGGCCATCGCACGCCTCACCCTGAGGACGGGGGAGATGCACGATTGGTCAAACATCGAGCCGAAACCAATGCGACTCGCGAAAAGCTGCGTGATTGGAAAAAGGGCGATACGTTATACTAGCCCCAATTCTGAGTTGCTTTCGGCGAACGGTTTCGCCAGCGGATACGGGGGAGTCGGCGCCTTGGACCCCGCCAACGAGAAGTTCAAAGGAGAGGTAAACATGGCAGAGCGGCGACAGCACCAGCGGCATGCCTTCTCCGCGACGACGGAAGTAGTGGATTTGACTTCCGGGGCGCGTCTGTCTACGCGCGCGGCCGATTTGAATAAAGGGGGTTGCTATCTGGACATGCTGAACCCTCTTCCTATCGGATCCAAAGTGCGAATCCGGATCTCCTCGGCGGGAGGCGATTTGGTTTGCACAGCGGTGGTCCGGGATTCACAAGCCGGAATGGGCATGGGAGTCGCCTTCACGGATTTGAACGATGCACAGAAAGCGCTCATCGATAGTTGGATCGAAAAGCTGGTTTCGCCCGGGCTTGCGGGTCACTCACCGTCCCCTCTTTCGGAAAATGCCAAATCTGTCCCGCCTCCCGACCAAAAAGACTCACTCGCCGTAAAGCTGATCGACCTCTTACATAAAAAAGGTTTGCTCAGCTCCAACGACGTCGCCGCCTTGCTCC
Source organism: uncultured Acidobacteriota bacterium (assembly GCA_963740035.1). Classification (GTDB taxonomy): domain Bacteria; phylum Acidobacteriota; class Terriglobia; order Acidiferrales; family UBA7541; genus Palsa-360. The sequence goes on from CAVUDA010000034.1 coordinate 73,012, forward strand.
GTGACCGGATCTTATAGATCCGCCGGGCATCGCGCGCTCCTTTCCCAGCTAGGCCCCGACCAATGGACTTGCCGGAAAATGGCCCAAATTAGGTGAGGCCATCTCGACGAAGGGAATCCACGACTACAGTGATCTATATTCGCTCAATGGGGCTATGAGTGGGCTGGGAAGCGCGAGCTCTACCACGGGATGATACGAAAAGGGCAGATGACGCCGCTCGCGCGGACTGGTCATCTGCCCGGAGAGATCGATGAAGCTGTGAGAAATGCTATTTGGAGCCGAGTTGCTGCACGATGGCCAGCGACTTGGCCACGTGCTGATCGGGTGAAAGCCCGTCGTCCTTGGATGAAAACGCCGCGATGATCTTGTGATCTTTGCCGATGACGAAAGTTTCACGCTCGATAAAGTCATGGTCAATCGCGTCGCCCTTCACATCCAACTGGCCGGCTTTTACCGCGGTCGTGGCCAGATTGTAGGAGGTGGCGATTTTCTTATCCGTATCGGAGGCTACCGGAAACTTTCCGGCGCAAAAGTCCGGGTCGGCCGCAAACCGGTTGAGCCGGGCGATACTGTCAGCCGATACGCCAATAATGCTGGCCCCGGCGGCATCGAATTTTTCTTTCTCCGTTGAAAATGTATGCGCTTCAAGATCGCAGCCCTTGGTATAGGCGGAAGGGAAGAAGTAGACCACGACCGGCCCCTTCTTCAGTGCTTCTTGCAGGGAAAAATCAAATTCTTTTCCTCCCAGCGAACCGCGAGCCGAGAAATTGGGCGCCATATCGCCTACCTTGAGCGCAGCCAAAACAGGCAAGCTAATCAGCAAGGAAACCGCAAAACCTAGAACCAATTTTTTCATAACCAATGCCTCCCTGACCATCGAAGTAAAAGGAGCATACCACAACTCGGAGCCGTTGGGATTGTCCTCGTTCGTTTGCCGGATACACTCATGTGGATGGAATATCGCCGGACAGGGAGCCATATTCCGACAAGAGGGCTCGTAGCCCCGCGAAAGAGCGCCACGGATCGTCCCGACTTTTGGCCGGTCATTCCTTCCGTGTGTGTTTGACCGGTGCGGCTTCCTGGAATAGTATCCCGGCACAGCGAGGAGACAAAAAATGAAATCCTTCCACCGATCGTACGCCTGGTTGATCCTGGGTATTTTTCTTACTGTGTTTGTTGTTTGCCCCCGCACCGGCGCGCAGACCAAGACGCGGCAGATCGTACTGAAAGGGGCGCGCCTGATTGACGGGACAGGCCGGCCGGCAATCGAGAACTCCGTGCTCGTCATCGAAGGCGATCATATCGTCGCAGCCGGAAAGGCGGGGGCGGTCTCCATTCCTGGTGACGCCGATGTGAAGGACGTCACCGGAAAAACGATTATGCCCGCGCTGATCAACCTTCACGGCCACCTCGGGCTTTCCACAAATGGCGCCGATTCCGTGGCCGGACACTACACCCAGGAAAATGTTGTCAATCAGCTCAACAAATATCTTTCCTATGGCGTGGCAACCACAACATCCCTCGGTCAGGACGATGATGAGATTTACAAAATACGCGACGCTCAGCACGCAGGTACCTTGGGAGGCGCGCGCCTCTTCACCGCGGGCCGAGGCTTCCTTGAATATACCGGGCGAGCAAATCCCGCGGACCATCGCTACCGCCCTCAAACTCCGGAGGAAGCCCGCGCCGACGTCCGGGAACTCGCCGCGCATCACCCTGATTTCATGAAGATGTGGGTGGACGACGGGCTGGGGCACGGCGTGAAAATAAAGCCCGAGATCTATCAGGCCATCATCGATGAAGCGCATAAGCAGCACATCCGTGTATTCGCCCATGAATTTTACTTGAGCGACGCAAAGGCGCTGCTCGCGGCCGGCATCGACGGCTTCGCCCACAGCATTCGCGATCAGCCCGTGGACCAGGACTTGATGCAAACCATGAAAGCACGCGGCGTTTTCCTGATCCCCACCCTTGTCCGCGACGAAGTCCTGTTTGCTTATGCCGACAACTTGAAGTGGCTGGACGATCCGTTCTTCGTGGCGGGGTTCGAGCCTGCGGCGATCGCTATGGTCCGAAGTACGGAAAATGTTGAAAAAATCCGCAAAGACCCGGATATCGGCAAGTACAGGGCGGGGCTTGAAATGGGAAAGAAAAATCTGAAGACGCTCTCCGACGCGGGAGTGAAAATCGCGTTCGGCACGGATTCGGGAATCCCCACGCGATTCCCCGGCTACCTTGAACATCGGGAATTGCAGTTAATGGTGGAAGCAGGGCTCACGCCTATGAAAGCGATCGTCGCTGCGACCGGGACGAATGCGGAAATTCTGGGCGGGGCCAAGCAGTTCGGAATTCTACAACCGGGCACGAGGGCCGATTTCCTCGTGCTGGATGCCAACCCGCTCGACGATATTCGCAACACGGAGAGGCTGTCCGCGGTCTGGCAGTCCGGCAAGATCGTGCCTTCGGTATCAGCGAAGAGAATGTCGGGAAATTAGGCCTAAACGTCTTCTGGATATTGGATTGATTCCGGCAGGTTTGGCTTTTTGTGGTTGCTTCCGAGAAGTCGGACTCTCTGCAAAGTTGTGGAGTTCCAGTAGCACAGACTTCAGTCTTTGGGTTTCTGTTGAGCATTCCGGGCCGGACGCGCCAGCCAAGATCAAGTGGAGCCCCACAGACTGAAGTCTGTGCCACAAAAAGCCAGGGGGCGAACGATGCGAATCTGAACGATGTTTCTACCTCTGCCTTTAATGCTTTCCGCATTGCACGCAGGAGCCCAGACTCCCGGTGCGGCCAACACGCCCGACCCAAGTGTCAACCCGGTAAGACAAATAGACCGCGCGGAAGTCCGCGTCACACGGGTTGAACTCCAGCCTGCCTAGTTTCCGATAAATTGGTTTTCATTAGTTCACCCGCGGTTCCAGCATTTCGTTTTCTTGGCAACGAACTCTCACGCACATAGAAACGGGACGAGCGGATCACTTCTGCTTAGGATTCTTCTTGGGCGGACCCAATAGAATCCGTCGCTCCTTGGCACTCATTTTGCGTTTGACAATGTCGTAGAAGATTCGCTCGATAGGGGTTTTGGTTTCGCGTAATTCCTTTTCGATTTTCCGCATCGCAAAATCTCTGCCTCGGCAGGCGCGTATTGCGCAAGTTACGATTGATATGCAGAACCGTCGATGAATGTTTGTGTGAACTGCTCGTCTATGGCGTCGCGGTGGCGCGCACTCCAGTTGTCATCCAAGCCTGTCAGTTATTTCCCATGGGAATAAATGGCTGAGTGTTCCGCGCATATGCTCTTAAAATCTTCGTCTTCTTCTCCGTAAGCACTGCTCATCTCATACCCGCAGAGGATGTCAACGTCGTGGGTCGTGACTAACTGATTCCCCAACTGTTCAAGCCGAATCGCGGCGTCCGCTTTACCTACCTTCCACAAGAGAGACACCCATTCTCCAAAAACTGCAACGCGACGATGTGATGTTTTCCCTGTTTTCGCAGCCTCCTCGATAAAACCGCCCACAACCTTCAAAAAGCGGTCCGATTCTGGCATGTCATTCACCATAAAAATGGAGAGTGTGCCGGCGGCATCCACCGCGACATACGACCCCGCCTTAATCGCGGCATCCACATCGATTCGCTCCGACTTCAATCTCTGGACAAGGCTATCCCGGTGCGATTCGGTCGCAACAATGATGGCCGCATCATCGCTTTTCAGAGCGGCAGCAACAAAAGGAACAAGGCGGTCGAGAAGCACCCTATCTTCCGAATAGAATTGAACTTCATGGCGGCAAGAGGATTTAGCTCCTCGCTCCAGGATCTGAGTAAGCTCGTGCTTCAATGCGTTCTCCACCAGAGCCGATTGGCTTTCTCCGCGAGCGACTTGGCTGACGTATGAGGCATCGACACCAAGCTGACGAGCCACCCGCTCGTAAAGACCTCTGAGCTGGGGTGACAAGTCCTTCGGTGCGCGTATATATGTGACCTTCCTCATTGTTCGTTACCAATGATTGGAATTACGATTTTAAAAACGACCTTCCTAGGGAGCCTCGGCCTGGGACCACCATGAATGGCGCGAGGTCTCTATTTTTGCCGGATGTTAGATGAACCTCATAATTCCCATTCTTATAGCACCAATATGACCAAGAAACTAGGAGGGGTCCAAAAATCAATTCAATAGGCTGGTAAAAATCTGAAAGTACAAAATAGGTTGGTCTTCCTCAATGGTGGCTTTTCACGGAATTACCCTTTGATTGCCCGCTAACAGTCCACAGCAACCCGTGAACCGCAGGTGTAGCCGAATTTGTCCGTACGTGTTCGTACCCCGTGGAGTGCTTGACCCTTGTGGCCTGCTTGAATAGACTGGCCGCTCAAACGGCCTATCTGAGCGGGTCGTTGTTGCCTGAGTGAGCGCAGCGGCCTGAATCGGAGGGCCGGTCTTCGGAGGAGGTGGTCATGCGAAATCGTCCGGTGTTTTTGGCAATTTTTCCGCTGATTGCGGCGCTGGCTTTTCAGATCGCCGCGTCTGCTCAAAATGCGCAGGATGAACCGAAGGCAACCTGGCCGGATCCGGTCTGGAATAAACCGCCGATCGCGCCGGCGAACCGCAAGCCCGCTCCAAAGCGAAATTTGACCGGCATGTGGGGGACGCTCAGAGCAGCCTCTGGAACTCAGGCCGGCGGCGTGCAATTGAAGCCGAACAACGGCCAGCCAGAAAACGCTCTGCCGTACACGCCGTACGGTCTGGAGCAGTACAAATCGCACAAGGCGCTCGAGGGCGCCGACGCGGTCCTGCCCATGCAGACCAACGATCCCCGGAACAAGTGCGAGCCGTTGGGAATACCGCGCTACAACCACTACAACCTCCGGCTGACGCAGATCTTCCAGGACGATTACAAAGTGGCGATCCTGTATCACTACGACAACCGCTGGCGCGTCATTTGGACCGACGGGAGGCCGTTGCCCAAATTACTGGACGGCGCCGTCGAACTGGACGGACAGATCCGCGAACAGCGGTTTTTTGGTTATTCAGTAGGTAAATGGCTGGACGATTATACTTTCCAGGTCGATACGGTCGGAATGATGCCGGAGGATCGCGTCTGGCTTGATTCCACCGGCCGGCCCATCAGCGACCAGATACACGTGACGGAAACCTTCCATCGCATCAGCGCCGATGAAATGGAATGGTCAGAGACGATCGACGATCCGAAGATTTACACCAAGCCGTGGGAAACCATGAAAATGCCCCTGCGGTTGCAGGATCCCCGCACCGATATTATGGAGTATTACTGCTCGCCCGTGGAGGCCGAGAATTACAACAAGCGTTTCGGCAGCGCCACAGGCGCGAATGGCAAGTAAGCCAAACCCGGTTTCCGCGACCTTGATTGGCGGACCCGCCGCAGGCCCGACACTTAGGTAATCAAATTCGGTAACGCAGCCTCATACCGGCGGTGTGACGGGTGTTTCACTTTCGCCAGTATCCGAACACTTACTAAATGGCTCGATGATTGGAGTATACTTGCGCCAATCGTCGGAAGGCGTGCCGACACCAAGCCATCGTCAAGATCAGGAGACCAATCACTCTAGAATATCGCCATTGACGGAACGGAGGGGCAATGAGAAACAAGTTTGTTGTCTTCGTGGGTTTGCTCATTGGACTGGTGATATCAGCGCCGTTGTTCGCGCACCATGGCGCCGCATCGTTTGACATCGAGAAGAAAGTGGTCCTCAAAGGGACCGTCAAGGAGTGGCTCTACTCCAATCCGCACTGCTTGTTGACCATCGAAGTGAAAGGCGAAGACGGCAAGGTGACGGAGTGGATTGCCGAGACCCAGTCTCCCGCCGTGACGTATCCGGCCGGTTATCGCAAGAACTCTTTTAAGCCCGGCGATCAGGTGACGGTAAAGATTGAACCGGTCAAGAGCGGCCAGCCAGCCGGCCGCATCATCGCCGTGCTGACGGCGGACGGTACTCAACTGGGTGATTCGAGCTCTCAGCCCGTCAAGGGCGTTACGGAGTTGAAGTAACAGTCCGGAAATCCTGACCGATGGGCCGCCTGCCCGGGGCGCCTATCGGTCACAGTGACGGGCGATCTGAAGACCCGGGCCGAATTCCCATCTTCTTCGTTCTATCAATTATCCATTGACAGCGGCACCTTGACGTTAAGGGATATGGGGCGCGCCAAAGTTCCCCCCTGTGCCAGATTTTGGGTTGGGGAGACTCAATGTCGGAGTGGCAATGTGAAACTATTGGTGCAATGAAAGGGATTCGGAAACCGGAATAATGCGTTCGATCGGTTTCGGATTGGATCACAGCATCACTTGCGAATCATCTCTATGGATGGCATACCCCAGCGTCTCGCCAAGATGAAATATTGGCCGCCTTTACAATCCTGTTCGCGGCGATGTGTTTGTGAATTGCAAGCGGATCGCTGACTACAAAACAATTTGGCATTACGAAAAGAGGTCTATGGCGCTCACACACTCTTGGCCGGGGGGACTTCACCGAGATTCGCCTGCACAAGAAATAATTACGTTTAGCCAATGAAACGCTGCCTGTGCATGTTTTGGGTGGCTGGTGTGCTGTTTCTCTCCCTACCAGCAATGGCAGTCTACGGTCCTCCTCAACCACGACTTGTCTGAGTCCACGAGAACCGTCACTCGATTGTAAGTGCGGCATCGAGGGTGTATGTCGAGCCACCAGGATTGGCAACCGTGATGGAAAGTGCTCCGCTCGGAAGCGAGCCGGGGATAACCGCTTGAAGCGTATCCTCATCGACGAAAGTGGCGCTGCTGGTTGCACCGCCAAATGAGACGGTCGTCGTGGGCGCAAATTCGCTGCCGCGGATCGTGACGGTCGCTCCGGAAGCGGCCGCGCTGGGCGTGACGCTGCCGATGGAGAGCGGCACAGCATCGAGCGTCACCACGGTCAGCCCCGCGATCGTAATCAGGAAGATGTTCTGGCCAGCCGGGTCCATCGTCATGGCGATTGTTCCCGGGGTTGTGAACTGCTCGGGCAGGATTACCCTCTCGCGCAGCTCGCTGTGCCCGACGTCGAAGTTGGTGTAACCACTGGCACTATCGATGATGTCGAAGATCGCCGACGTGGATCCGCCTTGGCGGACGATCAGGTTCGACGCCATCGAACTCAGACTGAATGCTGCGAGCGGTTCGATCTGGAGCGACGCGGACGTGTTCGAAGACAGGCTGCCGCTCGTGGCGTTGAAGCTGAGCACATAGGTGCCATTCGTAACCCCCGCGCCCGCGGTCAGCGTCAGCGTCTGGGCTGTGGAAAGAGAAAACGGAGAGACTCGTGACGTGGTCACTCCTGCCGGCAATGCCGAAATGCTGACCGAGGCCGTTCCGGAAAATCCGCTGATCGGAAACAGCTGAAGCTGAATCTGCACCGTGGTATTCGCCGAAAACGTGACGCTGGAAGGGGTGGCGGAAATCGCAAACGACGCAGGCACGCCGGGCGACGGAGTAAACGTGGAGGTTCCTCCGTCACCGCAGCCGGCGAGGAGCGCGGCAGTGACGAACAAGGCCGCGCGCCGGGCCCGCCGCTTCGTCGATTCCGTCTTCATAAAGCATCCGCTGAGTCCCACTTCGCATTCCACCGCGAACCGGAAGAAGCCGCGCCGCTTACCGCCGCGGAGAATTCATGACGTGCGAAAGCCGTGGCGCTCCGTGCGCCGCGCCGGAACCCGCGGATTTCGAGCCCGCGTTCGGCTTCGCGCGATCGGCGGCGGCCGCCGCCATGCGCACGAGCCCGGAGCGCGCCGCAAGCACGTAGGGAAGCGGCGGCGGCTCGGCCAGCGACGTCAAGTCGATTACCGCGACGCCGTCGCCGTTCAGGCCTGTAATCGCCAACAGGATGTTGTCCTTGCCGTCGCTCGCCAATGCGTCGAAGTTGCCGTTGAGCGTCACCGGCAAGGCGATCCGATCCAGCAGCGTCCCAAGGCGCCCGTCCAACACATCCAGGCTGTTCGTACCGGGCGCAAACAGGAAGCTTCCGTCGGGACTCATTTTTTCACCGTAGACGTAGGTCTGGTTCCACGTTTCGCGGGGAGTCAGAGCCACATAAGACTCCTCGTTCAGGTCCGTATCCAGGAGAAACTCCGCGGCGGACATCCAGGTCTGGTTGCTCGCCAGCGCCAGCTCGTAGTCCCCGCCAATGGCGCCGGAATTGAAGAAGGGAGCGTCCGTGGCCGTATCAAGTGCGTACACAAGCCCGCCGAAATTGCCGTACAAGCGAGTATTGTCGCTGCTCAGCAGCAGCCGCACGTATGCATCCGCGCCAAAGTTGCCAGCCTGCAACTGGTAGTGCGTGACGGTGCCGGTCGAGGTGTCCAGGCGGTGGAGCGACCATCCGCCGGAGAAGTCGATATAGAACGCGTTGTAATAAATGATTCCGGAGTCGGTAACGGCAAGGCCGCCCGGAAAACTGCCTTGCTCGAAGGCGGTATTCGGCAACGAAAATGTCTGGATCGAATTGGGAGTGTCGGGATTTAGAAGATAAATGAGATCGGCTCCCGGATCGGAGATCGCGAGTTTGGTTCCATCTGGCGAGAGCGACACTCCCCATAACCGGCTCGCTCCGGGTATCGCAATAGGCGTTCGCCAGGCTTCCTGAGTCTTGGAAAAAATTTGAATCTTGGTCTGGTCCGCAAAGTAGTAGACGTTGCGCCCCGAGTCGTAAATCCCTTGTGTGAGTGCGGCTCCCGGCAGCGGGAATTGCTGGACTGCGGGGAAATAGCGCGCCGCAGACTTTGCGGTAACTGAACCGGCGGAGTCAGAAACGCTGATATCCGCAGTTGTTCCGGCCGTCCCGGCGGGCCAGGTGAATTGCAAAGATTCAATCGGCGCCATGCAGCAGAACGGAATTGAATTGAAATAAGGAAATCCGGAATAGGCGGTGACCGTGGCTGGGGTTCCTCCGACCGTAATGTTGAGGCTGGCCTCGACCATGCCCGCCTGCGTCGGGGGACCAAATCCATATCCATAGATTCTTCCCGTGCCGCCGCCCTCCGAGGTGGATGCCGCAGGAGCAATTTCCACGATCGACGGGCCATAGCTGAAAGCTTCGGGGAAAAGCGAGAGCCCGCCGTCCGTGTAGGTGACCGCGACATCCGCGGCGCCGGCTTCGCCGGTGGGTGAGTTCGCCACAATCCCGAGAGGCTGTTCAGAAACTCCCGTCGCGAGTTGATTTCCAAAATAGACTTTTGCGGCCTTGGAGGTCTGCAGGCCGTCCAAGAGCGTGCTGGTGCCGCCTTGGACCGGCCCGTAGGTAGGCTGTAACAGCTGCCCGCCGCTCAGGAAAATCGTTGGGTTAGCGGGGCCCGCCTGAAGCGCGCCCGCGTCCAAGAAGCCGACGCCTTCGCCGAGGGGCCCGATGATCAAGCCGGTTTCATCGACGGCCATCGGCGTGACGGTGGATTCGATGTCACCGACGTAGAAAACGGGCGCCCATCCGGTCTGTTCATGGGTGCGCCAGTTGTAAGCCAGGAGCGGCTGGCCCGATAGGTAGGGCGCGGCATAGAGCGTGTTTCCGTCCAGGCTGAGAAGAAAATGGGAGGTCCCGGCGCCAGGGATTTGAAACAAGTCGGTTTGGAAAAGTCCCGTGGAGTCGTAAACCGCCACGGTGGACCCGCTGGGAACGATGATCTCCTTACCGTCCGGTGGCACGAGGATCTGGCTGACACCGATCCCGGTAAGATACGCCGCGACCGTCACGTAGGCGCCCGTATTGGGATCGAGCGAGCAGAGGGTGTCGTCGCTGTCGGCACTGCCGAGGAGAATTCGTGTGCGATCCGCGCTGATGGCCATCTCGCCAATGTTTTCGAGGAAACCGCAGACGGGCGCCGTGGTAACCCTGGTCTCGGTGCTGCCGTAGTACGAAGCGTAGGTCACGAGCGTGTTGTCGGTGGGATCCCAGAGGCCAACTTCGGAGTATCCATCGACCGCCGGGATGCCTCCCTGGCCGCCCAGAAGGGCCAGCTTGCCGCCGGCCATCACGCGCGCCTCATACGCGCTGAAACCTGCGGGGCCGATCTGCACCGCGGGAATGCGCGCCTTCACCGCCATGGCCACCGGATCGATTTCGTATAAATCGCCGACTTGCGTGCCCATGTAGATCGTCGAGTGATCCGGGGTTTCGTCGCCCACCCAGGCGCCTGGGACGGGGATGCGGGCGATCCAAGCCTCGGTGGTCGCATCGAACACGTCGACACGGTTCAGCGCCGTGTTACTGACAAAAAAGCGCTTCGTCGGGGGATCGTAGATCATCCATGTCTGCGGGAAAAAGTTTAGGAAGCCATAGTCGAATTGCGCGTCGGTCCGCACATAGCCGGTGCGGAACGGCGGGTGCGTCGAGTACAGGCTCACGGCGAAGGAGATCTGCCCGCCATGCTTGAGCGCGCCGGACACAGCGCTGACGGTGAGGCTAGCGGTCCCGGTCGTGCTGCCCGCGCCCGCCGACAACAGAACGGTCTGAGGCGAGCCCGGGCTGATGGAAAACTGGGAAGGCGCGGCCGTCACTCCCGACGGCATGCCGGAAATCGTAACCGAGACCTCCGAAGAAAATCCGTTGACCGCTGTTACCGAAACGGCCACGGTATTCGCCGATCCCTCAAGAACAGAAACCTGGCTGGGCTGAATGGACAGTGTGAAATCCGGCTGGGGACCGGATCCCCCTCCGCCGGAGCCGCCCGACCCGCCGGTCGAACCTGAACTTGCGGACGACGACCCGCCGCAGCCTCCGGCGAGCGCCGCGGCAATTCCGGCGGTCGCGAGAAACAAATAAGCGCGGCGAAAACTCCGCCAGTGAGTCATTGGCGCGACCCCAGATCCCTGCGGATTGCTTTTCTTCGTGAGGGCGGAAAGTATGCAACGAATGTACGAGTTAGTCAAGATCGATTCTGCGGTATGCCGGGGCGGCCAGCTATTTATTTAATTTCATTTTGTTTACTTCCTTGCAACGTCCGATGTGCTATCGTAGCATCCTTCCCCAATGCTCGTGATATCGGTTCCGGGGCTCTCCGATGAACCTGCTGAAGCGCCGTGTGGCGCAAATCGTTCTGGCGGCCATGGCTGCTGCCTCTGTGCGGCCGCCCGCTCCGCGCCGAGACGTTCAAAAATCCCCTATTCATTTCGACAGGTTCCACCCCGGCGTCCATGAATTCTGGAGACTTCAACAAGGACGGCAAGCTCGACCTCGTCTGGCAGGATTCCTCTTTCACCCTTCACATCCTGCTCGGCAACGGCGACGGCTCGTTCCGCCCGGGGCAGAGCATCCCGTTGCCGCCGGGGATCGGCGGGGCCATCACCATTGCCGATTTCAATCATGACGGCAACCTTGACCTGCTGGTGGGCGGCGGCGCGCCGCAGGGTCAGATTGGCGTGTTCCTCGGCAACGGCGACGGAACCTTCCAGCCTATCCTTTACTCGTATTTCGCGGCCGGCGGATCCAACTACGCGACGGTCGTCAGCTTCGGCGTCGCCGATTTCAACGGCGACGGCAATTTGGACCTCATCGCCACGGACGCGCTCAATGACGTCATGTACGTGCTCCTGGGAAACGGAACCGGCTCGTTCACGCTGAAGGGCACGCTGTCAGAGAACAGCGGCGCCGGCCAGATTTTTGTTGCTGACCTCAACGGCGACGGCCACCAGGATTTCGTGATTCACGGGAACCTCGGCGCCAGCGCCACCGTCTTTCTCGGTAATGGCGACGGCACGTTCCAACCCGGCGTCACCTATTCTGGCCCCGACAACATAAGCAGCCTGCTGCTTTTCGACATCGAGGGCGACGGCCATCCGGATATGGTGATCGTGGATTTCGCGGGCGGAATCGATATTCTGCACGGCAATCCCGATGGCACATTTGCGGCGGTTCCCGTCGGCGGCATCGGGAACGCTGGTGGGATGCAACTCATGGCCATCGCGGACCTAAACGGCGATGGAATTCTGGATATTTCCGGTCTGTCCGAACTCGGCGTCAACATCTTACTGGGGACGGGAAATTTGAAATACAAGCCGCCCGTCAGCTACATCGCCGGCGGAGATAACGGGGTGTTCGCGACCGGCGACTTCAACAACGACGGGCGCCTCGATTTCGCGATTGCCGCGCCGGGCGGCATCGCTATCTTTCTCGACAGGCCGGACGGAACTCTGAATTCGGCCAACACCTACAACGTGAACGAGCCCGCGACCGGCGTGGCGATCGCTGACTTCAACGGCGACCACATTCCGGATATCGCTGTGGGCGTTTCCGCACCCAACCCGCGCATCCTGCTGGGCAAGGGCGACGGCACGTTCGAGATCACGCCGGACACCAACAGCGGCGCCAGCGGCAGCACGTCCGTCACCACCATTCATACCGGCGACTTCGATGGTGACGGCCGCGCCGATCTGATCCTCGGCGGTAATAACTCAAACGGGGAAGTCTTCTACGGAATCGGCGACGGGACCTTCACCGCTCCACTCGACCTGCAGGGTTACTCTGTTGTTGGATTCAGCCAGACGGTCGTTGCCGACTTCAATCGCGATCACCGTAGCGACGCCGTCATCACTAACTACAGCTCGCTCGAGATTCTGCTCGGTCAGGCCAACCGTACCTTTCATGCGGCGACGTCAAATCTCGGCGTGGCGTCCCAGGTTGAGCCCGCCGTTGGGGACTTCAACAACGACGGCATACCCGATCTCGTCGCCAACGTAGGCGTTACGAATTTGCAGCCGCTTCTCGGAAACGGCGACGGAACTTTCCGTACAGGCAGGCTTTTTTCGACGGAACTACCCGGCTATTCCAATCTCAACGCCCCCGAAGCCATCGCGGTCGCCGACTTTGACGGCGACGGCAACGCCGACATCATCGCGCTCATCAGCTACCCGCAGGTCGCGGAGATTTTCTACGGCAACGGCGACGGCACGTTTAACGGACCATTTCTCATGACTCTCTCTGCGGCATATACCCAGATCGCCGCCGCGGATGTGAATCAAGACGGAAAGCCAGACCTCGTGCTGTCCGACGGCAACATCATTTGCGTGATTCACAACGAAGGCAACCGCACGTTCGGCCCGGAGGTTCACTACCTTGCCGGACCCGTCGGCAATTTCGCGATTCAGGACCTCAACGGAGACGGTTACCCTGACATCATAGTGGCCAACGGCGGGCTGAGTACGAGTTCGTTGAGCACGGTGACCGTGCTGCTGAACGACCCCAACTCGACTTCGTTGCAGGGCAGTGTGAGCGCATCGCCTGAGCCATCGGTTTACGCGTCCCCATTCACGCTGACCGTCTCTGTGACTCCGCTTCAATCCGGTTTCGGCACGCCAACCGGGACGGTGACGTTTGAGTTGGACGGCGCCTTTGTTTCCACCGTGCCGCTCCAGAATGGCATGGCCTCCAGCGTGGTCAGCTCGTCGCCCGGCGCCGGGCAGCATATCGTCACGGCATCCTACAGCGGAGATTCCACATTTCCAGCCAGCACCTTTTCCGCGACGCACACCGTCGTGCCGCTCATTTACGCCACCTCGACGACGCTTGCGGCCGCTCCGAATCCCGCTGTCACCAGCCGCACGATCACCCTCACTGCATCGGTCACATCGCCGGGCCCGCTTCCGAACAGCATACTTGGTTTTAACGGCGTCGTAGCCTTCCACGATGGGGCGACGAATCTGGGCGACGCGTATCTGAACGCCAACGGACAGGCGATCTTTGATACGCCACTCCTCGCTGCGGGCACGCATACGCTGACGGCGAACTACCTTGGCCTCGGCACTATTTACCCGGGGAACATCGGATTCGCCTCGAGCACGTCCGCCGGAGTGAGCGAGGCCGTGACGGCGGACGCAACGGCGACCGCTCTCAACGTGATGCCATCCCCCGCGGTCGTGGGAGGCGCCGTGACGTTGTCGGCCAGCGTGAGCGCGTCTGCCGGAACGCCCGCCGGCGCAGTCGTCTTCTACGACGGCACTTCGATTCTCGACGTGCAGCCGCTCGACGTGACGGGAACCGCCGTTTTCAGCGCCGTCTTCGCTGGCTCCGGCACGCACTCCATCACGGCTTCTTACCTTGCAAACGGCGTGTACGCTGCCAGCAATTCGCAGCCGTTCGCGCTTGCTGTGAACGGCACGCAGGCCAATCTCACCACGATGATTCTCGTTGGACCGCCCCAGGGAGGCGGTTCCTCGGAGTTGACCCTGAAGGCAACCGTGCGGGCGCGCTCGCGCGTGCCGTCCGGCGTCGTGATTTTCTCCGAGGGCAACGCGCCAATCGGGCAGGGCACGATCGGAAGCGACGGAAACGCGAGTTATGTCCTGCAGACTCTGTCTCCCGGCATGCACTATGTGACTGCCTCGTACGCGGGAGACTCCAGCTTTGGAGCAAGCTCGGCCTCGGTTGCTGTCAACGCGACGAATCCCAACGCTCCCGATTTTCAGCTCGTTCTGTCTTCCGTTTCGGCGATCTTGGGCGACGGCCAGTCGGCCAGCATCCCGATCAGCGTAAAAGCACTTCGGGGGTTTGACCAGGACCTCGCTCTTTCTTGCTTTGCCGGTCAGACGGACCTTTCCTGCAGCGTAGCCCCCACGATCCTACTGGGCGGAAGTGGCAATTCGGTTTTGCAAATCGAGTCGAACCGGACGCAAAGCGCGGCGGCAAATCCGGCGCCTCGTCTCTTTTTGTGCGCCTCGGCGATCCTGCTTGCTCCGTGGGCCTTCCTGCTGGGCTTGAAACGATGGCCGCGCAGGCCGAGGCCGTCGCTCGTTTGGTGCCTTTTCGCCATGGCCCTAACGCTCGGGTGCGGAAATCCATCCCTTGAAACGCCGCCACCATCTTTAAGGACCCAATCCATTACCGTCGTCGGAACTTCGATCGGAAAAAGCGGCATCACTCATACCGTCCAGCTCTCCGTAACATTCAAGTCGAGCTAGAAGTCCGCGCTTGCTCTGGCTTATATTCCTTGGAAAGCCGATGATCGCCAAAGACGGCTCGCTTGCCTTGATTGCCGATAAAACCGATTTTGAGTGCGCGGTTAGGCTCATATCAGATATCTTGAAGAAGAAGTAAAGAAGATAGATGAGCGAGCTGGCAAGCTGGACAAATTGATTCCGGACATGAAGAACGAGCCGAAAAAACACGCGTGCCGGGAACTGGTGAATGACCTACGAGATGAAGCGAGTCAATACCGCAGGTATTTCGCGCTTGTGAAACGGTTCATTCAGCATGAGTGATACCTTGCTGATAGGGCAGAGTCTCGGATTTCATGGCACCAATAGGGGAGGGTAACACATGAGCCCTGGCTATGTAGGCAGGACAGGCGAGCCTAACTGCTACTATCCCGGTGGCTAAACACATAAAGGATAAGCTCGACTCGGCTGGAGACTCCCAACTTCTCAAAGATTCGGTAGATGTCGTTCCTGATGGAATGTTCCTTCACCTTAAGCCGCTGAGCAATTTCGCGGTTCTTGAGGCCGTCGGCAACAAGGCGGAGCACGTCTTCCTCGCGGCGCGCAAACAGCGGTATTCTTTCGGAACCGTTAAGTAAAACTAATGAGGCTTGGGGTATCTGAAGGCTGCCTAGATTGCTACCGTCGCGCACGGAGATTTTCATTTTTCCTGTTCTCGTGCAGAAGGCGAAGTGCTAACTTATGTTGAGCAATGCTCCTCCGTAGCCGCAACTCACAAGACTGCTCTTATGCGTGCGGCTGTTGTAGAGGCCACAAGCGAAGGTTGCGGGTTGTACGAGGAATCGGGCAATAGATAGAAACTGCTGAACCAAAGATTCCTCAACGGCCTGCGATCTCCGAATCGCGGGCCGTTTCAGTCTACGGGTCCGGGAAATAAGTGTCGGGCGCCGATGAAAGTTACGCGCTGCAAGCAAGGCTGAGACAAATTCAATGCACCAGGTGAGCGTCTCTTCCCGGCTGCTCGCTTCGAGTGAACGGGGGATGAGGATGAAATTCGCAAAGGATATTACCGAACTAATTGGGAACACGCCGTTAGTGCGTTTGAACAAAGTGTCAGTCGGCAGCAAAGCGACAGTGCTGGCGAAACTGGAAAGCTTCAACCCAAATGCCAGCGTTAAGGATCGCATTGGGGTAAGCTTAATTGTAGAAGCTGAGCGGGCTGGAAAAATCCACGCCGGGAAGACTGTGCTCATTGAGCCGACAAGCGGCAACACCGGCATTGCCCTCGCGTTTGTGGCCGCGGTTAAGGGCTACAAGCTCATCTTGACCATGCCCGAGACGATGAGTCTCGAGCGCCGTGTTCTGCTCAAAGCATTCGGTGCCGACATCGTCCTCACTCCTGGGCCGAAAGGCATGAATGGAGCCATACAGAAAGCCGTCGAAATCCTGGCGGCGACACCTGACGGTTACATTCTTCAACAGTTTGATAATCCTGCGAATCCCAAGATTCACTTTGAAACGACGGGCCCTGAAATCTGGAACGACACGGACGGCAAAGTCGACATTCTGATTTCAGGCGTTGGGACTGGCGGCACGCTTACAGGAGTTTCTGAATACATCAAGCCGAAAAAACCTTCCTTTAAGACTGTCGCCGTGGAGCCAACCGAAAGCGCGGTGCTCTCTGGTGGCCAGCCATCCCCGCACAAGATCCAAGGTATCGGGGCTGGATTCGTCCCCAAGATTCTGCGAACTGATTACATCGATGAGATTCTTCAGGTATCGAGCCAGGATTCCATCGAAATGGCGCGCCGGTTAGCCCTCGAAGAGGGCTTGCTCGTCGGGATTTCCTCGGGCGCGGCCGTAGTGGCCGCGCTGCGTGTAGCACAACGCCAAGAAAATAGCGGAAAACTCATCGTCGTTGTGTTGCCGGACTTTGGCGAACGCTATTTGACCAGCGTTCTGTTTGAAAACCTGACAAATGAAGCGCGCCAGATGACTGCCGCCGCAAGGTAAGTGATGGGAGCTTCATTGCGTACACTCCGAGAGGAAATCGCGTCAATTCTGGAACGCGACCCAGCGGCCAAATCGCGACTCGAAGTTGTGTTGTGCTACTCCGGTTTACATGCTATTTGCGCGTACCGGTTCACGCACTGGCTGTGGAACCACCAATTCCGCTTGCTGGCCCGATGGCTCTCCCAGGTCGCCAGATTCTTGACGGGCATTGAGATTCATCCGGCAGCGCAAATTGGGAGTCGCTTGTTCATTGATCACGGCATGGGAGTTGTCATCGGAGAAACCTCGATCATTGGCGATGACGTGACGCTGTATCAGGGTGCAACGCTCGGCGGTACGGGCAAGGAAAAACTAAAACGGCATCCCACCATCGGCAATGGAGTTGTGATCGGCGCTGGCGCAAAAATCTTGGGCAACATCCAAGTGGGAAATAACTCCCGAATTGGCGCTGGCTCGGTTGTGCTCAGGGATGTTCCAGATGATTCCACTGTCGTTGGCGTACCGGGACATATCGTCCTGCGGCACGGCAAACACGTCATCATCACCGACCCGAAACAGATCAGTGATCCTCTCTCCGATGCTCTGGTTGCTGTTGCAACTCATGTAAAAGACTTGAGAGAAAGAGTTCACAAGTTGGAGGGAAGCCAATCACCAGAGTCGCACGCTCCCGACGAACTGCAAGCAATCATAGAAATCGACTACCAAATTTAGATCGCTTTGCAATTACGCTGCTTTGCTATGCTTCTTTCGCTTGGCCTTGATCGGCGACGACGACTGCCGTTTGAACAAGTTGAACGCAGCGCGCAAGAGCTTTTCGAATTGCTGATCTTTCGAATTCATCTGGAGATGAGTTCGACCGTCTGGGAGCATGGGTTGATTCCCTCAGTCGATATTGACTGCCAATGGAATTGCAGCGTTAGGTGAGCTTATGTTGTTGGGCTTTTATTGTCAATAATGGGAATAGAAAATATATCTATTTGCGAACTGGGTAATCCAACGTGTCCTCTCAGTCAGGACATCTCCCGACGCCAGCCTTCACGGTAGCCAATAGAATAGATTGAATCAACTGAGGGGGAGAATAAGGATGTCTGACCGTGACTTTCCAATTCTCCCTTCCACTAAGGTTGCGACACTACTAGACCGGTACCCGGAGTTGGAGAAAGTCCAAATCGAGCTGGCTCCCCCCTTCAAAAAGCTGAAAAACCCTTTCTTGCGGAAAGGAGTCGCCGAGGTCGCGTCTCTTGGGCAGGTGGCTGCCATACCTTCGACCGTGACAACGGTCACATCCAGACGTGTGAGAAAGGAGGGAAAATGCCGCATGTTTGGAGGGCTCGTGCAGCTGCCTCCACAGAGGAGACTAAACATGAAACGCTCATCGATGTCATTGGTTCTCTACTTGGCTGCCGTCGTTACGGTCTTGGCCAGTTGTGGGACGGCACAACCACCCGCACCGCCCGGTGGACACTCGTGCGCAAGACGAGGCGGCCATTCGAGCGGCCGCGCGAAGACTGGGGCAAGGCCATTGAAGGTAAGAATCTGGACCAAACGCTTTCCTATTATGCTGACGACGCCTGGGTGTATCCGCAGAACGCGCCGATCGCTAAGACAGCCGACCAGCGTCGCAGCGTCTGGGCCGCCTTCTTTGCGACGCCGGGGGCCTCCGACATGGAGGGGGACATCACGCGCGTCGAAGTGGCGCGCTCTGGCGATCTCGCGGTGGAATTTGGCACCTTTGCCATGACCATGAACGATAAGAAAGGCAAGCCGATCACCGAGAACGAAAAGTACGTCGTCACCTGGAAGAAGCAGGCGGATGGCAAGTGGAAGGTCATCGCCGATATTTGGAACACGGACAAGTAAACAGGCGTGGCCGCTGACACCGGCTTCATTGTTCAGAATGTCCATCTCTCTTGTTTCTCTACGAGAGGACTTTGGGCAAGTGTTGCGTCGACCTATTGAGACCACCGGCTTTTTGCGTCCCAACGGGTCAGAAATCCACATTCGGATAAGAGGTTTATCAGAACCCACCTGGTCCAGTGGGGAATACTTCTGGTTGCGCCGCCATCCATTTCCTGATCGAGTAACTTGGCTCAATCTTGATGTGTCCCCTTTCTGCCGGCACAAGACTCGGACAGTACGAGATCCTCGCCCCGAATCGACACTGAAATGGGATACAATCCGGGCGATGTGTCCCATTCATTCTGGAAAATCCGGTTTAGGTCGCAGATCGTTCCTGGCCCTGGTTGCCGCTCCGGCGCTGGCGCAGATACAACGCGACTGGGCTAATAATCAGCCTGTGCGCTACCCCGACCCGGACGTTATAGCGGTGGACAAGAGTTTCGAGAAATACCGGATTTTCAATGCCGTCATCTACCGGCATTACGTGGGGACGAAATGGGCCGAGGGGCCTGCTTGGTGCGCGCAGGGGCAGTACTTGGTGTGGAGCGATATTCCGAACAATCGGCAGTTGCGTTTCCTCGAAGAGGACGGGCACGTCACCACGTTCCGTAACCCGTGCGGTTACAGCAATGGCAACACGTTCGACTTCGAAGGGCGGCAGCTTTCCTGCGAACACGCTGGGCGGCGAGTGGCGCGATACGAGCATAGCGGCGCGGTCACGACGATCGCCGATAAGTACAATGGCAAACCGCTGAATTCGCCAAACGATATTGTAGTCCACCCAGATGGTTCCATCTGGTTTACCGACCCACCTTACGGCATCCTGGGTAACTATGAAGGTAACCAAGCCAAGCCGGAGTTGAAGGAGGCTGTCTACCGCGTGGATGCCAAGACGGCCAAGATCGAAATAGTGACCGACGCACTCGATAAGCCCAACGGCATCTGCTTCTCGCCCGACTACAAGAAACTGTACGTCTGCGACACGGGCGCACCGAAAGATATCCAGGTATTCGACATCATCGATAACAAGCTGCGCAATCAGACGCCGTTCACCGACATGAAGTTGGGTGGAAAGCCCGGCATCGCCGACGGCATACGCTCTGACGTGGACGGCAATATTTGGGCGGGGGCGAGTGGTGGGGCTGGCTACGATGGAGTGCACGTGTTTTCGTCGGCCGGGCAGCGCATCGGGATGATCCTGTTACCGGAAATCTGCGCCAATATCTGCTTCGGAGGCACCAAGCGCAATCGGCTGTTCATGGCAGCGAGCCAGTCGTTGTACTCGGTGTATGTGGGAACTCAGGGAGCGCATATCGCGTAGCGGCGCGGCAGCTGTTCTACCTTGAACTCGCCATGCTGTAATTCCCGAGTTGTCGGCAAGCCTTAAGTAACTTCCATAACCAGTGCTCGTCGGTGAGTCAGAATTTTCTTGGGAAATTCCCGCATCAAGCATGAGTACCAACTCACTGTTCGTCCAGCTCCTGAGAAGTCGGAATGTGGCCCGCAAAGTTCGCGTGGATATTTGGGCACGAAAGCCGGCGCTGTGTGCCTAATTCTGCTTGGGGGAGGCTACCATTCAGATTCGCGGGCGCGGCTCTGGCCGCCGTGGGTAAAGGGAGCGAAGGGCTGCGCCAGCCATGCGCGCCGCCGCGCGCCGTTAGCTGGCTTCCGCCACACACTTCCAGGCATTCCATGTGTTCAGCGGGTGAACCGTCCAGGGGGAGCATGAGGCTGTCCCGCCTTTCCAATTTAGTTTCCAAAGCCAGAAGATACACAGCTTCCGTATGATTGCACAATTAATTCGCCGACAGCGCAGGTACAGAAAGCTCACCAGACGATTCATCCGAAGGTTCGCGGATAAGCCGGCTGCGAATGTAGCCGCACCGAGAGCAGTGCCCTGAATTAAGACCGCATCAAACTACCAATCAAAGAACACAGGCCTCCTACGGAAATAAACGTTAGCCCGACCTACTTCCAAGCGGAATATGCCGGTTTACCAACGATGAGGTCGGGGTTTGCACCGGGGCGGGGACGGAATTTCTCGGCCCGGCCGTTGTTAACCTCGGCGAGGTAGAGATTTCCTTCCTGGTCGACGCTCATTCCGTGCACATTCCATAGCGCTCCAGGCCAATCGCCTCCGCTGCCCCACTCATATAGCAGATGACCGTCCATATCGAACTTGATGATCTTGGCGGTTAAGCCGTCTGCGATCCAGAGGAAGCCATCGGCTGCTTTGTATAGGAACTGCGGGGTAGACGGCTTTCCGGTTGTCCACTGGTCGAGGAACTTCCCATTTTCGTCGAAGATCTCGATGCGATGATCGGAGCGATCGGTGACGAAAACGCGGTGCCGGGGAACGTCAAATACCACGCCGTGCACGTCGTGGAACGTGGCCGGGCGGGTGTCGTCCGGAGGCGTCGAGGGTGTGCCCCAGGTCATCAGGTAGTTGCCGTCCTTGTCGAACTTCACAACGCGCGTGTTGCCGTAGCCATCGGTCACGAACGTGGTCCCGTCCGGCAGCCAGTTGATGAACGTGGGTCGGTTGAAATGCTTGTCGTCATTGCCGGGCTGGTAGGGCGTACCAAGCGTTTTTACTAATTCCTTTCCATCATGCGTGAATTCATAGACCGAATGACCTTGATCGTCCACCACCCAAACGTGCTTTTCCGGATCGTAGGGATTGATGGTAATAAAGTGCGGCCGGCGAAGCATCTTGTCCCATTTCGTCCAGTCTTCGATGATGTTGCCATTGGCATCTACCACGACGATGCAGTGCTCCCAACGCGCATCGACCCCAAGCTTGCCGCTCCACACCGGATTTCCGGCGGATGTAACGGGCCCCACTGAGGCGTTGCGCCACGGCACCTGTGCGACAGGGAACGATATGCTCGGGCCAACTGAAGCGTACGGAACTTCCTCGGGGCGCTTCAGGTTGGGAATTTCGCCGCGCTCGAGGATGAAAACGCGATTGGGACTTTCCGCGTAGACGCTTTCAACTGCTCCGTATGTCCATTTCTCGTGGCCAGGCAAGGCGGTGATGGGTTTTGGCCAGTTTGGATCGACATCGTAGGGGCCGTCCACATCCTGCCCCACACGTTGACCAGCCAACGCTGCGATTCCATATCCCGGCTTAGCCTGTGCTTGCACAGAAATCATTCTGTTGGTAACGATCGCGCCAGCCATAAATCCGGCTGCCGTGGTGCCCACCAATAGTAACGTCAGTTTGCGTCTAGTCATAAATTTCATCTCCCGACAAAGCCCTCCGGAAGTCCAAACAGCTGAATTCTCGGAAGGTACTATACACCCGGCTAAACGCATTGCTCCGCAGGGCGAGACCGCGGGCGCTCCGGCCGATCTCACATTCCGATAACGCCTATCAGGATTTGGCGGCCGGTGGCAAATTCGTTGTGTCCGGGGCCTGAGCAGAGTACGATCCACGAGCCAGAGATCCAAATCGGGATTTTGCGCTAAATCCAAAGGCCCTGTGATTTGATTCGCTTCGGAGGAAATTACGGCGCCACGTACTGCATTCCTTGGCAAGTTGCTCGGCCTCTATTTGATTGTGATCTCCTTGACCATGTTCGCGCACGCCCACGCGACGGTAGAGATTATGAAGGCAATCATTCAAGACCGTCCGCTGCTTTTCATCTCTGGTCTTATGGGAGTGACTGCTGGGCTGGCGATCGTGCTCGCCCATAATGTGTGGTCAGGTGGTGTGCTGCCGATCATCGTGACCCTTTTCGGTTGGGCAAGCCTAATCAAAGGGATGCTCTTGTTGCTGCTCTCACCGGAGACGGAGTCTCGTATCTTCATCGTTGGGCTTCGTTACAATCAACATCCGAATCTATTTGCCGCCTTTGCACTTCTTCTCGGTGTCTATATGACCTATTTGGGTTTCAGCCTCAAAAGCCGCTCCTTAGGATAAAAAGTGCAACCCGTGTGCGTCTCGCCCTGCGGGGCAGTGGTCGTAGAACGGGAATTAGATTGTAGAGTCAGACTTATCGAGTGGTTCATCAAGGTTTGTTGCCACATTCAGGAAACAGCCTCTTCGTTCATATAGCGGTCCCGCAGATGCGCGTTCTATTCCGAGTCGTCTTGCCAACGAAGGGCACCGTCTTTGCCAATGCATGCCACGAAGGTTTTGACTTCTTGCCGATGACTATCTTCCGAGTGCCCCGTGACTCGGGTGAAACCACCGTTCGCCAGTGTGTTGTGAAATCTTGCTTTTACTTCTTGACGAATTTCCTCACATCCATGAGGTAGTCCGCACCGTAGATGTTCCCGTCGAAATCCGTAGTCACGCCTTCCGCCATGCTCGAACCGGCAGGGTACGGATAGGGGCAAGGGTCGGGAATAAAATACTTCACCGCGCCGTCTCTGGCGCTCCCGATCCTGATGCCCCGCTGGCTGCCGAGATTGTACCCGTAGCCAGTCTGTGGTAGTGCGTACTCTCCAGTGTTGGTTCGACCGTCTCTCGACTCCGAGTCGGCCACGTAGATCGTGTCTGTCCGCTTGTCGATGTAGATGCCGCTCGGCCGCCCAAACTGGAACCACTGCGCGAGGAACTTGCCGTCCTGATCGAAGATCTGGATTCGGTTGTTCTGCCGGTCGCCCACAAACAGCCGCCCTCTGGAATCGAAGGCCAGGTCGTGAACCAAATCGAATTCGCCTGGCCCCATCCCTTTCGTTCCCCACGTCTTGAGGAACTTTCCGTTCTTGTCAAACTTCATGATGCGCGCATTGCCTGTGGCCGTGCCGCCTCCGGAGTGTCCATCGCCGACGAAGATATCGCCGTTCGGCGCAATCGCGACGGCGGTCGGCGCATCGAACTCATCGAGTCCCGTACCGGCGACTCCCTTCTTACCGAGCGTCAACAAGATCCCGCCATCCTTGTTCAGCTTGAAGACTTGGTGTCCCCCATTGTCGGCCAACCAAAGGTAGCCGTTTTTGTCCACGACCAATTTGTGGGGGCTGATGAACATTCCCGCGCCAAAGCTTTTCAGTAACTTGCCGGACGGATCGAATTGAAAGATTGGGTCGACGTTTGCGCTTGCGCCGGCACACGTCGCGCCACCTGCGCCGAAATTCCCACATCGGTCGGCGACCCAGATTGTGCCATCGGGCCCAGTCGTCACGCTCGCCGTCGATCCCCATTTCCTTCCAGCGGGCAACTGTCCCCAGTCAACGCCGGGCTGATACGGATTGGGGAGGTCGTTGCGCGCGCCCAGCATTGACACCGCGGGGAGCTTGACCGGGTATTGACCGAGCGGAAACACAGCCTGCTGGCGTCGTTGACCCGCCTCGACAGGCGGCACGCCACAGGAGGACGCCAGCGGTCCCGCAGAGGATTCGGTCGGGGACGACCCACGATTGGATTGCGCGGAGACCGCGACGCTCACCATAGCGATCGCACAGGCGAGAGATAGCATCCGCGTGAAACTTAATAAATCTGCACAGGACATCACAACCTCCTCGGCAGCCATTCGCCCGTTACGATCCGGAACTGGTCGTTTCGCTTTCAGATCAAGTTAGTTTCCCTTAAATGAAAAAGGAACGTTACCTGTTGGCGAGCGCTGTCATTCGCTCTTGTCGCTTTTGCTGGTTTTGTTGCTTTGATCTGGTTTCGTGGCCTCGATCCGAATCTTCTTGAGCAGTTGCGCGTCGCGCGAGAGTTCCGTCTCGCCCACCGGAAATTTGTTTACGCTTAATATGTAGGCCAAGATGTCGGGAATCGCATCGCGTGGCACCGATCCAGGGTTGTTCATCGGCATCGTCTTGCGAATTCGTTCAAATAAGTCGCCGAGGGTGGAGCCGGTCCAGTTTGACAGGAAATCGCCGCCAACGAGCGGAGGGGTCATATCCGAACCCACCAATGTTGCGAGGTGACATTCTGAACAATGTGTGGTGTAGAGCTCTTTGCCTCGATCCGCTTGTTTCTGGGTGAACACGCCGTCCCACACTGTAAGCGATTCCGGCGCTGCCGTTTCCTGAGGTAAGAACGGTGGCTGTTGTGCGTTAATGCCGGAGTAGGACGCGCATATTGTCGCTAAACCGATTAATGCCGCTGCCGCGCCCTTGGTTTTCATATCCCCTCACTCAAAACGAAGCACAATACACAAACAGATTCTTCCCAATGGGATTTTTGGCCTTGCTTCGAACGCGTCAGCGCAGAAAAAGGCCTGCGAACGCGGGCTCTCTAAAGTCCCTCTTGTCCCCTTATTGCGTCGAAGGCAGACTGAAAGCAATGTAATCGCCGGAGTAGTTGCCGCCACTGACGGCCACGATGATGTACTGCTTGCCATCGAAAGTGTAGGTCATAGGCGAACCGCTTTGCGGGGCTGGCAGCCAGACCGCTCCCACCTGTTGACCGGTTTGCTTGTCGTAGGCGCGCAGCATGGCCCCGCGCGGATGGTCAGGCGTCGTCGAAATCTGAGGGTCACCCATGATGACCAAAGTCTTGGTCACCACCAGCCCGACATTGCCTTGCTGGCCAGTCTTGGGAATGTTCAGCCCCTTGAGCGCCGGGTTATTTCGAATTGAGTCCGGCGTATCGCCATGCGGCACCTGCCAAACCATCTCGCCACGATCCAAGTTAATCGCGCTGAGAAGGCCGTAAGGCGGCTTCACGAGTGGCAGACCATCTACCGTCGTGCCGATCGGCGGAGCCTCTGGAGTATTCGCATTTGATTTGGCCAAGATGGCATTCAGTTTCGCTTGAGACTCGCTAATCTTTGGCGCGTCTGAGGCGGAGCCGAAGCCAGGGCCTTCGTTAACCCTGAATTTCTGGCCCGCGACTCCGGCAAGGTATCGAATATCAGAAAATCCTTCCGGCGGCTCGACCAGCCCCAGAGGGGCCACGCCCGCATTCGCCGCGGGCGCGAAGACTGTGTGGGATTCAGGGTCATATCCTGCGCCGGGCCAGTTGGTGCCGCCGCCCAAGGTTCCGATGGTCAGCGCTGCGACCGGACCCGGAAGCTTGCTGACAACCGCGCTCAGGAACATGGGGCCCATCTTGTAATGCTTCACTAAATCCAGCGCTTTCGCATGCAGCTCTGGTGTGAAGTCGATGAGGTCGTCCATCGTGATGGCCTGGCGCGCATAGGCTGGGGGCTTTGTTGGGAACGGCTGGGTGGGAGAGTACCACTCGCCCGGCACATCGCCCTGTGGAACCGGCCGTTCTTCAATTGGCCAGACCGGCTTGCCCGTGACGCGATCAAAAACGTACAAGAAGGATTCCTTGCTGGGCAGAGCGACTGCCTTGATCGCCTGGCCATTAACGTTGATGTCGGCGAGAATCGGCGGGGAAGACAGGTCATAGTCCCATATGGGATGATGCGCAATCTGGAAATACCACTTCATCTTGCCCGTTTTGAGATCGACGCAAACTAGGCTATCCCCGAACAAATTCTTGCCTGGCCGGTGTCCGCCATACTGGTCGGAAGTCGGATCTTCCACTGGCAGATAGACCTGGCCCAATTCTTCATCCACGGTGATTCCGGTCCAGACACCTGTGTTGCCATTGACCTCTGC
Source organism: uncultured Acidobacteriota bacterium (assembly GCA_963740035.1). GTDB lineage: Bacteria > Acidobacteriota > Terriglobia > Acidiferrales > UBA7541 > Palsa-360. Next base: position 99,357 of record CAVUDA010000034.1, read on the forward strand.
CGAATTATTCAGCCACGTGTCGTAGCCAAACTCCCCTCTTTTGGGGATCGTATTGAATTGCCAAAGCATTTTCCCCGTGCGCACGTCGTAGGCACGCGCAAATCCTTTGGTGTTGTCGTGTGTCTCCGGTTGGGTGCCTTCCTTCATGGAAGAGCCAACGATGACCACGTCTTTGACTACGGTGGGAGTGGTGTGCAGGCCGAGCTCCCCTGTTTCCAGGTCGATCTGCTTGTTCACGCCGGTCACGGCGCCAACCTTCATATCGACGATGCCACCTGTGCCAAACGTCTCGATCGGCATGCCAGTCCTGGCATTCAGTTCGACCAATCGATAGCCGGTTGTTACATACAGGATGCGTTCATCGCCATTGCCATCGGTCCAATACGAAAGCCCGCGTCCCGAGAGCTGCCGTGGAGCAATCGCGGCGCGGCGACCTTCAGATTCACTGTGCACCCATTTCAACTCGCCCGTTCTAGCGTCCAGCGCAATCGCCGCTCGCCGCGATCCCGCGGTGGTGTACACAACCCCATTGATTTCCAGCGGCGTTCCCTCGAGCTTGTATTCTGGCCGCGCGCCCAGATTGTCGGTTTTGAAATGCCAAGCGACCTCAAGCTTATTGAAGTTGGATGCATTGATCTGATCCTGAGGAGAATAGCGGGTTCCCTTGGCGTCAGCAAAGTAATAGGGCCAATCGCCTTTTTTTGTGGAGGGTTGGCCTGCGGTCTGAGCCCACGTCTGTCCCATGCAGAAAATGAGTGGGATCGCAACAGCTGCGAAGGACGACAGAGCCCGTTTCAGGAGCCGAAAATCGAACATACGTCTCCTCCTGGAGTTAAATTAACCGGAATTTCCGATTTGGCCCTCTTTCTTGCGCATCATAACCTTCCCCTTCTCTGGACACAACGAACTTGCCCCAGAGAAGATCTTAATGCGGAATGCGATGCTCTTGCGGCAAGGATTATCGGAATGTGGCTTTTTGGCATGTCGAAACCATGCTCTAGTTCGGCGCTTGGATGATGCTGATTAGATTCGGTGGGAATAAAGCAAAATAGGAGAGCCAATACCACAGATATCTGCCTGTCGCTTTCAACGAGATGGCGACTCAAGATGCGCTTGCGAGAACGATCAACGAAGCTTTATAGATCAGACCGGCGGTCAATCTGACATCGAAATCAAAACGGCCCACGAAGGGTGGGCCGCTCTGCTGAAAATGATCAGATGCATGTCAAAGAACTAGGAAATTCGGGGGGCAGTCCTGTCCGAAAGCGGACGTGGATTGCCGAACTTCGCAACGAGCGCGATGGCGTCGCCGATGTCCTTGCAATCCTTCAGATTCATCCAATACTGGATGGCTTTCTCCGCCTGGTTCTTGTCTACTCCCTGGAATTCGGCTGCACGGTGGTACTTCGCAAGGAGTTCGTCGTGCGTCATGGGTGGTATGGGACCGCCGGTAAACGTTTTCTCTTCTCCCGATTTCTTGCGGACCGTGAAAATATCCTGGTTTTCGAGGTTCGGACTGAAGGTAATCCTGGCCATCAGTTCTCGCACTTTCGGATCCATGTATTTGTCTCTCGCGAAGGAATCAAAATAGATTTTCCCGTCCAGCAGCATCCGGGCCACGTTGTACGGAGCGCTGTGGTCGGCCGTCTCGCGATTCCGCGGGTCCCACTTCGGCGGATCGCAAATTTCCTGCCAACCGAAATAATGGAACTGCACATCAATCGATTCGATCTCCTCGGGTTTGGTCCACTTCAGTATCTCCGGCGCAATCGTCTGGTGGAAGGTTTGATTGTTTCCTTCGGTCGCAATGCGCTTATACCCTCCGCCATTGCCGTGGATCACTTCAATCGATAGCCGGCCATCTGGACTGGCCGGGAACTTCAGGTCTCGCGTGGGCGGACCGATGTGCGCCCACAAACCGTCGCGGGCTTCAAACGGCATATGCGGACCCGTCATTCCCTCACGCGCCAACATCGCGCCCCACACTCCGTTGCGCACTTGCTCGGCACTGTGCGTCCCCTTCCACATCGACTGAACGCCAATATGGCAGACGTACATGGGCATATGCGGCACCAGGGCGAGCGACACATGCATTGGCGAGTTGATCTTGATTCAACCCCATCAACTTCCCGCATGCCATCGCGACCCCAACACTATGGTATGGGGAGTCCCAGCCGTCAGGGTCGTAATTGCCCTTGCCGGTGCTTCCGATTGCATCGATGACCTCATAGGCGATCGCCATTGCGGCCATTACATCCGGGCCGCTCGAGTGAAGCGCCTCTCCCACCGCCAGAATCCCGCCAAACATTTCGTTGTTATGCGGGGTCGCATTGAAATCGGTGTTGCGGATCATGGCGCCGTTTGTAAAGGCGGCCATCTCGTAGGTGGTCTTTATGCCGTAGCCCATAACCGTGCATGGACCCGGCATCGTCTGCGACAACCGGGCGTTGATTCGAGCCGGCTCGCTCTCGAACCCGGCATAGAGCATGCCGACCGTATCCGTCTGCAAATAATTGATCGTCTCGATGGTTTTCGCGTCCAGGTCCTTGAAAGAAAATCCGCTCACCCAGTCAACGATGCGGCGGCTAGACTCATCCATCGGACCGTTTCCCCAAGCCCGGCCCGAGTCGTTCACCCAGCCAGAGCGCGTCTTGGTGATGTAGAAGGGCTGTGCTGTCGTTATGACTTCCTGACTCTCACGGATATCGGGAAAATGTTGCTCCCGTGCGTGCTCTCGTGGGGCCAGTGGGCTTGTCGGCGAAATCGGCGGAGGCTGCTGCCCCTGGCGAGCGAACGCCGCAGGAGCTTTCAGCATTCCAGCCACGGCAGCCCCTGCGCCCAGCCTCATCAGGTCCCGCCGACCGAGCCCCGAGCGGCTTACCTTTTTATCTTTTTTCTTGTTGTCGTTATTGTGCGAGGTGAACATTTAGCCTCCTTTTCTTGAATTGAAGGGATGATCTCTTAGGCCGCTTCCTCAACCTGGTTTCACTCGTCATTCGGCTACATTGGCGCTGTCATCCCTCCAAAAACGTCACACTCTTCTCCCTGGGAGCTTGTTGCTGCATCATTTACTGGCTGTTGAAGATAGCTTGGATCTTCCTGCTACAGGGTTTTCGAAGCCCCTGCCAGTGTGCCAACGGATGTGATCAAAAAAATCTTGCCAATATCAGCTTCGTGCCAGTATCCATCCCAGAGCCATCCCGAATTTCCGATTTAGACCTCTGTCTCGGGCATCCTACCCTTCTCCTGCTTTCGGTACAACGTCCCGAAGTGTGTTGCGAGGTTCTGACTGCCGAGTCCTAGTAAACGGGTCTTATCGGAATGTGACCCGAGTCATTTCGGCCTCGAGCACAGCTGCGGTCAGGATATCTCGCGCGTCATGGTCTTCAAAATTCGCAAATATCGAGCTGTGATAGAGCGGCTTGGCCCGGCTTTCGTATGAGAACCGAAAGCGACTTGCCTTTTTCAGGGGGACAGGACAAGGGCTATCAAAGCAATGCTGGGGGATCGACCCTATTTTCGGTGATCTGCCGAAATCGGCACACGAGCTGGGCGAGGACAATCCTCCATCTACTTCCCGGGAGGCTAAAACACTAGGCTTATTGTTTCATCAATAAGTGGGCCAGTCTGCGCGAATCGGCCAGCGTTTCTAAATTTAGAACAGCCTCCCGAATTGCTGCTACTTGGCCGGCCGGAATGACGTGGTTTGCCAGATTTTCAAACTTCTCAACCACGTCAGCTTTGCTCGCAAAGCTCCGCTCACTTCCGCGTGGCGTCTCCACGGTTTCCGTCAATACTGTTCCATCTTTCAGAAATACTTCGGCTCTGACCATCTGCCGGAATTCAGAGCCTCGCGCCATGATATCCGCATCAGCCACCACATTGACTTTGTCAGCAAGCGCTATCCGGACCGGATCGACGATCTTCAGTGCAGTGAACTGATCGACAAAAACATTACCGTCGATGAGGAGCGTCGCCACGCAGAACGGCAGGTTCAGTTGCGCTGCGGAGATCCCCGCAGGACGATACTTCCAGCCTACATGATCAACGGTCACCTGAGAGCCATGCACTAAGATGTGGTCAACCTCGTCGACAGAGAACGACCGTCGTGCCCGAATCGCACGAATCGCGTCCAGTGTCGTGTGGTTGCTGCTCACGCACGAGTAGAACTTGAGCGATACCTGCATCGTCTCAAAGCGGGCTCCGAGGCCAGCGGTTAGCTCGGCCAGGTTGAACCGATCGCGCGAGCGGGAGAATGTAGTGCAGAAACCACCATAATCACTCTCGAAAACATTCACGATTCCCGTGAACCCGTTTGCGGCAAGCAAACCACCGTACAGGCCACTTTGTGCTGACCGGCCCGTGTGCATCCGTAAGACCATGGAACCATACTGGGCAGCCATGAGGCCCGCAGACTGCGTGCCGGCGATTCCTAACGCATGGACCGTCTGCTCCTTTGAGAGCCGCAATGCGGCTGCCGCCGCTGCCGCCGATGAGAACACTCCAACGGTCGCTGCGGAGTGCCAACCCTGACCAATGTGTTCCTCTCCCATACACTTTCCCACCCGCGGCCCGATCTCGTAACCAGCAACCGCTGCAGTGAGAAAGTCGCGTCCGGTTATCCCCGGTCTAATTTCTGTAACGGCAAGGAGAGACGGCAGGGTAACAGCCCCCACATGCATCACACCCAACCGGTGTATATCGTCAAGTTCGAATCCGTGCACAAGGGTGCCGTTGACCAGCGCGGCGTGCGGTGCCGAGAGCCTCAGCGACGTGCCCCAGACGCCGCAGGATTTTGAACTGTCGAGCTGTTGGAGTGTGCGCATCAGAATGAGACTCCATTCCAATTTGGCGCCATAGATCGCACAACCCAACGAGTCCAGAATCAACAGCTTGATTCGATCAATAACCTCCTGGGGGATTTCTTCGTAACGGAGACCCGATACGAACGCGGCCATCCCTTGGGTATATGGATTGTCAGCAGGGGTCTCAGTTGTGCGTTCCGTCGCCGGGGCATTAACTTTCTTGGCCTCTTCAGACATTTGCTCGTGAGAGGGGCGAGCGCTATTCTCTTGTGCGCTCGCACTTGGCGCGCTTGCGACCAGTGCCGCCGCACTGCCAGCGGCGATCTTCAGAAAATTGCGACGATCGACGAAATTTTCTTCTGATTTGAACATGGTGATATCACCGTCTTAGATTTCTCCGCTTCGGACAAACACTTTCGATGCCAAACGCTCGGCGGCTCAAATGCTTTTAATAATGGATGGACGTCAATTGCGAACCTCAGCGCATGTCAATAACACGCGCGTCGTACAATGTAAATATCGAGGGCCATCAAGCGGCAGCGAGTTCGGTCCAGGGTCCGTTCGGAAAACCATCCGAAAGCTGCCGCCGTATGTATTTGTAGTTCTTGCCCTGATTCCCAGATATCAAACGCTCAAAAAAGATCAGATTTCCGCTCGCCTAAACTGTCCCGCGAAGTAGGCTTAACTAGAGTTCTTCCTCCTCGCGTTTTGCTTGGGGCTTTCCGCTCACTCATTCAGGAGCAGGGCGCGGACCGGCGTGGAGGGAGGGACCTAATGCGACAAGGCCCATCGTTATCGAGCGCGCCCTAACACGGTAATAATCACCCGGCGGACAGAGCACGTCAAAAACTCGTCGATCTTCGAAATGACAAGCGGGGCAGGCAGGCTATTAAACTTCGGAGCCATCAAAGGCCTTCCGTTCGTCGCCTAACTGCCACTATCCCGGTGACTAGACACATAAAGGATAAGCTCGACTCGGCTGGAGACTCCCAACTTCCCAAAGATTCGGTAGACGCTCGAGTTATTTCTACGCGAGGCCTTTTAGGAAGACCCGGAGCTTGCTCGATCGCGACGGTTGGCGCAGCTTGCGAAGCGCTTTGGCTTCGATCTGCCGGATGCGCTCGCGTGGCCACCGTCGCGAGTGACAGATGTCACATACAGGTGAGGTTGTGTTGGTTCAATCCGAAATGGAATGACGGCGCTTTCCGTTAGTGAGTAATACGCCCCTCGGGGCAATGTCATTGTAGCTCCACCACGCCCATCCGTCTCAACTTCCGGTTTGTCCGTAATGCAGGAGTTATGCGTTTCGGGCCCTGTCCCGTGGTAGTATGACAACAATCCTGGGAAACCAAGCGGGAGCACAAACAGGAGGCCAAAATTGGCGAGGTCAGGATCCGCGCACTTGCCGCTGGCAGTAGGTGCCCCACGTCCTGTCTCGTCCGTCCCGTCCACATCGGTTATTTTGCGGCACGCCCCACTTGTGCGCGTCACTCACTGGATCATAACTCTCTGTTTTTTTGCACTGCTCGTCAGCGGAATTGAAATTGTGATCTCGCATCCTCGCTTTTATTGGGGCGAAAACGGCAACGATTTAACTCCAACTTTGTTTAAGCTGCCGATTCCTTCCTCGAGGGCCTTGGTACCGACCGGCTACGGGTATGTTCTGCCGAATCAGAACGGCTGGAGCCGGAATCTCCACTTTCAAGCTGCCTGGATTGCGGTATGGACTGGTTTGCTTTATATGGTGTTCGGTTTTCTAACAGGGCATTTCCGAAAAAACTTGCTCCCGGCTAAGGCTGATCTTTCTTGGCATGGGCTCTCTGCCGCGATTGCTACGCATCTACGCTTCGACCGCCCTGATCGGGCGAGAGCTGAGTCGTACAACGTGCTCCAGCGGTCTACCTACTTGTTCGTGATCTTCGTTCTGTTCCCATTAGTAATCTGGACAGGTTTGGCGATGTCCCCCGCCTTCGTTTCCGCTGTTCCGGCGAGCGTCACGCTGTTGGGCGGACGGCAATCCGCGCGGACGCTTCACTTCTTCGTCTCCCTGGCTCTCCTGCTCTTCTTAATTATCCACATCGTGATGATTTGTCTTGCCGGGTTCAAAAACCGCACGCGAGCAATGATCACCGGCCGGACAGGGGCACAACTGGAGCGCACATGACCGATCTCTCGCGACGCAAGCTGATCGTAACCGGACTCACGGCCACGGCGGGCGTAACTGGGCTGGGCGTTGCGGCGCGCTTTGCACAAAAGTATGGACTGGTCCCGCCCGATCACGCCGGAATCTACGGTTTCGGCGAAACGCTCGACTATGCTTCTCAGCGGCTGCTGATGAGGCACTCGTTAGCCCGCGAGTTCCCTCAGAGCCAGATCTCGAAGCCGCCGTTCGCGAACGAAATTCCGCCCCTCAATGATGCGTTCAAGCAACTTCAGGCCGGAGGATTCGCCGACTGACGGCTCACCGTCGACGGCATGGTCGACCGGCCTGCCGCGTTTTCACTTACCCAGCTTAGGAGCTATCCGTCTCGCAGCCAGATCACTCAATTGGCGTGCGAAGAAGGCTGGTCGTATGTTGCCGAGTGGGTCGGCGTGCCTCTCTCCCAAATCCTGGCAGTCGTGGGAATCCACCCGCAAGCCAGATACGTGGTCTACTTCTCGATCGATCCCGACTGGTGGGACAGCATCGATATGGCCGAAGCAATGCATCCGCAGACTTTTCTCGCTCATGGGCTGAATGGCGACGAGCTTCCCGTCGGCAACGGCGGACCGCTTCGCATGAGGGTTCCTCGCCAGCTCGGCTACAAGAACGTGAAATTCATCACCCACCTGACCGTCACTGACAGCATGAAAGGCTTCGGCGCCGGCCTGGGCTCCGCCTCTCCGGAAGGAGGCTACGCCTGGTACGCCGGCATCTGAAAGGTGCGCTTCACGCGAGTGGCATAACTCCGTCGCGAATCCTCGAACCGCTCGGAAACGCCGACGAAATCCAAATTTGAGATGAGTGCCCCTGTCGGGGGTTTCGTCCGGATGGTCGGCAAAGCGCACGTTACTTTGTTTGCCGGGGTAACTTAAGGCTTGCCCGTTATTCAGTACTCATCGGGTCTTTGATTGAGTAAACCGAGCCGACTCTCTGCTATGCCACTATCCGCAGGCACAAAACTCGGCACGTACGAAGTTGTCGCGCCATCAGGCGCAGGCGGCATGGGCGAGTTTTATCAAGCATACGACAGCAAGCTCGGACGCGGTGTGGAGACAAAAGTTTTGTCGGAAGCATTCGCACATGATGCCATATCATTGCGATGCACTTAGCCACGTTTTCGCCACCCCATTTTTAGCAATCCCGTACGGCTCTCCGGACCGCTGAAACTGTCGATCTGGTAGCGCGACCACTGAAGTCGGCTTCTTGCAATATGCGTATACCACCAGAAACCCGCCAGAGAGAACTTCACAAGAGTTGGCCTCAGGAAATATGCTCTCCCCATCGCGGCCTCTGTACACAAGCGCATCCTGATACTAGCAGTCGTAGGACTTTGAAAGGATTGCCTTGAGTCATTCGTTTGATATAGAAACAGATGCGTGTCGGAGCAAGTTGAGGCGCAACGGGTTGAATCGGGAGCCTCATCCAAGTTCAAACACACGGATCGGGCCTGGCTCAATATGAATTTCAAGAGGGCGGAGTCCTGATATGAGGCGAATTTGGCTTGTTGCCAGTTTGACTGTTGCGCTCAGTGCTTTGTTCGCCGGTCACATTTTGGCGCAGGACAAAGACCACGATTTGCGGGACGATGACAGGGATAATTACGGCCGCGGTTTCCGCATTGGGGCGACCTCGCCCGCGGGTTGCTCGATCGACAGAAGCAAAGACAACGACGACAACAACAACTACAGCGACAAAGGGTCGGGCGTATACAAAGATGCCGACGTCGATAAGGATACAGATAAAACAACGCCCGTTAGTCCCGATGTCATCGTGAATTTCGTCACAACCGGTGCCACGCCACTCAATCCAGGGTTCAACGGATTCAATAATAATTTGAAAAACGCCGTGGAGTACTACGACCCCAACTTCCAGAAAATTCTGAAAACACTTTCGCCGGGTTGGTTGCGGTTTCCGGGCGGTACGGATTCCGAGGCTTTTGATTGGGTGTCTGGGGAGATTGTTACAGACTGGGTCGCAGCTCTGGCGACGAACCCCGACTCATACCAACACGATATCAATGCGGCGGCTCAACCAATCGTCGCGGGCAAGGGAGGTTCGTCATTCTGCGACTTCGCGAAGATGGCCGGCAACGTAGGTGACGCGAAAATAATTGTCAGCGTCAACGCCTTCACGGACACCCCACAATCCGCCTATGTCTTCGCCCGGTATGCGCTGGAGAACCATATTCCGGTAGCAGCGTGGGAACTGGCCAATGAACCCTACACATGGACAAAGGGTCCGATGCCATTCTTTACGGATGGAGCCGATTACGCCGGCAAAATGAAACCTTACCGGGATGCAATCAAAGCCGCCGATCCGGATGCCGTGGTGGCCCTGTATTTCAGCGAAGCCGGTCATCCGGATGCCGCTTGGGACAACGCTCTGTCGAGCTACAAGCCGAGATACTGGGATGCGGTGACCTATCATGAGTACGTCTATCCAGGGAGTCTGATATCCTTCGACGATTTGATGGCCGCGGCGAATGGAAATCTATTTTCCAATACCACCAGCCATGTGACAGATTATTTGATGCCCCTCAATAATCCGGGTGTGCCATACATAATCAGCGAAGTGAGTCCATCCGCCGGACATGGCGGTCTGCTTCTTGGCACTCTCTATGGTGGAATTTACTCCGCCGAATTTGCATTGCGCATGTCCACGCTTCCCCTGGTTCAGTATGTCGCCTCATTTCAAATGCTTAGTAACGCCGGTATTGACGAGGTAAATGACAACCTGGATTTCGTGACGAGCGCCTACGAAAACCATACAACGACAGATACTTCCGGCTTGGATTTTGGTTTCTTCGTCAGCGCCCAAGCGGCAGGAGAAGCCGTTGCGTATGGAGCGCTCCATAAATCCAAAAGGGTTTACGCAACAACGACGACCGGCGGTCCGACAGCGCCCACGGACGGAGGCGGTAGTATCCCAGCAGTTTACGCGCAAGCCTACGAAGGTAGAGACGGCAAGCGTTATGTTGTGCTTACCAATAAGAGCGCTTCCAATGCAGTGGCGCAAATCATGCAGGATGGCGTCGTTCGAACCCACCAGATGCTCATGACGTTTGTGACGGGAGCCCATCCCCGCATGATCAACACCGGGGTGGTGCCCGAAAATGTGCAGATTCAAACCCAGACGGTTACCAAACCAGGAGCAGTGACGATTCCTCCCTACAGTGTAGTGAGGCTCGAATGGTGAGGCTGTCCCATAGAGCAACGCGTTGGGCACTGGCATACTACTCCGAAACAATGGCGGACGCCCTGGCTTCTATAATTTCCGTGGCACCGTCGGATCAATGTGAGATTCACGTTTCCCGGTTACACACCCTCGTCAAACAAGACAACCTCGGTGAATTCCGTACCGCTCCCCGTATCGTTGAAACCTTCGATCTGGTGGTGGTGAATCAAGAAGTCGGCTTCTTGCAATATGCGCATGCCGCCGTAAACCTACATTCCGGCCAAGCCTTCGAAACCTACGATTTCGCTGGGCCTGCAGTGGTACGAATTCATTAAGTCGGAGCCAGGATAATCGTACGACGCGCGAGATTCAGCGATCGAAATAGGACATTCTGGTTAGCAATTAGATTTGTTAACTGGGTAATTAACAAGTATTCGGAGGCTCCCGTGAAATGCTTCCTTCTCGTTCTAATCGTGCTAGGGCTAACGCAAGGCGCATTTGCAGCTAATGACGACCGCGATTCACATTGGCGCGACACGCGGGATCAGTCGGCTGATCTGCGTGGAATCTACACGACAATCTCTGATCCATTTCCACTCACAACGGTGCAACAACATGATCTCGAACCAGCACTTACCGATTCGCTGGCTCACTCTGGCGTTGATGGGTTGCTCCTGGTCCTCAGGTGGGACGGCCTTGAACCAACCGTGGGTCACTATATCTGGGAGTCTGGAGGCGCGAACCCTCTCGATTATTGGATCGGGCAAGCGATGTCGTCAGGTAAGGAGGTTGAACTCGCCGTAAGGTCTGATCTAGCGCCCGGATGGCTGTTCCACTTCCAGCCGCCAGAGGGCGCCAATCCTCTGATGTTCACCTACGCCTCGAACCCCGGGCGTAAGGGATGCGACCCAACCATGGAAACTATTGCGGCACCCTGGGACCCCGCCTTCCTCAGACAGTGGGGCGGGATGCTTGCTGCCTTGGCGAACCACCTTCAAACGATTTTCGTCAATGGCAAGAGCGAGTATGATGCCGTAAAGCTCCTCCGGCTAACCGGCATCGATCGCAACAGCGATGAATTGCATCTGCCGGAGCAAACACCGCAAGATCCCAACACGCCATGTGTCACCGACGCTGTAACCACTTGGCTTGCCGCAGGATATCGGCCGTCGCTGTTGCTTAGTGGATGGGATTCCATCACCAGCTTGTTCAAGGAAAACTTCCCGGACAAGAGCTTCAGTGTCGCGCTCATCGATAGCAGCAATCCGTTTCCGCCGATTGCAGAAGACGGCTCTGTCATTACGAACATGAGCCCCAAGGATCTCAGCGTTGCGCAGAACGAGCCGTTAGTGACGCTCGCCAGCCGGAAATTTCCTGGCCACTTGGTAATTCAGAATAACAGTCTATACGAGGGCGTCCCGGCCCAGCCTGAGACCATCGATTTTGCTCGGTCTCTAGAAACCATGATTGCGTTTCAGACGAACCTGGATTTGGGCGCTGAGGGCGGGGCAAGTTGCACGTCTGGGACCCTGAGCGATCCTGCTGTGCCATGCATGACGTCGAATGATTTCCTCGAGCTGCTGGAAACTGGGATCTACCCGCTCGGCACAAATAACTGCCTACGAGCGCAATACATCGAAGTTTTTGCCCCGAATGTGGTCGCATTTCCCGGTGCAATTGAGAAAGCGCATGCGGAGCTAACGATTCCTCCGAGCCGCAGCGACCGCAGCTGTGTGTTTTGCGATCAATCTGGGTGGGCAGAAGAATTTGGATGCTTTGGGAATCGTTGATGTGGCCAGCCCTAGCAGCCGCCCCGGCAATCGATTGTACGAGCGCTGGAATCCGGATTCTTCGTAGATTCAATCCAAACACTGTTCACTTAATGACACCGAAAAAATCGCCAACGTAATATTGCGCTTCATTTCGATGATCTTGAAGTCAAGTCCCGAGAAGTTTCTCGATAGCTGGACGATTTTACTTGATGTTTGAACAGTAGGGTAAGGGAACGATCGATTGGGGGCAGGCGAACCTAATTGGTACTATCCCGGTGACTAAATACATAAAGGATAAGCTCGACTCGGCTGGAGACTCCCAACTTCTCGAAGATTCGGTAGATGTAGTTCCTAATGGAATGTTCCTTGACCTTAAGCCGCTGAGCAATTTCGCGGTTCTTCAGGCCGTCGGCAACAAGGCGGACCACATCTTCCTCGCGGCGGGTCAGCAAGGGCGTTCCATGGGAATTGCTTATATGAAGAGGCTTAAAGTGAGATAGGGCTTTGATGAGATGTTCGAGATCCTCGTTACTGGCCCAGATTTGCCCCTGATGGACGGCCTGGATGCATTTCGAGAGGGATTTCAAGGAATGACTTCGGTAGAAAACGCCGCGCGCACCGTCCCGAAACGCGCTAATCACTCGCTCGGGTTTGGAACTCCGCAGGAGCATGATTGCAGAAGTGCCGTTATAGTCCCGCGTCTTCTGGAGAACTCTGCTGCCCGCTTCAGGGCCGTCCTGAAGCTCTTCAATGATCAGTGCGACGTCTGCTTTGTGTGACCCCAGCTCGCCGATAATCTTCTGTGAGGCGCCGGGCACCTACCAGGACGTCAACGCCGTTGCGGCTGCCGCCGAGCGGGCAAAATTGGCGCGGTGAGTCGCGCGCCTCGTGCCCGTAATCTGCGTCAAAGGTTGATTTCAACCGAGCCGCGTCACCAGGTGTGGCGTTCGACAAACTTCGAGCCCTGGTCCTTGGCCGGTTCGGAATAAGGCAACTTCTGACCTGCCTGATTGGTTCCACGCAACAGGGACAGCTGTGATGCGTATCACGGCCAGTGGCGCTTGCAGGGTCTACAAGAGATCCGCGAAGCGAGCAGATTCCGGCTGTTTTTGGGCCGTACTTATGCTCTGCGCTGAAAGAGACAACTATGGCGTTTCGTCTGACTCCGACAGCGTTTCAAGATGGAGAATTCATTCCGAAGGAATTCACCTGCGACGGGCAGGACAATTCGCCTACGCTCGAATGGAGCGAGCCGCCCGCCGGAACGAAAAGCTTTGCAGTTATTGTGGACGATCCCGACGCCCCGGCCGGGACATGGGTCCACTGGGTGGTCTACGATCTTCCTGGCGACGCGCGTAAGCTCGAGGAGGGTGTCGCGAAGGATCGCCAGCTTGCCGACGGAAGGCGCCAGGGTCGGAATGATTTTGGCAAGATTGGCTACAATGGGCCATGCCCGCCCAAGGGTGGCCCGCACCGTTACTTCTTCAAACTATATGCGCTGGACCGGAAGACAAATCTCAAGGCCGGAGCCAGCAAGGCTGAACTGGAGCGTGCCATGAAAGGCCATACTCTTGCCGAGGCCGAGGTTGTCGGGCGGTTCCAGCGCTAGCGGATCGTCGGACGGGAAATTCAGGAATAAAGAGGAATTTTTCAATGAACTGCGTTTTCACCGTGAACAAAGGATGTGAGTCATGAAATGCGCGGCCGCTGGATGTTCGCATGAAGGACGGATGGAATGCTCCGAGTGCTCGCGGAATTTCTGCGACGCTCACTTCGAGACATGCACATTAACAGCAAAGTGATCTTAGAGCCGAAAGTCACTGTGGAGTAGAAGTCCTTGAGCGCGAAAAGATGGGAAATTCGATCCCGATCAGCTAAGCGTCTGCTAGCACCTTTGCCCATCTTTATGGGGCCCCGGCTCTGATTCAGGTCGCGTCGAACAACGGGAATGAGAAAAGAAGCTTGCGCGTTTCAATCGAGCAGGGCTAGGAAACCGGCATGTCTTGGCAGACCATCGCAAAATCAGCAAGAGACTGGGCTCTGATTCCTAATCTAGCCGACTATGAGCGAGCCAGGCAGACGTTCACCTGGGAAAATGCCCGCAAAGAGCTTGATGGCCTGCCAGGTGGACAAGGGCTGAATATTGCCTACGAAGCGGTCGACCGACATGCGAATGGGCCGCTTTGCGATCACCTGGCGATCCGCTGGCTCGGTAAGAACGGCGAGGTCGAAGACTTCACTTACGGTCAGCTCCAGACCCTTACGAACCGATTCGCAAATGTCTTGCAGAATCTCGGCGTGAGCAAGGGAGACCGCGTATATGTTTTGGCAGGCCGCATTCCCGAATTGTATGTTGCTGCCTTGGGGACATTGAAGCACGGATGTGTCTTTTGTCCTTTATTCTCCGCATTTGGCCCGGAGCCCATTCGGGCACGCGTGACAATTGGCCAGGCAAAGGTGCTGATCACGACCGAGTCGCTCTATGAGCGAAAAGTGAAAGCGCTCCGGCCCTCTCTGCCGTTTCTCGAGCATGTTGTGCTGATCGGAAGCAATCGACAGCAGACGAATGTGCCGAAAACCAAGGACTATCTTCAATTGATGGAGAATGCCACGGACTCCTATACCATCCGGCCGACGGCGCCAGAGGATACTGCGCTCCTGCATTTTACGAGCGGCACAACAGGAACACCCAAGGGCGCGGCCCATGTCCACGGGGCTGTCATCGCTCATCACATCACTGGTAAGCTTGCGCTTGATTTTCACAAGGACGACATCTTCTGGTGCACTGCGGACCCGGGATGGGTGACAGGAACGTCCTATGGCATCATCGCTCCGCTTACAAACGGAATTACGAGCATCGTGGATGAAGGTGATTTCGAGGCGGAGCGGTGGTATGGAATTCTCCAATCACAGAAGGTGAGCGTCTGGTATTCTGCGCCGACGGCCATTCGCATGTTGATGAAGACGGGATCTGAAGTTGCGCGGAAATATGATCTCGGCTCGCTGCGATTCCTCTCCAGCGTTGGGGAGCCTCTCAATCCCGAGGCGGTTGAGTGGAGCAAGGAAGTCTATGGCCTTCCTTTTCATGACAATTGGTGGCAAACGGAAACCGGTGGAATCATGATCGCGAACTTTGCATCGATGGACATTCGGCCCGGGTCGATGGGCCGCCCATTGCCGGGCATCGAAGCGTCGATTGTGCAAAAAAAAGAGGACGGCTCGATAGTAGAGATCTTGGATCCTGACATCCAGGGGGAACTTGCTCTTCGCCCGGGCTGGCCCTCGATGTTTCGAGCTTACTGGGGCGAACCTGAACGGTATCAGAAATGCTTTGCAGGAGGTTTTTATCTAACCGGAGATCTTGCGAAGCGGGACAAAGATGGATACTTCTGGTTTGTCGGCCGCAAGGACGATGTGATCAAGACTTCCGGGCATCTCATCGGTCCGTTCGAAGTGGAGAGCGTTTTAATGGAGCACAAGGCCGTCGCTGAGTCGGGAGTCATTGGCAAGCCGGACCCGATGGCGCTCGAGATCGTAAAAGCATTCGTGGTGCTCCGCAAAGGTTATGTGGCTAGCGAAGCCTTGCAGCGCGAATTGCTTGGGTTCGCACGGACAAGACTCGGGGCTGTCGTCGCCCCGAAAGAGATTGAATTCATGGAATCACTGCCGAGGACGCGAAGCGGCAAGATCATGCGTCGTCTGCTCAAAGCGCGAGAACTCGGCCTTCCCGAAGGGGATATTTCCACACTGGAGTCAGCCTAGATGGGGACGAATACCATCTCCGAGCCATTGCCGGTCGATCGGGAACACGCCCTGTTCCTGTTTCGAGAAATGCTGCGCATCCGCCGATTCGAAGAGAAGGCCGCCGAGATGTACACGCTGCAGAAAATTCACGGCTTCCTCCATCTTTATATCGGAGAGGAAGCCACAGGCGTCGGAGCCATGCAGGCATTCACACCAGATGACGCGATTGTGGCGACATATCGCGAGCATGGCCATGCGCTCGCACGCGGTATGCCGGCCGCTGCCCTGATGGCAGAAATGTACGGCAAGGCCACGGGATGCAGTCACGGCCACGGGGGCTCGATGCACTTTTTCGATGCGAGTCGCCGTTTCTATGGCGGCTATGCGATCGTCGGTGGCGGATTACCCATCGCGGTAGGTCTGGCGCTGGCCGACAAAATGCAAGACCGGAAGAGAGTGACAGCGTGTTTCTTCGGAGACGGAGCGGTTGCCGAGGGTGAATTCCACGAATCCATGAATCTCGCAGCCCTTTGGAAGCTTACCGTGGTTTTTCTCTGCGAGAACAACCTCTATGCCATGGGCACGGCACTGGCCCGGCATCAATCACAAATAAACATCAGTCTGAAGGCGCAATCTTACGGTATGGACTCAAGTTCCGTAGACGGTATGGATGTGCTTGCCGTCGAGGCTGCTGCGAAGCAGGCTGCGGCATTTGTCAGGAGCGGCAACGGACCTTTCCTGCTGGAACTGCGAACCTACCGCTTCCGCGCGCATTCGATGTCCGATCCCGACTTGTACCGCACGAAGGAAGAAATCGAGGAATGGAGAAAGCGCGATCCAATCTCGCTCTTCAAGGTTCGGCTGCGCGATTGGGGATTACTAACTGAGTCAGACGTGGTCCAAATCGAGTCAGAAATCAGCGCAGAGATCGACAGCGCTGTCCAGTTTGCGGAAACTAGCCCAGTAGAACCAGTTGAGGACCTGCTCAAAGATGTCTGTGCTCGGGTGAAACCTTGACCAAGATGACCTACCGCGAAGCGGTGCGGGCGGCATTGCGCAAAGCGCTTCGAAGCGATCCTCGCGTTTTCCTCATGGGGGAGGATGTCGGCCGATACGGTGGCTCGTTTGCGGTAAGTCACGGCCTTCTCGATGAGTTTGGACCGGAACGGATCCGCGATACTCCGCTTTCTGAATCCGTCTTTGTGGGTGCAGGAATAGGAGCAGCTCTTGGCGGGATGCGGCCAATCGTGGAAATCATGACGGTCAATTTTAGTATGTTGGCCATGGACCAGATTCTGAACAACGCCGCGACGTTGCGTCACATGTCCGGCGGCCAGTTCGGCGTGCCCCTTGTCGTGCGTATCGCTACGGGAGGGGGACGCCAAATGGCTGCGCAGCATTCTCATAGTCTGGAAGTTTGGTACGCCCACATCCCGGGCATCAAGGTCTTGACGCCTGCAACAGTTGCCGACGCTTATGGAATGTTGCTGGGGGCCCTTCAGGAGCCGGATCCCGTCTTTATCTTCGAGCATGCAACGCTGTATCCGTTGGAAGGCGAGATTGAAGAAACGGCAGAGTTGGTTGACCTCAACCGCGCGGCGGTGCGGCGCCCCGGGCGAGACGTAACTCTCATCACCTACGGAGGAACACTTGGCAAGACATTGCAGGCGGCTGAAAATCTTGCCGGGGAAGCCATCGATGCAGAAGTGATTGATCTTCGCTCCCTGCGCCCTCTGGATACATCGACGATTGTGGATTCCGTCGCCAAGACACATCGCGCAGTGATTGTCGATGAGAGTTGGAGAACCGGAAGTTTTGCAGCGGAAGTTAGCGCGCAAATCATGGAGCTCGCCTTCGACAATCTTGACGCACCAGTGGCCCGCGTGTGCAGTGCCGAGGTGCCAATGCCCTACGCCAAGCACCTTGAGGCGGCGACTCTGCCCCAGGTGGAGGGGATCGTCAACGCTGCGCGGGGCTTGGTGCCGCGTCATGGCTGAGTTTCCAATGCCGCAGCTCGGCGCGGACATGAGTGCAGGAAAGCTCCTGCGGTGGCGCAAGCTTGCTGGAGATCATGTGCAGCGGGGCGACATCATCGCGGACGTCGAAACGGACAAGGCGGACATTGAGATCGAAGTCTTCACGACGGGTGTAATTGAAAAGTTCCTCGTGCAGCCGGGAGAAAAGGTTCCCGTCGGGACCGTCCTGGCTGTCATCCGCGAGGAAGGGAAGCCTCTTACGGCCGAAGAACTGCGTATCCTGACAACCGCGCCCCGTAAACCAATTCCAGCCATGCCGGTAGCGCCCGCACCTTCGATACCACCAATGGCAGCACGCCCCGCTGCGGGCGAGGCAAGGCTTCACATCTCTCCTGCAGCAAAAAAGCTTGCGGCTGATCTGGGAGTCGACCCGGTTTCCATTGCCGGGACAGGTCCCGGAGGCCGAATCACTTTGGAAGATGTCCAGCGGGCAGCGCAAGCCAAACCTGCTCAGCCAGCGGCGGAGGTAGCGCTAGATCGGCCGGCACGAATGCGCCAGGCGATTGCTGCCGCGATGGCACGCTCAAAGCGAGAAATTCCTCACTATTATCTGAGCACGACGATCGACATGAGCCGGGTGATGGCTTGGCTCACTCAGGAAAATCTCAAGCGCACAGTCGAAGACCGGCTCGTGTATGGAGTGCTGCTTCTCAAGGTGGTAGCCCTTGCTTTGCGCGATGCTCCCGAGTTGAACTCGATTTGGATGGGCGGAACGGCGACCCCGATCCGCGATATTCATGTGGGAGTGGCGATTTCCTTGAGAGGCGGCGGGCTCGTGGCACCCGCGCTGCATCACACGGATCGCCAGAGCCTTGGTGATCTGATGAAAAATTTCCGTGATCTAGTTCAAAGGGCGCGCGCGGGCTCGCTTCGGAGTTCCGAATTGAGCGACCCGACGATCACGGTCACAAGTTTGGGAGAACAAGGGGTGGAAAGCGTCTTCGGCATTATCTATCCTCCTCAAGTCGCATTGGTGGGCTTTGGCAAAGTCGTTGAGCGTCCTTGGTCCACGGGCGGACAGGTCGTCTCCCGACCCCTTATCATAGCCACACTCTCTGCAGACCATCGTGTAAGCGACGGTCACCGGGGAGGACTTTTTCTCGCAGCCGTCGACCACAGGCTTCAGGAACCGGAAAAGCTATGACAAGAGACCAAATCCGAGAAACTGTCCTCCGTGTTCTTGGCCAGATTGCACCCGAGGCTGATTTGTCGCAGCTCAAATCGGATCTCAGGATCCGCGACCAATTGGACATTGATTCCATGGACTTGCTGAACTGGGTCATCGGCCTCCACAAGGAATTGAACGTTGACATTCCAGAGGCGGACTACCCCAGGCTCGCCACGTTGGATGGTTGCATCGATTATCTTTCGGCTCGCCGAGAACTTCAGTAGCGCATCGGTTTTGAATTCGCAGAGAACAATGGCCACAGATTAAAGTCGTCAAGCCCTGCCAAGACTCTTGGCGCCTCCTGCTCGCAATGTGCGCGACAGGATGGAAGTGCGCGATTTCGATGCATCGCAAGCGCCGCACGGGGCAGGTTCTTTTGCCTGCTCAGTCAGCCGAAGCCGCCGTCCCTTTAGCCGCCTGCTGCATTCTCTGCTTGGGGACGACGCGGACCGTGCTGGCTTGTGGCCCTTTTTCTCCCGCCTCTTCGACAAACCTCACAGTTGTCCCGACCTGCAAACGAGGGAACGCTCGACCAAGAACACTGTTTTTGTGAAAATAGATTTCGCGTCCGCCGTCCGAAGTCAGGAATCCGTAACCTTCCTGCGGGAAAATCTTGCTCACGCGAGCCTCGGGAAGTAATGTTGGACTCTTGATGTCGCCCCGCTGCCGGCGGGCATAATCCTGCAAACGCCGGCCTGCAGCCTTAAATGCATCGTTGATTGCTTGCCGAAGCTCTTTATGCGGAACCTTCACTTCCGATTTCTTCCTGCTCTCTCGTTCGCCTAAATGGCGAGCCCGAGCGTTCAGGCTTGGCTCACGTTTCACTACGATTTCTCCGCGGGGGACGGTCAGGTCAATACGAATGTGATAAGGGCTCCCCTTCCTGTGGTGACGATGCGGAATTTCAACCGCCACGCGGCATCCCATCACCCGGCTGTAAAGGGTATCAAGCTTGGCTGCTTCGGTATGAATCCACTTTTCAATCTCTGCTGATGGTTTCATATTTCGGTATGTAATCTGCAGTTCGGATTTCATGGCGGCACCTCGCGCTCGCGTCATAGCTCGAATAGTTCCCTAAGTGATATTGTCGCTGTCAGTTTTTCAATCTTCCTAGAATCGCCATTGGCCGTTCGCGCCACACGCCATCCTCCTCGTACTTAAGCGTGTAAAGGTGGAGCAAACGCCATCCCGCATCGAGAAGCCGGTTGACTTCCTCTCGGCCTCGCGCCTCCAGGTTGTGCCCGGTAAGTTCGACGATATCCAGTTGCCGTTGCGAATCAACATACCCTTGCCCTGCGTCTTATGTACATCACATACGCCCAAGGGGACTGTGACCCCAATCACAGATTGCAGCAGACGAAAGAACTACAAAGGGCTCGTCAATTTGTCGCACGAATTGCAGCTCTTGGGCTGGTGGCGAGGGTGATGCAATGAAGATACTGCTAGCAATTGATGGTTCCGAGTTTTCCCAGGCAGCAATGCAGGCGGTCATTTCTCAGATGCGCCCCGGGGGCGCCGAGGTCCTCGTCCTGCGGGTGGTAGAACCACGCGTATTCATTACTCCGACGCAAATGGCTCCGGGATATGCGCCCGAGCAGGACGAAATTCTCAAGGAAGATATTCGCCACGCAAAGGAATTGGTGAACCAAGCGAGCCAAGTACTCGGGTCCGCCGGCTTCAGCGTGAGCACGCGTGTTGTTGAGGCCGAAGCACGAAACGGGATTCTTGATGTCGCTGCGGAATGGCGTGCCAACCTGATCATACTCGGTTCACACGGGCGCAAGGGACTTCAGCGATTCTTGCTGGGGAGTGTCGCAGAATTCGTCGCCCGCCACGCTGATTGCTCGGTGGAAATTGTGCGAGTTCGGCGCAAACCCTGAGATGATGCGAACATGCATCGCGGGATTCGCGTCTTTGCAAGGCTGGGAGCGCGACAATTCCGGTGCGAATGGAATGTTTGAGAGAGGAGAAATTGGTCGTGAGGACACCCAGCGTCTCTGCCATTGAAAAGTGGATACTGCAGAAGATTTATGCATCGATCGGCCGCCCTCCGATTCGGCTTGCCCTGGGACGCGGGCCAGAAGTTGGGCCAACAAACGCCGAACCCGTGGCGAGCGTACTTATCTCGGATTGGAGCACGCTTACTCGATTGCTTCTGAACCCCGAAATTGGCTTCGGGGATGGCTATGCCGAAGGCCGCATCGAAGTTGAAGGAGACCTTGTCATTCTGCTTGAGACAGTCCTCCGGACGATGAAGGCCTACGATGCCAAAAACTGGAAATCAGCCTTATGTTCTCGATGGCTGGAACGAATTCAACCGAACACGCTTGATGGGTCGGCGAGAAATATTCACCAGCACTATGATCTGAAGACTGATTTCTACAAGCTGTGGCTCGACTCTCAATTGGTATACACCTGCGCGTACTTCCCTACTCCTTCCACAACACTCGATGAGGCACAGTTCGCAAAGATGGATTATGTCTGCCGTAAGGTCCGTCTCCAACCGGGTGACAAAATTGTGGAAGCGGGATGTGGGTGGGGTTCGCTAGCGCTTCATATGGCCAAGTATTATGGAGTCACCGTTAGAGCCTTTAATATTTCCAAAGAGCAAATTCTTTTCGCGCGAGAGCGCGCAATGAGGGCAAACCTCAGTCAGCAAGTGGAATTTATCGAGGACGACTACAGGAATATCTCTGGACACTACGACGCTTTTGTCTCTGTAGGTATGGTGGAGCACATTGGAGCGGAGCATTACGAAGACTTGGGCCGTATCATCCATCAAAGTATTGGAGATTCCGGACGTGGACTCTTGCATTTCATCGGACGCAACAAGTCGTATCCATTCAGTCCATGGATCAGAAAGCGCATTTTCCCCGGAGCCCACATTCCCACGCTTCGTCAAGTTACGGACGTATTCGAGCCCTGGGATTTTTCCGTGCTGGATGCTGAGAATCTTAGACCCCACTACGCCAAAACCCTGGAACATTGGTTGAGCAGGTTTGAAAGCTCAGAGGACATGGTTTGCGAAATGTTCGGACCGGAATTTGTTAGAACGTGGCGGCTCTATCTCGCTGGATCGATCGCTGCCTTTCGCGTGGGGAGACTCCAATTGTTTCAGATCGTTTTTGCGGGACCAGAATGCCGGCGAATTCCATGGACGCGCGCCCACCTCTATGCAGGATCGCAACCAGCAGTAAAGGAACAGAAATGGATTCGTGCGACGTCCTGATCGTCGGGGGTGGACCAGCGGGTTCGGCCTGTGCTTGGGGGCTGCGGCAGTCTGGTCTCGACACGATAATCCTCGACAAACAAACTTTTCCACGCGACAAAATCTGCGGCGGATGGATTACACCTGCTGTATTGGATGCCCTCGAAATCGATCGAAATGAATACGCATCGACCCGCATCCTTCAGCCGATTGCGGGATTTCGAACGAGTTGCATGGGCGAGCGCGAAGTCGAAACGATGTATGGAGAAACAATCAGCTACGGCATTCGCCGGTTTGAATTTGACGATTACCTGCTAAGGCGCTCGGGCGCCCGTGTCTACGAAGGGGTTGTATTGGCTAGCCTTGAACGAGTTTCAGATCACTGGGTTGTGAATGGCCAGATCAAAGCGAGAGTCGTCGTGGGTGCCGGCGGCCATTTTTGCCCTGTTGCTCGTTTTCTGGGTGCTGACGCCCGGAAGGAAGTCGCGGTCGTCGCCCAAGAAATGGAATTTGAATTGTCTCCCCCGCAACGCGAGGACTGTTCCATACAGGGCGAGGTTCCTGAACTCTATTTCTGCCCCGACATGAGAGGTTATGGCTGGTGTTTTCGGAAGGGAAATTTTCTAAATATAGGTCTGGGTAGGCTGGACGCGCATGCCCTCCCGCGACATGTTTCGAGTTTCATGCAGTTCTTAACCTGTAGCAGGAAACTTGACGTAGACGTAGAGGCCTCGTTGCGTGGGCACGCCTACCTCTTATATCGGCACCATCAACGAAATGTTGTGGGTGATGGCATTCTTTTGGTCGGAGACTCAGCTGGGCTTGCGTATTCCCAAAGTGGCGAAGGTATCCGGCCTGCCGTAGAGTCTGGGTTGTTGGCGGCGGATGTGATTATCTCCGCGAGGGGAGAATACAATCAGAGGACGTTGAGCCCATATAGCGGTGCGCTTACTTCGCAATTCGGAAAAGTTCAAGATGACTGGTCAGTTGCCATCGGTCGACGCATTCCAGCGCGTTGGATTCGCTCGTTTTCAAAATTATTGTTGGAAAGCCGGTGGTTCTCGCGCCACGTTATTTTGGATCATTGGTTCCTTCATCGTCACGATCCTGCTTTACGGTCTAATCCGCATTAGCACTTCTTCAGATTCTGAAGCGTCCACCTATCTTCCCGTATTCATTTGCGAGGTAGGAGGAGCCTCAAAGTAGCTCTTTGAGGCTCCAGCACAGGTAGGCTGCTTAACGCGGAAACACGAAGGAAAGTGATTGTGGAGTGAAACAAGAGTTCTTCAATGCCAGCGTATGGACCCTGCAATTCCAGATACGTGTATGCCACTTAGACCGTTGGGGGTGTTCCCAATGAACATCGCTTCAAAGTCGCGCGAAACGGCGAGACATGCGCAATGTAAGATAGTGCCACTGTCGAGACCAAAAATATAATCCCAGTTTAAGAACAGCTGTGAGGGCTGGGAACCGAGGTACCGCATGGCGCCATTCGAACGAAGGATATGCGTTTTGCTTCAGATTGTAGTGTGCTTGGGGATCGGAGTTGCGCCGCTCGCAGGCCAACAGGCGATTTCACTCGTAGGGTCCGGGTCGAGCGTGCCGAGTCCCCTCTACAATGCCTGGGCGGAACAGTACGGAAAGCTGAAGCCGGGCGTGCAGGTGAGGTACTTGCAGCCGGGCGCCTCAGAAGGTGTAAGAGAAATCAGCCAGGGCGTGGGCGATTTTGCGGCTGGGGAAATCCCTTTGACGGAGACACAGATGCACAAGGGAGAAAATTCTCTCGTGCAGTTCCCCACGGTGCTGGTAGCCATCGTTCCCATTTACAAGTTGCCGGGCGAGCCGGAGTTGCGGTTCTCCGGCGAATTGCTGGCTGATATTTTTCTGGGAAAAGTCAACAACTGGAAGGACGCGAGAATTGCGAAACTGAATCCCGGCGTGGAATTACCCGATTTACCAATCGCTGTGATACATCGAAGCTCGGGAAAGGGATCGAACTACATTCTGACGGATTTTTTGAGCAAGGTCAGTCCGCAATGGAAATCGCGGATCGGGAGAAGCGCGTCACCGAAGTGGCGGTTGGGCGAAGAAACCAATCGCAGTGAAGATATGGTCGAAAAAGTGATCGGGACACCCGGCGCCATTGGTTATGTAGAACTTAATTATGCTCAGCGCAAGGATCTCGGAGCAGGCAGCGTACAAAATTCGGCTGGGCGGTTCATCCGGGCGACCCCCGCGAGCATCGCCGCGGCTTGCGCATCCAACGGCAAGGCAATCCAGTCCGATTTCGGCGCCTCGCTGACGAACGCGCCGGGCAAAGATTCCTATCCAGTCGTGAGCTTCACCAACATTTATGTGATGGCGTCGGGCATGGAACCTGCTCGGAGCCAGGCGTTGAAGGAATTCTTGAACTGGGCACTCACATCCGGACAAGAAACAGCGAACAGTCTGGGCTACACGGTTTTACCTGCAAGTATTGCTGGAAAAGCCCGCGAAACATTGAATTCCATCCACTAGTTGCGCAAACCAGACGCGCATATATGAATACGGCTGGTCGCGCGACAGGCCAAGTCCCGATAAACGTTTATCAGATGGGATGAGAAGGCCGGCCTCCGGCGGGATGCGATACGCTCCCAACGATTGACGCGCTCAAGGCGCACCGGAAAGGAGACCGGCTATGAAGAAGATTAGCACTGGGAAGGGGTAATCACTGTGGCGTAGAATTGAGTACGAAGAGCCGAGCTCGACCGCCGAGTCCAGGTGACTGCGATTAAGTCCTGGGGCCCAACTCCCGCCGAACTGAAACGAGAACACCCAACTGGCACCGAGCGAACAATCGCTCACCAAAGAGTGCGGATGGAAGGATGGCGACAGAGGCGGCCTGGCTCAAACGCAAGACCCACTGGTAAGAAAAAGAAAAACCGGCTTGACACTAACCGGCCTACTCATAGAAGGACCTATCTGGGTTTGGCGGTCCGAAGCGTAGTTATCAAGAGCAGTTCACTACAAGCCTCAGCATCGGCAGTTCTTGCGAACATCTCTAGCTCACCCGCATCTGGGGGGTATACCACGATGGTTCCGCATCCTTAGGCGGCGGAGTTGTGAATTTCACCTCGCCCGCTCAAGGCGCTTGCCGTATTGTTTTGTCCGATTCAGTCGTAATCTGAAATATCGGCAGAATGAAAGAAGGGTGATTCTTTGCTTCCCGGCGACACTTAGCGGGATCGGATATAATACGCACCGTACTTTGTCAGCCCTTTGCCTGGCTGCTCTTGGGCCCTGTTAATCCGCGCGGCGACAAAGATGTTTGCTTTCCCCCCAGAATACGGGACGGCAACCTCTATTCTTGAGCCTTCAATGTATCCCTTGGAGCTGACGAAGGAAAATCCACCGCGCGAAACGTCTCTCACCTCAACAATCTCCTCCTCAAACCCTGGATGGCGTATGCATGCCTTCATTTTCACCTGCACCCGAACGTGTTTGCGCTTATTCTGTTCGCGATCCATCAGGGCAACGGATGACTCCGGTACTGTCTTGGATTGGACCCCGGAATGCCCGGCGGGTAGCTCGCTGGAAGTTTGCCCCCAAATGGTCCACGCAGTACATTGGGTGCAAGACCGTGGGAGGCTGTGGTTCCCCTCAAAAACGTCAGTTTCGAGCTCATTCAGGTAAACCACTTCACGAGCATTGCAGGCACTGCACTCTAACAAGAGCTTGACCAACCCCGCTTCGGATTCTGCCAATGGTGGGAACTGGATCCCCCATAAGTTTACATTCGGCTCCAGAACCGCTATTCCGTAGACGTGGATACCCGCCTGGCCGCCAATTTGTCCCATGACTATGGCGATTGACTCTCTCTTGCTTGTGCCAGGACAGATTGTTAGGTTCAGGCCCGGAGTCAGTTTTCGGTCCAAGGCTATGGTTGCTCCATGCCTGCTGATCGTGAGCGTGTGTCCCTGTGCACTAAACTTCTGACCGGTGGCATCCACGGCTGAGACTCGAACCGGCACTTTGATATTGACTCGGTCACTCCGACGTTGGTTCTCAGTTTTCATTTGCCGTACTCCGCGAGCTACTAAGCTGAAGCGTTCGGATGTGGCCATGAATGTAGATCAGGAGTCTCAACAATGGCTAATTAATTATCTGTAATAATCCTGGGCGCGAGCACTTGCAACTGATCGTGAGGGCCCCAATCCCGACACAACCATTTGAGTCGTGATCTTTCCATCACATCCCGAGTAGTCCTCTTTTCAGAGATTCGTACTGCTCGTATAAGGCTTCGCCGGCATTGGAGACCGCAGTCACTATTTTCACTGCTGGTACGAAAGTTCCTCTAAAACGGGACTCCTAGTACATTGCTACTTTCCGCCTCCACTCTTACTATTTCCCTAACGAAAGGGCCACCGCACGACGTCAAGTGGTGAAACCTCCATCGGCACGGCGACACAGGAGGACAAATGCTCGTCAAGATACTTGTGACCTTGTCGGCCTGGTTCCTGCTCTCAATGATGGTCGGACTGCTAGTTGGAAGAGCCATTTCCACGTTGCAGAAAGTACACACTCTGGGCTTCGCCCCTCCCCTAGAGACCGACTTGGGAACTCCTGCCCTGAACGAACTGGATGAGGAGGAGATGCTGGTTTCGTCGCATCCACAGATGCAAGAGGTCTGCTGACCTTACATATTGGGGTCCACCAAGTACATGCGATCGACGCTGAAGTGCTGACGAACCCTCATCCCCAAGTCCCTCTTCTCGGAATGTGGCGGGAACGCCGCTGCTATTCCCGCCTTGACGTTCCAACTCGGATCGAGTACAAATCCTGCCAGGCAGTCGGAGACTTCCCCTCACGGGCCTAAGTGGAGCCAACCTTGAAACCCGTCAGGCGCAATCGTGCTTTACGCAAGCCATTTGTAGCTGCAATTGTGATCACCGATGTGGTTTCGGAACGGCAGATATCAGCCCATACCAGCGATCTGAGCGTGCATGGCTGTTTTGTGACGACCCCAACCCCCTCGAATCCTGGGGCGAAAGTCCGGGTTACCGTCGTTCATGCAGGCGCGAAAATCGTGGCCCTCGGCCGTGTGGTCTCCGCTCATGGAGAAGGAATGGGTATCGCTTTTACCAGTATCGAACCGGGCGACCAAGCGATTCTGGAGCTGTGGATGAGCGATTTGCGGGTCAAGTGATCCGCCCCCGGTGCGTTATGGACCGCTTTCTGGCCAAGTCCACATTCCGATAAAACTGTTTGAAAGATGCCACCTCGGCTGCGCGCTCGGGAGTCGGATCGACGAAGGATTTGGTTGCTCGGTACGGGCCGGGCCAGATTGCTGGGCGTGAAAAAACACGAGGCTATTCGGACCCTCGCGCCACATCCGTAGTCCTTCTCTTCACCGGATTCAGTGCAGTACTCACAACAGAAAGTGAGCCTGTATGGTTATTTTAAATTGGGCTATCGCTTGGTCAAAAATCCACCGGACACGCCCGGAAGCGTCCGACGTGTGCAACTCCGGTCAGAACCGGGCCGCCGACGCCGGTGGGTTTCCCCGGCCAGCGTCGGCATCGTCGCTTGCCTCTGCGAGGGGAGTAATCTGGTGTACCGCTTGCCTCGCTCGAAGCGTTCGCTCGGCTCTTGTGGGACGGAATCGTCCTCCCGGCTCAGTTGTCCCAGTCATTCAATTTCAGCTGGTACAGCGTGCCACCGCTATTAAAGAAGCCGGCGCTGCTGCCGTTACCGCCGTAGTCGGCGATGCCAATAAGACTGTTGTCTTCATCGTCCCTCCGGTCATGCTCGTCGGAATCGCCCTCCCGGCTCAGTCGCCCAAGCACCACGCCGTAATCGGGGGTCGCGCCGTCCGTATTGGCGCCGGTTGTTGGATCCGTTGCACTGAAAGTGTGCAAAACCTTGAAGTCTCCGTCATGCCGGATGCGGTAAACAACACCGTTCCCGTTCATGCCCCCGTTTGAAGCCGTCGAGTACATCGTCCCATCATGCCCGAGAGTCAGGCGGGCTTGTGGGTTCGCTCCGTCCCAATTCGCACCACTAGCATTCAGGCCGCTGAAGTCGTGCAAAACATCCACGGCGTTGGGATGAGAGAGCGAATAGCGGAACACCACGCCATTGCCATTAGTACCACCGCGAGTTGTCACGCCATAGAAGACGCCCAGCTTTGTCTCGACGAGCGGCTCGTAGCAGTCGGCACCGTCCATATTGGTGCCTTTCGCATCCGTTTGGCTGAACGTGTAGAGCACATCGAAGTCGTCCCCCGAGGGTGACATCCGGTACAAGATCCCGGAGGGCAACGGGGCCCCGGAGGGCAACGAGGTAGCTGGCCATACCGCGCAGCCATAAAAGTTCCCGTCCCGCGCCAGAAGCAGCGAGGCTGCGTGGCCCTCGGTGGGTGCGAACTGATGCAGAACGCTAAAGTTGCCCCAACGATCGATCACCCACGCGACCCCACAAGAATTCAAAAAAGGTTTGGTGCCACAAGTGTTTTGCCCGCCAAGCCGTGTGGTTCCGTAAAGATTACCGTCGTCGTCAATTACCACGCTGCGAAGCGGATTCGCCCCGTCCTCGTTGTGTGCGTTCGCATCCAACGCGCTGAACGTATGCAGCACCGTGAACTCACCGGACGCGTTGATTTTGAAGATCGTGCCGTTGCCGTTCTCGCCGCCAAAAGAGGCCATGCCATAGAAGACATCGTCGCGACCGCGCGTCAGTGCGACGCCCGGATTCGCTCCGTCCTCGTTGTTTCCGCTCGCATCCAACGCGCTGAATGTATGCAGCACAGTATACTGATGCGACTTCAAGTCGAACCGGTAGATTACACCGTTGCCGTTCACGCCGCCGTCAAAAGTCATCCCGTAGACATTATTCCAGGGGCCTAGCACCGGCCGGGTGTCCGGTTGGGACCCGAGAAGACTCGTGAACGTGCTGGGAGCCGCGGCTTCGAAGGTGTAGAGCGCTGAGAACCTTTTGCCATCCGCTCGCGTGTGGAAGGTTAAACCTGCAGCTAGAGTCATTCCTATACAAATAGTTAACAAAACTATTCGTTTCATTCTCAAGTCTCCTTTGTTGCATCGATTCAGCATAAGACGCAACTTACTTTTGGATTTTTGATTTGGGATCGGGACCGAGGGCCGGCTCAGTCGGACTGCGTCCGGTGAGTGCGATGGACAATACGGCTGGGCAGCAGGGAAGATACTTTACTGTACATAATTGTCAACAACAAAATAATCTATTCTTGTGATTAATTTGTTCTCGGCACTATCAGCACTGGTAGTAGGTTGAAGTAAGTGAGCTTTGCGGATGTCCCA
Organism: uncultured Acidobacteriota bacterium; assembly: GCA_963740035.1. GTDB lineage: Bacteria > Acidobacteriota > Terriglobia > Acidiferrales > UBA7541 > Palsa-360. Next base: position 128,780 of record CAVUDA010000034.1, read on the forward strand.
GACGGAGGCGAGTAATCCGGCAGGGATGGTCAAACGTGGCTCGGGCAAGCCCTCCCTGAAGCCCGGCGATCAGATGACCGTCACTCTGGGGGTGGCCAATCGGTCGTGTCCTAGAGGTCGTGCTACCCACCGGCCAAAAGCTAAGTGGCGGATTTGGTTCTCTCTCGGTCGGGCACTTCTGGAGGTTCGCAGTCGACTTGGTTTGACCGCTCGGGAAAGTCGTTGGGATCTGTCGGTCCGGCGGGCGACTACGTCAATTTGGCGCTCTCGGCAGATGGCAAGCGCGTCGTCTTCCAACGGCAAAACGGTTCTGGACATCGCGACATCTGGCAAATGGAGATCGACCGTCCAGTTCCACAACGCGTGACGTTTTCAGCCTCGGATGAGACGAACCCAATATATTCCCCAGACGGCGCCACTATTGTGTTCGGATCCAACCGAGAAGGGCCAACACAGTTGTTCGAGAAACCCTCCAACGGCATTGGAACTGACAAAGCGCTGGTGAGAACCGATGGCGATTCGATACCGATCGACTGGTCCGCGGACGGACACTTCTTGTTCTTTAGTATGGTCAATAAGCAGGGGTTCAACGAGGGTTGGGTTCTGCCCATGACCGGCGAGCGGAAGCCGTTCGGCTATCTCCAGTCAAACGATTTGTACCAAAACCAACCCCGGCTATCTCCAAACGGGCGTTGGCTGGCTTACTACACTAACGGTTCCACCGGCCTCGCGGACATCTTTCTTCAGAGTTTTCCCAAGTCGGGAGGCAAGTGGCAGGTTTCAAAGGGAATCAACGTAAGGTGGTCGAGTGATGGCAAGGAACTCTTCTATCTTGCTTCCAACGGTCAGCTCATGGCGGTGACCGTCAAGGGAGAAACCGCGCCGGAGATCGGCAGTCCGGTGGCCCTTTTCGCTCCGACGATTCTGGGAGGCGTCCAGTCGGTCCTGGGCTACCGCAGCCAATACGATGTCGCCCCCGACGGACGGTTTCTGATCATCGTCCCGGTGGACGAAGGCGCCGGATCGTCGATGACTGTGGTTCTCAACTGGGCCGCGGGGCTCAAGAAATAAGGCAGACAGCCTACCCGACGATTGATCCGACGGCTTGCGGAAAACATCCCGCCTGAAATTTCCCGCTTTTCGTCTCTTGACCCAGTAAAGCAAAGCATTTTGAGATGGATTGGGTGGGTAGAGTATGGTTTGTCGGCAACACTTAAGTAATGTTCGCTTAGGCCTGTTTGGAGTACGTGTGGGGATTACTTTCGGATTGCCCGTAATTCATTACTCATCGAGTCTTTGATCGAGTAAACTCAGCCGACTCGATCCCATGCCACTATCCGCAGGCACCAAATTCGGCTCCTATACCGTCACCGCCCAAATAGACGCGGGAGGCATGGGCGAAGTTTATTCAGCACATGACACGAAGCTCGGGCGTGATGTAGCCATCAAAGTATTGCCGGTAGCGTTCGCGCATGATCCCGAACGGCTTGCCCGTTTCCAGCGCGAAGCAAAAATGCTCGCCCAGCTGAATCACCCGAATATTGCAACGATCTACGGCCTCGAACATTCCGACGGCACGCATTATCTCGTCATGGAACTGGTTCCCGGCGACACGTTGCAACAGCGCGTCAAGCGCGACGGAGCCGTGCCCATCGAGGAAGCGCTGGCCATTGCAAAGCAGATCGCCGAAGCGCTCGAAGCGGCGCACGAAAAAGGAATCATTCACCGCGATCTGAAACCCGCCAATGTAAAGTTGACCCCCGAAGGAAAAGTGAAAGTGTTGGACTTCGGTCTGGCGAAAGCATTCGAGGGCGACCCATCGAGCGTGGACATGAGCAATTCGCCGACGCTGAGCCTGGCCGCGACGATGCAGGGAGTCATCCTGGGCACGGCCGCCTACATGAGTCCGGAGCAGGCCAAGGGCAAAGCCGTAGATAAGCGCACCGACATCTTTGCGTTTGGCGCAGTGCTGTACGAGTTGCTGACTGGGAAGCCCGCATTTCACGGCGACGACGTGACGGACATTCTGGGTGCTGTGATGAGAATGGAACCCGACTGGAGCCAATTGCCGGAAGCTACTCCAGCCGCGATCCGCATACTTTTGCGTCGTTGCCTGCGGAAAGACAAGCGTCAGCGTCTCTCAGATGCCACTGACGTTCGGATTGAGATTGAAGATGCGATTGCGGCTCCGAAAGATTCCGGTGCAACGCAGGCTGCTCCAGCTTCCACAAGCAAGTTGCTGTTGGCGATCGGTGCAGTAGCCGCAGCACTGGCAATTATCGCGGTCGTCACGTCATGGGTGGCTTGGCGGTCGACGCGGCCTGTTGAGCGACCACTGGTGCGGCTGGATGTTGACCTCGGCCCCGACGTGTCGCTTGGCTCTGTAGCTGGGGCCGACGAGATCCTTTCGCCTGACGGCACGCGGCTGGTATACGTGTCGCAAGGGCGGCTCTTTACCCGGCGGCTGGATCAGCCCAACACCACTGAGCTTGCAGGAACGCAGGGAGCATATGTTCCTTTCTTCTCCCCCGACGGGCAGTGGGTTGCTTTCTTTACCGCAGGAAAGCTGCAAAAGATTTCCGTGGAAGGCGGCTCGGCAATCACCTTGTGCAACGCGACTAATGGTCGGGGCGGCAGTTGGGGCGAGGATGGCAACATCATCGCGGCGCTCAGCACCAATGGCGGCTTATCGCGGATTCCTTCCGCCGGAGGTCCGCCAACGCCTGTGACCGACTTGCAGACCGGAGAAGCGACCCACCGCTGGCCGCAAATCCTGCCGGGAGGCAAGGCTGTGTTGTTCACGGCTAGCCAGTCGCCGACGGCGTTCGATGCGGCCAACATCGAAGTGATGTCTTTGGCGGATCACCGCAGGAAAACCCTCGTGCGAGGCGGCACGTTTGGCCGCTATTTGCCCAGCGGCCATCTCGTTTACGTGAACCAAGGCACACTGTTTGCCGTACCGTTCGACGTGGATCGGCTGGAAGTTCACGGGACGCCTGCTCCGGTGCTCGACCAAGTCGGCTACAGCCCCGCATACGGTTCGGCACAGTTCGATTTCTCCCAAACCGGGACCCTGATTTACCGCAGCGGCGGAGAGGGCGGCGGACTGCTTACTGTTGCGTGGCTGGACGGCGCGGGAAAAGCGCAGCCGCTGTTGGCCAAACCGGGCAACTATGGGCGTCCTAGCATGTCGCCTGACGGCCAGCGACTGGCGCTAGAGGTAACGGAGGGATCAGGCACGGACATCTGGCTCTACGACTGGCAACGCGACACGATGACGCGCTTGACCTTCAGCGGGACAACCCAAGGTCCCGTATGGAGCCCGGACGGTCGGTACATCGCATTCCGAGCGTCGGGAGGAGGCATGTATGTGATCCGTTCCGACGGATCGGGCAAGCCGCAACCATTGACCCAGAGCAAGAACATTCAGGTTCCGTGGTCCTTCACGCCCGACGGAAAGCGGCTGGCGTTCTACGAGCAGGATTCGAAAAGCTCATTCGATCTATGGACCGTGCCGCTGGAGAGCGATGGCGCGGGACTGCGTGCCGGAAAGCCGGAGGTTTTCCTGCAAACCCCGGCGGACGAGCGGACCCCTTCCTTTTCTCCTGACGGGCGGTGGCTGGCCTACGTTTCCGATGAGTCGGGGACCTTCCAAGTTTACGTTCGAGCCTTCCCGGACAAGGGCGGCAAATGGCAAATCTCGAACAGCGGTGGCTGGCTACCCGATGTGGTCGCGCAACGGACACGAGTTGTTTTTCGAGACTTTGGATAACCACATCATGGTGGCGGCGTATACGGTGAAGGGCGATTCCTTCGTGGCCGACAAACCGCGAGTGTGGTCGGAGAAGCAGATCGGGGGCCTCACCCTCATCAGTAAGAACGTCGATCTCGCGCCCGACGGCAAGCGCATCGTCGCGTTAATGCCAGTCGAGACAGCGGAAGCGCAGAAGGCGCAGAACCAAGTGATCTTCCTCGAAAACTTCTTCGACGAAGTGCGACGCAAGGTCCCGGTCGGCAAATAACTGCAATCGCGCTTAACCCTGCAAGTCTTCAATAAAACAAGCCTTTTGAGGTGGTTTGGTCGGATAGAGTATGGATTGTCGGCAATGCTGAAGTAATGCTGATTGCAATGTGCTAGCCAAAGCCAACTTAAGGGTTGCCCGTATTCCATTACCTTTCCGGTCTTTGATCGAGTAAACTCAGCCGACTCGCTCCCATGCCAATACCCGCAGGCACCAAACTCGGCTCATATACCGTAGCCGCGCAAATAGGCGCGGGAGGCATGGGCGAAGTGTATCAAGCGCACGACACGAAGCTCGGGCGCGACGTCGCGATTAAAGTTTTGCCCGAAGCGTTCGCGCACGACCCCGAGCGGCTGGCTCGTTTCCAGCGCGAAGCCAAGATGCTGGCGCAGCTTAATCACACGAACATCGCAACGATCTACGGCCTCGAACATTCTAACGACACTCATTACCTCGTCATGGAACTGGTTCCCGGTGACACGCTGGCCGAGCGCATCAAGCGAGATGGTGCCGTGCCAGTCGAAGAATCTCTCACGATGGCGAAGCAGATTGCCGAGGCTCTCGAAGCCGCTCACGAAAAAGGAATCATCCACCGCGACTTGAAGCCCGCCAATGTGAAGGTGACGCCCGAAGGCAAAGTAAAGGTCTTGGACTTCGGTTTGGCGAAAGCATTCGCGGACGACCCATCCACCGTGGACATGAGCAACTCACCGACGTTGAGTATGGCCGCAACAATGCAGGGAGTGATTCTCGGCACGGCGGCTTACATGAGTCCCGAGCAGGCCAAGGGTAAACAGGTAGACAAGCGGACTGACATCTTTGCGTTTGGCGCAGTGCTGTACGAGTTGCTGACTGGTAAGCAAGCGTTTCATGGTGAAGATGTCGGGGACATTCTTGCAGCGGTGGTAAAGACAGACCCGGACTGGAGCCGACTACCGGAAGCCACCCCATCTACGATCCGCACACTGTTGCGTCGTTGCCTACGGAAAGACAAGCGTCAGCGTCTTGCTGACGCGACCGGTTTACGAATTGAAATTGAAGATGCGCTGGCGGCTCCGGCAACGGCAGAATCAACCGACGCAGCGTTAGGCAGCGGCGTGCTCGGGCGACGGGCGCTCTTGGTGGGCGCAGGATGTTTAGTTGTGGCATGCGTGGTCGCCGCCCTTGCAGGTTGGAATCTGAGGCCCACGCCCGCGAAGCCTGTCACGCGAACCGTGATTACGCTGCCGGCAGGCCAACAGCTGGCGGCGGGCGATAATCCGGCCATTGCGATTTCGCCCGATGGCAGGCTGCTGGCCTATGCCGCCATCCAGGGCAGCGTTCAACAGCTTTACTTGCGGGCCATGGATAGTCTGGAGGCGAGAGCGATTCCCGGCACCGAGGGCGCAGTTAATCCTTTCTTTTCGCCCGATAGTCAGTCGCTCGGCTTCTTTGCCGAAGGCAAGCTGAAAAGGGTTTCCGTGAACGGTGGAGGGGCGATCACGCTCGGCGACGCTGCAATCCCCCGCGGGGCCAGTTGGAGCAGCCAGGGCGCGATCGCTTTCACGCCTTCATTTGGCGGACCCGTGCAGCAAATGCCAGAGGCGGGAGGCGCAGCGAAATCTCTGACTCAGATGGCGAAAGGAGACACCAGCCATCGCTGGCCGGAAGTTCTGCCGGACGGCAAGGCAGTCCTTTTCGCGTCTGGACTAACCACCTCGTCAACGCAAGTTGCTGTCTATATGATTGAAACCGGCGAACAGCGCATTCTGATTTCGGTCCCAGGATCCACACAGCCTCGCTATGCAGCTTCAGGGCACCTGCTGTATGTGAAAGGAAGCACCTTGATGGCCGCCCCATTTGACGTACGACGGCAGACGCTCACCGGCGAGGCCGTACCGGTAGTGGAAAATGTCCAGGGAAGTAGCTTTGGAGCAGCGCAATACAGCATCTCCGCCACAGGTTCGCTGGTCTATGTTTCCGGCGGCAGTCAGTCAGACCAGAGCAGGATGGTGTGGGTCAGTCGCGATGGCAAAGAGCAGCCTTTGGCCGCCCCTCCACGTGGCTATAGCCGGCCACGGATTTCTCCCGACGGCCGCAAGGTAGCTGTAGAGCAGGATGGCCAAATCTGGGTGTACGAACTGGCCCGGGATACGATGACTCGGTTCACTTTCGAAGGTTCCAATAATTTCGTTCCAGTGTGGACGCCCGATGGCAGCAGGATAGCTTTCCAGTCGAACAAGGACGGTCCACCGAGCGTTTTCTGGCAGGAGGCTGACGGCAGTGGCGGCATGGAGAAACTGACCGGCAGCGAGTACCTCCGCTTCCCACGGTCCTGGTCAGCGGATGGGCGACTTCTGTCTTTCGGTGAAGTCAATCCCACCACCGGATATGACATCTGGGTGTTGGACATGAAAGACCCTTCGACAAGCTCAGGGCAAGGCCGCAAGGCGGTGCCTTTTCTGCGGACACCGTTTTATGAGGCGGGTGTAATTTCCCCCGACGGCCACTGGATGGCCTATACCTCGAACGAGTCGGGCCGTTATGAAATCTACGTGCAGCCGTACCCGGGGCCGGGCGGAAAGTGGCAGATTTCGACGGACGGCGGCATGGATGTGCGGTGGAGCGCCAACGGACGCGAGCTTACCTACCGCAACGGGGACAAGATGATGGCGGTGGACGTCACCACGCAGCCCGCATTTTCGGCGGGCAAACCCAAGATGCTTTTTGAAGGGCCGTACGTGCCGCCCTTGCAGATCGCCAGCTTCTACGATGTGTCGGCGGACGGCCAGCGGTTCCTGATGATTAAGCCCGTCGAGCAGGCACAGTCCGCCACGCAAATCATGGTGGTGCAGAACTGGTTTGAAGAGTTAAAGCAGAAAGTTCCCGTAGGGAAGAAGTGATGGCGCTCGCCGCTGGTAACAAACTCGGCCCGTACGAAATCACCTGCGCGAAGTGCGACGCAAGGTTCCGATCGGCAAATAACTGCAATCGCGCTTAACCTCACAAATCCCCAATAAAACAAGACTTTTTAGGTGTTTTGGGCGGATAGAGTGCGTATCGTCGGCAATACAGAAGTAATCCCTGCGCAGGCGTGTTTTGGGGTCGGTCTCGGGATAACTTCCGTGTTGCCCGTTAATCGAGAGTCGGCCGTCCACGTTCTGTCCATGATCGAATCGAGCTGCGAGACTTTTGATCGCCCGCAGTCCTGCGGCGTTTGGCTGGGCCTGAATTCACCGTTCCGGTCTTGTTCCTTGTCTCAAAACAGGCAATGAAATACGTCTGCTTCTCACAGCGGTTTCTTCCGCACGACCCATGTGGTCATCGAGCGTTGATTTTGGACAACTGTGGTCTTCAACGGGTCGGCCAGTTCGCCGCCTAACCGTTCGGTGATCGAACCGAGCAGCGCTTCGTCCACCAGATACCGCTCCGCGCCATCCGGCGATTGGAAGCGGCGTCCCTGGACACGTCTGAACTGGATTTCCATGCCGATTGTGGACGCGACGCGACAGAAGAATAGGCCGCCGGGCTTAAGAACGCGCCACGATCCCTGCAGCATGGCCTCGAATTGCGCGTCGTCTTGGGCGAGATGGAGGACGGTGTTGCTGATGACCACATCCGCGCAGGCATCGTCGAACGACATATGTTCAACGGCTTCGACTCGAAAACTCGATGCCGGAAGTGCGGGTGCGAACGTCCGGGCAAGGGAGCGGACCCTGTCCACGGACTGTGCGTCTGAGTCTGCAGCGTATACTTCGTACCCTTCGCGCAGGAGGTAGACGAGGTTTCGGCCGGAACCGCATCCGGCGTCCAGTATTCGCATTCCGGGTGAGACGCGGCCTCTCAGAAGCTGGTCGAAAAGATAGATGTCTATCTGACCAAACTGCTCCTGGAGCGTGGGCGTGGGCATTCCTGCGACCCTAGACTGGCAGTGCGCTTGTGTCAAGCATCAGAGCCACTTTTTTTTGGTGCCGGCCTTTTCCCGTCAGCTGCAAGCCGCTTGTTGAGGCAAATAACGTCATGCGCTATTAGAGGCAAAAGTCTCTGATGACTCTCCGGCTCTTCAAGGGTTCGCGCAATAGCTCCAGTATGGTCGGCAAACCGCAAGTAATCCTGTCGAAGGACTGTTTGCGGGTGGGTCCCGGGATTACTTCAGTGTTGCCCGTGATACGGGAGTTGGCCCGCATTCCGTTACTTTTTGGCCTTTAATCGAGTAAACTCAGCCGTCTCGCTTCCATGCCACCATCCGCAGGCACCAAACTCGGCTCGTACGAAGTGCTCGCGCAAATTGGCGCAGGTGGAATGGGTGAGGTGTATCAAGCGCACGACACCAAGCTCGGGCGGGATGTGGCGATCAAAGTTTTGCCTGAAGCGTTCGCGCACGATCCCGAACGACTCTCTCGATTTCAACGTGAAGCAAAACTACTCGCGTCACTGAATCATCCGAACATCGCAACGATCCACGGCCTCGAAGAATCCAACGGCACGCATTACCTCGTCATGGAGTTGGTGTCCGGCGAAAATCTGGCACAGCGCCTCAAACGTGACGGAGCAGTTCCGGTTGAGGAATCTCTCACCATTGCGAAGCAGATCGCGGAAGCTCTCGAAGCCGCTCACGAAAAAGGAATCATTCACCGCGATCTGAAACCCGCCAATGTGAAGTTGACGCCCGAGGGCAAAGTTAAGGTGTTGGACTTCGGTTTGGCGAAAGCGTTTGCAGGGGACGCGTCAACCGAGGACATCGGCAACTCACCAACATTGAGCATGGCCGCGACGATGCAAGGCGTGATCCTGGGCACGGCAGCCTACATGTCGCCGGAGCAGGCCAAGGGCAAAGCGGTAGACAAGCGCACTGACATCTGGGCGTTCGGCGCCGTGCTGTATGAACTGTTGACCGGGAAGCAAGCGTTTCATGGTGAAGATGTGTCTGACATTTTGGGTGCCGTGTTGCGAATGGAACCCGACTGGAGCCGATTGCCGGAGAACACCCCTCCAGCGATTCACAGATTGCTACACCGTTGTTTGCAAAAAGATCGGCGTCAGCGATTACAGGATGCCACGGATGTCCGATTCGAGATTGAAGATACGATTGCGGCACCGAAAGATTCCGGTGCCACGCAAGCTGCTCCAGCTTCCACGAGCAAGTTGCTGTTGGCGGTGGCCGCAGTGCTGGCAATCGTTGCGGTCGTCACGTCGTGGGTGGCTTGGCGTGCGACGCGGCCTGTTGAGCAAGCGCTGCGGCCCCTCGTGCGGCTGGACGTTGACCTCGGCCCGGACGTATCGCTCGGCTCCCCCGCCGGGACTGACGAAATCATTTCGCCCGACGGCACTCGGATAGTGTACGTGTCGCAAGGGCGGCTCTTTACCCGTCGGCTCGATCAGCCCAATGCCACTGAGCTTGCAGGGACTCAAGGGGCAAATGCGCCTTTCTTCTCTCCCGACGGGCAGTGGGTCGCTTTCTTTACATCGGGAAAGCTGCAAAAGATTTCGGTGGACGGCGGCTCGGCAATCGCCTTGTGTGACGCGGCCAACGCCCCGGGCGGCAGTTGGGGGGAGGATGGCAACATCATCGCTGCGCTCAGCTCCACTAGCGGCTTGTCGCGGATTCCTTCCGCCGGAGGTCCGCCAACGCCAGTGACCGACTTGCAGAATGGAGAGATCACCCACCGCTGGCCGCAAATCCTGCCAGGAGGCAAGGCCGTGTTGTTCACGGCTAGCCCAAATGCGACGGCGTTCGACGGAGCTAACATCGAAGTGATGTCTTTGGCGGATCACCGCAGGAAAACTCTCGTGCGAGGCGGCACGTTTGGCCGCTATCTGCCCAGCGGCCATCTCGTTTACGTGAACCGAGGCACATTGTTTGCCGTCCCATTCGACGTGGATCGGCTGGAAGTTCACGGGACGCCTGCCCCGGTACTCGACCAAATCGGCTACACCACCGTACAGGGTTCAGCACAGCTTGACTTCTCCCAAACCGGAACGCTGATTTACCGTAGCGGCGGAGCGGGCGGCGGACTGGTCACAGTTGCGTGGCTGGATGGCGCGGGAAAAGTGCAGGCTCTGTTAGCCAAGCCGGGCGCTTATGGGAATCCAAGCCTGTCGCCGGACGGCCAGCGGCTTGCCATGGATGTAACGGATGGATCGGGCACAGACACGTGGGCCTACGACTGGCAACGTGACACGATGACGCGGTTGACCTTCACTGGAACAGCCGTCCATCCAGTGTGGAGTCCTGACGGGCGCTACATCGTGTTCCGAACTAATCCGGGAGAAGGCCTATCTGTGATCCGGTCCGACGGATCGGGCAAGCCGCAATCTTTGACTCAGAGTAAAGACGCCCAGATTCCGTGGTCCTTCGCGCCGGACGGAAAGACGGCTGGCGTTTTCAGATGTAGGTTCTGGGAACGGACAGGACATATGGACCGTACCGCTCGAGAGCGACGGCGCGGGGCTGCGTGCCGGGAAGCCGGAAGTTTTCTTGCAAACGAAGGCGGTCGAATGGCAGCCTTCCTTTTCTCCCGACGGGCGTTGGATGGCCTATGTGTCCGACGAGTCGGCGACGTCCCAAGTTTACGTTCGAGCCTTCCCGGACAAAGGCGGCAAGTGGCAAATCTCGAACAGCGGTGGTCATTTCCCGATGTGGTCGCGCAGTGGACGCGAGCTATTTTTCGAGACTCTGGATAACCATGTCATCGTGGCGGCGTACACGGTGAAGGGCGATTCCTTCGTGGCCGACAAACCGCGAGCGTGGTCCGAAAAGCAGATCGGGACCGGGGGACCCTTAGGCGGTGTTCTTAACTTCGCTCTCCCGCCCGACGATAAACGCATCGCCGCGTTAATGCCAGTCGAGACAGCGGAAGGACAGAAGGCGCAGAGCCACGTGATCTTCCTAATGAACTTCTCCGACGAACTACAACGCAAGGTTCCGGTCGGGAAATAACTGCAATCGCGCTTAACCCTGCAAATCTCCAATAGAACAAGCCTTTTGAGGTGGTTTGGTCGGATAGAGTACGAATCGTCGGCAATACACAAGTAATATTGGCGGAAGCCTGTTTTGGGAAGGTTGCGGGATTACATTCGTGTTGCCCGTATTCAGTACTCATCGGGTCTTTGATCGAGTAAACTCAGCCGACTCACTCCCATGCCACTTTCTGCAGGCACAAAACTCGGCTCATACGAGGTCGTATCCGCCATAGGCGCGGGCGGAATGGGCGAAGTGTATCAAGCGCACGACACCAAGCTCGGGCGCGACGTGGCCATCAAAGTTTTTCCGGAAGCATTCGCACACGATCCTGAAAAACTTTCTCGTTTCCAACGCGAAGCAAAACTGCTCGCATCGCTGAATCACCCGAACATCGCAACGATCCACGGACTCGAAGATACCAACGGCACAAGCTACCTCGTCATGGAATTGGTGCCGGGCGAGAATCTAGCGGAGAGAGTCAGGCGAGACGGAGCGGTTCCGGTTGAAGAAGCTCTCACGATCGCAAAGCAGATCGCCGAAGCCCTCGAAGCTGCGCACGAAAAAGGAATCATTCACCGTGATCTGAAACCAGCCAACGTGAAGTTGACGCCGGAAGGAAAAGTCAAAGTCTTGGACTTCGGTTTGGCGAAAGCGTTCGCGGGCGACACCTCAACGGAAGATATGGGCAACTCACCGACGCTGAGCATGGCGGCGACGATGCAGGGAGTGATTCTCGGCACCGCTGCATACATGAGTCCTGAGCAGGCCAAGGGCAAGCAGGTAGACAAGCGCACCGACATCTTCGCGTTTGGAGCAGTGCTGTATGAACTGTTGACCGGGAAGCAAGCGTTTCATGGTGAAGATGTCGGGGACATTCTGGCTGCAGTGGTGATGAAGGAGCCGGATTGGACCGCGTTGCCTGCGAAGATTCCCTCCACCATCCGAACACTCTTGAGCCGTTGCCTGCGGAAAGATAAACGACAGCGTCTAGCAGATGCGACAGGGCTGCGAATTGAAATTGAAGATGCGATTGCGGCGCCGAAGGATTCTGTTGCCACGCAAGCTGCTCCAGCTTCCACGAGCAAGTTACCGTGGGCTGTGGCCATGGCAGTGACGGTGCTGTTGGCCATCGCGTCGTGGGGCTGGTGGCGGGCAACGCGGCCTGTTGAGCAGCCTCTGCGGCCTCTCGCGCGGCTGGACGTTGATCTCGGACCCGACGTGTCGCTCGGCTCCCCGCAGGGAACCGACGAAATCATTTCGCCAGACGGCACGAGGCTGGTGTATGTGTCGCAAGGTCGGCTCTTTACCCGGCTGCTCGATCAGCCCACCGCCACTGAGCTTGCAGGAACTCAAGGGGCACGCGAACCTTTCTTCTCTCCGGACGGGCAGTGGGTCGCTTTTTTCACTCAGGCAGACTTGAAAAAAATTTCGGTGGAGGGTGGAACCCCAGTCACGTTGTGCGCTGGCAATGGGCGGGGCGGCAGTTGGGGGGAGGACGGCAACATCATCGCGGCGCTCACCGCCACTGGCGGCTTGTCGCGGATTCCTTCCGCTGGAGGTCCGCCAACGCCAGTGACCGACTTGCAGAGCGGAGAGATCACCCACCGTTGGCCGCAAATCCTGCCCCGAAGCAAGGCCGTGTTGTTCACGGCTAGCACAACCGGGGGGTACGACGCGGCCAACATTGACGTGACGTCTTTGGCGGATCATCGCACGAGAACCCTCGTGCGAGGCGGCACGTTCGGGCGCTATTTGCCCAGCGGCCACCTCGTTTACGTGAACCGAGGCACGCTTTTTGCTGTGCCTTTCGACTTAGACCGGCTGGAGGTGCGCGGGACACCCGCTCCGGTGCTCGACCAAGTCGGCTACAACGCCGGAGTCGGTTCGGCGCAACTCGATTTCTCCCAAACTGGAACCCTGATTTACCGCAGCGGCGGAGCGGGCGGCGCACTCCTCACTGTTACGTGGCTGGACGGTGCGGGAAAGGCGCAGCCGCTGTTAGCCAAACCGGGCGCCTATGGACGTCCTAGCCTGTCGCCTGACGAGCAGCAACTGGCCTTGGACGTAACGGAGGAATCAGGCACGGACATCTGGCTTTACGATTTGAAGCGCGATACGATGACGCGCTTGACCTTCACTGGAAATAACCAATTCCCGGTGTGGAGTCCGGACGGCCGTTATATCGTGTTCCGAGCCGTGGGAGCAGGCGCGTATGTGACCCGTTCCGATGGCGCGGGCAAGACTCAACCCTTGATCCAAAGCAAGAATTTACAAGGATCATGGTCCTTCACACCCGACGGAAAGCGTCTGGCGTTTCACGAGCAGGATTTGAAAACCTCATACGATTTGTGGACCGTGCCGATTGTGAGCGACGGCGCGGGGCTGCGGGCTGGAAAGCCGGAGGTTTTCCTGCAAACGCCGGCTGACGAGCGAGCTCCGGCTTTTTCTTCAGACGGACGCTGGCTGGCCTATATGTCGGACGAGTCGGGGACATACCAGATCTATGTGCGAGCCTTCCCGGACAAAGGCGGCAAATGGCAAATCTCGAATAGCGGTGGCGCGTACCCGATGTGGTCGCGCAACGGACACGAGCTGTTTTTCGAGGCTTTGGATAACCGCATCATGGTGGCAGCCTATACGGTGAAGGGCGATTCCTTCGTGGCCGACAAGCCGCGAAAATGGTCCGAGAAGCAACTCGGAGGTACTATCAACGCCGCGAAGAACGTCGATCTCGCGCCTGACGGCAAGCGCATCGTCGCGTTAATGCCGGTCGAGACAGCGGAAGGACAGAAGGCGCAGAACCACGTGATCTTCCTCGAAAACTTCTTCGACGAAGTGCGCCGCAAGGTTCCAGTCAGCAAGTAACTGTAATCGCGCTTAACTCTGCAAATCTTCAATAAAAACCAGCATTTGAAGAGATTCGGCCAGATAGAGTATGTATCGTCGGCAACTCGCAAGTAATCCGCGTCACGCGGCCCAGTGGCGCCGGTTCTTCCGCTGTTCTCTTGCCGCCTCCAATTTCCGATCCCGGTCGGCTTGAATCTCCTGCTGATGCCCAGCGAGCATGTTCTTCGGCGTGATGTACCCAATGGCCCTGTTCAAACGCACGCTGTTGTAGTGCTCTACGTGGCCCTTAACCAGACGCCGCGCATCTTCGAGCGACAACGGCGTTCCCGGACGGTTGCACTCCCCTTTGAGTGACAGAGCCTGCCCGTTTGTTTCTGCTCTGGTGGCAAATTGTTTGTGCCAAGGGCGGCCGAGGCACACGATACATAGGCCGTGGCGAAAGTCGGAAGTCGGGCTAAGGCCCCCATGAAGGCTATTGCTACCTTGGCACATCTCAAGATAAATCGCAGAAAACCGGCAGGTATTCAGTAAACTAGATAAATCTACCATATCGTAATACGATACGATATCATAAATCTATCGGACGAATGAATTGAGAAATTCCATGGTGACACGATGGAAATCGTGAATCGCTGTTCTATGCCGGGATGTGACCAGTGTTCCAGTACAGTCTTCGACTTGCGGCAGATGTGTCTCGAACACTTTATTACCAGCTGCTACGAGAAACTTGATGTGGTGAGTAAGAACAGGCACATCTGGTCTGTTGACGGAAAGGCATGGGAATCTGCGAGCCATATCATTCAGGAATGCGCCCAAAGAACGGATGACCTCTCTCAACGGAAGGCTGAAATCTCCAACTTGGAGCGTGCTCGGCTCTTAGACATTGCTCTGTGGGCCGCCGAGTTGGGCCAACAAATCCGACGCTGCCCGCGAAGTACATTGGCCATCACCATCAGGTTGATTTCGGAAAGGCCGGGCCGCTGCTGGGAGGAAGAAACACAAACGCTAGATATAAGTCGCCAGGGCGCGCGAACGAAGTGTCGACATGCCGTCGAAAATGCCGACATTCTTAAAGTCGTCCGAATAGACACAGGGAAACAGATGGAAGCACGAGTTGTGTGGCACCGCCGAATAGCACCCGAAGCTCAGGAGATCGGGATCGAATTTATCAATGGTGGAGACACCGTTGAACCATGACTCAAGAGAAGAGGCGAACTTCTATATGGTCCCAACCCAAGTTGGGAAGCTAGGTTCCACAAATGGCAGATAATTCCCAAAAACAAGGTCCTCAGCATAGAAGCTTTGAACGTCGCACGAATCCGCGTTACCGACTGTCACCATCTCCCCAAGTTATGATTTTGCACGGCGACAATGGAGCACCTGTTCAGGGGAGTCTCGGTGATTTAAGCCGGGGAGGCTGCTACGTAAAGACTGACTGCGTACTGCCCTTGGAGACTGAGGTAACAGTAATACTGAAGAAAAGCGGCGATCACATAAGGGCGCTGGCTCGAGTCGTACGGGCTGCCCCGGACGACGGCTTGGCCCTGGCGTTTACGTCAATGGAAGGAGAGGAGTTTCGGATCTTGGAAAGTTGGCTGTCGATATCTGTCGTCACAACCTGGGTAGCGGCAAATCGCAGAAGATCGCAACGAGTGGCCATGCAAATTGAGGTAAGGGTTTCCGGATATAATGGAGAAGGAGCACGATTTACGGAAGATACCCGCACGGTTGCGATCAACGCTTTTGGCTGCTTGGTGATCCTTCGGACCCCGGTCAACAGGGGACAAAGGCTCGTTCTTTCCAACGCACAGACCAAAAGGACAGTGGAATGCATGGTTGCATATCATGAAGCAAGAGGTACCGAATGGCAGATCGGACTCGCTTTTACCGTGCCGAATCAACCGTTTTGGCCGATTGACTTTCCGTCCGCCGAGTGATCTCCCCGCCACCCGGACGCAAAGCAATTCGGTTCGTAGCTTCAACAGTACTGTTCGAAGATTAGGTCGACTTTCCTTCGCTTTGAGACCACTCGCCTTGCATTTGCGAAATGATTGCGCAGAGGAAAGGCCATCGCTAAACTCTGGTCGGCCGGAAAACAGATAACGACGCTCGGGTTTCACGTAAGGGAGCTATTTGATGGGGGTCAATCAAGCGGCAGATGACTCTTGGAACGCTCATATCAGATATCTTGAAGATGAGGTAAAGAAGATAGACGAGCGAGCTGGCAAGCTGGACAAAATGATTCTGGACGTGAAGAACGAGCCGAAAAAACATGTGTGCCAGAAACTGGTCAATGGCCTACGAGATGAAGCGAGTCAATACCGCAAGTATCTCGCGCTTGTGAAACGGTTCATTCAGCATGAGTGATACCTTGCCGATAGAGCAGAGTCTCGGAATTCATGGCACCTATGAGGGAACGTAACACGTGAGCCTCGGCTGTGTAGGCAGGACAGGCGAGCCTAACTGCCACTATCCCGGTGGCTAAACACATATAAGGATAAGCTCGACTCGGCTGGAGACTCCCAACTTCTCGAAGATGCGGTAGATGTAGTTCCTGATGGAATGTTCCTTCAACCTAAAACTCTGAGCGGGCAAGGAAAAACTAAAACGGCATCCCACCATCGGCAATGGAGTTGTGATCGGCGCTGGCGCCAAAATCTTAGGCAACATCCAAGTGGGAAATAACTCCCGAATTGGCGCTGGCTCGGTTGTGCTCAGGGATGTTCCAGATGATTCCACTGTTGTTGGCGTACCGGGACATATCGTCCTGCGGCACGGCAAACACGTCATCATCACCGACCCGAAACAGATCAGTGATCCTCTCTCCGATGCTCTGGTTGCTGTAGCAACTCACGTAAAAGACTTGAGAGAAAGAGTTCACAAGTTGGAGGGAAACCAATCACCAGAGTCGCACGCTCCCGACGAACTGCAAGCAATCATAGAAATCGACTACCAAATTTAGATGGCTTTGCAATTACGCTGCTTTGCTATGCTTCTTTCGCTTGGCCTTGATCGGCGACGACGACTGCCGTTTGAACAAGTTGAACGCAGCGCGCAAGAGCTTTTCGAATTGCTGATCTTTCGAATTCATCCGGAGATGAGTTCGGCCGTGTACGAGCATGGGTTGATTCTGTCAGTCGATATTGACTGCTAATGGAATTGCAGCGTTTGGTGAGCTTATGTTCTTGGGCCTGTATGGTCAATAATGGGAATTGAAAATATATCTATGCGCGAACTGCGTGATCCAACGTGCCCTCTCAGCCAGGATTTCTCCCGACGCAACCTTGACGGAAGCTACTAGAATAGATTGATGCGGCAGACTGGTCCACAACGCGCATGTCCCAAGCGCCCGTTCTTGCACCTTGTCGGCCCCCTCGAAGTGACTCCTAGCCACGGCCAGGTGGGGCACAAAAGCATTGTCAAAGCCACTTTCTCTAGGTGTCTCGCCGACCTGTCACTCTTGACAGTTTCAATACAGCCTGCATTCGTCAAAATTCGCCGGTCGCGATAAACGCCTGCCCTGGCGGTGACGAAGCACCATCTATACTCGCGTTATGCAGAAACACGGCAAGATCACAATGTGCTGGAAAGGGTCGTGTATGTGGAGGTAGGGATGAACCGGCCAGTCTCATCGGTTGCAACAGAACGCAGAAACGTCGACCTCAAGTCACAGTTCATCGAAGGATTACTTTTGTCTGAGCGAGAGGCAATCGTAAGGGCCGCAACTCCATGTCGATTCCCCGCCAATTCTGTCATCGTCGAACAGGGGCGCTTGGGCAATCATCTATTTCTTTTAACCTCCGGCCGCGCCCGGCATTTCATCGTTACAGAAACGGGCCGCAAGATTCTTCTCAACTGGCTTGTCGCAGGAGATATTGTGGGCTGTCATACGGGGTTGGCATCGCCGGTTCCTAGTCTGTTTGGCGCGGAAACCGTGAACGATTGCAATGCGTTGACCTGGAACCGCGAAACCATCAGGCGCTTGGTCGCACGGTATCCTAGGTTGTTGGAGAACGGCTTGTTGATTTTTACGAGCTACTTTACCTGGTTTCTTGCAGCACACGAAGCTCTGACCTGCCACTCCGCTCGGCAGAGACTCGCCCATGTACTGGTTACCCTTGCGAAAGGAATTGGACAAAAGGTTCCGGATGGCTTTGAGTTGGACGTCACGAACGAGGAGTTGGCATATTCGACCAACGTCACCTCGTTCAACGTAAGTCGCTTCGTGAGCCAGTGGCAACGTCAAGGCATCTTGCAAAAGAGTCGCGGCAAGATCCTGCTACGCTCACCGGAACGGCTGTTCGTCCAACAGCATAGAAAGCAAGAAGCGCAACCTACCGTTTCCAGCTCCGCTCCGGCGGCCAGTCCAACGGCAACAACATCAATGCAATGCCCACGTAGCACACAAGCGCCGATGGTTAGCACAAACATGAGTCATACAAGAGCAATCTCGCTCACTAATGCAGCACGAAAAGACTTTAGGTCACCATTGGTTGAGGGGTTCTCTGCATCGGAACAAGAAGTAATTCTAAGCGCCGCAGCTCTGCGTAGATACCCGGCCAAAACGATCGTCGTGGAACAGGGACACACTGGCAACCAGGTGTTCCTCTTAGCAAGCGGCCGCGCTAGACACTTTTTCATAACGGATGGTGGTCAGAAGATCCTTCTCAACTGGCTTGTTCCGGGAGATCTCTTCGGCGCGTATGCGGGGTTGTTCAGGCCTATTCCCAGTCTCTTTGGGGCGGAAACAGTGAAGGATTGCGGCGCGCTGGTTTGGGACCGCGCCACGATCAGGAGTCTGATTGCACGGTATCCCCGAATACTCGACAACGGCTTGTCGATTGCAGGGCACTATCTTGCGTGGTTTCTAGCGGCACACGTCGCTTTAACGTGCCACACGGCTCGGCAGAAACTTGCCCACGTTCTGGTGGGTCTTGCTAAGGGAATTGGGCAAAGGGTTCCCAATGGCTTCGTTTTGGACGTCACCAATGAAGAGTTGGCGTACTCGGCCAATGTTAGTTTCTTTAACGTGAGTCGCTTCGTGAGCCAGTGGCAACGTCAAGGCATCTTGCGAAAGAGTCGCGGCAAGATCCTGCTCAGCTCGCCGCAGCGGCTTTTCGTTCACACCGTCTGATGTCCTTACAAACCTTCTGCGCGTAGTTTCACCGCTAACATGCTCACTAACTCTCACCCCAAATGTAATGCGTGGGCAATTCTGCGTCACTCCCGCTTACCGAGAAGCTGACTTTGTAAATTCCGATAAATGGGCAAACCGGAAGTTATCCCCCCCGGACAGGATAGGGCCTGTGAAACGGGATTATCAGAACGTGGGAATTTGGCCAATCTGCCACTGAGGCCATATCTGGCAGTTGTGGAATAGGCACTGCAAAAATGTAAAGGGCTGGCTGTGTGCGGCTTCAGCCGGATAATGAATTGGGGAAGAACCTATGACATGGTTTTATGAAATCCGCGATTCAAACCACGATGTTGCATCAACGGGGAAAGGTTTTGAAACAGATAAAGCAGCTATGGCCGCTGGCAGAAAAAAAGCAAGAGAATTGAAAGCTTCAGGCTCGTTGCCGGGCGGCGGAATTGCGACCGTGAAAGCCGAGCAAGATTCCGAAGAGTTGGTTCCTCGTAAGTAGTGAGACAATCTTTCTTGATGAAAAGTTAATGGCCGCGAAGGGGGACACAAAGTGACCCTGAAATGCTGCAAATGCGGAAAGAGAACGCGTAAATTCACACAGGTCTGCGAGAGTTGCGGTCATCGGTTTTGCAAACTGTGCAAAGGCGGTAAAGGTTGAGCAAAGATGGGATTAAGCTCTGCGGCCACTTTCCGATTATCGGAATGTGGCCCAAAGCCGGTGACGACTTCAATCATCCCAATTAGGCCAACGACAGTGTCGAATGCATCGCTATTGGGGTTTATCCGAGGGTGCTATCTGAACTTGCTCGGCAGGAATCTGGCCTGATTTCCGCGTCTCGACAGAGTCCACGTTGAAAGTGCCGTTGACATCACGCACTTGAATGGTTTTTGTCTGCTGCGTACCGGAGGCACCGTATTGCACGATATATTTGGTTTTTGTGCTTACTTGCAGACCAGCGTTCGGGTCACCCGGATTGGGCTGCTCGACCTGCTGCTCGGTTGTTTTTCCTCCCGGATCCTTTTTCTGGACGGTTGTTACTCGCCGGTTCAGATGCAGGCTGCCGTCGGGAGCCAATCCGGGAACTTCCGTAGAATATGTCACGACGGTATTGCTTTTTTCTCCGGCGGCGGTTTCTGTCTCATTTTCAACGGTGCGTGAAACTTCTGAAAGTCTGCCCTCTGAATCGGAACTCGAAACGCTCTCTTCGCTGATTCGATTCTTGCCGTCTTCCCTGATTATGCTTTTTTTTACTTCACCCACTTCCCAGTTGCCGTTGGAATCCGGCACTTGCGTTGTCTTTTTCACCTCGACCGTCTGGTCAGCGCTGCGCTCTTGCAGCTCATGCGTCTGCCGGGACGGAGTCAAGCCGCCGTTGCCGTCCAGAAGGTAAAACGTGGTATTCGTCTCCTGCGCGTTTGGGCTTATCTTTCTCGTGTCCGCGACCTCACGTTGCATAACCTGAAGATTTCCGTTCGTATCAGAACTCAAGGTCGTGCGTACCACCTGGGCATCGCCGCCTTCTGAGCTTTGTGCTTCTTCTTTCGTTACCCGCACCAGATTCCTTTGTCCATTCACATCCCACTTGTAGGTGCGCTCCTCTGTACGGGTCGTCGTGGCATTAACCTGGACCGTTTCCTTTTCGGTTTCGTAATCGGGCTGGTACCGGCCATTGGGCCCAAGCTCCTCTACACTAAATTTATCCACACTTCGGTCGCCGGACGTGGCATGGCTCTCCGTTGTCCGCGACGGATTGGTGCTGCCTATGGAAGTTTGCGTGGTCGCCGTCCAGGATTCGTTGGTGTTGTTCGGCTGAGCATCTTGCGCCTGTGCGCAGACAACTGAGCCGACGCAAAGAATCACAGCAATCATCGACTTGACCAGAAACTTGGTCGCAGACGCAGCAAAGCGATTTCTAGGCTGTGATGATGCCATGTTGTTGCTCCTTTCACTTGGTGCCGTACCCCCCGAGTAGAATCAGCCGGAACTTCCTATCTAGGCCTCTTGTTTGTGCATCGTACGCTTGTGCTCCCCTTGGTACAATGATTTTGCCACCAGAACAAGCTCCGAAGAATATTGCGAGGTTCTGACGGCCAAGTCCCGAGAAACGTGCCAGCTCAACCGGTCGATGCAACACCCTCTAATCGATAGATCCGGCAATACTTCCCCTTGAGATTCGATCTGTACGGCAGTACTCAATCAGAACCTAAACAGGGCTTTTAATTTGTTTGAATTGACGCCCGCGAACAAAATCAAGCTCCTAGGCCCCTACGAGAGAACTTTGGGCAAGTGTTGCATCGACCGGTTGAGCCGGCACCGTTTATCGGGACTTGGCGTAGTAGCGGTACCAGAGTATCCTTCCTAACACATTTAACTGAGATTCAAACGCAACGGTCTGCCAGCAATGCCCGCGCCACTAGCGAGGAGGAATCAAATGAAACAACACCGATGGACAATTTTGTCGCTCGTGGCGGCTCTTTTGATCCTAGCCAGCCTTCCGGTGAAGGCCGAGGTTCTCGACAAAACCAAGAAGATCGGAGGAACCACCGTTCATTACAAGGTCGTGCTCCCAAAGAACTACGATGCCAGCAAAGCCTATCCCGGCGTCCTCGGGTTTGGCGGCGGACCGCAGACCATGAACGTAGTGGACAACGTCATCGCCAGGAATTTCCGCGATGAGGCGGAGAAGCGCGGCTACATCGTCGTGGTCCCCGCAGCGCCGAACGACCAGTTGTTCTTCGAAGGCGGGGAGCGTATCTTCCCCGAGTTTCTGAAACAGATTCTGGCCGACTACAAAATCCAGGACAATAAGTTCCATATCGCGGGGCCATCGAATGGCGGCATTGCCGCATTTCACGTGGCCTCGCTGAATCCCGAGTACTTCCTGTCGATCACTGCGTTCCCGGGGTATCTGTGGGAGGAAACTCCAGCGCACATCCAGGCCATCTCCAAAATGTGCATCAACATGTTCGTCGGGGAACTGGACCCAATGGGGTGGCAGGATCTGATGCAGAAGCAGGCGTCGGAGTTTCGCGCCAAAGGCATGACCGCGCAATATACCGTCGAAAAGGGACAGCCCCACCGTTTGGAAACCCTCGCGGGCCCGAACGCAGGCCGGCTGTTCGATCTGTTCGAAAAGGCCAAGCACGGTTGCGGCAAATGAAACGATTACTTCGTCAGACTTTGACCTCACGGCGGTAGTAGTTGCTCTTGAACCGGACAACCTTGTTGCTGACAACCGTTATCGGAATGTGCGAATCCGCCTGGTCTGCCCCCAAAGCCACATTCCGGTAAGAGGACGCAATATAAAAGGGCGCCCCTTTGATGTAGGTTTTGATCGTTCGCATCAACACCTACGGAAAGGAGCACCCTCATGTTGAATGACAAAAAGTATATCGGGATGGATGTGCACAAGGAAAGCATTTCGATTGCGGTGAGGAATGGTGCAGGAAAGATCGTGATGGAATGCGTGATCGAGACGAAAGCCAGCATGATCCTGCAGTTTGTCGATGGGCTGCGCGGAGACTTACACGTCACGTTTGAAGAAGGAACCTCGGCCGCCTGGTTGTACGACTTGCTGAAGCCGCACGTGACGAAATTAGTGGTGTGCGATCCGCGAAAGAATGCCTCCATGAGGGAAGGCAACCAGAATGACAAGATCGACGCGCGCCGGTTGGCCGAGCTGCTGCGCCTGGATCATCTCAATCCCGTCTATCACGGGGAACACGGCCTACGAAGCCTGAAGGAATTGGTGCGCAGTTATCTGACCCTCACCAAAGATCTCGGACGGGTGATGTCACGCGTGAAGGCGATCTATCGCAGTTGGGCCATTCCCTGTACGGGCAAGCAGGTCTATGCACCGCGCCATCGTGTCGAGTGGCTCGGGAAGATCAGCGAAGCGGGTGTGCGCCGCCGGGCAGAGTTTTACTACCAGCAACTCGACGCGCTGAGGTCCTTGCGTCGGGAAGTTCGGCGCGAGTTGCTGGAGGAAAGTAAGAAACACCAGGCATGGAAACAGCTCTGCCAGATACCTTCGATCGGTCCGATCCGGGCGGCCGTGTTGCTTGGCGTTCTGCAGACCCCGCACCGTTTCCGGACCAAGCGGCAGCTATGGACGTACAGCGGATTTGGCATCGAGACACAAAGCAGCGCCGATCACCGGAGTGTCGACGGACAGCTGCAACGAGTGAAGAAACCGAGCTCCATTCGCGGACTGAACCGCAACTGCAATCACGATCTGAAGAATCTGTTTAAGGGTGCGGCGATCGTGGCATCGAGCAAACCCGGTCCGTTTCAAGAGTTCTACACCGCTTTGCTGACCAAGGGCATCCGGCCGGAGATGGCACGTCTAACCTTGGCCAGGAAGATTGCCACCATCGCATTGATCGTGTGGAAGAGAGGAGTAAACTTCGACGCCCAGCATCTGAAACCACAAACAGCTTGAGTGTCTCTGACCGAGTCCGCTCCATCTCTGGAGATTTCTCTGGCGGTGGCCGTCGGGTTCTCGAGACACTCTGGTTCGAGAGCGAGTCTCAGCTGTGAAGCTAGGCGCTGCGTGCCTCGGGCACTCAGTCTCCTAGAGGACCCTAGACCCTCTCGGATAACCAGAAAAAGCTATGGGCCACGAGTCCCAAATAGAACTATGGTCGCCAAATTTGACCACCGTTCTGCTTTGTTGGTTTCGGAACAGACAGGCTTCGTCGCGAAGAAGCAATGAAAACCGCTGGTAGAGAAAACCCAAACCACGGGGTCGCAGTGCCCCGCAACCGAGCACATGGTGCGATCGGTCAGAACAGATCTCGCTCGGTCAGGGGGGCTGCGAAGCAAGAAAAATTCCGGTCGCAGGAGGGGTGTTTTTTCTTGACTTCTCACTTTATAGAACTTCTCAGGACTTGGTATCGTTTATGTTTCTTTTAGGTGTAATGAGGCAAAATAGTGCTTGCAGGTTTCGTCACTGCAAAGCGCTCGGTCATATCTGACTTCTCCGTGATCCGTTGAGGTGTCGGACTCCGGATGACCCCGCGGGAGCTACTAATTTAAAGGACGATATAGATGGCTATGGATCCAATCGTCAAAGGCACTCGTGAACAGCTTGCGAAAGAGTTCGAGAATTTTGAAGAAATCGCCAGAGGAATCATGCCTAGGTCGGGGAGCATTCCGTCGCTCGTTGGCGTGGAAGTCTACGGCGAGACGCTCCCACTGAACGGCATCGTTGGCGGCGACCACCTAATCTACGTGGATTTCAACAAGCGCCACGACATGGAAGCCCGTATCAAAGTGGCAGAGGATGCCGGGCTGTCGGACATCGTGGCAAACCTTGATCACTCCCGCAGGACGGCGGGGGTCGCGCTCATTGACGTCTCCGGCCATCGGGCTACCGACGCGATGCTCGCCGCAATGTTTCACCAGGCATTTCTGCTGGGGGTCCTGTACGAATTAGACATGTCGGGTCACGTCACTAAGCGGCTATTCGAGAACCTGAACCAGCGTTTTTACCGCACCTCAAAGGTGGACAAGTTCATTACTGCCGTCTACGGCGAGATTTCCGAGGATGCCACTTTCCGTTTTCTATTGGCTGGCCATCCGCCGCCCATCGTCTTCTCAGCTGCAAACGACCGTTTTATGGAGGTGGACCGCGACAAGTGCATCTCGTTTCCACCGCTGGGTACGTTTCCGTCCAAGAGCGTCGTCGACTGGCACCGGAGCAAGAGCGTAATGGGCTTCAAGGAGCCATACGAGGTTAACAAGTGGACGTTGATGGGCAGCGGTGACATCTTGTTGTTGTATACAGACGGCCTGCAAGAGCACACGCGTGGCGACGATCCTTATTTCCCTGATCGTTTGGAACACACCATTCGTGGAGCGAAGCATCTCTCCGCCACCGACATCGTGCACACGGTTCTCGACGACCTACGGACGTTCGCCAATCCCGACGACGACGTTAGCCTCGTCATTATCAAGAAATTCTGATAAGTCGCACCGGGGCATTATAGGAATTTTGACGGATCCACGGGCCGCCGCGAGATAAAAGCCACATTCCAGTAAGCGGACCTCACAGGACTTGGCCATCTTTCGATTTGCAGCGGGTGGCTATGTGGGTAAGCCGACGAGTCTTGCTTCAAGTTTGAAGTTGCCGCCGAGCGCGATACATTCTCGCGCAAAACGTTCTATCAACCCCAACTCGGTAGGAAGTTCTATAGCGAACTGCGATGTCTCTGCAGGACGCGACTTGTTCTTCAGCGTTTTCGAAGCGAGCGTTATGGCGCATCGGGTGTGGCCAGCACGGTTCAATCTTGTAAAACTCCAGTTAACCGCAGGCCCCTCGACTGCGCTCGTGGCAACTTTCGGCAGTTGGACTTTGAAGAAAGTATCGAATTACTTTGGCAGCGCGGCCCATCCCCCGAAGCCTTGGCGTTGAGGCACTGCATTTCCACAGCACGAATTCTCACTGCGCACAAATCCGCCGGCTCGTGTTACTTGTACAGCTCGGTGGTGGCAAGCACCGTTGTTGTGGTTGAGTAGCCGATTGTGCCATTGGCACCCCCCACCACGAGAACTTCACCGGTTTTCAGTAGTGTTGCAGTGTGTTGTTCGCGCACGACAGTCATGTCCGCGGTCGAGGTAAAATTCCCCGTCGTTGGATCGAATAGTTCTGCCGAAGACAGCGAACTGCTCTGTCCGCTCCCGTAAAAGACGCTGGCGCCACCGGCAACGAGAACTTGGCCATTCTGGAGGACCGTCGCCGTATGCGTGCTGCGCGCGCTTATCATGGGAGTCGTGGCTGTAAAACTGCCGCTGCTTGGGTCGTAGACCTCCGCGGTAGTCATAGAATCTCCTCCGAAGCCGCCGGCGCCGCCTGCGAGCAGCACTTTGCCACTGCCCAACAAACTGGCCGTGTGACCCATGCGCGCCATCGTCATGGTCCCGGTTGAAGAAAACTTCTTTGCGACGGGGTCGTAAATCTCCGCTGTTGCCAATGGCAGGCCGCTGTTCAATCCCCCAGTGATCAGCACCATTCCACTTTCGAGCAATGTCGCGGTGTGGAAAAAGCGCCCCGTGGTCATGGGCCCCGTTAAGGTGAAAGAGTCGGTGGCAGGATCATAGATCTCTGCGGTCGCGACGGGAGTTCCGGGCCCATCTCCTGCCGGGTCCAACCCACCCGTCACCAGCACAGTGCCATCGTTCAGCAACGTAGCCGTGCCGAAAGCGCGTCCATCCGACATGTTTCCGCTCGTCGCGGCAAATGTTTCGGTAGCAGGATCGAACACCTCCGCTGTGGCAAGTTCGACGCCGGGGCCACTTTTCCCACCGACTATCAGTACCTTCCCGCTCCCGAGGAGCGTAGCAATAGGCGAAACCCGTATCGCCGTCAAGCCGCCTGTCGTCGGCGCAAATTTTGCCGTGGCCGGATCGTACAGCTCTGCCATGGTGGGGAAATCTGTGTTGTTCACTCCTCCCGCAACCAGTACCTCGCCATCTCCTAGCAATGTCGCCGTGTGCAAGACGCGCCCCGTCGCCATGCTGCCGGTCGGTGAGAAGCCCTGAGTCAGGACCTGAAGCGTGAGAGGTGCGGGAGTCGCGCTCTGGCCGAACGAATCCCGAACCATAACTGTGATGGGAAATGACCCTGCCACTGTCGGCGTGCCAGAGAGCACGCCATCTATGCTGAGTGTCATTCCTGGAGGCAGCGCACCCGCTTCACTCCAGTTGAGTGCGCCCGTTCCGGCGGAAGTGGTGAATTTGAAGCCGACATATGGTGAATCCAGAGTTCCAATAGGCAGCAGCGTAACCGCGTTGATTGCGGGCGGGGGCGGCAGGCCGATGGCGATGGTGTAGTTCGCGCTCATCTGTGTCGCGGGTGAACCCGAGTCGGTCACCGTTACAACCACGTCGTAGGATCCTGGCGATGTGGGCGTGCCAGAAATCACAGCCTTGGTGAGAATCAGGCCCGGAGGCAGTGGGGAATTTGTCGCTGGAGTCCAAGTCCACGAATAAGGTGACACCCCCCCTGTGGCCATGAATGTGAAGGGCGGAGTCACGACTCGCTTTAAGCAGAGACCGTAACGGCATATGCAGCCATTAGATCCGGGAGCACACCGTACGTACCGCGACGTTTCGGGGTTGTAAACATCCCCGGCGGTCCCGCTGGGAGGGTTGCCCGGAGTGATGGCGAGTTGTGCCAGCGCGGCCACGCTGACCATAGACGATGTTCCAGTGATCGAGGCGGTGGCCGCGTCGGTGGCGGAAATCGTCCAGCTTCCAGCGTCCAAATCGGCGGAGAAGGTCCCCGTGCCATTCACCAGCGTGGAGTTTCCTGGCAGGTGGGCTTGCGTATCGGTGCTGGTAAAGTGCACAGTCCCAGAGTAGCTCGTGACCACATTGTTCGAGGCGTCGAGCGCAGTCACCGTAAAGCTGACTTGCGTCCTGGCAGTGGCGGAGACCGGAGCGGTGACGGAGAAGTGAGTGGCGGCCATTTGCGGGCCGCCTGCGCCGTTGATATTGCTGTTACCTACGACGCCGCAGGCAGTGACGAAGCCCGAAACTCCAATAGCAAATGTGAGCCAGATTGATCGATTCATGACGCCTCCCCAAGACCGCATTCTCACTGTGAGGGGACGACTCACAAGCATTCACACTACGGTGGCGAAGTTGCGGCGTTCAGCAACGCCAATTGCAACTTGCTCGTAAATCTTGAAATCGAGCCATCATTTGGGCCGGGGCAAACTTAACCTGGAATTTTTGATTGGGACCTAAGATGCGCGGATTGTATGCTTAGCCTTCCCTGGATGCAACGAATTTGCCAATTGGGTAGGCCCCGAGGAGAAGATCGAGATTCTGGCGGCCAAGTCCTGAGAAACGGTGCCGGCTCAACCGGTCGATGCAACACCATATAACCAGTTGATCTGACAATACTTCCCATCGAGAATCAATCAGTATGGCAGTACTCAATCAGAACCTAAACAGGGCTTTGTTCCGTTTGAATCAACGCCGGCGAACGAAATCAGCCTCGCAGATTCTTACAAGAAGACCTTGAGAAAGTGTTGCAGCGACCCATTGAGACCGCCTTGTATATCGGGATCTGGACCACTCGCCTTGCATTTGCGAAATGATTGCGCAGAGGAAAGGCCATCGTTAAACTCTGGTCGGCCGGAAAACAGATAACGACGCTCGGTTTTCACGCAAGGGATCTATTTGATGGGGGTCAATCAAGTGGCAGATGACTCTCGGAATGCTCATATCAAATATCTCGAAGATGAGGTGAAGAAGATAGAGGAGCGAGCTGGCAAGCTGGACAAAATGATTCCGGACATGAAGAACGAGGCGAAAAAACACGCGTGCCGGGAACTGGTCAATGGCCTACGAGATGAAGCGAGTCAATACCGCAAGTACCTAGCGCTTGTGAAACGGTTCATTCAGCATGAGTGATTCCTTGCTGAAAGGGCAGAGCCTCGGAATTCGTGGCACCTATGGGGGAAGGTAACGCATGAGCCTTGGCTGTGTAGGCAGGCGAGCCTAACTGCTACTGTCCCGGTGGCTAAACACATAAAGGATAAGCTCGACCCGGCTGGAGACTCCCAACTTCTCGAAGATTCGGTAGATGTAGTTCCTGATGGAATGTTCCTTCACCTTAAGCCTCTGAGCAATTTCGCGGTTTTTCAGGCCATCGGCGACGAGACGGACCACGTCTTCCTCCCGGCGGGTCAACAAGGGCGTTCCATGGGAATTGTTTAAATGAAGAGGCTTAAGATGGGACAGAGCTTTAATGAGATGTTCGAGATCCTCGTTACTGGCCCAGATTTGCCCCTGATGGACCGCCTGGATGCATTTCGAGAGGGATTTCAAGGAATGGCTTCGGTAGAAAACGCCGCGCGCACCGTCCCGAAACGCGCTAATCACTCGCTCGGGTTTGGAACTCCGTAGGAGCATGATTGCAGAGGTGCCGTTATAGTCCCGCGTCTTCTGGAGAACCCTGCTGCCTGCTTCAGGGCCGTCCTGAAGCTCTTCACTGATCAGTGCGACGTCTGCTTTGTGTGACCCGAGCTCTCCGATAATCTTTTGTGAGGTGCCAGTCAAGGTTTGAACCGTGAAACCTTGACGACCATGCGCGAACGCATTCTTTAGCAACTCGCTCGTCATGTTATCAGCCGTGACGACGAGTACAGAGATGCGATCTTTGGGGCGGGGGAGAGATCGAGACACGCAACTGCCTCCAACGCTCTAAAAAAACATGCTCGGGGGACGCCGAACGAATTTTGTATCGCTGTCCATAGTCAAGATCAGCGAAACACTGCCTGGCGAAACGCGACCGATAGTAACGGTTTAATGAATCATTTGCAATATCTGCGAATCCTGAGATCAATGATTGCTGACCCAGAGATCCAGGGATACGAATGCAAAATTCTAGTGATAAGCCCAAGATAACTACGTGTGGTTGCTTCCCGGACAGGAGCAAATTAGCTGTCCTTCCCGGCGCTGTCAAGAACCAAGTTTTCCTGAACTCGTCACACAAGGTTGCGCTTAAATCACACCCTTGTTTTTATGGCAGAAGAACGAGACATTGAGTCACTGCGCCCGCGGCTCATGATACCTCTGTACCTTTCAAACGAGTCCATAAATCTTTTGAATGCAGCGGTACACACCAAAGAATGTGGGAGGCGTGTGGCGATTCTCTATGCCTAACTTGTGAAGTTGAAACGCGCACGGCAAGTTTAGATCAATGGACATTTGTCTCCCTCCCCTGTCTACCAATTGCAGGAATTGATGGTAAGCAATCTTGGTGGCGGTCATTGCCCAGGGAAGTGAAGATAAGTCCGCTTCAACAACAAGGAATACCGCAATCATGCTTGGTGGCAGTCTTTGCCGGGGAAGTGACGATACGACTCGCCTCAACAACGAGAAGTGTCACGCACTGATGATAAGAATTTGAAGTACGGCAAAACATGTTCAGTAAAGCGGGATCCAAGGCCACTTGTTGACAAACTTTAAATACCATACTCTCAGCGACACTGGGGAATTCTAGTTGTCCCAGGAAATGTGGAGAGACACAAATCGCACACAGATCCGAATATTCCCTCGAACGAAGACAGGGCATTCGCTATCGGCTGAATACATCCGTCATGTTCCGCTGGAGTGGGCCTGAGGACGGAAGCTACCAGGGCGAAGGCGTCACACGAGACATAAGTGTGGCTGGCGCGTTTGTTGAGACCGCCACTTGCCCTCCTCCGAATTCCTTGATCCAGATGGAGGTTTTTTTTCAACTGTCGGATGGCGGGGCAAAGGCGCTGATGAAAGCTGACATGATGGTATTGCGAGTGGAACACGACGCCGCGGGTAGCAAACGAAGTGGGTTTTCGGCTGTCGGCAAAGGATTTTCGTTGCGCACTTTTTCGGAGCGAGCGACACGACTCGTAGACGGCCTGATCAAAGAATCGGAAGAGTCCATGGAAGGGCAGAAGTGAGCAGCGCGAATCGAATCATCGGAAAGCGCCGTGAGGACATGGCCGCTCTCGGCAATGAATTCGAAACGAATGTCAGGATTCGCCGGGGCCCGGATTTCGATTTTTACGTCTTTTTGACCTATCGCTAACAATGATCGGATATCACCAGCATTGTCTGGGCCGGACTAATCGAGCTACGAGTTCGATTCGGCGTACGGTCGCGCAACGCATGTCCAGATAATCGAATCTGAGGCTGCCTCAATTCGGCCACTGCGGAAGATGGTTTCGTGGATTGGTTTTTGAGTGGGAAATGGGACTCAGAGGGCGAAGCTGTATTTGCTCTTCAGAGACAACTCGGATCTGCATCGCAGTTTCCTCCGTTAGATTACGCTCCGAGGGAATCGAATTTGCCGGGAGGCGCGTGCGCATTCGCGGCGGATCGCTTGACGGCGTCGGCGGGATCCTCGAGCGTCAAGGCTTGGATCAAAGCATGATCATATCAGCGAAGCTACTCCATCGATCGATCTCAATTCGAGTTGAAGGTTATGACATCGAATTGGTTTCCTAGTTTCTGTTCCAGGTACGGCCTTTCTAGGTTGCAGAAGCCTACGATTCTGAGGACATCAATGCAGGAGATGGGGTTTTGTCAGTGCTACTTAAGATTTCTTATCGAACCGCGCGACTAATTTTTGCCAGTCCAGGTCGTCGCCGGAAGGGAATTCGTCGAAGGCAGCGGCCAATCTGTACCAACCCGGGGTTTTGCTGGATTCAGCTCGCACGATGTACCCGGTGCTAGATACGCTTATATTGTTGCCGAATAGCCCAGCGCCCAGGAAAGTAACTTCCACTTCGATTGACTGGCCTGGTTCAATCCGTTGCGGCGAAGGGAAACATAAACCGGTTTTGCTGAGATTCTGCGTTACCAAAGGCGCGGAATCTGGTTCCACGATGCCTCCCACGCCTTTTACGCGGAGAGGCAAGAAGGCAGTGAACCGTGGATGGCGCCTGCGCTCGGGAGTCGACGTCATTCCTCGCCATCCGCTCGCGAACAAAGAGGTTTGAGCACAGAAATACAGCAATCATGTCGATACACAAATTGCTCTATCATGATAGGACTTCAACCATCGCGCGACAACCTGGTGTATCAAGCAAGAAATTCCTTTTTGAGGCTCGATTGGCTAACAGTCGACTCAAAAGCTTCCAATCGGAAATTCAAACCGGGCAAATGTAAGAAAAGTCTCGGGCCGTGTCTGTTCAATATGGGTCACTTTCGGGTCGATTCCCTCAAAACCCAAGTCTCTCGCCGGGAACAAGGGTGGGCCAAATCAGGTTGTCAATCGCACAACTTCGATCTGCCGCAACAGCGTTACGATCTGATCCCGTTTATACCTCTTGATTGACATGACCGGTCTTTCTCACTCCCGCTGGTAAGAGCGCCGTTCAGGTCAACTTGAGCTCGAAGATGCCTAGAAGGGAACTGGTAGTTTTGACAGTTCTCACTGGAACAAGGCGTCCCTACCATGCATCGCCGGAAGTGAGGATGAAACTATTCTGGATCATTCTTTTCAGATTGATTTGCGTGCCCGTCATTACGATGGCACAAGATGTGACCGGTAACTTTGAGCGAGACGTAAACTTCTCACAGTACAAGACCTACAAGTGGATAAATATTGAGGGCGCCACCTCTTCAAACTGACCTGGCGTCCGTTTTTGGTCCAGTCATAAGTTAGCCCTCGGGGCGTGGTTCTGAATCTGCTCGGCGGCGCGGGGGACGGGGAACAGAGGTGTCCGGTTCTTGTTGGGTGCAATACAAATGCATGCTGATCACGGGAAGTAATAGTTATGTTCCATATTGAACAGTTTTGTTTTGGGCCAGTTCATATGATGTGCGCCCAAGCGGTTAACGGGGTTTGCGCCTTTTCTGATTTGTTGGCTGACGAACTTGATTGATCCGCTCAATGGCAATGAACGTAATTGATTGCTTTTAAATGCAGAAATGGGACTGAGAGGGCGAAGCGGTGTCTAGTTCGCGGATACATTTTCGAATCTACATCGCAATTTCCTCCAATGGGATTGGCTCAGGAGGAATCGAGCTGGTACGCAGTTCACACCATGGCTCGGCACGAAAAGCAGGTTGCTACGCAGTTCGAAGAGAAGCGTGTCTGCACGTTCCTTCCCCTTCTCCGTCAAATCCACAGGTGGAGCGACCGCCGGAGTGTTGTGGAAATCCCGATGTTTAGTTGCTATGCATTCGTCCGCATGGTTCAGACTGTTGAGGAGCGCTTAAAGGTACTGCGAACGCCGGGCGTGCTGGGTTTCGTCGGAAATGAAAGACAAGGGACTTCGATTCCAGAGGAACAGATCGAGAGCCTCAGGAAAGCGATAAGCGAAAAGGTTCCGTGCTTGCCACATCCGTTCATCAGTGCCGGGAAGCGCGTCCGCATTCGCGGGGGATCTCTTGACGGCGTTGAGGGGATCCTCATGCTTCAAGGTAGAGATCAAAGATTGGTCATATCGGTGGAGCTACTTCAACGATCTGTCTCGATTCGAGTCGAAGGTTATGATATCGAGTTGGCTTAATTTTACCGTTCGCGCGAGAAATGCCTCAATTTGAGTTCATCATCCCCGGAATGCAGAGAAGTACCACCAAATATTACAGCGTTGACCGTATGGAGATTTCGACTTCGTTGACAATAATCGTCCGGGTTTGGGCTCAGTGTCATCTCAAAAGGATTGGCAGAATGATCCTCCGATTTGGGACTGAGGGGACGGAGGTGTGTCCCTGTGCCAATGCATCTGGATTTTGTCTGATCGCTTCATCTAATGGAAATCCAGCCGATTTGTTAAGTTTACGCGATTCCTCTGCTGACTCCTCTACATACAGGTTTCAAGAAATTTCGCAGGTAGCATGCCGCGCGAGTGAGTTGTACAATCCTCGCCATCAAGCGTCGAGCTTGGTGCTCGCGAGGTCCACTGCACGAAGAGGCTATCTACATGAATGACCCGGAGATTCGAAATATAGCAAGTGATGAAACCGCTTTGCCGGCCCGCCCAGGTGGAAACTCCGAATGCTCAATGGGCGTAGTCGAGCGGCGGGGTATTGATCGGCTATTTCTTGAATATTACGGGCTCATTGAGCAGCCCTTTGGCGTTACACCGGACCTGCGGTTCCTCTACCTCGGTGCCAAACACCGGCAAGCGCTTGATGTTCTCAACTACGGCACGGAATTAAGTCGTGGTTTTCTTACGTTGATCGCCAAGCCGGGAATGGGAAAGACTTCGCTCCTTTTTCACTATCTCGAGGGCCTGCGCGGCAAAGCACGAACTGTTTTCTTGTTTCAGACCGACGCCAACTCAACGGAACTGATGCGCTACTTGCTCGCAGACCTCGGTATTGACGGCAAAGGGATGGATCTTCCGGAAATGCGGGCGGTGCTGAGTCAAGTTCTGATGGGTGAAATGGAAGCCGGTCGGCGTTTCGTTCTGGTCATCGACGAAGCGCAAAACCTGGATGAGAAAGTGCTTGAATCCATCCGGTTGCTGTCCAATTTCGAGACGCCTTGGATGAAACTCATGCAGATCGTCCTGGCCGGCCAGCCCCAACTGGACGAGCGGCTCGCCCAAACATCGATGGCCCAACTGCGGCAACGAGTTTCGTTTGCGATTCGAATTGAGCCTTTCACCCGCGAAGAGGTCGATCTTTACATCGATCATCGCCTCTGGGTTGCTGGTTATAAGGGTACGCCTCTGTTCAGTGTGGGCGCCCGGACTTTGATTGCGGAACGGAGTGAGGGCATTCCTCGCGTGATTAACAACATGTGTTTCTGCGCTATGTCTTACGCTTGGGCTATCAAGCGCAAAACCATCGACCGGGACACGATGAGCGAAGTATTGGCCGACTTAGATCCTGGATCTCCGATTGAAAAAGTTGAAAAAGAAGTTCTCGCGCCAAAATTGCAGAATGAGCCCAAACCCAGCGTTTCACAAACTCCTCAACCTGCTCGCCTCACGTTGGAGCCTCCTCCCGCTCGGGGATTGCTCTCAAAGTCTGCAGTCGTATGCTTGGTGCTCATCGCTATGGGCTGGTTTGGGCTTCAACCAAACGTCGAAAAATGGATTGGGTCCTCTGCCAATGCTGTTTCGACTGCCGTAAGAAGTTTTCTTGTGCCGACGTCCGCCGCAGTATCCCCCGACCCGGCATCAACGGTCGCTCCCGATAACTCATCGACTAACCCGAAGCCGGAAGCGCTCTCTAATGGAAAAGATATGAAAGTGCTGCAGCAGGACGCGGTGGAGTCGTCATCCACGAGTGGGGGACACAACTGAAATGATTCGGCGGCTCTTGATAGGCCCGGAGTTGACGCACAATTTCAGCGTCGCACATCGTTGTGATATGGATAACGGGGAATCTGAATGGCCGAAGAACTAGACGAACCGGTATTTCGCAGCTGGGAAGAGTATTGGGCCATCGCGGTCCGACGGCGCTGGTGGGTTTTGCTTCCACTTTTTTTGATTTGGGCGGCTGTCTGGGGTGTGAGCTGGTTTCTGCCAGCGACGTATCAGTCTGAATCGCTGATTCTGGTGGAACAGCAGAAGGTCCCCGATCAATACGTAGTTCCCAACGTTACAGGTGATCTCCAGCAACGTTTGCAGAGCTTGACGGAACAGATTCTCAGCCGTACACGCCTTCAAGCCACGATCGACCGCCTCCATCTGTACTCTCAGCCTGGGGGTCGGTTGAATTCTGGCGATCCGGTCGAGCAAATGCGAAACGACATCAAAATTGAGCTCGTATCGGCGCCTGACCGCCCGGGGGAGTACACGGCTTTCAAGATGCGTTACTCTGCTGGATCGCCCGAACTGGCGCAAAGGGTGAACGGCGAACTGAGCTCTCTTTTCATCGCCGAAAACGTGAATGCGCAGCGGCAGCTTTCCGAAAACACAACTTCTTTCCTTGAAAGCCAGCTTGCGGACGCAAGAGCCAACATGGCCGAGCAGGAAGCCAAAGTCGCGGCGTTCAAGGCGAAACACCTCGGCGAACTGCCGAGCCAGTTGGAAAGCAACATGCAAATCCTGGCGGGGCTTCAATCGCAACTGCAAAGCGCCCAGCAAACGATGGACGCCGCCAGGCAACAGAAACTTTACTTGGAGTCACTGCTGCAACAATACCAAACGGTGCAGGCGAGTATGGGTGGTGGAGACACTACGGCGGCACCGCCTCAGACCCTAGAGACAGAGCTGAACGCGATGCATCTCAAACTCCAAGACTTGCAGTCACGGTATACCGCGGAACATCCAGATATGATTGCGCTCAAGGAAAAGATTGCACAGGCGGAGCAGCTGAAGAAGCAAAGCGAAAGCGAAATGGCCGCCAAGCAGAAGGACGGAAAGATCCCGAATGCTCTCGATCCTTCGGCGGTGGTGGGAGCACAGCGCGGTTCACCAACCCCCATTATGCAGGTGCAAAGCCAACTCAAGGCCAATCAGTTGGAAATTACGAACATCCAGCAACACGAAAAGGATCTCGAGTCGCAAATTACGGGATATCAGGCCCGCCTAAATTTGACTCCAGAGACGGAGCAGGAGTTGACAGCCGTTTCCCGCGGGTATGAAGAATCCAAAACCAATTATAACTCGCTTTTGCAGAAGCAAATGCAATCACAGCTTGCCACAAGCCTCGAACAGCGGCAGCAAGGGGAACAGTTCCGTATTGTCGATCCGCCGAGCTTGCCGAAAAAGCCGTCGGCTCCAAATCACCTGTGGTTCAGTCTGGGCGGGTTGTTTGCAGGTATTTCTCTCGGACTAGGCCTAACCGCGCTACTTGAAATGACGGACGTACGCGTCCGGCAGGAAAAAGATCTTGTCGGGATTATTCCGGTCAGCGTGCTGGTTGGCATCCCTCACTTGAGCACGCCGGGCGAGACTCATTCTCGCGTGCTGAGATGGTGGACGGAGCTTGGCGCAGCAGGGGCATTAGTCATTTTGATTGTGCTTGGAAACCTTTATGCATTCATCAAGGGTTGAAAGGCATTTCGAATAGTGAGTTCAGTAGAAACAATATGAGTCGGCTATTTGAAGCCCTAAGCGGCCTGAAAACGGAACACCGGGCGATGGAGGCTGTAACTCCGCCCGCGATAGCTCCGCCCGTCGTAGATCCGCCGACGCCCAGGCAAGAGGCGAAACTGGAACAACACTCGCTGAAGGTAGTTCCGCCGACATTGGGTCCGCTCGCCGTGGCTCTGCCGGAGCCCGTGCACGAAGTGAAAGTATTGAACGAGGCCGTGCGGAAGCCAGCCGAGGCCGTGGAGCCTCCTTTGGTCCTCGTGAGCGCTTCGCCCGAGTCTCACTTAGTCGCCTTGACGGATCCAAATAGTCTGGGTGCGGAGAAATTTCGCGCTCTCGTCACGCGATTCGACCACCTGCGCAAGCAACGTGAGTTAAAGTCCTTCCAGGTCACAAGCAGTGTGATCGACGAGGGCAAAACGCTAGTGGCGGGAAATGTAGCGGTAACACTTGCCAAGTATTCCGGTTCCAAGACTCTACTCTTGGAAGGCGATTTGCACAGGCCGAGCTTGGCAAGTTTGTTTGGCTTAAGTGAATTGCGCGGCCTGAATCACTGGTGGTCCGGCGGAGATCAAGAGCTCGGGAAGTTCGTTTACCGATTGAATGGAATGCCACTATGGCTTCTTCCTGCTGGAAAACCTTCCGATCAGCCATCGGACCTGTTACGTTCTGCACGGTTTGTTAAAGCTTTTGCTCAGCTGGCCAGTCAATTTGAATGGATCGTCGTGGATTCGACCCCGATGCTGCCGATTGTTGACGTCAACCTGTGGTCGAGATTGCTGGATGGCACGCTCCTAGTGGTCCGGGAGGGTGTGACGCCGGTCAAAGCTTTGAAAAGAGGTCTGCAGGCTCTCGATAACCCGAAGTTGATTGGCGTGGTGGTTAACGAGGCAACAGAATTCGACCAGGTCGGTTACGCAGGTCAGTATTACGGCGGCTCAGACAAGCGCGAAACATCGGCCAAGAAGAGATAATTCCCTCCGACTGAATTTATTCTTTAAATTCCTGGATATGCGGCCGATCTCTGATACCAACATGTGGTCCCGATTGACCCATAGAATTCAATTTCGTGTCCGCGAAGGAATTGCATCTACAACCACCTTGGATGATGGCGCATGCTCTTTCGGCAGTTGGAATGGTGCCAGAGTGGAAGGCCCTCTCACGATCACGTCGAGGGCCGGCACCGTGGGCTCCCTCCTATTGCTATCGGCCCTGGTTTTGGTTCTATACGGCCGGGTGATCGGGTCCATGGCAGTGCAGTGGTGGAGTGATCCGAACTACGGACATGGTTTTCTCGTCCCGGTGTTTGCGGCTTACATTTTGTGGCGTGCACGTAGTCGGAGGCGCGAAGTTCCCATTCAATCGAGCAACTGGGGACTCGCGATCATGCTCTCCGCTATTGGGTTGTTAATTCTTGGAACGCTTGGCTCGGAGCACTTCACCGCGCGAATTTCTCTCGTGTTCTTGCTAAGCGGGATAGTTGTGTTTCTGTTCGGCTGGCACGTGTTTCGGTCGGTTGCTTTTCCGATCGGCTATCTCGTCTTCATGATTCCGTTGCCGGCAATCATCTACTACCAACTGACCTTCCCTCTGCAATTACTAGCTTCACGGCTCGGCGCAAGCGGTTTAGTCGCCCTCGGAGTACCGACAGTTAGAGAAGGGAATCTGCTAATTCTTCCCAACGTCACACTCGAGGTCGTGGAAGCCTGCAGCGGGGTCCGATCGCTGCTCTCCTTATTGGCCGCGGTTGTCGGCTACATCTATCTGGCTGAGCCAAGCATTTGGAAACGCTGCGTATTGATCGCTTCGACCGTTCCAATTGTTATTCTGAGCAACGGACTCCGCTTGGTTGCAACCGGCGTATTGAGTTTTTTCCTCGGGCCAAGAGTGGATTCGGGTTTGGCTCATATAGGACTTGGCTTAGTATTTTTCGCACTCGCTTTCCTTTCGATTCTCTTGGTTCATAGGCTGCTTCGCCGCTTCAAGGACAAGCTGATTCTGGTTCCGGCCCACTAATGTCGTTTCTAAGACTTTTTGTCGCCGCATTCGTTCTTGTCGGGGGAATCTTCGCGACGCACAAGATGCAACCCTCGAATGCCCCTCAAGAGCACCGGCCGTTACGAGATTTTCCTGCCGCTATCGCTTCATGGCACAGCGAGGATCTACCTTTCGATGCTGAGGAGATCAAGGAAATCGGAGTCGATGACTACACCAACCGAGAATATTTTGGGACAAGTCACCCGATTGAGCTCTATATCGGTTATTACAAGAATCAGCGTTCTGGCGATGCAATCCATTCCCCTAAGAATTGTCTGCCGGGCGCAGGGTGGGAACCAGTTCGGTCCGCCCGCCTCCAGATTGGTTCTGCCGACAAGCCTGTACTGGTGAACGAATACATCGTTGAAAAAGGAACGAGCCGGGACTTGGTTCTCTATTGGTACCAGACACACGGACGAATCGTGGCGAGCGAGTATTGGGCTAAGTTCTGGCTCGTCGCGGACGGGGTGAGACACAGAAGTACAGACGGGGCAATGATACGCATCTGGACCACAGCCGAGGACGGAGAAGAGAGCGCGCAAGCGCGCGCGACGGACTTCGCTCGTCGTGTCTATCCGCAAGTCTCTGAATTCCTGCCGAATTGACCGCCATGGGTAGGTTCTGCAGTGCCGCTCACGATTTCTCAGGGGCCCGTATTGTCAAGTGAAAGTCAGTCAATTTCCTCAGACGTGAATCAATCTAGCTTCGAATGGAGAAAATAATGAATAAGTCCCCACATTTGAGTTCAGCTTTACTGGCTATCGTCCTGCTGATATGTGCGGGATCGGTGTCAGCGCGAACCGGAGGAACTTTTGTTCCAATCCCGGGATCGGCTATTCAAATCAACACAGTCACCTCAGCCGTCAACCAATCTCAAATTCTCACTTTCTTGGGCAGTTCAATCTACACCGGGGGTGGTGACGGCAATCAAGACGACGACAAGGATAAAGACAAAGATAAAGACAATCACGCGCCTAGCCCCACTCCCGAGCCATCCACAATCCTATCGTTTGGAGCCGCGTTGTTAATTGGAGGCGGAGTGCTTTATTCTCGCCGACTGCGTAGGAACAGAAAATAACTTTCCCCGTTCCACGCGATGCAGTTCCAATTGCAAAGAATGATTCCGACAATACTGCTCAGAGCTTGGCCCAGACTCGCACGTTAGCCCGGAATACAAAATAGCAAACCACAATTAAGACGATGGTGAGGTGTGACTCCATGCGATATCTAGTTACAGGCGGTGCAGGATTCATTGGTTCCAATACTGTTCAGGAATTGGTTCGATGTGGTCATAAGGTTGTGGTTCTGGACAATCTTTCAACCGGCAAAGAATCAAACCTCGCTGGTGTGAGAGACCAAATCGAGTTCATTCACGGCAGCATTACCGATCTGGAGAAGGTTCGCGAGGCGTGCCTGGGAGTTGACTACGTCCTGCACCTCGCCGCGCGAACCTCAGTCCCGCGCTCTATGAAGGAGCCGGTCGAAACGAATCACGTCAACGTGGATGGGACTCTAAATGTTCTCTTGGCGGCGCGCGATGCAAAGGTAAGGCGAGTTGTGTTTTCAGCGTCGTCCTCGGTGTACGGTGAAACGCCCACTCTGCCAAAACGCGAAAGTATGACGCCAGCACCGATTTCTCCGTACGGGGTGACGAAGCTGATGGGAGAGATTTACGGAAAGTTGTTTCACCGTGTTTATGGATTAGAGTTCGTAGCACTCCGATACTTCAACATCTTTGGGCCACGGCAGGATCCCCACTCACCCTATTCTGGGGTTCTATCGAGATTCAACGCAGCATTCTTGGAAGACAGACAACCCACGATTTATGGGGATGGGCAGCAGTCCCGCGATTTCACCTTCGTAGCGAACGCAGTTCAGGCGAACTCGCTGGCATGCACTGCACAAAATGTAGCAGGCCTTGTTTTCAACATTGGAACAGGCAGCCGGTACACATTAAATCAGACGCTTCAGATGCTTGGCAAGATTACCGGCCGAGCAGGGAACGTTAAGCATGCTCCGCCGCGCGAAGGAGACATCCTTCACTCTCAAGCTGACATCTCGGAGGCGCGAGAAAAACTTGGTTACGACCCGCAAATTGGATTCGAGGAAGGCTTGCGGCGAACTTGGGAATGGTTTTGCGAAAATTGCGCCACAAAACAGCTCGCAGTGGGAGCCGGTGCCGGCTCTGGTCGTGGCATTGGAGTAGCCCCTTTGTCGGGCGGACTTCCGCACAACCCACAGATTGCGATTACAGAATAATGGGTTTCATTAAGGACGGCGGATTGAGTTCCTATCTGCCAAGCCAGCATAACCGCACTCTTGGGCAAGTGAAAAACGACCAAGACCCTGTACATAAGCGCGAGTTTGTACCTTGATCCGACTACTACACGCCTATTTTCCTAAACGTACACTTTTCCTGGGGATCTCAGAAGTGTGCCTGATCACTTTTGCCTTCCTTGCTGCCACAGTGGCACGGATGGGTAGTAGCGCTACAACATACCTGTTTAACTACCAACACGGGTCCTTCAAGATCTTGGTCGCGTCGTTGGCCATCATCACTTGCATGTACTATTTCGATCTTTATGAATCTCCAGTTTTGGGCAATCGGCGTGAGGTGATTATCCGATTAATAGAGGTGCTAGGCACCGTTTATAGTCTCTCGGTTCTAACCTACTACTTGTATCCCCCACTGGAATTGGGCCGAGGGATTTTCGCTATTGGTCTCGTATTCGTTGCGTTGCTGCTGTTACTCTGGCGGGAACTATTTTTGATGGTTAATCGCGTGCCGGAGTTTGCTGCCCGGACATTGATCCTCGGCGACGGCCCCATGGGGAAGTCCCTGGTGCGGGAACTTGCATTGCGACCGGAATTGGGTATGCGAGTGGTTGCACAGCTGAAGAGCCTCGAAAACGGGCATGGATTATCGCCCCTGGATGCGATCGAAGAGCACACCAAAACACTCCTGAGTTCCGTCAAGTTCTATAACCCGGATCACATTGTTGTGGCGCTGGGCGAACGGAGAGGATGTTTGCCCGTGGAAGCCTTACTCGAGTTGAAAAGCCACGGTGTCAATATCCACGATAGCGCCGAATTGTATGAGGCGGTAACCGGAAAAGTTCCCATTGAAAATTTCCGTCTGAGCTGGTTGCTATTTTCTTCAGGTTTGCGCATTTCTCGGGGTTTGGCGATCTTCAAGCGCGCCGTTTCTTGGGTTTTGTGCCTCATTGTTGTCGTCGTCACCATTCCGCTGATGGCCTTGATTGCATTGGCCATTTACCTGGACACCGGTGGCCCGGTGATCTTTCAACAGGAACGTATTGGGCGAGACGGCAAAATTTTCATTTTATATAAGTTTCGGACCATGGTGGTCGGCGCCGACATGGACGACAGGCACCGACCAACGGAAATAACCGATAGCCGCTTCACTCGCATCGGTCGAGTCTTGCGCCGCACGCGTCTAGATGAGTTACCGCAGCTCGTCAACATCCTCTTCGGTGACATGGACTTCATCGGGCCTCGGCCGTTCGTTCCCAGTGAAGAGCAGGAATGCTTGGAAGGTATTCCCCATTACCGGCAGCGTTGGGCAATTCGCCCAGGTTTGACAGGCTGGGCACAGGTCAATCGTGGCTATAATGTGACCCTTGAAGACAACAAGGAGAAACTCGCCTACGATCTCTTTTATATCAAGAATCAATCGGTAGGCCTTGACCTACTGATTCTCTTGAAGACGATGAAAGTTGTCCTACTCGGGCGAGGGTCGCGATGAGCGTATTCGCCAACATTGCCTTGTCTATTTTTTGGGTGTCCTTCGGTTTGGTCTGTTACACATTTTTCATTTATCCGATTGTTTTGTTCCTCTGTTATGCGTTGGTTCAAGTGTACAGCGACACCCTGTTTTTAGCGGGTCGTCTGGAGCGACGCGTTTCGCGGGCCGAGTCACAAGAATTACCCGGAGTTACGATTATCATTGCCGCATACAATGAGGAATCTCGCCTATCTGGAAAAATTGCCAACCTGCGTCAAACTGCGTACCCCATCGAAAAAGTCCAATTCATCTTTGTTTCTGACGGTTCTACCGACAAGACAAATGTGCTCTTAAAATCCATTTCAGAATCTTTTGTAGAAGTCGTTCTTCTGCCTCAGCGCTCAGGCAAGCCGATGGCGCTGAATCACGGAGTCGAGTTTGCCAAGCACGATATTTTAGTGTTCTCAGACGCTAGCACCCTGTTCGCTCCAAATGCAGTCTCCAATCTGGCGCGCCACTTCTCCGATCCGAAAATTGGGGCTGTGTGCGGTTCGGTGCAATTGATGGGAAGTGAAGAGTCGGAGCGGACGGAAGGAACTTACTGGAGATTCGAGAGAGTCCTGCGATTGATGGAATCGCGTTTGGGCGCGACCGTAAATGCCAGCGGGGCCATTTACGCACTGCGAAGAAAGTGTTTCGTTCCGCTTCGGGCGGGTGATTTGATTGATGATTTCCTGATTCCGATGAACGCCAGGAAATTCGGATACAAAGTGATTGAAGATCCAGAGGCGGTGGCCACCGAGTTCTCTACCGATACAGTGAAAGGTGAATTTACACGGCGCGCGAGATTAGCAGTCGGGAGTTTTCGCGCGCTGCGGAGCATGGAACTTGCCTCCTTGCGTGGATTTACTGGATTTGCCTTTGTGTCCCACAAACTGTTGCGCTGGTTTCTTCCTTTCCTTCTCGTGGCTATGCTGGTTAGCAACTTGTTTCTTCTCGGAACGCCGCTGTATAGAGCAGCCTTCGCAGCTCAGATAGCCTTCTATATCTGGGGATCGTTAGGCTTTATGTTCCACGAGCAGATGAAGAAAGTGCGGTTTGCTCTTCTGGCATATTTCCTGCTGACAGTACACGTTGCGTTCTTGGTGGGATTCTGGCGCTGTTTTTTCGGCGAACACAAGACCACTTGGGAACGCGCAAATTAAGCTCCGAAGGGTTCACACGGACGAATCACATGGCCCAATACCGGGGAATAAACCACAAGAGAATCCTCGGTGTATCTTCTCGGTCGATGTGGAAGACTGGTTTCACATCCTAGATCTGCCATCTACTCCGCCATTGACTGAGTGGAGCCACCTGCCCTCGCGGGTCGAAAGAAATTTTCTTCGCCTGCTAGAGATCATCGGTGAAAGGAATGTCCGGGTGACATGCTTTTTCCTGGGGTGGGTGGCGGAAAAGATTTCCCCAGCTGGTCCGTGAGGCAAAGTCGCGGGGCCATGAAATTGCCTCACACGGGTATTCCCACGAACTTGTATATCGACTGACACCAGGACAATTTCTGGATGACGCATCGAAAGCGAAGAAGATTTTAGAAGACGTGAGCGGGTCCCCTGTATTGGGTTATCGCTCGTCGGGATTCTCGGTGACTAAGGAAACTCTTTGGTTTTTCGAGAAGCTGACCGAGGCCGGCTACCAATACGATTCTTCTGTTTTCCCAGCTCCGAGAGGACACGGCGGGATAGCGACGAAGAACTACGGACCTTACAGGGTCGGCAAAGACCGCGACGGGTTAATTGAGTTTCCTATCACGGTTGCAGGAGTGTTCGGGCACCCAGTCTGTTTTTTCGGAGGCGGCTACCTGAGATTGTTTCCATATTTCTTGGTCAGGCGTATGACTCGAAAAGTAATTCAGGAAGATCGTCCAGTCATTTTCTATGTGCACCCAAGAGAGATTGACCCGTCTCATCCGCGATTGTCCATGAACGTGGCAAGAAAATTTAAATCCTACGTGAATCTCTCAACTACGGAAGATAAAATACGCCGCATTCTTTCCGAGTTCTCTTTTATGACCTTTCAGGACGCGATGGCTGAAAACTATGAATGTGTGAGGAACTGAGAATCATGGCCAGCAAAGAAGTTGCAGAGTTCTTCGACTCGTACTCGGATCGATTCAATGCCATCTACGGAAACAAGAATTCACTTTTTAACGGGTCGATGAATCGCCTTTTCCGGAAAGAGCATGCGCCTGCGTTTCGAGTATACGTTGCGCGGCTGCCAGCCAATTGAAGGGAAAAGCGTGGTTGACATAGGTTGTGGGCCGGGTCACTACGCAGTACGCCTCGCGAAGATGGGGGCGCAAAGTACGCTGGGGTTGGACTTTGCGCCGGGCATGATCGAAATTGCAAATGAAAATGCAGCCCGCGCCGGTGTAGAGAGTCGTTGCCAATTCGTATACGGCGATTTCCTATCCTATCCCTTCGATTGCAGCTTCGATTA
The DNA here is from genome assembly GCA_963740035.1 of uncultured Acidobacteriota bacterium. Classification (GTDB taxonomy): domain Bacteria; phylum Acidobacteriota; class Terriglobia; order Acidiferrales; family UBA7541; genus Palsa-360. Next base: position 173,515 of record CAVUDA010000034.1, read on the forward strand.
CGCCGTCGTGATGGGATTCATGGATTATGTCGAACAGCCTGCGAAGGTTATCGAGAAGGTTTTGGCTGTTACCAAGGACAAAGCGTTCTTCAGTTTTCCCGCTGAAGGGGGCATCCTGGCCTGGCAGCGAAGGCAGCGTTACAAGAATCGTTGCAAGCTGTTTCTTTACACGGCAGAAGAATTAAGGCGGATGTTCGCCGAAACGGAATGCCGGGGATTCGAGATCCAAAAAATCAGCCGCGATTTTTTTGTGACCGTATCCATTGCAGAAGATCCAAATAATCCACGGCCTAACGTAACTCGATGACCAGTGTTGCCATGTTTCAGAAGACAACTTCCAGCACAAATCTGCTTATTCCGGCGAACAATGGGTTCTTCAGTTTGGATAATCAGTTGATTTGGGATTGGGCCACCAAATTGAAATTGGCGTCCGGGCTACATGAGTTCTACTACTCGTTCCCGATGCTCCCGCTTCGTCCGGGCCCCTGTTCCTGGCACGTAATCCTCTGGGAGGATGGCGGCCTGCTCGATGAATGGGTATGCCGAACCCGGATGATCGTTGGTACTGAGATTCATCAGCGTTCAAAGGATGACCGGAGCGGGGTGCCGAATGTTCCGTGTCGCTTTGTGGTCAATCAAAAGGGAGGACATATGGAAACAGTTCGACCTGATCACATTGTTGGGCTTGGATCATGAAGTTCTCGATATGCCTTCCGGTGTTCGACCGTCCGGCTATGCTGGCGAACGCGCTGCGCACAGTGGCTCGGCAAACTCACTATGACCTGGAGGTGGTGGTCAAGGACGGATGTCTCGCACGCCCGGTGGCGCAAGACAAAGAAGTCGAGGACGTTTTCCGTTTGCTTGCTCCCAGAGTTCGCTATGTATTGTCACCTGACAAAGGGATTTTCCCTGCGCTCAATGAGGCGCTTAGTAACGCTACCGGAGACGTACTCTACTTCATGTGCAGCGACGACGAACTCGGCGACGAGCATACCCTTGAAGCTGTCGATGCTGTGCTGAGAAAGACTAATACTGTTCCCGCTTGGGTCTATGGGCAAACGGAAAACATTGACGAAAGAGGTGTAGGACAAGGAATTGATGGCTCGTGCGTGGAGGTTGCCTCTCTGCTAAAGGAAAACCCAATCTCGCAGCCATCAGTGTTTTGGAATCGCCTCATGTTCCAGTCTGTTGGCTACTTCAATGAGCAATACGCGCACTCTGCGGATTACGATTATTGGTTGAGGTGCTGGAAAGTTTCACCTGGCGTCTACATGCCCAGAATTCTTGGCCGGTATCGTCGATGGAGTGGCGCGCATTCTAGTTCTAACGCTAAGAACCAATTGAGGGATGCAAGACTGATTTCCCTCGAGCATAGTAAAACAGCAACTCAGAATGAGACGCTCTGTTTTAGGGCATATGGAATTCGGTGGCGCCTAAAGTTTCTACAACTGGTGGCACAGCAAGCCTGGTGGGCATTCTTGAAAATCACTCTCCCAATTCGCCGCCCGCTCGGTCTGCGCCGAGAACGAATCGCCGGCGTGGTGAGCAGAATCAAACTACTCGCAAGTCGATAGGTTCAGCTCGCATTGCTTTAAGAATGAGAAAGCGCGAAATAAAAGAGGCGTGCGAGAATTCTCTTCACACTTTTCTACCTATCATTCAGGGACCGCTCATGATCGACTTTGGCTGGCGAAAACGCGGAGGACCCTTCACTGGATTCGAGAGTGGTGAGCTATCCGGAACTCACCCAACAACATTGCGCCGCTCTCACTGGGCGGATGCCTGATGCTCAAGACTACCAGAATGAATGGTTCGGCGGCACGTTTCTCTTTGTCCCAGCAGACACGCTCGAAAGTAGTTGTGGAAAATAAAGTGTACCGAGGCAGACGTCCAACACGCCGAAGCTTGGCAACTGATGCGAGTGATGGCCACTGATTCCATTACTCTGCCGCGAGCGATTCCGGACCGAAAGTCCCCCGGAGCCGCGTACGTTTGGCTACTGCTATTTATAGTGGTCAGTTTTGCCCGGCCAGAAGACTGGATTCCGGGCTTCCGGTACCTTCCGCTCGCCAAGATTACGGGTGGCCTCGCGATCATGGCGCTTCTTTTTGCATTGAGCGGCAATCGCCAGCGACTCCCTCGAGAAGTGATCTATTTGTTTCTTCTCACGGCGCAATTGTGGGTGACGGTCCCGATGTCTCCAGTCTGGAGGGGTGGGGCATTCAACACCATGCGCGATTTCACAAAAGTTCTGCCGATCATCATCGTGATGGCATTGGTGGTGAATACGATCAAGAAACTGAGATGGCTGATATTGGTTCAAACTGCCTCTGTCGCCATGATTGCGGTCGCAACGATTTGGAAGGGTCATCAGTTTCGCGGCCGCCTGGAGGGCGCACTTAGTGGTATTTACTTTAACGGGAACGATTTGGCGATAGCTATCGCGATCAGTGTGCCGCTTTGCCTGTATTTTCTATTCCGTAGCAGGAGCAAGGTGGGGAAGGCCATCTGGACTCTGGCCATTCTTGTAATGGTTTATGCGGCGTTTCTGACGGTCTCCCGGAGCGGCCTGATTTCGTTGGTAGCAGCGACCGCCATATGCCTGTGGGAATTTGCAATTCGAGGCCGACGACGTTACTTGCTGGTGGTTGCGGTTATCGCTGGAATTATATTCTGGATTTATACTGGGAACGGTGTGAGGTCCCGCTTTGATGCCGCCGAAGATTCTACAAATGGTGAACAGGTAAGCGCCTACGAGTCGGCCCAGGAGAGGCGGGATTTACTAATTCAAAGTTTAAAAGTAACATTACAACATCCGCTTTTTGGAGTTGGACCTGGCAATTTCATAGTTGTCTCTGGCAGTTGGCACGTGACTCACAATTCATATACGCAGATGAGTTCTGAAGGAGGCGTACTCGCATTTGTGTTGTACACCATGATTATCTGGCGTGGGTTCGCAAACTTGGCGGCGGCGAAACGGTTGTCCAGGTCCACCGAAGAACGAAGGATATTGGCCAGTGCGCTTCGCGCCAGTCTAGTTGCGTTTGTCTTCGGTTCATTCTTCGCCACAGAAGCTTATTTGTTTTTCCCATACTTCTTAATCGCCTGTACAACAGCCTTGTACGGAATCTCGGCGCGTGAAGCGAAAGAAAAGCTCAGTAGAGATAAAGCAGAGGCAAATCGACACAAAGCGCAGGACACCCAGAATGAATCGCCTCAGACCGAGGCAGTTTGGTCGTGGTCTTGAGTATCAGGACTCAAGAGCCTTGCTAGCCTGTAACATGATCCTCAGTCCCAAGGACTTTGAGCACCGTGGTAAGCGAGGCGAAAGCTAAAGATGTGCGGGATTGCTACTTGGGAGGAAGGACGCAGAGTCGAGCGGCATCGCAATGCGAGGCGCGAGGGAGACCTACTATTTGCATCGGGAATCAAAGTGATTCTTACAGCGGCCCAGAACTGAGAGAAGTTGAATATTCAACCCTTAGCAGCGTGAGGTTGACACCGCAAGGTAGCATGTAATTGGTTTTGGGCAAGGACAAAGTTCAAATTGCGAATGTTACCGAGGGCGAGCACCGAGAATGAGCATATGCTACGCAAAGGACGTCGTGGGAAGTAAGAGTCTAGAGGTGGCCTGTCAAGGCGGGAACAGCGGGTACATTCCTACGGCCCACGAACTCTACATAGGGAAGCCTAGGTGGCATGAGCAAATTCGGGAAGAAATGGAGAAAAGGTTTTTCGCCTCGATTCGACTAGAGAATGGGACCTACAAATTTACCTATTCTCACCGGCTCGACGATCTGAATGATCTGACAAACAAGTTTCTTCCGCCGACGCGACCGCTCAAAGTCATGGATGTTGCCGTATCCTCTGGAATCAGCACGGTGGAGTGGACGGAATCTCTTATGCAAGCGGGAATCGATTACCAGATGACTGCAGGGGATTCGACCATCAATTGTTGTCTTGTCTCAGTGGGACGCCGCCTCCATGTGTTGGCAGATTGCAAGGGATATCCATTGCAGTTTGACATTTGCGGTAAGGCTGTGCCAAACCCTCCGGGCAAACGCAACTGGATTGCGTATTCTCTGCCGCTGACCATCCTCAACTGCGTACTGGCTTCGATTAGGCGGGTGATGCGAAGAACAGGCCTTGGAATCAGTGCGTCGCACCGACGATTTGGCACCGATTTGTGCCCGATAGACCTTGTAATTTCGCGTTTGCGGGTGGCCCCGAATCTTCAGATCGTGGAAGACGATATTTTGACGGACAATAACTTTCAGTCTCACTTTCACGTGGTTCGAGCAGCAAATATCCTAAACCGGGGTTATTTTGACGATTCAACCCTATCCCAGATGCTGTTGAACCTCCAGAAACGGTTGCTACCCAGCGGTATTCTAGTCGTGTGTAGGACCAATGAGCTGAACGAGAACCTGGCAACCGTGTTCAGGCTGAGCGATGATAAGAAGTTTTCCGCCATAGGGCGACTGGGAAAGGGCTCAGATATAGAAGATCTCATTCTCGCTTTGCCAGGAGGAAAGGCCTAAGAGTCCTCAGGAGCAATTCGATTTGACCGAAATGTCACACGGTTTGGAAACACCCAAGCTTCTAGGGCCAGTCTTTCTGGAAGCGAGAAGAACTCATGCGAGAAAAATCGAGTTGGTGATTTCGATTCATTTATGGAGTGGGTCACGGCTCTGCCGATAGGCCGGAAATGGTGCGGTCATCGCGGAAAAGCTATTTTTTTAAAAACTGGCTGAGAATCTGGTGGAAATTTAAGCAAGGGTTCTTCATCGGTTAAAGTAAGGCTTCGCTCTGCCGCTTGTTCGTTGGAAGCGAAATGAGTTGCGAGAAGAAATAGCTCGAGTGTAGCTGGAGCCACGAACATTGCAAAGAGGCTATGTTAACCGGCAGGGTATCGAGAGTCCGCTCGAGGAGCACTTTCGGGAGTGCTGAAACAAATCAGCCACGTTGTGGCTTCTTCTGATTTTGAATTGTGGCATAGAAACTTCCTCGAACGCCTCCCTTCAAGTGCCCGCAGCACGACCGTGAATTCTGTTGCGTGATTGGGACGAGATAGATCCACAACTAGCGTGTCAGATTGTGCAGAGATGAAATATCCACACTCGTTTAACGGTTGCCTGGCTGGGTACCCATGCGCCTAGCATATCTTGTCAGCCAGTACCCCGCCATCAATCACACTTACATCTTGCGGGAGATCTGTGCACTGCGGGCCATAGGCTTCGATATAGATGTCATCTCAGTTCGCCCGCCCGATCGGCTGCCGGAAGAGCTAAATGCTGAAGAATTAGATGAGTTGCGAGAAACATACACCGTCTTGACGGCAGGGGCTGGCGCGATTTTGGCGGCGCATGTTCTGACTTTACTGAGGCGACCACTAGCTTACCTGGCTGGACTCTCGGAGGCTCTCCGTCTCTCAGGCGGCGACCCACGAAAAGCGATAGCGAACATAACCTACTTTGGCGAGGCAGTGGTCATCGGACATCGATTGCTGCGTCTCGGCTTACGTCATCTGCATTGCCATTATGCTTCCACAGTGGCATTGTTCGTGGCTCGCATATTCCCAGTGACTTATTCCATTACTATTCACGGTCCGGCTGAGTTCGATGATGTTCGCGGGTCCTACCTAGCCGACAAAGTAGCCCGAGCTCGATTTGTTTGTGCGATCAGCTTTTACGGCCGAAGCCAGTTAATGAAAGCCTCCCAACCCCGGTATTGGGACAAGCTGGAGGTAAATTCGCTCGGAGTCGACTGCACCCGTTTTTTACCGTCGCGGCATCGCCAGGACCAAAGTCCATTCGAAGTCCTCTGCGTTGCGACTTTAACGCCCTCCAAGGGATTGCCTTTATTGATTACCGCGGTCGAATCCTTGGTGCGCCAAGGACGATCCATCCATCTTCGTCTGGTTGGAGACGGTCCAGATCGGCAAGACCTGGAAAGCGCCATTGCGAGGAGCGGTCTGGAGGGGCACGTAACGCTCGAAGGGAAGTGCAATCAAGACCGCGTACTGGCATTCTATGGGGAAACGGATCTGTTTGTTCTTGCCAGCTTCGCGGAGGGTATTCCGGTAGTCTTGATGGAAGCGATGGCAACGGAACTACCGTGTATTGCGACATGGATCACCGGAATTCCGGAACTCATTCGTCATGGAATCGACGGATGGTTGGTCCCGCCCGCCGATGAAGAGCAACTCGCCGACACCATCGCAAAATTGATGGACGACCCCGAACTCCGGCGGAAGTTGGGGCGATCGGCGCGCATCCGGGTGCAGGAAAAATACGATCTTGAGCGGAATACCGAGCGCCTCGCGGAGATTTACCGGCGCCGCCTGGCAAGTAGTTCTTCGTAGATTTCAGCCATTCGATTGCCTGAAGCCGCTCGCGAAAATCCATGTCGTATAAACCGTTCTCCGTTGCAGCCTAGCGTATTCCGCAGCAACGGGTCTTCAATCAGTCGGCGCAACGCTTCGGCCAGCGCGCCGACGTTTCGTGGCTCGAAGAGAATCCCGCGTTCTCCGTCACGCACGAGTTCCGGATTCCCGCCAACGCAGGAAGCAATTACCGGACAGCCGCAAGCCATCGCTTCCATGAGTGAGTTCGACAGAGCCTCAGAGAGTGAAGGAAGAACGAAAATGTCGAAAGTGCGCAACCACTTGGCTACTTCCGCCGTTGCAGGCTCCCAAATGCAATCCGCGAATATGCCGGTTTCCTTCGCTCGAGTTTGGAGCTCCGGCAATACAGGTCCGCTACCCACGAAAACAAGCTTCATCTGTTGTCGAAGAGGACGTACACGCGCGAAGGCATCCACGAGCGTCAACAATCCCTTTTCCGGCCGTAGACCGCAGACAACGCCTATGACCAATGCGTCTTCAGGCAAGGAGCGTGGCCGAATCGAAGGCGCCGGGCAGAATTGTTGAAGATCGATGCCGTTATAGCAGACGTGAACCAGCCGCTCCGTCACCTCTTCATCCTTGATCAGATGCAATTTCAGGTATTCGCAATTCACGACGATGCCATCCACCATGCGATCGGTCCATCGAACGAGCCTACGAAGCTCAGGTGTGAGATCTCGATGTCCTCGCTGGCTGGAAACGGCGATTGCCGATGTGAAGTATCGGATCACTGGCATCGCATAGGCAGTGAGCGGGGCGTCGAAGCTGTGTACGAGGTGAATATTGTGATGGCGAATGTAACGTGTTAACTGCCAGACGCCTGCAAGAGCCGCTGGTGATTGAAACGAATAAACCGGGAAGTGGACAATTGGCACTGCTGCCGCACGAAGTTCGTCTCCCCGCATTCCTTGCGGGCGGAATGTTCCTACGTGTGGCTCGAAGCGCGCACGGTCCAGCCCTAGCGCGACCTCGGTCATCTGGCGTTCAGTTCCACCCTGATGGAGTTCGCGCACGAGTAGAAGTACCGAATGCTTCATGAGAAATTATGATCCGTGTGAGACATTGATACATTAAGTGAAATGCAGGTGACGGGCATCGAGTTTCGCAATTATTCTCGAATAGAATCGCTTGGCCGTGTCGCCGACACCATGGGAGCAAGATCGCGTTCGAAAAAGACCCGCTGCCAGATTTCGAGATTCAATAGCCGCCAGATACGATCGGAATGATCGCGGTAATTTGCACGGTGTTCGGTGAACAGCCGCCGGACAGCTTCCGGCCGGAAAAGCCCCCGGCTCATGCTGCGCGGACTTAGTAACGCTTTTTCAAGGATCTCCAATCGCGGACCTAGAATCCAAGTTGCCAGCGGAGTTGGAAAACCCATCTTGCGCCGATGAATGATGGACTCAGGCAGCAAGTCTTTCACGGCTGATTTCAGGACAAGCTTTCCGGACATGCCTCGCGTCTTGAATCGCGCGGGTATGGATGCTGCGAATTCTACGAGGACATGATCGAGAAACGGGACGCGGCTCTCGATCGAGGCAGCCATGCTCATCTGGTCCTGCTTCATGCAGAGCTCCACGAGATAGGTCTTGATGTCCGTATATAGCAAGCGATCCAGAAGATCGCCTTTCGCATTTTCCCAGTAAGCCAGAGTGTCGCGGTACGCCGATCCTGGATCGTTCTGCCCAGGGCGGATTAGCAAATCCGCCTGGTCGGACTCGGAAAATGCAGAATAAAAATTATCATAATAAAAGGAGCTCCAAGATTCAGTGTCGCGGCCGAGGAATGTATGCTGCAAACGGCGCCGAGCAGCAGCGCCGAGCCAGCCCGAATGACCAATTTGCTCACGAATTCTCTTTCGAAGCCAAGACGGCAATGCTGAGCGATAGACATGATCTAAACGTGAATTCCAAATAGTCCAGGCATATCGGGCATAGCCAGCAAGCGTTTCATCGCTGCCCTCACCGGTCAGCACAACTTTGACGCGTTCGCTGGCAAGCCTGGCGACGAAGTAAAGTGAAACGCTCGAGGGCCAAGCGAGCGGTTCGTCCTCGTGCCAATTTAGTTTCGGCAAAGCGCCAAAAAACTCTTCGCTACTAACGCGAACCTCATGATGGATGGAACCAATATGCTCAGCAACAGCGCGCGCGTGGCGAAGCTCGCTGTAGGCTTCCTCATCGTAGCCCACAGCAAATGTTTCGATGGGCTCTTTTCGAATTTTCGACATCAGGGCCGCGATAGCGCTGGAGTCGAGGCCACCGCTCAGAAACATTCCCAGCGGCACGTCACTCATCAGATGGCTTGAGACGGACTCCTCTAAAAGTTCACGGTAAGTATCAACGTAATATTTTTTTTGCCGTCCCTTTTGCCCTGCATTCTGAGGGAGGTCCCAATACTGTTGGATCCGGATATTGCCGCTTTCATTGACCTCGATGGTATGCCCAGGGAGCAATTTTTCGATTCCCGTGAACATGGTGCGCGGGCCGGAGAGGTAGCCGAAGGCGAGATACTCAGGGAGAACGTCGCGATTTAACTCAGCGCGAACTCTAGGATGAGCCAGCAGCGCTTTGATCTCCGAGGCGAATAAAAACTTTTCACCGGTGCGCATGAAATACAGCGGCTTGATTCCCAAACGATCGCGGGCGACAAATAACGTGCAGCTTCTCGAATCCCAAATGGCGAACGCGAACATCCCTCGGAGATGCGTTACGCAGTCTTGGCCGTATTCTTCGTAAAGATGCACGATCGTTTCTGTATCGCTGTGGCTGCGGTAGCGATGACCGCGTTTTTCCAGCCGCTGACGGAGTTCCTGATGATTGTAGATCTCACCGTTGAAAACCAGAGAGACAGAATCATCCTCATTCGTGACTGGCTGATGGCCCGATTGCACATCAATGATGCTCAACCGGCGCATTGCAATGCCGATATTACCCGAAAGATAGAAACCGGCGTCATCCGGCCCGCGATGAATGATCTGGCGGTTCATTTCCTCGAGAACGCTGCGTTCGGCTGCCCGGTTGCGATCAAAGTTAAGAATGCCGCAGATTCCGCACATAGTTAATCTATTCTCTTGAGCTGAGGAGTTCTAGGTGCCCCAGGTATACCACCGGAGACGGCGGACTCCCCCCGCGAGGGCACTCTTGGTTGATCCACCTCAGCGTACCATTCGTGAAACACTACAGCATGCTCGGCTGCAAAAATCAGTTGCCCGGCGAGCTTTATGAAGCTTCCGTCACAAAGTATGAAACGTCGAATTCGCTTTTCTGCGTCAAGCAGGCAGTAGACGAACCGCGCATCGCTTTCGATGCGACCAGCACGCCAGTTTTGTTTACTTTCAGAAAAGACCATTTCATGAGTTTGAGAGTTGCTTTCGTAAGTGCAGGCGCTGATGGAGGACGTAGAAGAATCATTCTTCGAGATGAATCGGCCAAGCACCTCAGTCGCGGTGCGCGGCAAAAGAAGCAATGAATAACATTCAGCCGGGAGCGTTGATTGCCGGTGAAAATGGACGACCGGAGCGGGTTCTTTTTTCCCATATGCAGGCGACCACCAGCCGTCCTCGAGTCTTGCTATCCAGTCCGAGCGATCGTCTGTGAGCAGAGCGAACCTTAATCCGACGGCGTCCTCGAAAAAGATGGAGCCTGGACTTTCGCGGCGCTGTAAGAAGCCGGGAGCGATGTGCCAAAAAAGGTCGACCGCATGCTCGCCTTCTCCCATGGCGACATCGCGCACGAGCCAGAATTGAGACTTCAAATGGAACACCCAGCGTCGATGAATCACTGGCTGCGACAATCGAGCATAGCCGGAGTGCGAGCCTCTGAATAGTTCGAAGCTCGTTCCCGTTATCCAGGATTCCACATTGGTTTCAACGAATGCTTCCCAGGAGAATGAGCTTTCAGGCTCGGCCTGATCTGATTCTGCAATACGTAGCGTATTGTGTGCCGCTGTCCCTCTAAATTCATTGCGAGAATTGTCTTCTGAAACGTAGCAGCATGTACCCGGATCCACAAGCAGTTCGCGCCCTTCGACGGAGAGGTGAACGCTCAATGCATCGGCGTGTCCATGACCGCCCGAAAGCGACCCCTGCGGTCCCGCATCAATCACAAGTTGCGCCTTCGCTGGTGCAGGATCAGCCATCGCATATATGCCGCTTTCCGGGAACGCTTTGGATCGAGGTGATAGCGGCTCTTCAGCCAACGAATCAAATTGAACCAGCCCCTGAAGACCCATTAACCAAAGTGTTTCCTCGCGCGCTCCTGCTGCCACTGTCTTCCAATCTGGCCGCTGGAACAGGACGGCGCCGGTTGCCAATGGGTCCAGCAGATGCTCCGCGCGGTTCCGGAGGGGGTCAAAAAGCCGGCCTCCATCGTCGTCTCCCAGGCGAGGTGGAATCCCACCCTGTGCCAGAGTTGCAAGGAAGTCCAGCATTCGTTCAATCTTCTGATCGAATTCTTGTGGAATGAGCAGGCCGTTTGCAGCCGCAAGGATCCGTGCGTGAAGGAAGAAGTCAAGCGCGTAGACGTGATAATACGTTGACTGCTCGAAATACATTCCGTCTGAGCGCACTTGATGTTTAGCTCCTTGAAGAAGAATGTTCCAACCTTTCGATTGCCAGCGCACGGCTGCAGGAAGATTCGGGCACAATGTTCCCAGGAAAAACAGCGCCAGGCCTTCGCCAAGCAGGTGAGTATTTGGTGAAAAATAAGTGGACAGATACTTTTCAATATGGCGCCCGCCAACAGCGAGTTGCTGGAGCAAATCGCGAGAAAAAGTTGGAGGAAGAACTGGAGAATCCGCCAGCAAATTCCAAACCCAAAGCCAGGAGATCGTCCGAAAGGCCACTTCCAAACTGCTAGCCCAGTTGATTCCGATTGGATAGGGATTCTGGCGTTGCCAATCGAACAACTGGCTGAAAAGTTCCGCGGCGAATTGTTCTCGACCTGTGAGGCGATAGGCTTTTGCGAGCGTGACCAGATGCTGGTGACGATTGAGTTCCCAGGTGATTTTCGAGTCGCCTACCTCTCCATAGTCCAAATAGCGAATACGAAACCAGGGTTTTCGCGGCGCTTTTTTAGCATGGACTGCATCCAGATGCCAGTCAATTGTCGGCCCGTAAGAGAGCCGCTCAAATCCAAGAAGATTGAATTCATGTTTGCAGATTTGTTCCGCGTAACGAATAGTGGCAGCGGCCTCCGAGGGGAAGCGCTTTTTTAGTTTGGCGATCAATCCAGGAAGGTCAGCTGGGAGGAAGAAAAAGTGGGATGGACCAGAAATGAGAGGAGCAGAGTTCAGCGCAGTCGTGGAATCGAGATTGAGCCAATAGCGCAGCAGGTCCCAGCGTTTACAGAGTTCTTGCTGGCTTCGGATGTGCAATTCATCACAAGAGAATGTACGCAATCGCTTCAAGACTGCCTTACCTTTCTGCACGCTGCTCACAAAAATCATTGGCTCAACTTGAATTTCGTTGCGGCTGTTATCGGAACTCGACCACGGCAGTTCTAGCGTGGACCACGTTGCTAGCTACTCGAATTCGACAATAGCGCGATTTGTCGTGGGCTGCGGCAAAATTCAATAGGCGTTTCTGGCTCCCAGAATAGTCCTGGCCCGGTGAATCCGGAATTCGATCTGGAGATCAAGTATATCGTTATCAATCGCACTTAATCGAGGAAGTCATCCGGCATTGTGAAGCGCTATCGGGATTCTCGGCATGTCATTCAATCCGGGCAAATTGGAAACAATTTTCAGTTGTGCCGTCATTCCGACTGTCGTGATTGGAGGATTGCAATACGACGGCGCCATCTGCTTGATACCTAAAGAGTTGTGTCTCCATGTGCTCCCGTGCAACGACAATTTCGCCAGAGACACGCTCTTCGAAAGCCGAAATAGCGCGACGGCTAAGATAATATTTTCCTAAACTGACTTGCATTCGAAATTGGAGAGTATGCCGCGAATACTAAGCGTTTTTGGTCTCGGATATGTAGGTTCCGTGACAGCCGCCTGTCTTGCTCACAAAGGGAATCGAGTCATTGGTGTCGACGTAAATCCGGCCAAGGTTGAGACCCTAAATGGGGGCCGATCGCCTGTCTTGGAAAGAGGTATAGACGAAATTGTTGCGGAATCAAGTCGCGCATGCCGACTGCATGCTACAACTAGCGTCGCAGAAGCAGTGGCTGCCTCGGACGCTTCGTTTATATGCGTTGGCACACCGAACCTCCGGAACGGCGAGCATGACTTGCGACAAATAGAACGTGTGATCTCGGAAATTGGGGCAGCTATGGGCCGGAAGGACGCTTTTCACACAGTAGTATTGCGCAGCACAGTGATGCCAGGCACGACCGAATCTGTCGTGATCCCGAAGCTCGAAGAAGCCAGCGGAAAACGTGCTGGTCAGGGTTTCGGCGTTTGCTATAACCCTGAATTTTTGCGTGAAGGAAGTGCAGTTTCGGACTTCCTCGATCCCGCGATTACTGTCCTGGGAGCAGCGACACCCGACCATCTCCGAGAAATCCGGGAGATTTACGCATGGGTCCCTGGTAAGATCTTTGAATCTTCATTGCCCACTGCGGAGACAGTTAAATCCGTCTGCAATGTGTTTCATGCGCTAAAGGTTGTTTTCGCCAATGAGGTCGGTACCCTCTGCAAACGAATGGGGATTGACACAGAGGCGGTCTTCGAAATCTTCAAGGCGGACACTCGGCTGAATGCATCTGCGGCATATCTAACGCCCGGTTTTGCATTTGGCGGCTCTTGCCTGCCGAAAGAACTTCGTGCCGTATCTCAGGTCGCACGTCAATTGGACCTCCGCTTGCCGGTGATTGATTCTATTATGACGAGCAATCACGATCATTTCGAACGTGCCCTTGAAGAAGTTCTTCGCACAGACAAAAAGAAAATCGGCGTTTTGGGGCTGAGCTTCAAAACCGGCACCGACGATCTCCGGGAGAGCCCCTTGGTCATGGTCATTAAGCGGCTTCTGGGTGAGGGCTGTCAGGTGCGGATCTGGGATCGCGATGTAGAGCTCGGCCGCCTGGTTGGTTCAAATCGCCAATTCATCGAGGAAGTGATTCCGCACATCGGCACTTTGCTGACGCCGGAGCTGGCTGATGTGCTGCGCGACGCCGAAGTGGTGGTAATTGGCACCCGGGCAATCGATAAAGAAACGCTGCGTTCATATCTGAAACCAGGACAACACGTCGTTGATCTCGTAAATATCGAAAAAGGGCGTCGAGTGGATGGACACGCGGCCTATGAGGGCATTTGCTGGTAACCGGACGTATCCGATGAAAATCCTCTGGGTGAAACACGGGAAGCTCCTGCCTGTCAACATGGGCGGCAAGATACGAACCTACAACATCCTCCGGCATCTTGCCTCGCGACACGATGTAACCCTAATCTCGTCTTACAGCGGGAAGCAAGCTCCGGAATATGAAAGCGAACTGCGACAGCATTTTCCCAAGTCGATAGTTATTTGTACTGGGGCGCCAGAGGACTCCGATGGGATCGTTAAACAAGGAGTGCATTACATTGCCAGAGCAGGCTCGTCTATTCCATACGCTGTTTCGAAGTTCACCACTCGAAAAGTTCGGCGGATCGTAATGCAAGAACTGGACAGCCGCGAATTTGACGTAGCCGTTTGTGATTTTTTGGGAGCCTCTCTCAATTTCCCCAAGCAACTTAACACTCCGACTGCACTGTTCCAACATAACGTGGAAGCTTCCATATGGCAGCGGCGAGTGGAATGCGAGAAACACTGGCTCAAGAGACTAGTGTTCAACATGGAAGCGGCAAAGATGCGGCGATACGAAGCGGCGGCAATAAAACGGTTTCATCATGTGGTCGCTGTATCGGAAATAGACAGAAAGCTGATGGCTGGTATTGACTCGCGGAATATTACCGTTGTGCCGACCGGTGTGGACCTGCATCAATTTCGGGCGGTGGAAAATTCTCCGACCCTAAGCCGCGAAGTGTTGTTCCTGGGATCCATGGATTGGGAGGCGAATGTGGATGCGGTCACTTATTTTTGTGAGAAGATTTGGCCGCAGGTCCTATCCAGCGTCCCCGATGCGAAATTCCGCATCGTGGGTCGCGAACCTCATCCGAGCGTTAAGAAGCTGGCCTGTGATTCAGTGGAAGTAACGGGAACCGTGCCCTCCGTCGTTAGCTACTTAAAAAGTGCGGCATTAATCGTCGTGCCATTACGCATCGGCAGTGGGACGCGATTGAAAATTTACGAAGCAATGGCCATGGGCAAGGCCATCGTGTCGACGGCAATCGGCGCCGAAGGCCTGGACGTACACGACGGCAACGACATTGTACTCTCTGAAGATCCGGAGGATTTTGCGCGGCAGATCATAAGCCTTCTCCGCGATGAAACGGCGCGCGCACGGCTGGGCAAAGCAGCCATACAGACCGCAAGTAAATACGATTGGTCCGTCATAGCGGATCGATTCGAGGAAGTTCTTCTGCAGCTTTCAGGAATTTCGACTGCTAGCGGCGAGGCCGTAAAAGTGATTGCGTGACGCAGGACGGCCATTGTCCGGTTTGGAGTTGTCTCCTGGTGCCGATTCAATAGCCCAATGAAAGTTGCGAATGAAGACTCGTTTGATTGAGACCGATGTGAATCAGGTATGGTGAAAATCGTGCCGGAAATCAACATGGTAGAACAACCTCCACGGACTGATATCGAACTAGCTGATTCGCCCGAGACCGTTCTTGCCTGCGAAGAATTAAGAAGCCAGAAGAGGCTCGACAAGGCGCTTATACACGGAGTCGCATGGACCGCAGGTGTGAAGTGGATTTGCCAGATTTTCTCCTGGGTTATGACGCTCGTCGTCGCAAGGTTGCTCCAGCCCTCGGACTACGGCCTTATCGGGATGGCCTCGCTTTATCTTTTCTTTGTTCAGCTCTTCAGTGAATTTGGGTTGGGAACATCCGTCATCACGATGCAGGATCTCAGCGACGATCAAATATCACAGCTCAACAGCATTTCTTTACTAATGGGACTTGCCGGTTTCTCAGTGTCTGCTGCATTAGCAATCCCTGTTGCCATGTTTTTTCGGACGCCACAGCTGCGTCTGGTAATCATAGTAATGAGCATGGCATTCCTAAGCTCTGCATTCTCCATCGTGCCCAATGCTCTACTGAGAAAGGAACTGCGCTTCAAGATTCTCGCCATTATCGAAGGACTGCAAGGCATGGCCCAGGCCATTTCGACACTGATTCTGGCCTTCCTGGGCTTCGGTTACTGGGCTCTTGTTCTCGGGAATCTTTCATTTAGCTTTGCTGCGACGGTCCTAACGCTGGTCTGGAAACGGCAGCGGTTCGCATGGCCTCATTTTTCCTTGATTAGAAGTGCTCTCATCTATAGCCGGCACATTGTTGTCGGTCAATTGAGCTGGTGGATTTACGACAACAGCGATTTCATCATCGCTGGGCGCGTTCTCGGGGAAGCGCCGCTCGGCAATTACAGTATGGCCTGGACGTTGGCGCACGCCCCTCTTGAAAAGCTTACTACAATGGTCAACCGGGTTACGCCTTCGATTTTTGCTGCCGTACAAACGGATCACGCCGCCTTGCGCCGTTACCTGCGGAACATAAGTGGGGCGCTTTCCCTGGCCATATTTCCTGCCGTCTTGGGGATGACGCTGGTTGCGGACGACTTTGTGCGCGTCGCACTTGGCCAGAAATGGGTCGGCGTTGTTTTACCGCTAGAACTGCTGACGCTCTACGCCCTGTTTCGGTCGAATGTGATCTTGTTGGTGCCATTGCTCAACGTCGTCGGCGAAGAGCGCTTCAGTATGTGGAACTCTGTTCTCATGCTGGCAGTGCTAGTACCCTCATTCTACATTGGCAGCCATTGGGGAACAGGAGGCATCGCCAGCGCGTGGCTTCTTGTCTATCCCCTTGTTACTCTGCCGTTTTTCTGGCGTCTCTTTCGAAAGATCAAAATGCCAGTCGGCGAATACCTTGGTGCTCTTTGGCCAGCGATAAGCGGCTGCACCCTGATGGCGATAGCTGTCGAACTTTTCAAGCACTTGCGCGATCCCAGATGGCCCCCCTATCTCGATCTTCTAGTGGAAATTCTGATCGGCGCGATCGCGTACGTGCTTGCCTTAGTCTTGATGCATCGCGACCGTCTGCGCACTTTTCTCGGATTGATCAAGAATTTGCGAGGTCAAGCTACATGAAGGGATAGCGCTCCGCGAGAGTTTTTGCCGCTAACAATTTTGTGAGTTTGGTAGGATCCGCAAGTTATGCGGACAAGCACGAATGCTATTCGGTGGGAGATGTTGTCGTGGAGGCAGTTCTTCCTCGTAATCCAAGTTATTGGTGTTACCACGCGCGTAGCGCTCGTCGCGAGCAGCAAGGCATATCTTGAGCCAGAGAGGACAGAAGTCGTGCGCGTGGCGCAATCCCTGGCTGAGCACGGCTCATTTGCAAACCCTTTCTGCGGAAAGGAGGCGCCCACCGCGCACGTGGCGCCGGCCTACCCCTATCTGTTGAGTTTACTTTACGAGGTCACGGGCTCGGGCACTGCGGGAGAAATTAGCAAGCAAGTCCTCACGAGCGCAATCGCTGCATTAGGATATGCCCTGCTACCACTCATTGCAGTGCGCTGCAATATGTCCGTCCATGCTGGTGCCTTAGCGGGCTTGGTCGGAGCCTATTCCCGATACGCAAGTGGCAAGAAACCACTGGCGGACACGAAATGGTGTATACAGCCGTGGTGTTTATGTGTCTGTTTCTGCTGACTCTCAAATCTTGGCGCAATGTTCGATTCGACTCCCCGACTGCGCTGGTAAATGGTCTTGGATGGGGAGTGACTATTTTATTCAATCCAATTTTTCTGGCCGTTCTGGTGGGCGTTCTAGTCATCGGCGGGATCAGATTCGTGAAGATAAGCGGACATTTGTATCTCCGCTACGCCGCTGTATTGGCTGTCACCTGCGGTGCAGTCCTCGCCCCTTGGACGATCCGGAACTTGAGAGTGCTCGGTTCCCTGACCCCAATTCGAGACAACTTTGGATTGGAGCTCTATGTCTCCAATAATGACAAGGCGAAGCCAACGCTCGCTGACAACCTAGCCCCGGGAGGAGTGATGACGGTCATTCATCCCTTTTTCAATTGCACCGAAGCAGCACAGATGAAGTCGGAAGGGGAACTAGAATACAACCGTGAGAAAATGCGTTCGGCATTTGTTTGGATACGGGCTCACCCCAAGAACTTTTTTAAACTCTCACTAATGCGGTTCATCTATTTTTGGTTTACACCCTACCGGCCGCGCGCCAAGGCCGTCGGCCTTGGCATCATGACAGTCTTGGGGATCGTAGGAGGTGCGCTAATGCTCCAAAGAGAACGGTCCGTTGGCATTCTGCTCTTCACCGTCTGGATAATCTATCCGCTTACATTCTATTTCATCCAGGCAGATGGCCGCTACCGTTATCCCATCGATTGGACGTTCCTGCTGTTGGCAGTATATGCCATCGGCCACGGGACCAAAGGGCGTAAGTGGAGTTCGAACCAAAGCCGCTGTCCATCGCTGATCGGTTAAGCGACCTCGATGCGTTTCAGTCGATATCCGTCATGACGGCTCAATCCAGTTCCCATTGGGAAGCAAAGTGGCTTCTGTTCATTGGCGGCGGGTTGCGTGTCGGATTTTTCTTTTTATCCCAGAAAAACGGAGGCGATGCGTTTGCCCGCGCGGCAGTAACCGCCATCTGGCTCCAGCATCCGAGCTTAAGCCTGGACTTCGGCGGGCCAAGGTGGCCACCGCTGCATTTCTGGCTGATGGCCATGGTCGCGCAGATCGTCCCAAATGTGATGCTGGCCGGTCGGCTGCTCAGTCTGGCTGCTGGCTTGGTGTCGCTCTGGCTGTTTTGGAAGCTGGTGTCTCGTCTTTACGGAGATTCAGTTGCCACTCTGTCTCTCGCTGTATTCGTTTCTTATAGCTTGCATATCGCATATAGCACGACTTCATCGTCCGAGGAAACCTTTGTCGCTTTTGTCCTCGCCGGCCTACTCGGAGTGTTTTCGTTTCGCGCGTCAGGGAAGTATGGCGCACTCATTGCGGGAGGGCTTTCGCTCGCTGCCGCTGGCGCCATTCGTTTCGAAGCTTGGATTGTGATCTTCGCGCTCGGCCTAATTTTCCTGCTGGGCCAGGAGGGCCGTGCATTCCCCCAAGGCGGTTACTGGAAGGCGCTTCTTGCGTACGGGCTTACGAGTGGGGCGTGGCCGGTTTTCTGGACTATACGAAGCTGGCTTATGACAGGGCACCTGTTTTACGGCCTCGCCGACAACCACGCAGTCGTGCCGGCTCAACTTGCGGATTTCCCGACGCATGGGCCTCTCTATGAGCTGGCGCTCTCCCCTGGTGTGATCGTACTGACGCTTACGCCGTTTGCGGTAGCTGGAACTTTGTTCGGATTGTGGCTGTCACTGCGCGAGAGGAAGAATCTCGATTTTGCGTTCCTAGTGGTCTTTCTCGCCCTCTTCCAGTTCGCAACCATCGCAGCGCAGGGGACTGTGGCCCTCTCGCGATATACGTTAATGCTAGGGACTCTTTGCGCTGCGCTTTCAGGCTATGGTCTGGCGGATCTGGGTGAAAGAGTTTTCGGGACGCGGCGCGACCGCACACTGGCCATCCTGACGGCCTTGCTGGTAGCGAACCTTGCGCTCATTGTTGGTCTCAGCGAGTACCCCAGTTCCTTCGAGGACAAGTTTCGCTCCGTTTCTCCACTCATGCAATTCCCTGTACACGTCGAAGAGGTGCGGAAAATTCTGCTACCCCTGATGCAACCGACGGATCGCGTGTTGATCGACAACTACAACGACGAACCGAACATACTTGGGATCGCGATCGGGCTTCCCTTGCTTGCAAATGATCGCGCGTTTCTCACGCCCGATCGGAACGGAACCGATCCATTTCCTTACCTCAATTTCCAACAGCCGCGCTTTGCCGTCTTGTCCACACAGGGGATTCTGGGATCCCACCTCGGCCTTCCACCCATTTGTTCCGCGTCCTGGATTTTGCGGGGTATGGAGTTTAAATGCCGTTACGCGAACGAGATCTACCGGATCTATGAAATCGATTACACCTCGGTGGGCGACCCGGCCAATGTTCCGAATCGACGGACACTGTAGCCAACTGGATGCCACGGAGTCGTTTGGAATGCCACTGTTGGGCAGATGCGGGGCGCGAGCATAGATCATTCAAGCTGGGCCAGAAGGCCTAGTGCAGCCCGTAAAGATCCAGCAACTTTGCGATGTTTGTCTGCAGACTAAAGTTTTTTTCGACGGCCCGTCTGGAAGCCTGCCCCATTTTTTCTCGTAAGGGCTGGTTTCCAATCAGGCGCAAAATTTCTTCAGCTAGGGCCGCAGGATCGGAAGGAGGCACCAGAAGCCCGGTTTCTCCGTCCTGGATTAGTTCCGGAATGCCGCCCACGCGGGTTGCAACGACTGGCCTTTCGGACAGCATTGCTTCCGCGATCGTCCACCCAAAGGCTTCCTTCCAGCGAGAGGCTTGGCAAACCACGTCTGCTGCGCTGTAGACGCCATCGGCAATGGGATTTTGGGACAAGCCGGTCCAGATAACTCGAGCAGCAAGCCCAAGAGCGGAGGCTTCATCCATAAATTGTTTCCGGCAGGCCCCCTCTCCCACCATGGCAAAGTAAACATCTGGGTTTCGCTGAAGAATCAATCGAGCCGCCTCCAAAAGGTCAGACCACCCCTTTTGCGGGATTACTTGGCTTACTTGAACAACCAGGAGCCGGTCTAGCGGAATCCCCCACTTCCTTCGGAAGTTCTCCCCAGCGTCCGCGTCGGCCTGGGCCACAGTATCTACGCTGTTATATATCCTGTGTATTTTTTGGGGTCGCAAAAGGCACGTTGCGGAAAGGCACTGGCAAACATAGTCACTTACGCCTATAACGCCACTGTAGGGGTAAAGTGCAGCGCGACCGGCAATCCTCTTCCACACTGCGGGACGTGACATAGAATGATCGGCCGGTCGGGACCATTGATCGGTAAAAAAAATCCCTTTGACTGAGAGAAGCCGGGCAATCCATGGAAGCGGGCTGACGAGTGGTGTGTACTGAATGTGGAGTATCGAAGGCTGGTCACGTTGTATGATCTTCATGTATTCCCGAAGAGTCCGCCACGATGAGCTGGAGGGGTTTCTCAGAACCTCCAAGGTAACATTGGGAAGTTTCAGGAATGCTTGAACGGAGGCTGGCGGCTCGTTTTTAAAGCATAAAACGCTCTTCCATCCGTGCTCAAGAAGCTGTGCGGACAGCTCGCGTGCGAAGGTTTCTGTACCCCCGATCCGAAAAGGGTCAATATCGAAAAGCGATAGTACGATTTTATTCATCCTGATCCGCGCAGGAACATAGCACATACCGGTTCTATCAGGACTAGAGTTTCTGATTAATTAGTTGGGGAAATTCCATTGAGCGCATTTGATGTGTCAGTGTTGACGGTTGTCCAGTCCCAAACGCCAACGTCTTTCCCATCAGTCCCCGCATTGTGATAGGGGCTACCGCTGGTGAGTTGATAGTTTGCTCCTGCATAGTTCGTGAACCCGACCCCGGAGAGCGTATTCCAAAATGTTCCGCTTGGATATGTTGGATATCTGCTAGAACTTCCACTAGTATTGACCAGTACCATGTCGCTGTAGACGGCACCCGGAGCGTAAGTACTCAGCGCGGTAGCACCCGATGCGACTCCCGTTCCAGTTACTCCGCCACAACAATCCGAACCATAAGTGGCAATGTTATTGGTGTACTGCGTGTTCGCAATTGTCCCGGTATCGCCCAATTGTATGAACGTGGCCGTCCCATTGGAGGGGTTCTGATCAGAAAACGCCGTATTGTGGTCAATTCCAACGTCGTGCAAACCTTGCCCGGGAGACAACCGAAATACCCAAGCCTCGGTGCCTCCCCAGTTAGTAAGACTGATATCGCTCTCGACGTTGTTCTGAAGCAATATCCTCTCTGTATCTAAAGCGGGAGGAAAATTGGCATCTGTGCCTGCAATTACCGCTCCAGCGGGTGCATGTTGAACAAGATTGTGGGTAATCGTAAAATCCTGACATACAGACCATGGAGCGGCCCCATTATTAACTGATCTGATGGTCATGGCTGAAGCTTGGCCAGCCGCCCACGTATACTGAATGACGTTGCCGTCGATCAAAACGCGTTGAGCGTTCTTGCACTCAAATAAATTTTTTACTACCCAGTTGAGAGGCGCCACCTGTCCACGCCACGATAGATTCTTTTGAATCAAGTTGCCAACAACAGTAATATCCGAGGGAACCAGATTGGTGATTACCGGGTCAACGCCACCGACCATCAAATTCTCACCGGCAGCTTGAATGAAATTGTTCCGAATCAAAAGTGGCCCTGGGCTGTTCGTGATGAGGAAGCACTGGGAATCTTGGCCGTTGTTATGGATTTCATCGCAGTCACTATCCACTACAGCCCCAGATGCAAAATCCATATAGATTCCACGAGTTACATTGCCGGTGGAGAGCCCGTGGACGTAGACGCGGTCAAAGATGACGTGAGTGGGAATTGTGGACAGGCTGGAGGCCGAATTACCATCACTAAAAGCTAGATTATAAACCGCATTACTTGTGGTCGCGTATGACGTGGTTATCTCTAGACCCATCAAGCGCCAGTTATGTGAGCTGGATAGAAATTCAATCGCTGCGGAAGTGTTGGGCGTCGAAATTTTCGCCATAGCTGATGCGTTGGACGGTCCCACGCGATGACCTGGGGCAGGCAGAGAAGCAAACGCGCTCGATTCGATAAATATCCATCCAGAGCACACTTTGTTGGGTATGGTGAAATTGCCCGAGTAGGTTGAGCCGGCGACGAGCACAATCGTGTCCCCACAGGTAGAGCTATTGATAGCGGTCTGGAAGGCAGCTGCGTTTCCCGCCGGGACATTCCGTACCGTGCCGGTCTGCGTGGGCATGGTCAAATCTACTGTAGCCTGCGGCAGGATTGGGAGTGTCGGTGGCGCGAGGCTGGCTTTTGCAGGCCCAAGTATCGTCAAATTGACGGCACCCGATTTCGCTGGATCGGCTACGCTGGTTGCCGTAATGGTGACAGTGGCGGGGGATGGAGCCGCCGCCGGAGCTGTGTAGAATCCGCTGCTATTGACCGTTCCGCAGGCTGCTCCGGTGCATCCAGCCCCCGTAACGCTCCACGCCACTGCCGTGTTCGAGGTCCCGGTCACAGATGCTTTGAACTGTTGAGTTGTTCCTGCGGAAACAGACGCGCTGGTCGGACTGACCGTTACGGCAACCATGGGAACGACAGTCACGCTTGCTGAAGCAGATTTCGCAGGGTCCGCTACGCTGGTTGCAACAAGTGTAACGATTGCTGGCGAAGGAGCCACAGAAGGCGCCAGATACACAGCTGACAATGCGCTGGTTGAAATTGTTCCGCAAGGTGAGCCGCCGCACCCAGCACCGCTTACACTCCAGGTAACGGCGGTATTTGAGGTGCCCGTGACGCTTGCGGTGAAAAGTTGCGTCCCAGAGGTTGGGACAGAAGCACTCGTGGGGCTGATGCTTAACAAAACCGCTACCGCCGCCACAATTGCCACGTTTGCCGAAGCCGATTTAGTGGGGTCCGCCACGCTGGTTGCTGTCACAGTAACCGTCGCTGGTGAGGGCACATTCGACGGCGCAATATAAAGTCCTGAGCCAGAAATTGTACCACAGGCCGCACCAGTGCAGCCGATGCCGCTTACAGTCCAGGTCACCGTCGTATTTGAAGACCCAGTTACAATCCCTGCGAGCTGTTGAGTGCTTCCCAGCTTGACTGTCGCGTTGTTCGGGCTCACGTTGATTGTTAACGACCCGGCATTCACCGCGAGCGTAGCGGTGTTGCTTGTCACGCTACCGGTCGAATTGCTGACCGCCACGCTGAACTGGCTTCCACCGTCAGAAGTTGCTGTGGCCGGGGTGGTGTAGCTCGCCGAAGTGGCGCCGCTAATGGCCGCTCCATTCTTGCTCCACTGATAGCTGAGAGGAGCCGCGCCCGAACCTGTCACAGAGAATGTGGCTGTCTGGCCGGCAGTCACTGTCTGGCTAGCTGGCTGCGCAGTGATCGTAGGCGCCAGCGCTACACCTGTGCCGGCCATCGCGATTGTTTTCTGCTCCGTGGTAATCAAAGGTGTCGCCGATCCGCTCCCACCTGTGAGCTGAGGTGTGGTTACCTGACTCTTTATGATCAAGAGGCTTCCCGAAGCATCACCTATTGCAGGCGGTGCAAACCTTGCCGTGAAGGTCGCGCTTTGCCCCTCAGCCAACGTCAAGGGGAGCGGCGGCCCTATGACACTAAAGCCCCCGCCGGACGCGACAGCCCTGGTGACCGTAAAGGCAGCAGTGCCGGAATTCGTGAGGGTAAGACTCTGCTTACTGCTGGAGCCGATCGCCACGTTCCCGAAACTGAGGTTCGTTTGACTTGCAGTGAGGTTCCCGGATGATGAGACGCAGCCTGATTGTGTGAGGGCCGCCATTACGATTGCCAAGAAAACCAAGACCATAAACGGGTTACGGGAAACTGAAACTCTCCATGCAATTGGTCGAGGGTGAGGACTGGGGGCAAGATGACGCATTACATAAGCAGTTTAGGAAGCGCGCCGATAAAGACCTACTGGTCAGTAGGATGGGTAAAGTACAGGCTCCCAACCTGCCCAAAGGGGCCTTCCGAAGTTTGTATTGACTACCCTCCAGCGCCGTCAAAGGGCGCTGGAGCGTTGACCGCAATTGCGCGGTTGCGAGCAGATCGTCAAATGATGGCCGCGATAAAGCTGATTCCCGTGAGTATAGGTATTTAAAAATGCCAGATCATCTCCCGCAGCGAAAGACGACCCTCACCTATCGGCCTGATGTGGACGGCCTGCGCGCGGTCGCCGTCTTGCTCGTCGTCTTCGACCATATTCACACCCGTATAACTGGAGGTTACATTGGCGTGGACGTCTTCTTCGTCATCTCCGGCTATCTCATCAGCTCGGTTATCCTCTCGGAGATGGCCTCCGGCGGGTTCTCGGTCACCAACTTTTACGAGCGCCGCATCCGACGCATCTTCCCAGCGTTGCTGGTGATGCTGCTGGGCTCCGCGGCCCTGACCTACTTCTATTTTGTCCCCTCCGAGATCGTTGCCTTCGCCCAATCGTTGCTCGCCGCGCTCTTCTCCGTCTCGAACTTCTTCTTCTGGCACCAGGCTGGCTACTTCGATACCCAAAGTGCGCTTAAACCGCTGCTGCACACCTGGTCGCTAGCGGTCGAAGAGCAGTTCTATATCTTCTTTCCACTCTTTCTCATCATCGTGCGCCGCTGGTTTCCGAACCGACTCAGGACTGCTATCTGGAGCATCACGGTCCTCACTTTCACGCTGGCCTGCGTTTGCGTTCAACGAAATCCTACAGCCGCCTTCTTCTTCGCACCACTGCGCGCCTGGGAGCTGCTCATCGGCACCATCATCTCGCAGCACTACGTGCCCGCCATCAATGGCAAGGGCCAGCGCAACTTCGCCGCGATGGCCGGCCTTCTGCTCATCTTGGCGCCCTCCATGCTCTACACCGCCAACACTCACTTTCCCGGTCTTGCGGCGCTGCCACCCTGCGTTGGCGCTGCACTCCTCATCGCCGCAGGCGAAACCGGCCCATCACTGGTGGGACGTCTGCTCGCGTGGCGTCCAGTCGTCTTCATCGGGCTCATCTCTTACTCACTTTACCTATGGCACTGGCCCATTATCGTCTTCCTGGAACAAAATTATATCCTGTCATACAAGTCATCCAAGCAACTCAGAGTGGCCGTCTTAGTCGCTACACTCATCGTCGCAACCCTCTCTTGGCTTTTCGTTGAAACGCCCGTTCGCAAAGGCCGGTTCCGCCCTGGCCGTCGCGCCCTCTTCCTCGCCACTGGGGTTGCCGTAGCCCTCATCGCAGCCTCCGGGGTGTTCATGGTCGCCTCCAAAGGCCTTCCCTCTCGGTTTCCCTCCGAGGCCCTCGATATAGATCGCTCCAACTATGACTTCACCAGTACGTTTCACAAGAACGTGTGCTTCATCGACCCGATAACCAGCTTCGGGAGCACCTTCGCGAACTTCAACAAGGCGACCTGCCTTGCCGAAGATCCGAAACGCAAGCACTACCTCTTGATAGGTGACAGCCATGCTGCGCACCTCTATCCCGGTCTCCTGGCCGTCTTTCCAGAACTGAACATCTCGCAGGCAACCACCGCCGCTTGCGAGGCTTTTTTGAACCAACCAATAGGCAGCGAAAACTACTGTATAAGCACGTGGAAGTACATCTACGGCGACTATCTGATTCACCACCACGTCGATGCTGTTCTGATCTCAGGGCGCTGGCATGAAGGCGATTTCCTCGAACTCGGACGCACCATCGGTTGGATGCAGCAGCAAGGCATCAAGGCGATCCTTTTCGGCCCGGTGCCCGAGTTCGAAGTCCCCTTGCCGCGGCTCCTCATCCTCTCGCTCCGCGACCGCAAGCTTTCCAGGATCGTTCGATATCGCGACATCGAACCCATGCAAGTAGACAAGAAGCTATCAGAAGTTGCACGGAACCAGTGGAAGATCCGCTACATATCAGCCTACGAAAATCTGTGTGCCCAGAAGATGAAGATGGAAGACAATGTTCCACTCCAAACGAGCTCAGACTGCCCTGTATATGCCGCACCCGGCGTCCCTCTTTTCTTGGATACCAACCACTTCACTATCGATGGTTCCATCCTCTATGCCAGAACGATGAGAGAACGTAACCAACTTCCCTAGCCCTTCGGTAGCCGGTGCACTCGGGTGAAATTCTACGCGAGGAGTTCATGAAGCCGCTGGGCCTTAGTATGAATCGGATGGCGCTGGACCTTCGCGTGCCGATCACGCGGATCGCTGACATCGCCCACGAGCGCCGTGGAACCACGCCGGACACAGCGATGCGGTTTGGGCAATACTTCAAGACTTTGCCGCCGTTCTGTCTGAACCTGCAAACGCGCTACGACTAGGAAGTGATGGAAGGCCGCGAGCCGCAGCAGATCGCACGGCATGTGCGCTCGTTCGAAGCGGTGGCAGCGCGCCTGAAGGGTACGACCATATCCGATTTCATGGTGAGCGCCCTGGTGGCACATGACGCAAAGAACTATGAGATTCTCAGCCGAATCATCGCCCAGACGGCTCTGCGGCTGAATGTGATGGACTTGAAGATCCTCCATGGGCCCGCACCATTGACAACGCCAGCTGTCTGGCTTCAGGACTATCCGGCAAAGTTGACGATAAACTTCAGGGGCAAGTCTCAATCGTTGGGCAAAGATGTGAGGCAACATTAGATGGGCCAACTGCTAATGTGGCGCAGCCCGGTAACTCGGGGCGTCCACCAATTGCACCTTCACACGAATTAAAACAACGCAGTATCGCTGCACGAATCGCTTGGTCTTTGGAAACTATGCTCTGACGTACTTATGGCTACACAAATCGACCATCCGCAGGTAGTTTTATATGACTAGACTAGAAATATGGAAAGTCTGCATGGACTGGAATCGGACACATACGGCTTACCCTCAAAACGCTTGCATCCATGATATTTTTGAAATGCAAGCTCTTAAGTCTCCGGGCACTTGCGCCCTCATTTTCAAAGACAGGACCCTCACCTACGAGGAGCTCGATTGCCGCGCAAATCAGCTTGCTTGGCACCTCGTAGAATCCGGCGTTGGTCCGGAAGTCACGGTCGGGATTTGCGCAGAGCGTTCAATTGAAGTAATTGTCGGCCTGTTAGGCATCCTGAAAGCGGGTGGTACCTGTCTTCCGTTAGACCCCGAATACCCCAAGGACCGTCTTGCCTTCATGCTAGATGACGGGAACGCTCAGTTCATGGTCGTGGATGGGCAGTTCCTCCAGCGGCTACCCGAACACCAAGCCAAGATTATTCGGCTTGATAGCACCTTTGAATCTGTTGGCGCGTCGAGTAAACGGCTTTCGCCCTGTATCTCTCAAGAGAACCTCGCTTACGTCATTTACACTTCAGGCTCAACCGGCAAGCCGAAGGGCGTCGAAGTAACTCACCGAGGCATCGTGAAACTTCTCTTCGGGAGCAATTACGTCAATCTGGATGAGAAGAAGGCAATTTTGCAGCTCTCAGCCCTTACCTTTGACGGATCGATCTTTGAGATATGGGGAGCACTACTGAACGGAGGCCGATGCGTTCTTTACCCAGGCCGAGTTCCCCTGATGGGGGAACTCGGTGAACTCCTCCGCAAACATCGAGTTACCACGGCATCGTTGACACCTTCCCTTTTTAACGCAATCGTGGATGAGGACCCCGCAGTGCTCGCGAGCCTCGAGCAGCTTGTTCTTGGTGGGGAAGCCCCCTCGGTTTCCCATATCCGGCGAGCTTTCGGCCACTTCCCAAATGTTCAGATCATCAACTGTTACGGTCCCACGGAAGGCACTGTGGATGCGTGTTCCTTTGTGATCGGCGACAGACCTGACGAAAGTGTTACCTCTATCCCTATTGGCCGACCAATTGGAAGCACCCGGGCGCACGTCCTGGACCGAAATCTGCAACCGGTCCCTGTAGGTGTCGCTGGCGAACTGTACCTCGGAGGTGACCGTCTTGCTCGTGGCTATCGCAACCGGCCTGAGCTGACTGCCCAGAGGTTTATTCCCGATCCATTCACTAAAGATCCCAAAGCTCGCCTCTTCAAGACCAGCGATTTGGCCCGTTTCCGTTCGGATGGCAATATTGACTTTTTGGGAAGAATGGACGATCAAGTAAAAGTTCGTGGATACCGGATCGAGTTAGGCGAAATCGAAGCAAGTTTGCGTCGCCACTTGTCAGTGCGCGACGCGGTTGTTCTCGCTGATCAAAGCGCTCGAGGAGAGAAGCGCGTATCAGCCTTTGTCGTGCGAAAACCCAAGATGGAACTTTCCACCGATGATCTTCGCCAGTTCTTGCGACGAGAACTTCCCGAATTTATGGTCCCTTCTTACTTCTGCGTTTTGGACCAATGGCCGCTGACTTCGAGCAGCAAAGTAGACCGGGAAGCTTTGGCCACCCTCCGGGCCGCTAATAGCAAGATATCGTCCGAGAACCTCCCGCCACGAACAGATTTGGAGAAAGAGCTCGTACGCATCTGGGTGCAAATACTCGATTGCGGACCCGTAGGGATCCGAGACAGCTTCTTCGACTTGGGAGGCAATTCTCTTCACACGGTCCGTCTTCTTGCTCAAATTGAAGAAGTTTTTGATAAGAGATTGCCGATCGCATCCCTCATTGGCGCAGCCACGATTGAACAATTGGCAGCCTTGCTTCTTCAAGATGAATCCCACGACCGCTTGGCATACGCGGTGCCTATCCAATCCAAAGGTGACAAGCCGATCTTTTTTTGCGTAGGGGCTGGTCCTTTATTACGACCCTTATCCGAACAGCTGCGATCAGACCAGCCGTTCTTCAGCGTCGGCCTAAGGCCTGAAACTATTGATCAATTAAAGGCGCCATACCAGATAGAGGAACTCGCTCACCACGTCGTGTTAGCAATGCGTGAGAAACAGCCAGAGGGTCCGTACTATCTGGGGGGGTTTTGCGACGATGGATTATTTGCCTACGAGGTGGCGAGCCAGTTGAAAGCGCAGGGCCAGAGCGTTGGACTACTCGTCCTGTTCGAGACTGAGAACCCGTGTCCTAATACAAGAGCTCGGATTGCGACAGGATTGCGGCGTGTGATCATTAGGCTACGTTTTCGTATCAATCAGTTGTTTCGGCTAAAGATTAGCGGAGTCCCAATTTATGTGATTAGTCGACGGGAAGAACTCAAAGGCTTATTGACACGGACGTTATGGCGCATTTCTCGACATTTCCAACTTCCCGACCGCAAGTCCAGTCCACCGGACTTGGGAAGAATCCTGTTCCTCGCGGCGAGTTCTTACAATCCGAAGCCACTGACATGCCCGACCGTATTGTTCCGTTGCACAGATTGGCCAATCACGTCGGCCGGCGACCCGTATTGCGGGTGGCGTGAATTACTCATGGGCGGTTCCGAAACGTATGAAATTCCTGGGGATCATGAAGGGATATTCCGCGAGCCAAATGTCAAGACACTCGCCGAACAGTTGAGAGTTTGCCTCCGTAACGCAAGACAAACAGAAAGATCTACGTACAAGGCGACGGCAAGCGACGTTAGGACACATCTTGCAATCAATGACACCCTTATGTAGCTCTCACATCCTGTCTTCTATGCCGAGCAACCTGATCGGATGCCAGTGAGCATTCCTGATCGCGAGTTGCCTGATAGATCAAAGCAATTTCAGCAATGATTCCAAACTGCGCCGGACGGTCCTGCTCGGAAGAAGTTTGAACAATCAGAACACGAAGGATAGTTCAAGCATCAGCCAGTCACAGTACCGTGAACTGCAAACAGATTTGCCAACATGGAAAAATATATAGACTTCACCAAATGCTTTGTCTCGTCCCTAGCAAGGAGCCACGTAGTCATCCAATTGCGAATGGTATACTGAGTCGGCCTTCAAGCCAGCCATATCCTATGAAGATCCTCAACGCGGTGGGTATGGTACGTGATGCCAAGATAGCCTGAACGGTCGGCAGTCGGTTGCGCGGAACACAAACTTACTTATTCAAGACAACATTTCTCGAGTTGTTTTTCAAATGTCCCAAGACTGCCATCAAACACAAGCTGCTCATAGCCAGGACCCCTGCATTCATAGCTTGTTCGAAATGCAAGCACAGCAAACTCCGGAGGCTTGCGCCGTCATTTTCAAGGACGAAAGCCTCACCTATGCGGAGCTTAATTGCCGAGCCAATCAGCTTGCTTGGAACCTAGTCAAACTTGGAGTCGGCCCCGATGTGACAGTTGGAATCTTCGCAGAACGGTCGATCGCCGCGGTCATTGGTCTGTTGGGTGTCTTAAAGGCGGGTGGTACTTGCCTTCCTTTGGACCCCGAGTATCCCAAAGAGCGGCTTTCTTTCATGCTCCAAGATGGAGACGTTCGGTTCCTGCTCTTAGATGACGAATTTGTTGAGCGACTTCCTGAGAATCAAGCCAGAATAATTCGGCTCGATGTAACTAATGAAGTTTCTGACACACCCCCAAAAGGGCCAGATAATCATGTCTCTCCCGAAAACGCCGCCTACGTCATTTACACTTCTGGCTCAACTGGCAAACCCAAGGGCGTCGAGGTTACTCATCGCGGTATTGTGCGACTTCTGTTCGGGGTTAACTATGTCAAGCTGGATCCGACAAAGGCAGTCCTCCAGCTATCAGCACTCACCTTCGACGGTTCGATTTTTGACATTTGGGGAGCATTACTGCATGGTGCTCGATGCGTTCTTTACCCTGGTCGAATTCCCCTCGTGCGCGAACTGGGCGATGTTCTGCGGAAACATCAAGTTACTACAGCATTCTTGACGACTTCCTTGTTCAACGCAATCGTGGATGAGGAACCGACCGCGCTCGCAAGTCTCGAGCAACTTCTCGTGGGAGGTGAAGCGCTCTCGGTTCAACATATTCGCCGGGCTTGGGGCGCTTTGGCGGGTGTTGAGATCATCAACGCCTATGGCCCGACAGAAGCAACGGTATTCGCGTGCTCCTATCGAATCTCAAAAGAGCCTGACGCAAAGGCTACCTCCATTCCAATTGGTCGGCCCATTGGAAACACTCAGGGATTCATTCTTGACCGAAAACTGCAGCCGGTTCCCATTGGAACCAAGGGCGAACTGTACTTGGGCGGTCCCGGCGTTGCACGCGGCTATCGCAACCGCCCTGAGCTGACGACGCAAAAGTTTATTACTGATCCTTTCAGCAGAGAGCCCAATGCTCGACTTTATAAGACGGGGGACATGGCCTGTTTTCTCGCGGATGGGAATATCGATTTTCTCGGACGGATGGACGATCAAGTAAAGGTTCGTGGATTCCGCATCGAATTAGGCGAAATCGAAGCGAGCCTGCGTTGCCACGAGGGAGTTCGCAGTGCGGTTGTCCTGGTCTATACAGACCAATGCGGAGAGAAGCGCTTATCAGCTTTTGTCGTCAGAAAACCAGGTTTGGAACTTTCCAACGACGAATTGCGCGAGTTCCTACGACAAAGACTGCCCGAATTCATGATTCCGTCTCGCTACCTTGTCCTGGACCGATGCCCGCTGACTTCAAGTGGGAAGGTTGACAGACAGGCTTTAGCCACCGCGGGCATTGCTGCTGGCAAGATTTCCGCTGCGAACATTCCGGCACGAACTGCCTTGCAGAAAGTGCTTGCGCAGATGTGGGAGGAGCTCTTGGATGTGAGGCCCATCGGGATACGAGACAGCTTTTTCGGCTTGGGAGGTGATTCTCTTCTTGCGGTCCGCTTGCTCGCCCAAATCGAAAAGGCTTTTGATAAGAGATTGCCCGTCGAGACTCTCATCGGCGCAGCCACTATTGAACAACTCGCTGCTCTGCTTCATCAGGCAGAAGTCCAGGATAGATTCGCTTATGCCGTGCCTGTCCAACCTGAAGGTGAGGAACCAATATTCTTTTGTGTGGGGGCGGGACTCTTAATGAATCCGTTGTCCCTTCAACTTGGTCCAGATCAGCCATTTTATAGCATCGGCCTAAGACCTAAATATGCCAACCAATTAAACTGGCCATCCCAAATGGAAGAGCTTGCTCAGCACCTGGTTTCAGCTTTACGAGAGAGGCAGCCAGAAGGTCCGTACTACCTAGGTGGTTTTTGCTTTGATGGACTTTTTGCCTACGAAGTAGCGAGCCAATTGACGTCGGAGGGCCAAAGTGTCGGACTGCTTGTCCTATTCGAAACTGAGAACCCATGTCGAATCCTAAAAGCTCGGATGGCAATTGGATTGCGGCGGACGGTCATGCGGCTGCGTTTTCGTCTCAATCAGTTGCTTATGGTAAGGATTGGTGAAATCCCAGTTTATGCCCGCAGTCGATGGGTAGAGTTCAAACAGCCGTTGATACGGATATTATG
This sequence comes from uncultured Acidobacteriota bacterium, assembly GCA_963740035.1. Taxonomy (GTDB): domain Bacteria; phylum Acidobacteriota; class Terriglobia; order Acidiferrales; family UBA7541; genus Palsa-360. The sequence continues at coordinate 205,921 of CAVUDA010000034.1, forward strand.
GCGTATTTCCCAGCATTTTCGGTTATTAAAACGTCCGATCAGTCCAGCAGACCTGGAACGGATCCTTTTCGTTGCCGCAAGTTCATACAAGCCAAAGCCATTAGGGTGCCCGACCGTCATTTTCCGATGTAAGGACTGGCCCTTGGCCGCTGCGGGAGATCCTTACTTGGGGTGGCGTGAATTGCTCACCGGCCCTTGCGAAACCTATGAGGTTCCTGGGAATCACGAAGGGATGTTCCTCGAGCCGAATGTCAACGTACTCGCCGAGCAGTTGACGGCCTCCCTGCGGAACGCAAAACAAACAGAAAGACCTGCATGCAAGGTGTCCGTTGACGCCGTTAAGACAGATCCGGAAATCAATGGCGCCCTTAAGCAGTTTTCGGATTCACCTTTCTATGCCGAGCAGCCTGATCGGATACCTCTGAGCGTTCCCAATCGCGCGTTGGCCGACAGATCAAAGCAATCTCAGCGATGACTCCGATTTCCTGGATGCGCGACGGAAATTTCAACCTTAATTGAAAATTCTCGCTTTCTGCTGCTGATGTTGATCGATTTCCCCTGTGTTCCTCTCAGCGTCGATGCACTCTTTGGTGACAGCCAATACAAAGAGTTATCAAATTGGATTCGGAGTCATCGCCCAGTTGGCTCCGCCACTGAATGTGATGGACTTGAAGATCTTCCATTTGCCCGCACGATTGGCAGCGCCAGCCATCTCGCTCCAGTACTTCCCGGCAGAGCTGGCGATACGCTTCCGGATCAAGCCTCAGGCGGGGTTGCTTGGCGCGGATCCACGGCCAGGCGCCTTGAATACTCAGATGCCATGACACGAAGCAAGTAAGGGTAATACGTCAAAGAAGAGCCCATCTCAATCCGAGACCGGCTTACTGGTGTAGCCTTAGATTAGGCGTGGGGCCTCATTTGTAAAGAACTGCTTCACCTCTTCCCAGGAGAGAGACATCAGCATGTGAGGCATGGGGTCCTGTTCGGCTTCTTCGAAATAGCATAACGATTTCAAGATATGAGGCATACTGTAATTTGTTTGGGAAAATTTTCTCGTGAACCATCCGAGCAGTTGTTTCAGACCATACTCTTGCGCTAAGCAGTAAAGATCGACGAAATCGCGCTTGGTCCCTCGGCTGGCAACTGCGCTAATCTTCATGCAGCCAATATCGCGGGAATCAGCCACGTCAATGCCGAGAAACGCTTGAAATGGAAAAAGAATCGGGTAGGCATAGGCGATGAAGCTCACTTTTGTTTTCCGAATACTTGCGTAGATCGTTCCAGGTTCCTTGGCTGCCAGAGCGAATCCTTCGAGGTGTTGCAGCTTCTGGAGCAGGGAATCCTCGTTGAAGTATTTGCCCAGGAAGAAGTAAAGATCAACCGATCGGCGATGACCGAGTTGGAGTGCCAAACCCGTTCCTCCCGCGAGGTAGAAGGACGTTAGTAAGCGTACGGTTAGTGCCGTCTGGACGAAGTGTGGGTAAGTGGGGATGATGCCCGAAGTGGACACTTGCGATGGTGTCCACTTGGGGAATATGTGGACACTTCAGAGCGAGCTGTGGGTACGAGAGGGCCGCAAAGACGGCGGTGGGCGGTAGAGGAGAAACGGCGGATCGTCGAACAAACGTTGGCAGCAGGAGGATCGGTAGCACGCGTCGCGCGAGCGCATGGTGTGAATGCCAACCAAGTGTTTCAGTGGCGCAGGCAGTATCGGCAAAAGTTGCTGGGTCCGGGGAACGAAGAGACGGTGAGTTTGCTTCCGGTTCACGTGACGGAAGCGCTGGCCCAAGAAGCTGTGTCGTTGAGTGGTGAAGCGGAACGCCGAACTGCGTTAGGGATGATTCAGGTCAAACTCCCCAAGGGACAAGTTCGAATCACCGGCAGTATCGACGCAGAATCATTGCGCGTGGTGTTGGAGTGTTTGCTGGGATGATCGGCCTGGCGAGCGGGACGCAGATCTGGATTGTCGCGGGAGTGACGGACCTGCGGCGCGGTTTTGTGGGGCTGAGCGGGATGGTGCAGACGGCGCTGGAGCAGAGTCCGTTTTCCGGTCAGGTGTTCGTGTTTCGAGGCAAGCGCGGCGACCTGATTAAAGTTCTGTGGTGGGACGGGGACGGGCTGTGCTTGTTGGCCAAGCGGTTGGAGCGCGGGCGATTCATCTGGCCGCAGGCCACCAGTGGCACCGTGTCGCTCACCCCAGCGCAGTTGTCGATGTTACTGGAAGGGATCGATTGGCGGCGTCCGGTGCGCAGTTACGCGCCGCAGTTGGCGGTGTGAGCAAAATAATTTTAGTTTTCTTGCCCATTTTTATTTTGCTGTAACAAAAGTTTGCTAGATTCGCGGCGATGGTTGCCGCACCACGCGCTCTCCCCGACCTGAATCAGCTAGATCCCACTGCACTGAAAGCACTGATCCTGTCCCAGCACGAACAGTTGTTGTCGCGTGACAACGAGATCGAGCATTTGAAGCTGCTGATCGCCAAGCTGCGGCGGATGCAGTTCGGGCGTAAGTCGGAGAAGCTGGATCGTCAGATTGAGCAACTGGAGTTGCGGCTGGACGAGCTACAGGCGACGCAAGCGGAGAACACAGCTGCCTCGCACACACCGGCAGGGGTCGCGCCTGTTGCAAGCGTCGCGGTGAAACCGGTGCGTCGGCCACTGCCGGAACACCTACCGCGGGAAGTGCGAACGTATCTGCCGAAGCAGGCTGTTTGCCCGGACTGCGGTGGAGAGTTGAAGCATCTCGGCGAAGACGTTTCAGAAATTCTGGAGTACGTGCCGGCACGTTTTAAAGTCATCCGGCAGGTTCGACCGAAGCTGGCCTGCGCGTGCTGCGAGCGGATCGTGCAAGCCGAAGCACCGAGGCGTCCGATCGAGCGCGGCGTTGCCGGACCAGGGCTTCTGGCGCATGTGTTGGTCTCGAAGTATTGCGACCATCTTCCGTTGTATCGCCAGTCGGAGATTTACGCACGGGAAGGGGTGGAGCTGGAACGCTCGACGCTGGCGGATTGGGTGGGCGGGACGAGCCAGTTGCTTGCTCCGCTGGTGGAAGCGCTGCGGCGTCACGTGCTGAGCGCGGACAAGCTGCACGCCGACGACACACCGGTCCCGGTGCTGGCGCCAGGAAATGGCAAAACAAAAACCGGACGGCTCTGGACCTATGTCCGAGACGACCGTCCTGCGGGAGACGCAACACCAGCGGCGGTGTGGTTCGCGTATTCGCCGGATCGCAAGGGCGAGCATCCTCGGGCGCACCTCGGCAATTTCACAGGCACGCTGCAGGCGGATGGGTACGCGGGATTCGATGCGGTGTACGAAACCGGGCGCATTCAGGAAGCGGCATGCTGGGCGCATGTACGCAGAAAGTTTTACGAACTGCACCTGGCGCATCGTTCCCCGGTTGCTGCCGAAGCGATGGAACGCATCGCCGCGCTGTATGGGATCGAAAAAGAAATTCGCGGCCACGCGGCGGGCGAGCGGCGCGAAGTCCGCGGGACCAGGGCGCGGCCTTTGCTGGACTCGCTGAAACAATGGCTGGAAGAAACGTTAGGAAAACTCTCGAGAAAATCTGACACGGCGCTGGCGGTGCGCTACGCGCTCTCGCGTTGGGATGCGCTGCTGCGCTACTGCGACGATGGCCGCATCGAGATCGACAACAACGCCGCGGAACGCTCCCTGCGCACCGTCGCTCTGGGCCGCAAGAACTACTTGTTCGCCGGCTCCGATGCGGGTGGCGAGCGCGCCGCCACGATGTACAGCCTGATCGGCACCGCCAAACTCAACGGCCTCGACCCCGAAGCCTATCTCTGCAATGTGCTGTCCCGCATCGCCGACCATCCGATCAACCGCATCGAGGAACTACTGCCGTGGAACGTCGCGCCGGAATTCGCCAAGACCTCCGCCAGCGCCACCTAACAAACCCCGCTTCTTGTCAACACGGCCAGGTTCGGACGCTTACGACGTTAGGATGGGAACGTTGTGCAGATCGCGAAGCGTCCGTTCAACCCCCGCATCCACGGTCTCCCGATGCCACACGGGTTCCTTTTCGTTCAAAGTCGTTGCTCCTTAGGTTAGTGAAGGATAATCGAGCGGGGGTTAGGATGCGAGCTTTAGAGCTGCCACTTGATCGGGAGACAGGCCGTACACCAAGGCCCAGAAATTTGCCGATCGACGCGAAAGCCTCCGTTCAGTTCTGACTACGTCAATAATCTGGGTATCGGAAAAAGTATCCTTCAACCAAGCGATTGCGTCTTGGTTACCGTATTCGAGGATACGACCCATGGTATAAGTAGGGAAGGCGAGGGGATCAAAATTCTCAACGTTCGTGTCCCAGAATAATGTATCTAAGCATTGTGGGATCATAAACTTAAGTATATTGCAGACGTCCAATTCAGTCAAGGCAGTTCGCCCATGGCCGGAGACTCGGGACGTAGCCCTGCCACGAAGTTCGACTAATCGTCACCAAATCAGAGCCAACAGCGGCGCTGGCCCAACGCTCTCAAACATCGCTGAGGGACAACCAACCAAACTTAGAGCAACAGTTTCAAGACCGTCTTTCTCGCATAAGATTCCCGAGCATCGAAGATTCAGGCGATGGCCACCGAATTTAGGATCGCCGATGGGCTTCTTGATGGCACGACGAGCAGAGGGTGATCAGAGGGGGTGATCAGATTCTCGGCAATATCATCTCCGAGTCGGCTCCGCGGCTGTATGTGATGGACTTGAAGGCCTTCCATTCGCCCGCACGATTGGCAACGCCATCCATCTCGCTCCAGGACTTCGTGGCAGAGCTGGCGATACGCTTCAGGTTCAAGCCTCAAGCGGGGTCGTCTTGCACGGATTCCAGTCAAAGTGTCACATGCACTTCTTCAAGGAGTTGCTTCCGCTGCGGCTTCGGAAGACCAATGACCAGCCGAGTGAGGCAAGGCAATAAAGCATCTCGGTTACCCGCCTCCAGGCTCACTCCCGCCAGAAAATCCGCGCAGATCATCTCCAGGCAGTAGCCTCGCGACTTGTCGCTTCCGAGGATCAGACCAGCTGTTTCTAGGGCCTGCTCGATGACAGGCAGTTGGCTCTTGTACGCCTTGAAATAAAGGATCTCCCACGGCTCGGTTTCTTTCCCAGTCAGGTAGCGATCAACCTTGCGTTTGAAATCCTCCCGCGGCATGGTGCTGGCTTTGTGCACCTAGGGTGCACAATCGAACCCCTGTCTGTCCCGCCGAGCCACCTTGGCTAATTCCCGCGCCTTAGTCAATCCGATCTGTTTGGCGGCCCTTTTGCCTTTGAGCTTGACAAGTTATTACAAGCTTGTTATAAAATGGCCCCATGAGACCTCAAGAACTCAAAGCAGCACGTCTAGACAAAGGCTGGAGCCAAACCCTGGCAGCCGCACGTCTGGGTGTCTCACAGGCTTATTTGAATATGCTTGAGAACGGGAAACGGCGGCTCACGCCTAAGTTAACCCGCAAATTTGCTATGACTTATGGCCTTTCTCCTGTGACACTTCCCGTCTCGGGAGAGTTTGTGCCAGGTCCCGTGGACGAGCAGCACTTGGCCGAGTCACTTGCAAGACTCGGCTATCCTGGCTTTGCTTATCTTCGTACGCACACGTTGAAGAAGAACCCCTCAGAGGTCCTGCTTATGGCTTTGACTCAAGAGAGACTTGCAGTTCGTGTCGCTGAAGGTCTGCCGTGGGTTGCGTTGGAGTACTGGCAGGGAGCTTCGACTTGGCTAGTGGAGCAGGCGAGAAAACTAAATCTCCAAAATCGTTTGGGATTTGTTGTCAGCTTGGCCCGTCAAATCTCAGAGCGAAATCCTCAAAATGAACAAAGAACACACGCCCTTCGTGATCTGGAAGCCACGCTCGACGAAAGCCGATTGGCCAAAGAAGACATCTTTTACCGTCCTCCTCGGACTCAGGGTGAAAAAGAGTGGTTGCTACAGAATCGTCCGGAAGAAGCTCGGCATTGGAATTTGCTGACGGATTTGCGGTCGGCACACTTACAGTATGGCAATTGACCTCAAGGAACCACTTCCGTCACCATGGCGAGAATTCTTGACGGAACTTGACTCGAAACTCACCGAACCACTTGCTTTGCACTGCATCGGTGGATTCGTTCTATCTTTCTTTTATGGCTTAGGTCGTAGTACAGCCGACATCGATTACTACACGGCCGTACCTGCAAATCTGAATTTAGATGAGATCGCCGGGGAAGGATCTGCTCTTGCCAAGAAATACAAGGTGAGGTTACACCGAGTAGCAGTGACCAACCTAGCAGAAGATTACGAAACAAGGCTGGCAGAGATGGTTCCGGGGCAGTTCAAGAGCCTCAAGTTGCTTGTCCCAGATCCGTACGATTGCATCTTGTCCAAGCTAGAGCGTAACAGTTCGAAGGATCGCGACGACGCAGAATACTTGTTCAAGGCGCAAAAACTCGATTCCCAGCGCCTCCAAGAAAGGTACGAAAAAGAATTGCGACCATACCTAGCCAATGTAGCCAGACACGATTTGACACTGAAGTTATGGATTGGAATTTTCGAATCCTAGCGGGCTCATTCTCATTCTCACCGTTCGTCCTCAGCGTTTATGAGCGTGGCTGAGCCGGTCTGACTTCCGAGCTTGCTGAAACTCGCTGTTGCTGGCGGCTTTCAATTATTTGTTAGAGCGCGGTAAAGTGCGTGCATTTATTGATGGGCCTTTTGATGGCATGTTGCGCAGAGGGCGATTAGATTCTCGACCGTGTCATTGCCCCGTCGGCTCCGCCACTGAATGTGATGGACTTGAAGATCTTCCATCCGCCCGCACGATTGACAGCGCCACGCGTCTCGCTCCAGAACTTCCCGGCAGAGCTGGCGATAGGCTTCCGGGTCAAGCCTCAACCGGGGCCGCTTGGCACGGATCCCTTTCAAAACGTGACCTGCACTTCTTCAAGGAGTTGCTTCCGCTGTGGCCTCGGAAGACCAATGACCAGCCGGGTGAGGCAGGGCAACAGAGAGTCTCGGTTGCTTGCCTCCAAGCTTACTCCAGCCAGAAAATCCGCACAGATCATCTCCAAGCAATAGCCTCGTGACTTGTCGCTCCCGAGCATCAAAGCCGCTGTCTCAAGTGCCTGCTCGATTACAGGCAACTGGCTCTTGTAGGCCTTGAAATAGAGGATCTCCCAGGGCTCCGTTTCCTTCCCGGTCAGGTGCTTCGAGACCTCCCGTTTGAATTCCTCCTTGGGCAGTTCGCGAGCTTTGTGCAACCAGGTTGCACTATCGAACCTCTGACCGTCCCTTCGCGCCACCTTCGCTAGTTCTGTCGCCTTGGTCCAGCCCACCTGCTGCAGTTCTACCTTATGAATGCGAGGCAGCTGCTCGTGGATCGCCATCAGGTAGTAGGCCTTGCGCCTGGACTCCGGGAACTTCCTCTCCAAGAACTCATCAAACGATCGTACGTTGTCCACCCTCCAGTACTGACCTGCCCGAACCTCACACAGATAGCGTCCGAGTTCGACAAACTTCGAATCCCGTTCGCGCTCCGTTGCCTTCTCCCAAGACAAGATCTCGTCGATCTTCGAGAGCACAAACACGGCACGCCGGCGATTGAGCTTCGGAGCCACGAAAGGCCTTCCGTTAGTCGTCAAGCACGTCAAGCCAATCAAGGTCGGCGGCTCCTGGTTGACGAATGAGTTTGGTTTGGGCGAGTGACTCGTTTCCAAGGCACAGGCCGAGGTGTGCACAGCTGACGCACCCGTTTTGCGGGAAACGGATTCCTGGGTGGGAAGGGAACTGGGCAGTCTCGATTTGACGAGCGGTGGCTTCAACCAATTGGCCAAACTCCTGACGCTGCTCTTCCGTGATCGAAGCCAGCAGGTATTGAATCTCCGGGACGCGTTTCCTCACAAACGCCACAATGGCAACATCAGAGATGCCGGTGATCCAGGAGTAGCAGACGAGTTGAAGGTCAAGCGAGGTCAGTCCCTCGGGCTCTTCCGGGTAACGGGCACTCGTGGTTTTCCATTCGAGCAAACGCCGCGTGCCGTCCAGGTGGCCGATGGCATCGACATAGGCCACAAACTCGTGGCCGCTCGAGAGCGAGCGGACGATTTTCTTCTGCATGTTTCGTTTGGGTTGGCGAATGCGGATGCGGTTGTCTCGGGCAAACTGCTCCAAGAGGCCGATCCCCTGACGAAGCAGACGCTCCCAGTCATCTCCGTGGGAGTACTCCAGCGGAACATCGCGGTACGTTCCCCACTCCTTAAACAACACGGCTCCAGCGTCCTCGCGCTCGAAGAGTGCTGCCAGAGCCTTCTCAAAACACCGGCCGAAGCACAGCGCTGCCCGTGACTCCTTCTCCCTCCAGCCGTCCAGATACCGAAAGCGGTAGCTCCTCGGGCAGCGTAGGTATTGCGAAACCTGCGTGTAGCTAAACGTCACGGGCCACCTCCTGGCTACTCGCCGCAGACACGGAGAGTTCTTCCCATTCACTGGCTGGAGCAAACCCACCGAGATTGAGGAACGAGCGACCGTTCAGGGTGGTGCGGGAAATCCGAACGATTCCTCGAAGGCCCATCAGCGCCTTTTCGTCCACTTCGTCTCGGCCCAAGAGATCGGGGTCGTAGCCAAAGTCCCGCAGGAACCAGCGGAGTTTCCAGAGTGCCTTGGGAGTGCAGTAAAGGCGACCGTTGAGGGAACGGCCTTGATGTTCTCTTGGTTCGAGGATGACGAGTCGCAGGACGTAGAACGGTCGCTCGATATGCCACCGGTAGAAGACCCGATCGACGCGGACAAGGAAAACGCCCTCCAAGATGCTCGGGGTGTTGGGACTGTCGCCATGCAAACCTGGGATATGACGCTTCATGGGGCCACCTCCGGCGATTTGGAATAGCTATTGAGCTGGCAGACGAGCCCGTCGCGATCTTTTGCGGCGCGCTCGGCCAGATCGTTGATGAAGGCTTCGACCTGCTCTCGGCTGGCATCCCGTAGGGTGGGGGTGCCACAGTAGTCCGCCGCATAGGCCTTCACGAGGCCAGCATCGAGCTGATGCTGGCGGATCAGCAAGCAGAGGCGGTCGCGGAGGCGAGGCTGGCCGTTCTGGTGGCCGTTATTTCCGTTCGTGGAAGTCTTGCGCTGATCGGATGTGGCGGAAGCGCTAGATCTAGGGGCCCAGCCAAGTTCCTCGACCGAACAGAGGCCAATGCCGTAGGCCTTGCGGAGGGCGCGGTTGACGGCGCGAGTTTCGGCAACGCGCATTTCGGCGCCGTGGACCAGGGAAGAGACGTTTGAGGGATCGGCGTCCCCGTAGCCGACGAAACCACGTGAGCGGGGAGATTTGTAGACGGTCGCACGGAACACCCAACGGCTGGAGGCCGGATCTGATAGCCCCTTGTCAACGGCAGTTCTCATCCCGGAGCAGCGATTGCGCTGGGCTATTCGGAGCAAGCCAGCGTGTGTTACGTACCAGTTGCCCTCCAAAAATTGGAGATCCCCGGCTGCCACTGATACCCCATGAGTATCAGTCAAGTCCTTTAGATTCCGGAGCGTCCTCGTAGAAAGTTCCCCCCACATTGATTTGGCAAGTCTCTTGTTTGAGCGGTAATTATTCAAAGGAGCTTTCATGAATCACCTCATGTGTCTTGCTACGTCAGACATAGTCTGCCATAGTTTCTCTCAAGATGTCAACTTTTCCGTTTTGCATAGATGAGGGTTCGAAGAGTGCTAGAATTTGCGGCGATGAAAAAAGACACGAGGTTTACACTACGGATTCGATCGGAGATGAAGAAAGAACTAGAAACAATTGCTGCGCGCGAGGGGCGAAGCGTCGCACAGGTTTGTGAGGCCTTTTTGAAGGCTGGCTCTGAGAGTTATAAGAAGAAGGGCTCTGGCTTTCTGCAACGCTTCCTTGCCCAGCCCCTAACTGGACCCAAAGACTCCTAGAGGCGAAGAAAATGAAGAAAAAACTGGGAAGACCTCGAAAGACAAAGGGAGAGTTTTCGACGAATGATCTCGTGCGCGCCGGGACCGTTATGGGCTTGTATGATCAGGCGCGGCAGAATGGCCAAAAACATAGCGCTGCAGTCACGCAATCGGTCGAATTGATCAAACAATGTCATCCAATGATGCGAATTTCGGAAACTGAGGTGAAGCGTATTTTGGCTGTATGGCGCCCCAGAGGAAGTCACACCATTTTTCGTTTCGAGTACTCAACGATTAGTGGAGAGGAACTAGCGAAGCGCTGTGGGATTGAGGCCCATCCGGCAGCTGTGTCCCAGGATCAATGCTCGAAGTTGCCGGCACCCTCAGACCTTATCCCTCCAAAATCGCTCACGACATATAAAGTCTATTTTGGCGATTTTCCCGCGACGATGGCCCGGATCTCAGCACCATTAACGACCTCATCTTGGTACAGTCTGTCAGCGACTTCTCGCACGGCCTGCTCGACAAGTGGAGAGTCGCTCCATTGCGTCAAAAGTTCGGAAGCGCGACGTTGAAGCGCATCACTTTCGGCATCACTTTCGGCAAGGCCGATGTGATACTCCACGACCGCATCGTCTCGCTCTGTCCCTGCCCGGTTCACGAAGCCGAACTTTCTTTCCATGATCCCGGCAATTTGTGAAACCGCGATTCTCCGCGAGAGATATTCAAGTCTGTCTCTATCATAGAACTCAAGGCACGTCCGCTCGTCATATTCAACTTCGCCGCGCACATAACGAGCGGTCTGCCCGAGCGGATGCCCGTCTATCCCGAAATTTGGCTTTTGCCGTTGTTCTCTGTAGCAAGCCGCACGAGTTACCGAACCGGGAAGCAGGAATTCAGAGAGCACGGCGTGCGCGGCTTCATGCAGTGAGGTGTGGCGTCGCATCGCTGGTGTCATCGGCGGATGCCCATTCCGGCTATCCATCCATTCCTTGAACCATCTCTGCTCTCTCGGGCGGATTCCAAACTCTCGCATCAGGGCTTCAAGTCCTAGACCGGACGAGGACCAGCGCCATGTAGCCGCGAAAATTTCGTCGAAGTGTTCGTCCCAACGCTCGAAGCATCGGTCTTTGCGTGTCTTTACCATTCTTGTCTGAATTCATCCTCCAGTTATTCCTTTGTCTAATTTCCTTAGGTACCTATCGTTGTTTGGAGCCCGCAAACCGGGAAGCGACGTTGGCGTCGGGTAGATGACCATGAGGAATGCGATCCCGCGGCACCAGTGACCGGCAGCCTGGCGCTTCGTGCCCGACTTCGTCAGCATGAGTTCTCGAGCTTCAACCCTGCCTCGGTCACATCAAGCTCCTCGCGCCAGAAGATGTCAGTTACCACCCAGCGACGGGGGCCGGGACACGCGGAGGAGGGCCGGCCTGTTCCCTTTCCGGACGAGGATTTCGGCGGAATCCATTTTAGAATACGTTCGCGGAATTTTACTAGGACGACGAGACGATTTTCCTCGCCGTCCTTTTTTTTGCGCCCCCGATCGATGTTCACTAAAGGATGAAAAATGGAATTATGATCCAGCATTCGGAGCTGAAAATGAGGCAAAAACCATTACATACAATTCCAGACGCAGAAGGAATCAGATCCCAAAGAATCGACGCCCCTGACGGAAGCGAATATTCCGCTACCGATGGCCAACGAACAGCTGGCCCCGCGGTACTTGCGCCGGTTACGGCGCACCAGCTTCAACAGCCCGGCGAAATCATCGAGATGATTCGCGACCCGCATGACCCCAAGCGCGCGGTCTTCTTTCGATGCGCGGACGGGGGCTGTAGCCTTCATTCAAGACTCGAGCGCGATGACAAGATTTTCGTGCTACCCGCCCTTCCCTTGAATCCCCTCCTGGCTCCAGCCCTCCCGAGTGGGCTTTGTGAATGTGGAACCCCGGCGAACTTGTTCGCCGAACTCTTAGCGGTTCTCCAGTTTCGCCCAGGAACCCCCCATATATAAGGATGGCACACCCGGCTGGCATTGGTGAACAATGCTCGATCCCTACTCTGTTGATCTCAAGTCCGGCGAAGTTGATGTATTTTATTAAGTCATTTATTTACAGTAAGATGCTTCGAGGCTGGTGAACTTGGCGAACGTTGTGAACGTTTGCGTGGCTACCGCCGCTACAGGCTCTTACCAACGCGGGAATCATGGCGCTATCACGCGATGACCGGAAACTGAATCTCTACGAGTCGCTTCGCATCTGCTGACGGGCGTGTGTTTGAGCTTCGTCAGGAATGTGCTACGCTAGACTGGCTTTTGGGTAGCTGATTTCACCCAAAATAGTACGGACGGGACGCGTTTTCAGGCGTCCCATTTTTTTTTGCCCTGGCACAGAGCCAGGCAGTGGAAAGGGGAACCCCAGGACGACGGCGCGTTGTCACGATTTAAAAATCGCGAGGCAATGAAATGAAAAAGCAATCACCAAAACCCAATAGCGGGCAGCCGGCCGTGCACGAAGCCACAGGCCCGCGAACTACCCAGGGAAAAAAGCGGAGCAGGTTCAACGCACTCAAACACGGGTTGTATTCAAAATTCATCCCGCTGGAAGGAGATTTAGTCGCCGAGTACCGTTCATTGCTGAACGGGTTGTGGGACTATTGGCAGCCCCAGGGGAAACAGGAATCCGTCGAGGTCGAGAACCTGGCCGCACTTTACTGGCGTATGCGTCGCTTCTTCCAGGCCGAAAACGCGGAGATCTCAGAGAAGATTGATTGCACACCGTTAGATTATTTACAGAAACAGGGGGTTGAAGCATTTGAGGTTTCGCGAAATCCGATCGCTTTTGGTGGATTGCTCAGACATGCCTTCAATCCGCTTCTTGTTCGGGAGGCTCAAGAAGGATTACGGCTGCTTAAAATGGGGATCGCCACGGTAGGGTTTACAGAGGATTCCCCCCTCTTAAAGAAACTGTACGGTGATGATCGAGCCGGTGAAATTCTTTCCGGTTTTCCTCTGATGTTCGAGACATACGCAATTCAGGCCAGGCTGGCCAAGACGGACGATGACCGGACACGTGACGCAGAACGCAGGAAGATCATGATCGAGGGGATCGACGCGCAAATCGACCATCTCGCAGAGGTGGAGGAATTGTTGAAAATTCATGACCGGCAGAGGATAGAGTGGAAATCATCCGCGGCGGTCGTTCCGAGTCAAGAGGGGTCGGATCGCCTGATGCGCAACGAAACACACTTGGGCCGTGAGATCGATAGGGTCGTGAACCGGCTCGTGCGGTTGCAGCGGATTCGCAAGTGGCAACCGCTGCCGCCCCAGGAGGACGTCAAGATTTCCTGATCCCGAGGGCAGGGAATCAGCTACTCCGTTCCCGTGCTGGCACTGTCTCCATTTATCCCTGAGTTGGTGGCTCCGCCAGCCCACGTGCTGCAGCCCTACCTTGTGAATGTGAGGCAGCTGCTCGTGGATCGCCATCAGGTAGTAGGCTTTGCGTCTGGATTCCGGGAATTGTCTCTCCAGGAACTCGTCAAACGAACGGACGTTGTCCACCCTCCAGTACTGTCCTGCCCGAACCTCGCACAGATAGCGCCCGAGTTCGACAAACTTCGAATCCCGTTCCCGGTCCGTGGCCTTCTCCCAAGACAAGATCTCCTCGATCTTCGAAAGCACAAACACGGCACGCCGGCGATTGAGCTTCGGAGCCACGAGCGGCCTTCCGTTAGTCGTCAAGCACGTCAAGCCAATCAAGATCGGCGGCTCCTGGTTGACGAATGAGTTTGGTTTGGGCGAGTCCCTCGTTCCCAAGGCACAGTCCGAGATGTGCACAGCTGACGCACCCGTTCTGCGGGAAACGGATTCCTGGGTGGGAAGGGAACTGGGCAGTTTCGATTTGACGAGCGGTCGCTTCGACCAGCTGGCCAAACTCCTGACGCTGCTCTTCGGTGATCGAAGCCAAGAGGTACTGAATCTCCGGAACGCGTTTCCTCACAAAAGCCACAATAGCGACATCGGAGATGCCCGTGATCCAGGAGTAGCAGACGAGCTGAAGGTCCAGCGATGTCAGCCCCTCGGGCTCTTCGGGATAACGGGCACTCGTGGTCTTCCATTCGAGCAAACGCCGCGTGCCGTCCAGATGGCCGATGGCATCGACATAGGCCACAAACTCGTTGCCGTTTGAGAGCGAACGGACAATCTTCTTCTGCATGTTTCGTTTGGGTTGGCGAATGCGGATGCGGTTATCGCGGGCAAACTGTTCGAGCAGCCCAATCCCTTCCCGAGCATGGAAATCTCGCCTTTGGAATTGTGCCAACGAAGTAATTCTACGTAGGGTGTGAAATCTCGCCTATGGCGATCTCGTTCCCCCGGCACCCGCAAGTCCGTGATTCAACATGCTCTATAATTGCAACCCTCGTTGCTAAGAATCACATAATCTGGGCATCAGAGCCTAATTTCTACACGAAACGCAACATTACCTTTCCCTCTGCCTTTTGGATCGCTTGCATAACCCCTGGAGGATGAGCAGGTGCTTCCTGCCAAATGCAACAGAACGGACATTCTGTTGCCTCTTCCGGCTGGCTTGACATGGGCTGTCATGACGCGCCGGGGCACATTCAGATAAAACTTTTCAGGAGCTAAGGACGGGGACGACGAATTCGTCAGGAAGTGAGGATTCTCTGCTCGAAAGGCCTAACCCCTGCGGGTAAGATTATCGCATGGGAGATTTTTCAACCCACCGCGTCCGGGAGACTCTTCTGTCGCGAAAACCGCGCGAGTGGAGTCTGGAAATCGCCGCACTCTTCCTCTCGATGATTATGGGGATTTCTCTGTTAGCTTGGCGGAACGGAGCGGCTCTCCTACCGACTCTTGCCGCCACGTCGGAAGGGGTCTTCAAGCAAGGGGAGTATTGGCGGCTGCTCACGGCTATAGCAGTGCACGGGGACGTTATGCACGTACTCTCGAATGCGATTCTTCTCTCCTTCTTCACCTACCTGCTTTTTGGATACTTCGGCTTTTGGGTTTTCCCGGTGATGAGTCTGGCCATGGCCGGATTGACCAACTACATTTCGCTGCTCACCTATTCTTCTGAAGTCAGCCTTATAGGGGCATCGGGGTTGGTCTACTGGATGGCAGGCTTCTGGCTGAGCATGTACCTACTCGTGGAACGCAGCGTGGGTCCTGGAAAGCGGGTCCTGCGGGTTGTATGCTTGGCACTATTGGTCCTGCTTCCATCGACCTTTCAGGCAAACGTCAGCTACCGTACCCACGCTATCGGCTTGGGATTGGGAGTGGTTTCAGCCCTCATTTACTTTCAACGCAATCGTGAGTCGATTCGGGCGGCGGAAGTGGTGGAGTTGGAAGAACACTTCGACGATCCCGAGGAGATCCTGCCTTCCTGAGACCCGACAATTACGCTTGCACACGAGATGCACTGCGACCTCCCCCAAAAGGCCGAATCCGCCGATTGACTCAGATTCCCGGCATAGTTATCTCCGCCCCACCTGAGCCACATTCCGAGAAGCATGACATGTCAGGACTTGGCACCGCAGAAATCCTTACGGACTTGCAGGTGGCCTACTTATTTAGGCGTGACGGAGAAGTCCGGGCCAACTCTGGGCGCACCGACCGAGGTGGCGATGGAGCGCGCGCCGTTCTTCCCCACCGAGCGGACAGCGAAGAAATGGTTGTCGGTGGAGACTTCCTTTAGCGTGGTTTCTCCCGCGGAGGTGGTGAAATCGTAGACGTGCCAGCGCGGGTCGGTGGTCTCGCGCCACAAGATCTCGAAGCCGGCGCGCTCGGTATCGTCGGGCGCGGCCCAGGAGACTTTGGCAGAGGGCGTGATGCCGCCGGAGAGTTTTCCTTCTGTGGGTGCGGCGGGAGCGAGGGCCAGCTCCCGCAGCGCTTCGGCGTTGTCGCGAGCCACGTCTCCCATAAACCTGTAATTCAAGTACTTCAGACGGTCGCCATACTCTATTCCGTTTTCGACACGCACCGTCTGGTGCTGATGACGATAGTCCTCGAGCGGTTCAGTGAAACGGACAGCGGGGAGACCGGCCTCGTAAAAAGGACGATGATCGCCGCCGCGTCCCAGACGATCGAGCGCGAAAATCAAACGGATGGCGTCGCGCCCGTCGATCTCTTCGACGGCGCGTGCCAGTTCGCGTGAGGACGAATCGGAGTCGTCCTGGTCTCCATTGCCGGAGAAGAGACGGACGCGATGTGGTCCGCCGGGGGCCTGATCGGTGCCCACGATGTCGTTATCGAGCATGCCGCCGACGGTGTAGCCTTGATCCTTCAGCCATTTGAGCATGTGCTCGGCGCCCACCAGGCCCTGCTCTTCGCCAGAGACGGCGGCAAAGAGCAGCGTCGCGCGATACTTCGCTGGGCCGGATGATCCCGCTCGTGTAAGCAAACGCGCGCACTCCATACTGACGGCAACGCCCGAGGCGTCATCGTCGGCACCCGGCGCGTCGATCTGCGGATCCATGACGTCGCTGGCGCGGCTATCCATATGGCCGGAAACGATGAAAATGGTTTTCGCAAGCGCGGGGTCGCTGCCGGGAAGAATGCCGTAGACATTCTCGAACGGAACGGGCTTGCCATTGGTTCGGCCCGACGTGCCGTCGAATTTGTCGACCACGATTTGCAGCTTGCCGCCCGAGCCGTGGGCGATTTGGTCCCACCGCGCGACGACGACGTCGCGCCCGCAGCCGACGCCACGCTTGGGGTTGACCCAGGATGAAAGCGAATTGCGCGTGCCACAGGCGACGAGTTGCTGTATCAACGAGCGCATGCCAGCTTCGTCGACGTTCGAGCGGGCGATGGCGCTGGCGGGGCGCGGCAGCAGCTTCGGAGCGGGCTTGCCGGCAAGCGGCTCGGCGGGATCGCGTTGCGCGGCGAGCGGCGCCGCAGTGAACGCCAAGGCGGCGGACAATGCTAGGACGACGCTGGAGGTTAGGACTGCATTGGTGCGATGGCGGTTCAACTGGTCGAACAAGTTTTGCTCCTCACGTCGATGCGGTCGCAAGCGGTCGACGGATTGTAGCGCAACCAAGGCGACTCCCCCACAATGGTGACCTCCTGCCCTATTTTCTGATCGGAATTTCCAATTTGGACTTAATATGCGCGCGCATCGTAAGCTTCGATTGCTCTAGACACAACCAACTTGCCACCAGTGCCTGCCGCATTGAAACAACGTGAAAAATTCAAGTCCTGATGAACGGACTTATCGGAGTGTGTGTACTCCCGGGGCTACCGGAGCCGTTGTTGGGTCAAGTT
Source organism: uncultured Acidobacteriota bacterium (assembly GCA_963740035.1). GTDB lineage: Bacteria > Acidobacteriota > Terriglobia > Acidiferrales > UBA7541 > Palsa-360. Next base: position 223,101 of record CAVUDA010000034.1, read on the forward strand.
GGATTTCCGGTCTGCGAGCTTTCGCTTTGAAGTTGGGCCGCGAGTCCAGCGGCGTCCCAGTTCTGCCACGCTTCAACGAATTGCCCGTCGCTTATGCGCACGACGGACGTTCCGGTAAGGCGTATTGGCGTGCCGGATACCGTGTGGACAAAGTTGGCAGACCAATGCACGCAGGCAAGGTCACCTTCCGCAAGTGAAACAATTGGCCGAATCGAAAACTTTGAGAATTCCGCACGTAGTTTGTCAATGAACTCCGTGAATTCTTCTGGGCCGTGATAGGTGCTGGCGCCGTCGTGAAGAACACCCCGGGCAGCAAAGAGTTCCTTGATTGTCTCCCGGCGACCTAGGTTCCACACTTCGTCGAACCATCGAATGACAAGGGCCTTGTTTAGCTCCAGGCTCGATGGAGCATTGGCGTGGGACATTTGAATCACCTCCTGCGTTGGTGGATGCGAAAGTGTACAAGACTTGCTTCTGAGCTTACCACTGAGGGGTCTTTCGCGAGACTGACGAAGCTAGGCACCCGGCCAATTCTGGTCAATGTACCGCGCGCAGAGAGTGGTCAACTGTGCCGCTGCGATCTCAACGATCTCAAGCGCACCGCGCAGGACCAAGATGCAAGGTGTTGTCCGCCAACGCCCGGAGAAACGGAATTATCCGAATGTGGGAATCCGCCCCATCAGGCGCAAAAAGCCACATTCCGATAAGCGGTGCCAGGTCAACCGGTCGATGCAACACCATCCAATCAGTTGATCTGATAACACTTCCCATCAAGAATCGATCTGTACGGCAGAACTCAATCAGAACATAAAAAGGGCTCTGTTTTGTTTGATATTGATACTCGTGAACGAAATCAGCTTCCTAGACTCCTACAAGAAGACATCCAGCAAGTGTTGCATCGACCGGTTGAGCCGGCACGACTTATCAGGATGTGGCAACGAACTCTGGTCCTTATTCCGCGAGCCTACGTATTCTTGAGCCGCGGTATGAGCTTCACTGCATTGTCGCGTTCGACCAACTTCAGTTCGGCATCGTCGAACATCTTCAATTCGCGGATGGCCTGGGCTTGTTCCAATATGTGGCCTCCGGGCGGAAAATCGGTCCCGAACAGAATCTTGTCTGGCGTCACGAGCTGGCGCAGGGAAGCAACTACGCCTGGATAGGCTGCGCCTGCCAGGTCGTAATACATCTTTTTCAACTCGGCCATCATGCCATTGGGCATCTGCTCCTTGTGGCTTGCCGCGCCACCTGAAATGCGTCCGGCGAGGAACGGCATCGAGCCGCCGCCGTGCGACCAGATCCAGCGAATATTGGTAAAGTGCGCGGCGTAACCGCTGAAACAGACATCCGTGATGGCCCGGGTCGTGTCGGTCCCGTATTCCATGCTCCCCGGAGCCACGCCGTAGTTGAGGTTCCGGCAACAATCGGCTGCGGTCGGGTGGACAAAGACGACGGCGTTGCGCCGATTGAGTTCCTCAAACACCGGCTTGTAGGCGGCGTTGCCCAGCCAGGTGTCGCCAAAGCTGGTCATGAAACCGATCCCATCGGCGTGGATCTGATCGTAGGCGTACGCGATCTCCTTCAATGTGGCACCGACGTCGGGTAGCGGCATCGCGGCGAACAACCCGAATCGGGTCGGGTGGTCCTGCACCACTTTCGCGCCGAAGTCGTTGCACTCGCGGGCGAGGCGGTTTGTCTGCTGCTGATCGCCGAGATATAGACCCGGATTGGTAATGGATATCAACGCGGCGGAGGCACCGCCTCGGTCCATGTCTTCGAGTGACTTTTCAGCCGTCCAGGTCGTATTCGCAACCTGCAGCAGCTTGTTGCCCTTCATCGCCTCGACCCATGTTGGCGGCGCAAAATGATGGTGTGCGTCGATGAGGAACTTCTTGGAAGTATCCTCCGTTTGCGGGCGAGCGGCCAAGAAGTCCGCGCGGCCGACGATCGCCGCTGCTCCCAGTGTAGCAATTGCGCTGGTCAAGAAACTTCGACGGTCAGAAATTGCCATATGTCACCTCCAAGGATTCTCAACCGGAATTTCGGAATTAGACTTCTCGTTTGTGCATCGTATGCTTCTCCTGCCCTGGACACAACGAATTTGCCACCAGCGCGGATCGCGAAGTCCAACTCCAGAGAAACGCATTATAAAAGGGCGCCCCTTTGAAGTAGGTTTTGATCGTTCGCATCAACGCCTACGGAAAGGAGCACCCTTATGAATGACGCTAAGTATATTGGGCTGGATGTTCATCAAGCAACGATCTCGGTGGCGGTTCTGGATTCTGTTGGCAACCTGGTGATGGAAGCGATTCTGGAAACGAAGGCCGAAACGATTCTCCAGTTTATTGGTGGTCTGCGTGGGAGTTTGCACGTGACCTTGGAAGAAGGAACCTGCGCGGCGTGGTTGCACGATCTGCTCAAGCCCCACGTCACGCAAGTGTTGGTGTGTGATCCGCGCAAGAACGCGCTCATAAAAGCGGGGAACAAGAGCGACCGCGTCGATGCTCGCAAGCTGGCCGACCTGTTGTACCTGAACAAGCTCAACCCGGTCTATCACGGCGAAACAGGAATTCGCGCGCTCAGGGAAGTGGCCCGCAGCTACCTGGCATTGACGCGCGATACCACACGGGTGATGAACCGCTTAAAAGCCCTTTATAGGAGTTGGGCGATTCCCTGCGCGGGGCAGCGCGTGTACGCCCCACGCTATCGCTCGGAATGGCTCGCCAAGATCACCGAAGCCGGCGTGCGTCGCCGTGCGGAGATCTACTACCTGCAGTTGGACGCATTGCGATCGTTTCGCGAGCAAGTACGACGAGATCTGTTGGCCGAAGGCCGGAAACACAGCGCGATGAAATTGCTGCGCCAGATTCCTTCGATTGGACCCATTCGAGCCGTTCTGTTGATTGCTCTGATGCAGACGCCACATCGTTTTCGCACCAAGCGGCAACTGTGGGCCTACTGTGGTTTGGCATTGAAAACCTCCACGAGCGGGGAATACCGAATCGTGGAGGGCCAGCTGAAACGGTCCAAGAAATTCCTGGCCATTCGCGGCCTCAACGCCAACCACAATCACGATCTGAAAAATATCTTCAAGGGAGCCGCGACTCGGGCTGCTGCCGTTCCCGGACCGTTCCAAGAGTTCCACGCCGGCTTAGTAGCCAGAGGGATGAAGCCAACGATGGCGCGTCTCACTCTGGCGCGCAAGATCGCGGCCATCACTTTGCTCGTTTGGAAGAAAGGAGTTCGTTTCGACGCCGAATATCTAAAGCAACAAGCAGCTTGAGCGTCTGGGGAGAGTCCATCCCTGGATTCATTTCGGGCGATGACCGGTAGGTCCTCCAGACGCTCTGGTTCGAGGGCGAGTATCCATAATCCCGTTAGGCGTGTGCTTCGGGCACGAAGTCTTTCGAGAAACCCTATGCCCCCTCGGACAACCAGAAAAAGCGATAGGCGAAAAAGTCTCAGATAGAACCATGGTTGGCACTGTCCAGCCGGTCTGCTTGAGTGCGTCAGGAACCGAAGGCGTCGTTACGGCAGCACGATGAATCCGCGGAAAGGGAAAACTCACAGCGTCTCGTTACCTCACTGGGGCTGGACGGCAAACACCTTGTGTTTTGCCGTCGCAGGGGAGGACTTTGTCTTGACATCCCCTTTTATAGAACGAGATTATCGGAGTGTGGGAATCAGTTCGCACCATTACGCGGCCTGAGTCCTAAACTGTGTGAAGGTCTTGCCCAAGTGGTTGACTACAAAGCGCGGGAAAATCTTGCGCCTTCGAGGACGATTTGAGAACTCTTGGTTACTTGTTGGTTTGTCACCCGCCCAATTCTTGCCGGACCACCCAGTACATTTCGCATTGCGCTCGATTCTACATTGTTCTGGTCACGTCGACTGAATCCCAAGCTCTTTGCGCAACAACGCCGCGCCGCCAGCAATCGCGCGAAGCTTGCCATAAGCCACGTTTCGTGGCATCGGCGCCATGCCGCAGTTTGTACTGGCGTGCAAGCGCTCGATGGGGACGTACTTCATCGCCTCGCGTAGCACCGCTGCCACTTCCTCCGGTGTCTCGACGGTATTCGAGGCCACATCAATCACGCCAACGTTTACGTCCTTTCCCTTCAGAAGACTCATGAGTGACACGGGAACGCGCGAGTGCATGCTCTCGAGGGAAACCTGATTGATTTTGCAAGCCGCCAGATGTGGAAACGTCTTCTCATACTGGCGCCACTCGCCTCCGAGTGACTCCTTCCAATCGATATTGGCTTTGATGCCGTAACCATAGCAAATGTGGACGACGGTTGTGCACTTCAGTCCTTGCGCTGCGCGCTCCAGCGCCGCGATACCCCATTCGCGAACGTCATCGAGGTAGACATTGAACGCCGGCTCATCAAACTGAATCGCGTGGACGCCGCAGCGCTCGATTTCCAACGCTTCTTCGTTAAGCGCCTCCGCAAGTGCATGGGCCATCTTGACGCGGTCGCCATAATATTCGTCCGCGATGGTATCTGCGATGGTCATCGGTCCCGGCAGCGTGAACTTGAATTTGTTCGCCGTATGCTGCACAGCGAACGCGACACCGTCTTTGTGGACCGAGCGCATCCGTAGGATTGGTCCAGTCACGGTCGGGCATTCTGCCTTATAACGTTCGGCGCGGATGCCGATCACCTGACGCTTATTGAAATCGATGCCGGAAAGATTGGCGAGGAATCCGTGGACGAAGTGCTGCCGCATCTGCTCGCCGTCGGTTATGATGTCGATACCGGCTGCCTCCTGCTCCTTCATCGCCACCAGCACGGCATCGCGTTGCCCCTCTTCCAGGGCCGCGCCTTCGAGCAACCACGGAGCCCACAGAACTCCCGGTTTCGCCAGCCAAGACGGCTTCGGCAAACTGCCAGTGATCGTTGTTTCGAGCATGGAATTCCCCCTGAGATGAATTGCGTGTTTGCGTATCCGGTAGCCCCGATTCTGGCCCGTGGTCGGGAATGACGACATTGCTCCGCAGGGCGTCCGGGATCATACCATTTCACCAATGTGGGCGAAATCAATGAGGGGCAATCATGCGTGTGCTGAGTCGTATGCACGGCGCTCTGTACTCGGAGCACGTGCTGTGCGGAGCAAAAGCCCACATTCCGATAAGCGGACTTATCAGGACTTGGCCACGCTTTTCAATTTAATTTGGCGGCAGTTGAAATTAATGCCCTTGAGAATTGGTTTTTTTTGATAGGGCTAACTTGTCGAGAGTTGTGCGTTTATATGAGAAGGAACTATAGTAGATGGAGCGGACGGTAAACCAAAGATTGCGTAGATTAGAACCGCGCTTTTCGCCTCCACATCGATTTGCGAGCTCTCGTTTACCATTTCTAGACTAGGCAAACGAAGCCTTAGAAAGCCTGAAAACAAACATAGGGAATTCTGTTGCTCTGAAGCTAACAATGAATTTCAATAGGGTATGGGTCAAAGTGCTATGATCCGAACAGAACCCGATTCTTCTCAAAAGGATCGAGCTGAGCGCGCGCGGCAGATTCAATCCGCCATGCATCACGTCGGAAGGCGCCAATGGTGGCTTTGGTCATCCGGGGTGATGGTGACGATCATATTGACGCTGGGGATTGCCTCGTTCACCTTCCCCGGTCTATTAAGACTAGAAAGCTCCACGTATCCGATTGACCTTAACCAGGCTTTGCGGGGCCTCGTAGGCCTCGTTTTATTGTTCAACATCTACACGGTTTACCACCAATTGCAAATTCGTCGCCTGCAGGACAGCCTAGCCGATCAGGTTTGCGCCGTAGGCAAAATGGAGGCGCGTACCGATGAGGTGTTCAAGCTGGCCCTGCTGGACCCGCTCACCGGACTTTATAACCGACGGTGCGGAGAACAGCGTCTTGCAGAAGAAATTTTGCGATCCCAACGGAATGGCCACCCGCTTACTGTGATTGCGCTCGACCTGAATGGGCTGAAATATATTAATGACACGTTTGGTCACGCCGCTGGTGACGAGCTGATTAAATGTTTTGCCGGACGAATCAACAAGGCAATTCGCGGTTCCGATCTAGCCGTCCGTCAGGGTGGAGATGAGTTTCTGTTGCTCTTGCCAGAGTGCAAATCCGAAGAAGTGCGGCACGTCCTTGGCCGTCTGAGTGGGATTAGACTGGATCTTGGTGGGCAAACGATTCTAGTTGCCTTCTCGGCTGGATGGACTAACTACATTCCTGGGGAATCACCCGAAGAATTACTGCAACGTGCTGACAAGGCACTGTACGCTAACAAACGTGCCGCGAAAGAACAGAACGAGTTAAATATCCTCGTCGAATAATCAATAGCGTGCGACGAGGCCGCTCCGAGCGACAGAAACCCTCCTGAGATCAGATTTGATCCGGTTTGAACAGATAACTATATTCACGGTTACCCCTCGGTGCGCTGAGCCAAGTCCTTCCATGAGAAGGCCGGTTAGTGTCAAGTCGGTTTTGCAGTTGCCTTTGATTGTCGAGTGGTCTTCCTGAGAACCGGGCCGCCTCTGTCGCCATCCTTCCATCCGCACTCTTTTGTGAGCGATCTTCGCTCGGTGCCAGTTGGGTGTTCTCGTTTCAGTGGTGCTGCTACCTGATAATCGACCTCTGCTCCCATCGATTCGGTGAGAGTCGGGCCCCAGGACTTAGTCGCAGTCACCTGGACTCGGCGGTTGAGCTCGGTTCCTCGGATCGCAACTCTCTAGGCCACTTCCCGCATCGCGTTCTGGCTATTGCGCAGTGGTTCGTACACCTCTCCCCCTACCCACAACCGATGCAGCAGTACCGCCAGCTTTCGAGCCACGGCCACCACGGCTCGCTTCTTGGCATTTTTCCCTCCTCGTTCCGCAAGCTTCAGCCCCCATCTCCGCAGATCACTGTCTTCTCCAAAAGGTCCCAGAATGTAGTGCGCTCCCTGCACCATCATCGTGCGCAGATACCGGTCTCCTTCTTTGCTGATGCCCTTCTGTGGTTCGCTCTCCCCAGAGTTCCTGCGGCCAGGTCGTAACCCCAGAAAACAGCCTACCTGGCGACTCTTCGGAAACCGATACGGGTCCTCTATCGTCAAGACATACGTCAGAGCGATCTGTGTTCCCACGCCCTTCACTTGCTTCAGCAAGGACACTTCCGGGTACACTTGCTTGGCGATTTTTTCCATCCGTTCGTCGTATTGCTGGATGTGCTCGTTCAGCGATTCGATTTCTTTAAACAGCGGTACCAGAACCTCGCGCAACTCCGCGCTCAATCCCTCGGCTAGCTTCTCACTCACCTGATACGTGCCGCACTTGGGCAGTCGTTGGCCATAAGACTTCACCAGCCCCCGTGCTGCGTTCACCAAGGCTGTTCGAGCACTCACTAGTTCCGCTCGCGCCCGGATCACCGTCAGGTGGAGTTGCGCCTGCACACTGCGATGCCGCACCGGCCCCAACAACTCGGGATCGATTCGCGCCAGTCGTGCCAGTGTCCGAGCATCGTGCCGATCATCTTTTCGATTGCTCTTGGTGATCAGCTGTACCTTTTGTGCGTGCGCCACGATCACTTCATGTCCCAACTCACTGAGCAGCCGGCTGACCCAAGGGGAATGGGTTCCTGTCTCCAGTGCGATGAGACTCCGCGGAATTGTTTTTCCAAAGGTCTGCTTCATCGCTTCCGGTGTCGTCGGCAGTTTTTGTTCCAAAATGACTTGGCCTGCTTCATCCATAACACAGTAGAACGACCAGCGATCTCCCAGATCCAAGCCGATCGTCAGCTTTTGTTCCTTGAAAATTTCGCTCTGCAATGCCTGCACAGTGCTAGACTTTTTCATAGCCGGTCTCCTTTCGGTTGCGCCTTGAGCGCGTCAATCACTGGGAGCGTATCGCATCCCGCCGGAGACCGGCCTTCTCATCCCATCTGATAAATCGGCTTATCGGAATGTGGCTCATCATAAGAACGTCGTTTTGAGGGCCCACAAGCTACCGGCAAGGGCATTCGTGGAGAGGGACAAACGCCATCGGAGAGAAAGACACCCAGTCATCTCCAACGTAAACGTCGAGACTTACATCAAGAAACCTGACAGATACCGTTGATAACAGATGTTTGGCCTGTGCATGGTCGATCAATGGAAATTGAATCCTTATATGGGCTCTGGAACGCGTCTACCCACCATTCCGGCCGTCACTTCTTCAACGTCAAACACCGGATACGATCAATATCCAAGTTCCCTTTGGCGCCCCAGCCTTTTACTCCTTCTGGAATCGCCGGTCGGAACTCCTCATAGAGACCGAATGCGTTCTTCAATAACTGCTCCGGTTGGAAGGCTTTCGCGAGGTCACGCATTGCCGAGCGTGCCGTGTCTAGCGATTCGCCGAACTTGCTCTCCAGGTATCGCTCCACGCTCTTCGCTTCGATGGGTTGGTTCTTAATCACCGCCCGCACTCCATCCGTCGTATTGATTGCCGGCACCTGCCGCCCGCAAATCTCAACGAAGAATTCCTCACCTCGTTTTCGTGCTCGAGCCTTTTTGACCTCTTGCGGCACGGGTTTGAATATGCCAAGTCGCTGGCCTTTGGATTGAGCGTTCAGACCAGCCACCGCCTTCCCGAGTGACAGTGCCTCGTCCTGGTCAAATCCCAGTCGCTCGGCAACTGTTGTCGCCCACAGCGTCAGGACGGGAGCGCGATTGATCAGAATATTGCGTTCGGTCATTGCTCACAGCCTACCTAATTGGGTTGCACGACCGCAATTGCTCGTCCAGCGCAATGGCTAATTGGAAGAAGGGGCCAGAGGGTTATAGTATGGTGCCCGAAGCCAAACATCGAATGGAGGGATCCAGTGGGTGAAACGATTCAGTTCAAGAGACCAGACGGAACAACCTGCCCTGGCTATCTGACGACGCCGAAAGCAGGACCGAGCGCGCCTGGGTTTGTGGTCATCCAGGAGTGGTGGGGACTTAACGATCAAATCAAGAAGACCGCGGACCGATTGGCGGAAGCGGGTTATCGGGCGCTGGTGCCAGATCTCTATCGAGGCAAGCTCGCGACTGCCGCCGAGGAAGCGAACCACCTGATGGGCAATCTCAACTTTCCCGATGCCGCTGGCCAGGACATCCGTGGGGCCGTCCAATACTTGAAACAATCCTCCAAGAAGGTGGCTGTAGGCGGCTTCTGCATGGGCGGCGCGCTCACGCTCCTGGCCGCTCTGTTCGTTGCGGAGATGGATGCCGGCGCGGTGTTCTACGGGATTCCTCCAATTGACGCTGGCGAGTTCAAGAAGATCAAGATTCCCCTGATTTGCCACTTCGCGAACCTCGACGACTGGTGCACGCCCGCCAAGGTCAATGAGGTGGAGGCCGCGCTCAAGCAGTCGCAATCGCAGTTCGAGTTCTATCGCTACGATGCGCACCACGCCTTCATGAACGAAGCTCGTTCCGAGGTGTTCGACGCGGCGTCCGCTAAGACTGCGTGGGAAAGAACGCTCAAGTTCCTAACCAAGGCACTCGCGTAGCAGACCTCATCGCAACTCATCACTGCTAGGCACAGTGCGAAGTCTTGCCGGGCAGCCGTTAACTTGCAACAAGATGAATGTTCTGTTGCATTGTTCTGGATCGGGACGCTGAGAACACAGCCGGTTGGCAGTCGCAGGAGAGATTTATCGCATTGGCGTAATGTTGCGTTTCCTCGCTCGGCCTTACCATTAGGCACGCTCTACGCCCCTATGACAGCCTTTCAAAAATCCCTCCTGAAACACCCACCCAAGTGATTGATTCTGTACGCAAGCGAATTGCGTTTCCTAGCTTTCAGAATTCACATGATTATTGAAGAGTTCGAACCATCGTCTAGTGTTAACTGAAAAGCATAGGTTTGCTGATGGATAGAGAGTTATACTCTGCCGATTCCTAGTCGGCGGGAACCCATGGCAATCCTCCCCGGCAGACGCCTAGGGCCCTACGAAATTCTCTCCGCTATCGGTGCGGGCGGAATGGGAGAGGTTTACAAAGCCCGTGATACCCGCCTCGATCGAATTGTCGCCATCAAAGTTCTGCCGACGCATCTTGCTGACCGACCTGAATTGCGCGAGCGATTCGAGCGCGAAGCAAAAACCATAGCCAGCCTGATTCATCCCCACATCTGCGTCCTCTACGACATCGGTCAGCAAGACGGAATTGATTTCCTGGTGATGGAGTATCTCGAAGGCGAGACGCTCGCGCAGCGCCTCGTGAAAGGCTCGCTGCCGATACAACAGGTATTGCAGTACGCCATTGAGATTTCCGATGCGCTGGACAAGGCGCACCGAAAAGGTGTGACGCATCGCGATCTGAAACCCGGCAACATCATGCTCACCAAATCCGGCACGAAGCTGCTGGACTTCGGCTTGGCGAAGCTGAAGCAGGAGGTTTCTCCGGCCATTCCAGATTCGCAGCTTCCGACGATGAAGAGCGCGATTACGGGCCAAGGGATTATCCTTGGCACATTGCAATACATGGCGCCGGAACAAGTCGAAGCCAAAGAAGTGGATTCTCGCACAGACATCTTCGCTTTTGGTGCGGTCGTCTACGAAATGGCCACTGGCAAGAAGGCATTTGAGGGCAAGACTTCGGCCAGCGTGATGGCCAAGATACTGGAAGTTGATCCGCCGCCAATGATGTCACTTCAGCCGATGACGCCACCTGCCCTGGAACGCGTTGTAAAAAGATGCCTCGCCAAGGAACCAGAAAAGCGGTGGCAGACTGAGAGTGATCTCTGCGAAGAGTTGAAGTGGATTGCCGAGGGTGGCTCGCAGGCCGGAATGCCTGCGCGAGTTGCGGGTCACCGTGTGACTCCAGTGCGGCTCCTGGCCGCCGTAGCAGCGATTGCTGTTGTTGTGGCGCTATCCCTGGCTTTCCTCTATTTCCGTGAGACGCCACCGGAGGCGCCGGTCCTGCGCACGACCATTCTTCCGCCAGACAATACAACACTGGACTTCACCAACGGTCTGAGCCTGCCGGCCCTCTCGCCCGATGGAAAGCGTATCGTATTCGGCGCGCGCAGTGTGGACGGGAAGACCCCACTGTGGGTCCGGTCCTTGGATGCGCTGACCGCGCAGCCTCTGGCCGGCACGGAAGGAGCGGCATTTCCGTTCTGGTCACCGGACAGCCGGTTCATTGCGTTTTTCGCCGATGGCAAACTCAAAAAAATTGATGCCTCTGGTGGGCCGGCTCTCACGCTGGCGGATGCGCCCGTAGGCCGGGGCGGAAGCTGGAACCGGGATGGCGTGATCATTTTTACGCCGACTAACACTGCTGATGAACTCTTGCGCGTTTCCTCAGCCGGTGGCGCATCCAGCCCCATAAGGGGAGTGCGAGGGCGCTTGCCTTGGTTCCTTCCCGACGGGCGTCACTTCCTTTACCAGAATCAGCCGGGGAACTTGACAATTTTCGTCGGCTCGCTTGATGGTGGAGAGAGCAAGGTAGTGACGGAAGCCGGTTCCAACGCCCTCTATGCGCAGGGGCACATCCTGTTTCTGCGCAACGGTACGTTAATGGCCCAGCCGTTTGATCCGAAGCGCCTGGTGACCACCGGGGAAGCCGTTCCGGCAGCCGAGCAGGTTCAAACCGTACTCAACAGTGGGACCGTCGGAGTTTTCTCGGTTTCCGAAACCGGAATGTTGGCATATCGGACGGGCATGGCCTTCGGTGGGTTACGGCTGACCTGGTTTGACCGGAGCGGCAAGCAGGGGGCCACGGTTGGTGAGCCTGCCGACCTCGTCGCATTTCATTTCTCACCGGACCGAAAAAGCCTCGCGGCCGCTATCCAGGATATTTCGCATACAAATATCTGGACCTACGACGTGTCACGCGGTCTCCGGACCCGGCTTACCTTTGACCCGTCCTTTGATAACGATCCTGTCTGGTCGCCCGATGGGCGAAGCATCGCATTCAGGTCGAACCGAAAAGGACACTTCGATCTCTATCGGAAATCGGCTAATGGTGCAGGTTCGGAAGAACTGCTCTACGCGGACAATCTTGGAAAAATCCCGACAAGCTGGTCCGCGGACGGGAAGTTTCTCTTGTATCTCACCGGTGTTGTCGGAAACAGTTTTGCCAGAACAGGAGGCGATCTTTGGGCCCTGCCACTGACACTTCAGCGGCCGGGAGACCCGCTCAAGCCGTTCCTCATTTTGCAGACATCTTTCAATGTATTTGATGCGCAGTTCTCGCCGGACAGCCGATGGATCGCTTATGTGTCGAATGAATCGCAACGCGCCGAGATTTACGTCACTCCGTTTCCTCCGCCCCTCTCTGGGCCTGGAGGGAAGCGGCAGGTCTCCACAGCCGGAGGGACCCTGCCCCGGTGGCGGCAGGACGGCAAAGAGATTTTCTACATGGGACCGGACCGGCGGCTGATGGCTGCGGAGGTAGAAGCTAAGGGAGGGGTACTCGAAGTCGGCCAAGTCCGGCCGCTATTCGGCGCGACGGGCATGGCACAGGGTAACCCCTTGTACGATGTTTCTGCGGACGGGCAGCATTTTCTGTTTCGAACTTTTCCGGAGCAGAAGTCCGGCGATCCTCTGACGCTGGTGCAGAACTGGACAGCGGGGTTGAAGAAATGACCATCGCAGCGGGCACCAAACTCGGCTCGTATGAAGTCGCCGCGCTGATTGGCGCGGGTGGCATGGGCGAGGTGTATCGCGCGCACGACATCAAGCTCGGGCGCGATGTAGCCATCAAAGTCCTGCCGGAAGCTTTCGCGCACGACGCTGATCGTCTTTCACGCTTCCAACGCGAAGCGAAGATGCTGGCTGCGTTGAATCATCCCAACATCGCCACGATCTACGGCCTCGAGCATTCCGACGGTGCGCAGTTTCTGGTCATGGAGCTGGTGTCGGGCGAAACGCTGCAAGAGCGATTAAAGCGAGATGGAGCGGTTCCAATTGAAGAAGCGCTGGCCATCGCGAAGCAGATTGCGGAGGCGCTGGAAGCAGCCCACGAGAAAGGCATCATTCACCGCGATTTGAAACCCGCCAACGTGAAGGTGACGCCCGAGGGAAAAGTGAAAGTGTTGGACTTCGGCTTGGCGAAAGCGTTCGAGGGCGACTCGAATAACGAAGACATGGGTAATTCGCCGACGCTTAGCCGTGCAGCGACTATGCACGGCGTGATTCTGGGAACAGCTGCGTACATGAGCCCGGAGCAGGCTCGCGGCAAAGTGGTGGACAAACGAACGGACATTTGGGCGTTCGGTTGTGTGTTGTATGAACTGCTCACGCGCAAGCAAGTATTCACTGGCGAAGATGTAACCGACATCTTGGCTGCCGTGGTCAGAGCCGAGCCTGATTGGAATTTTCTGCCGCTTTCTACTCCCACGAAAATTTGTGATCTACTCCGGCGCTGTTTGCAAAAGGACAAGACTCTGCGCCTTCAAGCCGCTGGCGATGCGCGCATTGAGATTCACGAGACTCTCACCACGCCAGCACATGTCGGGCCGGTAGCGCCTCAGGGCAACACTCCTCTGGGAAATATTCGTGCAGCTTGGTCAATTGCGGCGGTTGCCATCCTCGTTGCAGCGCTGGTATGGGGAACTTTCGCGTACTTCAGGCGCCCGCCGGAAGGTGCACGCCTGGTCCGCTTTTTTGTTTCTCCGCCTGGGACAGGACGATTGGCGACGACGGCTCTTACGGCCAGTGGAGCAACTGTGAGTCCATTGGCGGTTTCACCCGACGGCAGTCGTATCGCCATTGTAGCGATGGGTGCGGATGGTAAATCGCAACTCTGGGTCCGTTCGCTCGATACCCTCGTCGCACAGTCGCTGGCGGGGACCGAAGGTGCATTCCAACCTTTCTGGTCGCCCGACAGCCGATTCATCGGGTTCTTTGCGGGCGGAAAGCTCAAGAAGATCGAGGTCTCGGGCGGCCCGCCGATTACGTTGTGCGACGCCCCGGATCCTCGCGCCGGAACATGGAATCAAGATGGGGTAATCGTTTTTGCTCCGACATCTACGGCAGCTCTCCAAAGAGTGTCCGCCGCTGGCGGTGTGCCCGCCGCAGCCACTACGCTCGCCCACGATGAGGCTGTCCACATGCGGCCCTTCTTCCTGCCTGACGGCCAGCATTTTCTTTACCGTCCAAGCACAGGCCCAGGAGGCGGGCCAGCTTATGTGGGCTCACTCAATTCGTTCGAACGGAAGTTTGTGCTCAACGCCGATTCGTCAAATGTTGTCTATTCTCAGGGCTATCTGCTTTTCCTACGCGAGTCAACTCTCATGGCGCAGCCCTTTGATGCGCAACGCCTTGTACTGACGGGCGACGCCCTTCCGATTGCCGAAAGCGTCCGGGATAGCGAAACCATTAATCCGTCCGGGATATTCTCAGTGTCGGAGAATGGGGTTTTGGTGTACCAAACGGGAGCGGCAATGGCGGGGGACCAACTCCTGTGGTTTGACCGCACCGGAAAACAGACGGGCGAACTGGGAGACCCGGCTCTGTACAGCGACTTGGAGCTTTCTCCAGATGGGAAGCGAGCTTCCATCAGCATTGCAGATCAGGCGGGGAAGGGGCGGGACATCTGGTTCTACGACGTGGCGCGCGGCCTGCGATCGCGCTTCACTTTTGGGCCCGAAGCCGCCGTAACATCCATCTGGTCACCGGACGGCAGCCGAATTGTTTTCAACTTGAATCGCAAAGGACATCTTGATCTCTATCAAAAGTCCTCCAGCGGTGCCGGCACAGAAGAAATGTTGCTCGAGGACAATCTCGAAAAATATCCCACAAGTTGGTCTCCGGACGGCCGGTTTATTCTCTATCGCACCAGCAGTCCGCAGACGCGCGCGCAATTGTTTGTCTTGCCGCTTTCGGGAGATCGCAAGCCAGTTCCATTTCTTAACACGAAGTTTGATGAAGGCTTTGGCCAATTTTCTCCTGATGGCCGGTGGGTCGCGTACCGCTCGAATGAGTCTGGCAGAAACGAAGTTTACGTTGCCCCTTTTCCAGGGCCTGGTGGGAAGTGGCAGATCTCGACGGCGGGTGGTGATCGGCCTCGGTGGCGCCGTGACGGGAGTGAGATCTTCTACCTCGCACCCGACAACAAGCTGATGGCTGCGGCAGTAAACGGTAAGGGCGCGAACTTTGAGGTGGGTGCCGTTAAACCGCTCTTCGAGGCACGCTTCGTGACCGGGGGGCGTAATCAGTACGCGGTATCCGCAGACGGCCAGCGGTTCCTGATCAACACGACTCCAGAGCAAGAGGCGACGGCACCGATCACAGTTGTTCTCAACTGGACTGCAGGATTGAAGAAATGACCATCGCTACTGGCACCAAACTCGGTTCCTACGAAGTCGTCGCGCAGATTGGTGCGGGTGGAATGGGCGAGGTATATCAAGCGCACGACACTAAGCTCGGGCGTGACGTCGCCGTTAAAGTTTTGCCGGAAGCCTTCGCGCACGATCCCGAACGGCTCTCCCGTTTTCAGCGTGAAGCGAAGATACTCGCTTCTCTCAATCATCCGAACATCGCGACGATCTTCGGCCTCGAACATTACGACAGCGTGCAATATCTCGTCATGGAGTTGGTGTCGGGCGAAACGCTGGCGGACCGCGTGAAGCAAGACGGGCCAGTTCCAGTCGAGGAAGCTCTCGCCATTGCAAAACAGATCGCCGAAGCCCTTGAGGCGGCACACGAAAAAGGAATCATTCACCGCGATCTGAAACCCGCCAACGTGAAACTGACGCCCGAGGGAAAAGTAAAAGTATTGGATTTCGGCTTGGCGAAAGCATTCGCAGGTGACGCGACGCAGGAAGAGATCGGGAACTCTCCAACACTGAGCATGGCAGCGACGATGCAGGGAGTCATTCTCGGTACTGCGGCCTACATGAGCCCGGAGCAAGCCAAGGGCAAAGCCGTTGACAAACGCACTGACATCTGGGCATTCGGCGCGGTGCTCTACGAGTTGCTGACAGGAAAACCCGCATTCCACGGCGAGGATGTCGGGGACATTCTCGCATCCGTGGTAAAGACGGAACCCGCGTTCGACTCGCTGCCCGCGAACATCTCTCCATCGATTCGCGTTCTGCTACAACGCTGCCTGCGGAAGGATCGGCGTCAGCGAACCCCGGACGCGGCGATTCTCCGAATCGAGATTGAAGATGCGCTCACGGCACCGAAAGACGTAGGTGCAACGCAGGCTGCTCCAGCGGCGATAGCTTGGCGCGAGCGGGTGGCATGGCCCGTGGCAGCGGGTATACTCGCGCTGATTGTCATTACATTGGCTATCGCCTTGATGATGCGTGCGCCGAAGCCGGAACAGCCGATGCGCTTGAGCGCGGAGATCGGCGCGGACGCAAGCCTGTATACCCTTGACGGGCCTTCCGCGGTCCTGTCACCCGACGGCACACGGCTGGCTCTTCTTGCCGCCGGTACCGGCCAGACGCGGCGCATCTATGTCCGTTCACTCGACCAGTTGCAGGCCACCGTGCTTTCCGACACGGAGCGTGCCCTTGATCCTTTCTTTTCGCCTGATGGCAAGTGGATTGGCTTTTTCGCTGACGGCAAGCTGAAGAAGATTCTCGCGCAAGGCGGCGCGGCGGTTACGCTCTGCGATGCCCCCAGTGACCGTGGCGGAAGCTGGGGCGAAGACGGAACAATCGTGTTCACAGCGGGTAATCGGACCCCCTTATCTAAAGTTTCTTCAGCGGGAGGATCGCCCGAACCTTTGATCACCCTATACACGCAGGCGGGCGAAACCACGCAGCGCTGGCCCCAAGTGCTGCCTGGGAGCAAGGCTGTCCTTTTCACTTCCAACGCGTCCAGAACCAACTATGAGGACGCAGAAATCGACGTGTATTCGATGGCGTCAGGGCAGCGGAAGACGGTGCAGCGTGGCGGTTATCATGCCCGTTACCTGCCCAGCGGGCACATTGTTTATATGCACGAAGGCACGCTGTTCGCCGTACCATTCGATCTGAAGCGGCTGGAGGTGACTGGCCAGCCTGCACCGATCCTCGAAGGCGTGGTCACAAATCCCGCGGTTGGTGTAGCGCAGTTCTCCTTTTCCGAAACTGGGAACCTTGCATATATCGCGGGTGGCAGCGGAGGTGAGAACGTATCCATCTCCTGGATGGATCGCGAGGGCAAATTCACGCCCCTGCGTGACACTCCCGGCAACTACTACAATCCCGCATTCTCCCCCGACGGGAAGCGTTTGGCTCTGGAAATCAGTGACGGCAAACGGAACGACATTTGGGTGTACGAGTGGGAACGCGATACCCTTGCGCGCCTGACCTTTGCTGGCGAAACAAACAGCTATCCTGTCTGGACTCGCGACGGCCAGAGGATCACTTATTCCTCCCAAGAAAAAGGCGGGCCGCTTAACCTCTGGTGGATACGCGCCGACGGCGCCGGGAATCCCCAGCGCCTTACGGAAAGCAAGAACGTTGAGTACCCACGCTCCTGGCGGCCTGATGGCAAGGTTCTGGCGTTCACGCAACTGAACCCCAGCACGAATTTCGACATCTTGACTCTTCTCATGGAAGGGGACGAGAAGACTGGCTGGAAACCCGGAGAGCCGACACCTTTCTTGAACACCGGTTTCCTCGAAGTGCAGCCAGCCTTCTCACCAGATGGGCGCTGGCTGGCCTATTCGTCGAATGAATCCGAAGACTATGAAGTATACGTCCGGCCTTTCCCCGGCCCGGGCGGCAAGTGGCAGATTTCCACCGGTGGCGGCCAGTATCCCAAGTGGTCGCGCAACGGCAAGGAGCTTTTTTATCGTACGACCGAGAGCAAGCTCATGGTGGCCAGCTACACCGCTTCCGGTGACTCCTTTTCCGCTGACAAACCCCAGCTCTGGTCGCCCGGCCAGTTCACCGACCGCGGGCTGGGCTTCTATAACTTCGACCTGCACCCCGACGGCAAGCGCTTCGCCGTGTTGAAGGCTCCGGGCACGGAACGGGATGCGGCGATGAACAAAGTCAATATCGTGCTGAACTGGTTTGAAGAAGTGAAGCAGAAAGTTCCCATGGGGAAAAAGTAATGAGCATCGCTGCTGGCACCAAACTCGGCTCCTACGAAGTCCTCACGCAGATCGGTGCGGGCGGCATGGGCGAGGTGTATCAAGCGCACGACACCAAGCTCGGGCGTGACGTAGCGATCAAAGTTTTGCCGGAAGCATTTGCGCATGATGCTGAACGACTCTCCCGCTTCCAGCGCGAAGCGAAGATGCTCGCTTCTCTGAATCATCCCAACATCGCTACGATCTTCGGTCTGGAACATTCTGACGGCGTGCAGTATCTCGTCATGGAATTAGTTTCGGGTGAGACTCTGGCTGAGCGAGTGAAGGCTGGCGCAGTTCCAGTCGAGGAATATCTCGCCATTGCGAAACAGATTGCCGAGGCCCTGGAAGCGGCTCACGAAAAAGGAATCATTCACCGCGACTTGAAACCAGCGAATGTGAAACTGACCCCCCAAGGCAAAGTGAAGGTGTTGGACTTCGGTCTCGCAAAAGCCTTCGCGGGCGACATATCAACTGAAGACATCGGCAATTCACCGACGCTCAGCATGGCGGCGACGATGCAGGGAGTGATTCTGGGAACTGCGGCCTACATGAGTCCCGAGCAGGCTCGCGGGAAATCCGTGGACAAGCGCACCGACATTTGGGCGTTTGGATGTGTGCTGTATGACCTGGTGACTGGAAAGCCCGCATTCCACGGTGAAGACGTGACGGACATTTTGGCCGCTGTGGTCAGAGCTGAGCCGGATTGGACCGTGCTGCCCGCGAATATGTCTCCGTCGATTCGCGTTCTGCTGCAACGCTGCCTTCGGAAAGATCGGCGTCAGCGAACGCCAGATGCGGCGACTATCCGGATCGAGATTGAAGATGCGATTGCGGCACCGAAAGATTCCGGTGCCAGGCAAGCTGCTTCAGGTTCCAAGAGCAAGTTGCTCTGGGCAATAGGAGCGCTGGCCGTAGCAACAACAATCATCGCAGTCGTCGCGTTGTGGGGCTGGTGGCGGGCGACGCGGCTTGTTGAGCAGCCCCTGCGACCGCTGGTGCGGCTGGACGTTGACCTCGGGCCCGATGTGTCGCTTGCCACGCTCTCCGGAGCTGATGCGATTCTTTCACCGGATGGCACTCGGATGGTATACGTATCGCAAGGACGGCTCTTTACCCGGCGGCTGGACCAGCCCAACACCTCAGAGCTTGCAGGAACGCAGGGGGCAAGCGCACCCTTCTTTTCGCCGGACGGGCAGTGGGTTGCTTTCTTCTCGGCAGGGAAACTTCAAAAGATCTCTGTTGACGGAGGTTCGGCAATCACTTTGTATAGCGCGAACAATGGTGTGGGCGGCAGTTGGGGCGAGGATGGCACCATCATCGCAGGGCTTGGTCTTGCTGGGGGTCTATCGCGGATTCCTGCCAGCGGAGGCACGCCAGTGCCTGTGACCGAGTTGCAGAACGGAGAGGCCACCCACCGCTGGCCGCAAATCCTGCCGGGAGGCAAGGCTGTGTTGTTCACGGCCAATACAGCGCCTGTTGGTTGGGACGCAGCTAACATTGAAGTTATGTCTTTGGTGGATCACCGCAGGAAAACCCTTGTGCGAGGCGGCACGTTCGGGCGGTATTTACCCAGCGGCCATCTAATTTACATGAACAGAGGCACGCTGTTCGCTGTCCCCTTCGATCTGGTTCGGTTGGAAGTGCATGGGACGCCTTCGCCTGTGCTGGACAAAGTCAGCTACAACTCCATACGCGGCTCGGCGCAGTTTGATTTCTCCCAAACCGGAACGCTGATCTACCGGAGCGGCGGGTCGAATGGCGGACAGTCTACCGTGCAATGGCTTGATGCGTCAGGCAAGACGCAACCGTTGCTGGTCAAGCCGGATGCGTATGTGCGTCCGAGCCTGTCCCCGGACGGGAGGAGACTGGCGATAGGTACGTCAGACATCTGGGTCTACGAATGGGAGAGGGACACGATGACGCGATTGACGTTCGGGACTGGCACGTCAATCTACCCTGTCTGGAGCCCTGACGGCCGGTACATTGTCTACGAAGCAGTGGGAGTTGGCATCTTCTGGACTCGCTCTGACGGATCAGGCAAGCCCCAGCCATTGACCCAGAGCAAGGACATTCAGTATCCGTGGTCCTTTGCGCCCGACGGCAAGCGGCTGGCATTTATGGACGGGAATCCTGAAACAAGCTTTGACCTCTGGACGGTAGCTTTGGAGAGCGATGGAGCGGGAATTCGGGCCGGGAAGCCTGAACCCTATTTGCAAACGCCAGCCGACGAACGGTACCCTTCCCTGTCTCCTGACGGGCGGTGGATGGCCTATTCTTCAACCGAGTCGGGCGTCTTTCAGGTTTACGTACGCGAGTTCCCCGACAAGGGCGGCAAATGGCAAATCTCGAATGGCAGCGGTTTGTACCCGGTGTGGTCCCGCGGCGGGCGAGACCTGTTCTTCCGCACCGATGACAACCAGATCATGGTGGCCAGCTACGCAGTTAAGGGCAACTCGTTTGTGGCGGATAAGCCACGTGTGTGGTCCGAGAAGAGAATCGCGCCAATTGCTGCCAACTATGATCTCGCGCCAGATGGCAAGCGCATCGCCGCATTAATGCCGGTCGAGACAGAGGAAGGACAGAGGGCGCAGAACCACGTAATCTTCCTCGAAAACTTTTTCGACGAAGTCCGTCGCCGCACAGCACCGCAAGCGAAATGATCGGCCAAACCATCTCGCACTATCGCATCCTCTCGCAGCTCGGTGGCGGCGGGATGGGTGTGGTCTACGAAGCCGAAGACCTCAAGCTGCACCGCCATGTCGCGCTGAAGTTCCTACCTGCTGAGATGGAGAATGATCCTGCTGCACGTGAACGATTTCAGCGGGAAGCCTTCGCTGCCTCGGCACTCAATCACCCGAACATCTGCACGATTTACGAGATTGACGAAGCCAACGGCCAACATTTCATCGCCATGGAATTGCTGGAAGGAAAAACGCTAAAGCACCGAATCAGCGGAAAGCCTTTCGCTGTCGAACAGTTGCTGGAGTTAGGAACCGAGATTGTTGATGCTCTGGATGCAGCGCACGCCAAGGGAATCGTGCACCGGGACATCAAGCCAGCGAACATTTTCGTTACGGATCGCGGACACGCCAAGATACTGGACTTCGGGTTGGCGAAGTTGACGACCCAGCCGAAGTCTGCTCCGCCTGGAATCGGACAAACAATGTCTGCAGGAACGACGGAAGTTCCTGAGGAGCAACTAACGAGTCCCGGCACGACGTTGGGCACGGTGGCGTACATGTCGCCGGAACAAGTGAGGGGAGAGGCGTTGGACGCACGCACGGACCTCTTCTCCTTTGGATTGGTTCTGTATGAAATGGCGACGGGCCGGCTGGCGTTCTCGGGCAACACCTCAGGTGTAATCTTAAGCGCGATTCTCACAAAAGCGCCCACGCCCCCGGCGCGTCTGAATCCTGAACTCCCGGCTAAGTTGGAAGACATCATCAGTAAAGCGATCGAGAAGGACCGAGACGTCCGGTATCAGCACGCATCGGAGATGAGAGCCGATCTCAAACGGTTGAAGCGCGAAACGGATTCAGGACGTTCCGTCGTCGGCGCACCCGTCGTCGAAGCACCCTTTCACGCGTGGTGGCGCGGGAGAATCGCCATGGTAATTGCGTCGGTCATCCTGGTGGCTGCGCTGGCAGGTGCGGGCTGGTTCTACCGATCACGCACGGGCGGCGGCGAGTCAATTGAATCGCTGGCGGTGCTGCCCTTTGTGAATGGTAGCGGCGACCCCAACACGGAATACCTCAGCGACGGGATCACCGAGAGCCTGATCAACAGCTTGTCGCAGTTGCCGAAGCTGGAAGTGAAATCACGCGATTCCGCATTTCACTACAAAGGGAAAGACCCTGACGCGGAGACCGTCGGGCGCGAACTGGGAGTGCGAGCTGTCTTCAAAGGTCGAATCACACAAGTTGGCGACAATCTGGCCATCAGCGCGGAACTCATCGACACCCGAAACAATGACCACATTTGGGGAGAACAGTACAGCCGGCAGGCGTCGGATATTTTCGCGCTTCAAGGGGACATCGCCAAAGAGATCACGACCGCGCTGCGGATGCGCCTGACGGGCGAAGACGAGAAGCGCATGGCCAAAAGTTACACCACGAACCCCGAAGCCTATCAGTACTACCTCAAGGGGCGTTATTGGTGGAACAAGAGAAATGAAGATGGTTTCAATAAGGGCCGCGAATACTTTCAGCAGGCCATCGAAAAAGATCCAACCTACGCCCTGGCTTATTCCGGGCTGGCCGACAGCTACAGTCTACTTGCAGAGTACGCTTATGCTGCTCCGAAGGAGTCTTATCCGCGAGCCAGGGAGGCCGCACAGAAGGCACTGGAAATAGATGACACGCTCGCCGAAGGCCATACCTCGCTTGCGTGGGTCAAAACAATCTATGACTGGGACCGGTCAGGCGGCGAGAAAGAATTTCAACGAGCCATTGAGCTCAATCCCGCCTATGCCACGGCGCATTTCTGGCATTCCTTAGCTCTAGTAAGCATGGGCCGTTCTGAGGAAGCCATCGCGGAGCAGAAACGAGCCCTGCAACTTGACCCACTGTCGCTCATCATCAATCGGGTTCTGGGATTTGATTTCTACGCTGCGAGGCATTATGACCAAGCGATCGAGCAAGAGAAGCTGACGCTTGAAATGGACCGAAACTTCGCTTTCGTACATATGAATTTGGGCCAGGCCTATCTCCAAGAATCGATGTACAAGGAAGGCATAGCGGAGTTTGAAAAAGAGCTGGTGGTATCTCCTCGCCACCCTTATGCATTATCGGGACTCGGACACGCCTATGCGGTCGCGGGTAGACGCGCCGAGGCGCAGAAGATGCTTGACCAGTTGAACGCGATCTCGGAGCAAAAGTATGTTCCAGCGATTTCCAAAGTTGGAGTCTATGTGGGCCTCGGAGACAAGGAAAAGGCATTCGAGTGGCTGGGAAAGGCTTATGAGGATCGCTCTATTGGAAGTTCATTTCCCACGATTAAAATGGACCCAATCTACGATCCCCTGCGCTCGGACCCGCGCTTCGCAGACCTGCTCCGGCGCATGAACCTTCAGTAATCGAGTACGTAATCTCCCGTTTGCGGCGGAATCGTCTCCCTGTATGAGATGTGATACTGTTGCGGCCTCAATGGAACTGAGCTTACAAAACCAGAAGATCGGTGACATCGTTATCATTCGGTGCCAAGGCCGCATCGTCGTGGGCGCCGAAATCAGCTCGCTTCAACTCGAATTAGAAAAACTGACGCAGCTGACCAAGAAAGTGGTTCTGCAGTTGGGAGAAGTCAGTTTCATCGACAGTGTCGGACTGGGAGCCCTGGTTCGTCAGTTCGGTGTGCTGCGGGCCAAGGGCGGTGATCTCAAGCTCTGCCAGGTATCTCCATTTCTTTTGAAAGTTCTTCAAGTCACCAACTTGCTTCGCATATTGCAGATCTATGCGTCGGAAGAAGAAGCGATACAGGCGTTCTCTAAGGGACCGCAATTTCATGAAGAGACATTCGGAGATTCGAGAACGAGAATCGTCTGCATCGATACCTCCCATGATTTGCTGGCGTATCTGAGCGCCTTGCTCAAACGTTCAGGCTACGAAGTCATCACGACGCGAAACCCATCCGACGCCCAGATGTTTGTGAGGGTAACAAAGCCCCATGTCCTGATTTGTGGACCGGGGATACAGACAAACGAGTCGGTGCTGAAGGGGTTTACAGAGGCCAACCCAAAGGTGCAACTTATGCTTCTCCCCTCAGATTTTTCTACTGCGGAAGCAGGCCAAGCCGGAATTGACTTGGTAAACCGTATCCGCTTACTCCTGCCGAGTAAGCAATAGTCAGCCAGGCCGAGTTCTCGAAGCAAACGTACATTCCATTGATGGACATGGCCGGAATTTATGCAGGCATTTGCAAGAAGGACACGCCATTCGAGTCGTTAGAAAAGGCCAACGAGCACCACTCTATAACTGATATTACGGGAGACCCGGCCTACGATCCGCTTCGCTCCGACCCGCGCTACGCCGACCTTCTCCGCCACATGAACCTGCAGCCATAATCCAATCTAGCCCGCAGAAGCCGCCTTCGCCATGGCGCGCACCGCGTCTGCTTCAGTCCTCGAAACCTCGAAGACGGTAAAGAGTTTGGTGATTTGCAGTAACTCGCTAAACCGCAGCCCGAGGTTGCAGAGGCGCATCGAAGCTCCGCTCGATTTCGCACTTGCATGCGCGGCGACTAGCGCACCTAGACCAGAGCTGTCAATAAACGTGACGTTTCTCAGATCCAAGACGAGTTGTTTTTTGCCCGCGGCGAGTTGGCTCTTCACTTTTTCGCGTAGCGCGACGGTCTCTTCTCCGAGCACAATACGCCCGTCCAGCTCCAGCACGGCCACTCCATCCACTTCGCGGTTCGTAATCTTGAGAGCCATGATTCCGTCCTCCTAATCCTAGTTTTATGGGAAAATAATAGCTGCCTGCGTTGGCTCCGAAAAGTATTTCAACCGGGGATTACCGCCTTAGTGTTCTAACGGGGCAGGAGTATACACCAGTTCTGCTCATCACTCATGGTCTGGATCAAGCGCCGGACAATAAGTTGAGCCACACGGGAATGCCGACCAGGCTATTTGTGCGAGGGGGAACCGCTGCCAGCGGGTTTCCTAACTGACTTGTCATAAACTTCACTTTCGTCCATTACGCAGAACCACTCCCCAAATTCCCAGGCCGGCTCCAATTTGTGGAGTTTGGGGGGACTCACCCAGACCTTCGTGTACGCTTTTGGGTCATCTATCGTGATTGTCAGTTCCAAGGTGGCATGGTCCAACCGTCGGTAACGCTCCGTGAGATGCATTTGTTCACTTCGCGGATCGCCATAGGGATCGGCCCAGATCTTGTCGTTAAATCCAATAGTGTCGACAACGAATGTATCTCCCTCCCACTTGCCAACCGAGTACCCAAGCCAAGTGGGGTCGGGCTCTTTGGGAAGTGCTCGCCCATCAGTCCAAATGGTGCGCCAGATGTGGTACTCCTCGAAGAACATCAGCACCCTGCCTGGAATTTGGACGATCTCAAATGGGTTGGGAAGAGTGAGAAGTCTCGGAGGACCTGTCGGATCACAACGCAAGACTGGATCATTCTCCTTTCCCGGAACGGCCCTGGGTCCTATTAAGGGACTCGCGGCATCGAACCTCGCCTGCCCCCATTCAGTCAACGGGGGACGAAACTTTTCGTTCACGGCGTCCATGCCGAGTGCTCCTGGTACATTGTCGCGCGGATACTGCATCCATACTCCGGACAGGTCATGTGAGAGGGCGGGAGTCCCAGCAAGCGTCTTGGTGGTTTCAGATTGTTCAGTGGTCTGAGGGAACACAGTTGGCGAGAAGGCCAGAACTGCGACAAGAACCGCGATCGAACCAGCGAACCGATGTCGCGTATCAGCAGAAATTTCCATTATCGACTTCCCGTCCGGCCGATAACGTACACCTGACTGCCGCTGAACGCAATTGTCGGTGGTGTTTGCACTACCACACTGCCACGCGAAGCCAGCAGTGCTCTCAGGTGCGAAATTGGCTGGGCTTTGTCTTCACCTTATTCCCCCTTTCAAGCTTTGAGGAGTAAAGAATCTGATAAACGTCGTTGTCGGAACGTGGCCCTGCGATCCGCAAAAACCCTATCGCTGTAGGTGTCTGTATCTGGTTGAGTAGCAGAGCACTCCACGGGACTGCAACAGAACACACGTTCTGTTGCATTTTCCTGCGTCGGAGCACTAAGAACACTGGCGGTTAACTCGGGCACGCCATGTCTAATGTTGCAGCGTAATGTTGCATTTCATAACGCTTCCCATTATCGGTGCTCAGCCCGGCGCCCAAGTTCGCCAAGTCCGAACACCGTAGCCATAAAACTCGTGAAATCAATACTCGTTTTTCCTTGAACTACTGCCTGCGATCACAAGATTCTGGGACAGTGAGAATTGTTATTTATACGGTTGGGTGAGTTTCTATGACACGAGTGGTGACAGCTTGCACAAAGAGTGATTAGATTTCCCTCTGTGTCATCACCCAGTCGGCTCCGCGGCTGAAGGTGATGAACTTGAAGATCTTCCATACGCCCGCATGATTGGCAACGCCAGCCATCCCGCTCCAGGACTTCCCGGCAGAGCTTGCGATAGGCTTCAGGGTCAAGCCTTAACCGTGGTCTTTTCGCCCGGATTTCAATCAAAGCGTCACCTGCACTTCTTCAAGGAGTTGCTTCCGCTGCGGCTTCGGAAGACCAATGACCAGCCGGATGAGGCAAGGCAATAGGGCTTCCTGGTTGCCCGCCTCCAAGCTCACTCCCGCCAGAAAATCCGCGCAGATCATCTCCAGGCAGTAACCTCGTGCCTTGTCGCTCCCAAGCATCAGGGCTGCTGTTTCAAGCGCCTGCTCGATGACAGGCAATTGGCTCTTGTAGGCCTTGAAATAGAGGATCTCCCAAGGTTCCGTCTCCTTGCCGGTCAGGTGTTTCGAGACCTCCCGTTTGAATTCCTCCTTGGGGAGTTCTCGAGCTTTGTGCAACCAGGTTGCACAATCGAACCTCTGCCCATCCCTCCGCGCGACCTTCGCTAGTTCTGTCGCCTTCGCCCAGCCCACCTGTTGCAGCTCCACCTTGTGAATGCGAGGCAGTTGCTCGTGGATGGCCATCAGGTAGTAGGCCTTGCGCCTGGACTCCGGGAACTTCCTCTCCAGGAACTCGTCGAACGAACGGACGTTGTCCACCCTCCAGTATTGTCCTGCCCGAACCTCACACAGATAGCGGCCCAGCTCAACAAACTTCGAATCCCGTTCGCGCTCCGTTGCCTTCTCCCACGCCAAGATCTCCTCGATCTTCGAGAGGACAAACACGGCACGCCGGCGATTGAGCTTCGGAGCCATCAAAGTTCTTCCGTTAGTCGTCAAGCACGTCAAGCCAATCAAGGTCGGCGGCTCCTGGTTGACGGATGAGTTTGGTTTGGGCGAGTGACTCGTTCCCAATGCACAGTCCGAGGTGTGCACAGCTGACGCACCCGTTCTGCGGGAAACGGATTCCTGGGTGGGAAGGGAACTGGGCAGTCTCGATTTGACGTGCCGTCGCTTCAACCAGCTGGCCAAACTCCTGACGCTGCTCTTCCGTGATCGAAGCCAGCAGGTACTGAATCTCCGGGACGCGTTTCCTCACAAACGCCACAATGGCGACATCGGAGATGCCCGTGATCCAGGAGTAGCAGACGAGCTGAAGGTCCAGCGAGGTCAGTCCCTCGGGCTGGTCCGGATAACGGGCACTCGTGGTTTTCCATTCGAGCAAACGCCGCGTGCCGTCCAGGTGGCCGATGGCATCGACATAGGCCACAAACTCGTTGCCGTTTGAGAGCGAGCGGACGATTTTCTTCTGCATGTTTCGTTTGGGTTGGCGAATGCGGATTCGGCTATCTCGCGCAAACTGTTCCAAGAGGCCGATCCCCTGGCGAAGCAGGCGCTCCCAGTCGTCTCCGTGGGAATATTCGAGCGGAACATCGCGGTACGCTCCCCACTTCTTGAACAGCACGGCTCCAGCGTCCTCGCGCTCGAAGAGTGCTGCCAGAGCCTTCTCAAAACACCGGCCGAAGCACAGCGCCGCCCGAGAATCCTTCTCCCTCCAGCCGTCCAGATACCGAAAGCGGTAGCTCCTCGGGCAGCGCAGGTATTGGGAAACTTGCGTGTAGCTAAACGTCACGGGCCACCTCCTGGCTGCTCGCCGAAGACAACGAGAGTTCTTCCCATTCACTAGCGGGAGCAAACCCGCCGAGATTGAGAAACGAACGACCATTCAGTGTGGTGCGGGAAATCCGCACGATTCCTCGAAGGCCGACGAGCGCCTTTTCGTCAACTTCGTCTCGGCCCATGAGATCAGGGTCGTAGCCAAAGTCCCGCAAGAACCAACGGAGTTTCCACATCGCTTTGGGAGTGCAGTACAGGCGACCGTTGAGGGAACGGCCTTGATGCTCTCTTGGTTCGAGAATGATGAGCCGCAGGACGTAGAACGGTCGCTCGGGATGCCAGCGATAGAAAACCCGATCGACACGAACCAGGAAAACGCCCTCCAAGATGCTCGGAGTGTTGGGACTGTCGCCATGCAAACCAGGGATATGGCGCTTCATGGGGCAACCTCCTGCACTTTCGAATAGCTATTGAGCTGGCAAATCAGCCCGTCGCGATCTTTGGCGGCGCGCTCAGCCAGATCGTTGATGAAGGCTTCGACCTGATCTCGACTGGCCTCTCGCAAGGTGGGGGTGCCGCAGTAGTCGGCGGCATAGGCCTTCACGAGGCCAGCATCGAGTTGATGCTGGCGAATCAGCAGGCAGAGGCGGTCGCGGAGGCGAGGCTGGCCGTTCTGGTGGTGATTATTTCCGTTCGTGGAAGCCTTGCGCTGCGCGGATAAGCCAGAGGAGCAAGATCTGGGGGTCGAGCCGAGTTCCTCAGCGGAAACGGTGCCAACACCATAGGCCTTGCGGAGGGCGCGATTGACGGCGCGAGTTTCGGCGACGCGCATTTCGGCGCCATGGACCAAAGACGAGACGTTGGAGGGGTCGGCGTCTCCGTAACCGACGAAGCCGCGAGAGCGGGGAGTTTTGTAGACAGTCGCCTTAAAGACCCAGCGGCTGGCAGAGGCGTCACAGAATTCGCGAATCGGCTGGACGCGGATTCCCGAGCAGCGTGCGCGGTTGGCAAAGCGAATCAGCCCTGTGTGCGTGACATACCACTTCTCATCTAGGAAGAGTAAGTCACCAAGCGCTATCGAAAATCCGTAATCCTGGGAGAGACTAAACAGTGCCTGATAGTTCTGCCTTCCCAATTTGCCGATCCACTTTCTTGCTAATGCGATATTTTGTCGAAGGTTGTCGTTTGTTCGTTTCTGCATTGGCAGCTCCCTGTAACGCTATTGTAACGCCGTTAGCGGTACATGTCAACTGCGATTACTCATTGCCTGTCTTCTTGACGGTCGTGTTGTGCTCGGATAGCATCCGGCCGGTAGATACAGAGGAGCGCATGCGGAAATCCGAGACACTGAATCTTCGAGTATCACCCGAATTCAAGCGCAGACTGATCGCGGAGGCAAAGAAGGAGAAACGGTCTGTGACGAACTACCTGGAAGTGACACTCGCTAACCTATGGAAGCAAGAGGCGTCTTCCAAAAAGGGAGCCAGGAAAGTGACTGAGGAAGACTCGAACTCCTAAGCGCGGACCACGAATTGTTTGCCAACTGGCTAAAACGGCTCCTCGGTACTATCAGTGATTCCTCCGCCGCTAGCACCTGCTATTTTCCTAAAGAAGAGTGAAGATCTTATTGGCTGGCCGAAGTAACGGCGGTAAAGGACATTGAGCCGTTGACAACGTCCTGCGGGTGCATGAACTTCTCCGTGGCCTGACTTGACCTGACCAGGGATTTTTGTACCAGGTGAAATGATAGAGAATTCACCTGGAGGAAGACCGGTCATGGCCACGAAACGGTATAAGCCGGAGCAAATTGTGAATTTGCTCAGGCAGATCGAAGTCGAAATCGCCAACGGAAAGACCACCCCGCAAGCCTGCAAGGAAGCCGAAATCACTATTCAGACCTACTACCGCTGGCGGAAGGAATACGGCGGTCTGAAGCTGGATCAAGCCAAGCATCAGAAAGAGCTGGAGCGAGAGAACATCAAGCTGAAGCGGGTGGTGGCGGGGCTGTCCTTGCAGAAGCAGATTCTGAAGGATGTGGCCGAGGGAAACTTCTAAGCCCCGTGCGGCGGCGTAGCGCGGTCAGACATGCCTGCGAGAACTGCCGGGTATCGGAGCGGCATGCCTGCTGGCTGCTGGGGCAGTGGAGGGGAACGCAACGCTACGAAGCGATCCACCGAGCCGACGAGGCCTGGAAACCAAAACCGATCGTTGGTCCTGGATCCTGCCGGCCAATTTGCATATGTCTCGAATCCAAATTTAAACACCGAGTCAGTGTTTAGTATTGACGCCAATACCGAAGTTCTTGCAGAAATTCCATGCTCACCATTTTCAGCGGGCATGGCCAAACACAAAAAGAAGCAAGATAGGTCGAACCTGGCCCACCAGCGCTCAACCTACAAAGACGAGTACGAAAATTCTTTTGATTAGAAACCCGGCTGACTTTTTGGGGAGGTAGTCCCGTTCCATTTAAATTACGACAATTCCGTAATCCGCTTGACGACGCATTTCGGTGGCCATACACTATGTATCATGCAGCGAGGTTCTCTGACCTCGTTCTGCAAAAGGGCGAAGTTCCATTCAAAGGCGAGGCGAACGCTATTTTTCTGCGTTCGATCTCGCCCTTTTTGTTTTTGGGGGCCAATTACGGAGAAACGATGCGAAAGAACCCAGGAAACAAAACCTCGGATGGAACCTCGGCGAACTATAATCAGAACCAAGTTCAACCGATCCAAGAAGATTTGAAACCGCTGGTCGACGATCAAGAAACCCTCGCACCCGGCCGAGAACAAGTCAAACCTCAAAGTGAGAAGCACGAATCCACAAAGGCGAGCGGCCCGCGAACCATCCAAGGGAAGCGGAGGAGTTCTCAAAACTCACTTAAGCATGGGATTTTCCGCTCTAAGGATTTCTTGCTTCCGGGTGAATCCCGAGCGGAATATTCGGCGTTGCTGAAAGGTCTGATCGACGAATATCAGCCCGTGGGCATCGTGTGGTCAAACTATGTTGAAATGCTCGCTGCA
Source organism: uncultured Acidobacteriota bacterium (assembly GCA_963740035.1). Lineage (GTDB taxonomy): Bacteria > Acidobacteriota > Terriglobia > Acidiferrales > UBA7541 > Palsa-360. The sequence goes on from CAVUDA010000034.1 coordinate 253,836, forward strand.
ACTTACTGGAAAATGAAACGCTTGGTTAAGGCGGAAAACGCAGAAATCGTCGAGCAAATAGATTTCTCGCACTTTGAGTCCGATGTAGCTCAACAAGCAGAAGCATGGGACAAAGTGAGGAAAGGCGGAATATCTCCGGGCATGATGCGGCCGACTCGGAACCCGTATGCAGTTGAAGAGACAATAAGTATGTTGAAGATACTCCGCAAGGCCTTGGAGACTGCCGGTTTCGAAAGCCCTGGAGAAGATCCTTGGCTCCTACGGAAATTGTTCGGCACTGATGATGATGGTGCAGCGCCATTCGGATTCTTCAAGGTCTATCGGCACTGTGGCGAGCAAGCCGCAGAAGCACTGAAAGCCAACGACATCGCGGAAGTTGATCGGTTAAAAGGAATAATTCTTGAGTCACTCGATGGTACGATTTCACGTTTGAGCGAATACGAGAAGTCCTTATTTGTGTTAACCGCCATGCAAAATGTTTTGAAACTAGATCAAGCACTTGTTTCGCCGCATGGTGATTCAGATCGTTTCCTCCGTTACTGGAAATTTCTAACCCGAGAATTGAACAACATTCTGAGTCAATTGGAGCGCTTCCAACGGATGCGAGACGGCCAACCAGTTCCTCCTGCAATCAGGATTCATGTCGATACATGAACCAATGACAAATATTAATCAGTGTAGATACATTGCCGCAGGCTGGATTTGGAACAGCAGGGGATCATCCACTGGACCGAGGGACTGAATTGGCGCAGGTTGATCTCCCTGTAGTTCCAAGAAAACTCAGATTGTACGCAAAGGGTCTTCTGTGCTCTACCGCTGGCGGCGCGGGCTGAGGCAAATTTACGCCCACGAACAAGACCGAGCGAGCCCAGGAGTGCAAATTTGCAAAACGAACTCGTCTACACTATTTGAAATCTGTAGCTTGTCTTTCTTACGGTGCGCGAATATGTTCGCTCTTTTCACTCTTGACCACTGGGAAGAAATAAAGTGCAGCGGGACGATGCGCAAGGGGCAACCAGTGCCCCCCAGTTGGACGTCAAGGTCTCCTGATCCCGAGGGCAGGGAATCAGCTACTCCGTTCCCGTGCTGGCGCGCAATTTCGCTGCTTCGAAAGGCGGCTCGCGCGAAACGCAACTGCGTTTCCCGATGACGGACGATTCGAATTTACGGCCGGGAGACGAAATTCGAGTGATCAAGTCTGCCTGGAAACAAGTGTGCCAGGCAGAAGGAACCACTCGAAAACGATCGCAAACGATCGCTCTCGTCTGTACGATTCGTTAAGCCTCACCGGATCTCAAGGACGTCGTGTTCAACTGTAGCGACCTGTACGTCCGGCGTGTATCCTCCGGAAGTGATTTTCCCGCTTACCAGGTGCAAGCGATTGCCGAGGAAGGCAGTAGCAACTCCGTGCCGTGGAAGCGGCATTGGAGGAAGCGTAGCCCACAGATTCGTTGCGGGATCGTAAATCTCCAGGGCTCTGAACGCTCCCAGCAGTTGGGGAGTCTGAATCTCGCCACCCGCCACGTAAATTCGGCCGTTGTAGGTCGCAAAACCTCCGCCACTCCGCGCGGTAGGCATGCGAGCCTTCTGCGGGCCCCACTCGTCGGTTGAGGGATCGTACTCCTCGACAATGTCGAGGTTACTCGCGACAGTAATGAACGGGTGAGCGGCGCGGCCGCCGATCACGTAGATCTTTCCATTAACAGCGCCGGCATAGGCGTGATTCCGCGGCGTCGGCATGGGGTTGCGCGTTTCCCACTTGTTTGTCTCCGGGTCGTACGCTTCGTTCACAGTCAGCGAACGAGCCGGTCCGGTCGGAAAGATCGCGGGGGCCTTCGTGCCTTGATTGCTTGCGCCGCCGATGACGTAGATCTTTCCGCCCAACGTAACGGCAACTGGGGAACCTCGCCTGGTGGGCAAAGGTGCGAGCGCTTTCCAGGAATCGGCGACCGGGTCATATTCCCAGACGTTGTCGATCGGCTCCCATCCTCCAGAAGTCTGGTTGGGCACCGGATAGAAAGTAAATCCTCCAAAGATATAGAGCTTGCCGTGGTATTCGGTGATCGCGGCATGGTGCGCAGGAACCGGCATGGATTTCTTCTTGGTCCATTTGTCCGCGGCCGGGTCGTACTCCCACATCATTCCGACCGGGTGGCCGCCGGGGCCAAATCCGCCTTCGACATACATTTTCCCGTTTGCCGCCGCGCTATAGAGTTCCTCTTCCGGTTCCGGAAATGGGGCCGCCTTTTCCCAGCTGCCCACGATCGGTGCCTGTGCTCGCGCGGATGGAGTAATCGCCAGCCCCAGAATGAGGGTCATGCCGATAGCGGCTCCGCTCACTCTTCGGATAGGTAACATATGGTGTGTTCCTCCTTTTCGGATCATGACTAGAACGAAGACCAGGCACAGCCAGTTGGCATCAAATTAAAGCGCCTTCATCGACGAGACACAGCATGATGTTTCTTCAATATCCAGCCGGTTGAACTGGCGGCGCTTGAACAGTGCCCACGAGCGCCGTCTTCAGCAAATCTGCCGACACAACCCCTTTGCCATGAGACGGCGCGATCCACTCGACGTCAAGATTCAGGCGTTTCAGATTGTCTCCGAGAGCCGCATAGTATGGGGTGACGATTCCCGGCGGAGGATCGTTGGGGCGCGGCTCACCGAATTGATTGAAGATGTCGGTTATAAATAGCAATTTTTCCTTTGGCATGTAGGACATCAGCAGGTTCGATGTGTGTCCCGCATCATGAACCCAGTAGATTTCCAGCTGGCGATCTCCATCGGTCAAGACGTATTTTTCTTTCACCCATATAAATTTGGCGGGTTTCGGATCTCGCGAAAGCAGATCGGGCTCCAACTCGTGAGGATTACGCAAGACGACGTGCTCGTAATACGACTTGTTTGACTCGTGCGTGATGATGATGGAGCCCTCTGCGACGAAGGCGCGCAGTCCTGCAGCGTGATCGGAATGGTGATGACTATTGATGTGGTACCGGATCGGCTTTCCGGGAACGAGCCGCTTCACTTCCGCAATATTCGCAAGCGCGCGCGCTTCGGTGAAGGAAGACTCAATCAGGACAGTATAGTCCTTGAACTCAACAGCCATGCTGTTCGGTTCGGGCGTCCCGGCCAGATACCAGACGCCTTTGGCAATTTCCTGAGATTCCACGCGGGTCGGAGGCGGAGGCGGTGGCGTTTGGATGTTGGCCTCCACGTTTGCTTGGACGTTATTCACGTTCAGCTCCAATACGGGATGCCCGCCCTGCGCCTGGACGATTCTGGTAGGGAACTTCGTGCCGCCAAAATCCTTATAACCGGAAAAAATTGTCTCTATCAATGTGTCGCCCAGTATCGGGTCCGGTCTCCAGGTGTCTACTTTCTCGAGTAAATTGTGGTCGTCTATGTATCCGTCAACCTTGTACTTTCCCTTGATCATGAACGAGACGAGCATGCCGGGTTTGCCGTTCATAGCGATTGATTTCGTTGCGGGACTCGCAGCCATGGCAGCTTTCACCCACCCGTGCGGCGTGAGCGCCAGCGCGCTGCCGCCCCATGGAGAGTTTTCTCCAGTCACGGACACCCCTCGGGCCTCTTTGTAAATCGGTTGTTGCCCTCCGCCGCGCGGCGGATTCTCAAATTGTTTCCGAAGCGTCTCCTCGCGTGAAAGACCCTTTTCGTAGTCCACGATGCGCGAATATTTCGCGTAAAACTTAGGGTAGGGACCGTTAGGAAAGTAACTCTGGCCGAAGATGTAGGTGAACCCTGTTGCGGAATACTGGATCGTTTTCAGGTTCGCCACCCCAATCGTTCGCGCCACGTCTTCGACGGCGCTCTTTGATTCCTTTTTGGCGCCGGCGGCGGCGAAGGATGCAACTAGTACGAGACTTGCAAACCCTTTCTTCCACACGGCGCCCTCCTTAACGAATGGGCAACTGTCCCGGCGGCAATAAAATGCACCCAAGCTGGGAATCGATCAACGAATCGGGATTTGAATGTGTTCAAAGCAGATCGTGCTCAAGTTTCGCCAAGAGCATATCCCTTTCCTTACTCAACGCAAGCACAAATTGCGCCGAAATGAACATCCACCCGACTGGTTCAAACCAATGACGACGGTGGTTGAATTGCGATGCGACACAGAGGGCGTAGATTGTCTCGCTATTTATGAAGGCGGAGCATACCCGGACGATGGACAAATAAAAATACCAAAATGGAATGTCCAACCATATCGTTAACCTGGTCGCGGGGCATTCCATATGTCGGACCAAAAATTTCGTGCCCGGGAAATCTCGCGTCGACAAATGCTAGGGACCATCGCGGCCGCAGGCGCCGCTGCGGCCTCACCAGCGAGCAAGGTATACGGACAATTCATCGACAGATCGACCGCTTAGGATCGACGTCTCAAATTACGACGTCGAACGCTGGCGGATTTTGGGGGATGATACAATGAGCGCTGGATCGTCCATCGCTTTGGCTACCTCACGTCCGCCGAGGCTTGCCAGCAATTTCTTGCACTCGGAGCGGCTGCAAAAATATACCCAGTTCAGTGTCCAGGAAGTCCAGCCATAAGAGGATGGTTACAACAATGGGTCTCATGTGAATCCAGAAGGATTATTTGAGGTGGATTTTTATTTTTCTTTTTGCTATCATTTTTAGCAGTTGACGTTCCGACTTTTGCCAATCGAAATTCTGAAATTGCGGGAGGATCTTTATTATGCCCGCCAAGATTCGCTCGAACATGGAATTTGTCCAAGATGTTCTCTCTTCGAGATTTGCGGAACTGACGGGAACATCCTTATCGATTCCGGCCCAAATCAATGAACTGAACGGGGATACGAATTTCATGACTTCGCTTGCTCGGGGTCTTGCCGTAGTACAGGCATTTTCCAGTCGCAAGCGTCTAATGACGATCTCTCAGCTCAGCCTTAAGACGGGGTTCTCGCGAGCTGCTGTCCGGCGGTGCATTTACACCCTCGCAAAACTCGGGTATGTTGGGACAGACGACAACCACCATTTTTACCTTCGTCCGCGCATCCTTTCGCTTGGGTATTCTGGCATTAGCTCGATGCCTCTGGCGTCCGCAGCCCAGCCAGTGTTGGAATATGTAAGCCGTCGATCACCGGAATCTTGTTGGATTGGAACATTGGACGGAAACGAGACCATTTGTGCGGCCCATGCAAACGCAACGCGCCTCAACTCGATTGACTTTCAGGTTGGTGGTCGATTCTCGGCTTTTTCCACTTCGGTAGGTCGTGTATTGCTCGCGAATTTGTCACCAGATGATCAGGAGTCCTATATTGGACGAACTGAGTTTCGACCACGCAGAGACGGCACGCCCTATCCCCGCGGCAAAATGCGACAAATCCTGAGTCTGACTCGGCGGGTGGGATATTCCGTTGTGAATCAGGAATTGGAAGTGGGTGTGTGGGCCGTGGCGGTCCCTATTTACGATCCATCTGGAAAAGTAGTGGCGGGGCTAGGTATCGCGCGACTCACAGAGGGCGAATCTTCTGAGACGATGTTGATGAAGTTCCTTCCGCGACTGCAGCATGGCGCAAGGGAACTCGCCATGCTTTTAAAATGATTAGTATTCGACCTTGACAGTCATATTCGAAAGCAGTGGATTGGTTTGGTTGAGCCGAAAAATTTGCCCCGAATCTGGCGGAACTTGGCCCCGCTCAAGGAATCGAATTCCCCTCCCAGTGTTCCGAAGTTCAGACATCAAATAAAGGATAGTTTTTGACGCTGCGCAAAAAGTCGCCCCCTCGTCAATTTGTCATCCGATCCGAATTACGCCTACTTCTCCTTGGATTTCGATGATGGTATGGAAAGGTGCAGAAAGACGCTGCAACCTTTGCAAGATGTCTGTAGCCGTTTTACCCCGAGCTAGCATTGGACGCCCTGCATCGGGGCGGGGAAGGCCGAAGCCCATTTCTATGGGATAGAGCTTTATGTCGTGGAGATTTTTGCTTTTGAAAGATGCGACAGGGATAACACTTTGCCAAACTCGGACGTTTGGTTTTTCGGACGCAGCGCGAGCATCGTAGAAGTCTGCAGCCGTACTTTCCGGACCGAGTCCTTCGCGAACCATATCATCCTCGGGCTCCAACAAGACAGTATCATTTTCCGAAATGAAACTTCCAAGACTATAAAAAATGGGCCTGCCTTTATAGATCTCTATGCCCCGCAGCAGGTGAGGACCGTGGCCGACAAAAGTGTCCGCTCCGGTGTCAATGACAGCATGGGCTAGAATTTGCATGTGTTCCGAAGGCTCTTCAATGCTCTTTCCACCTTCGTGGTTATGAACGCTATAAATGACCCAGTCCGCCATTCGCCGTGCGTCGCTTACGCTCTGAAGGTTTCGGCGGAAGTCAGGCTGATTGATTCTGGTGTGCCGCTCGAACGATTCTCCTAAGACGAACCTAGCCGCAGGATCCTCGCTTCCAACTGCCAAGTCATTTCTATCCGAGAAATAAACTGCACTGGCTGACTTCTCTTTATCAAGCGCATAATCATGAAGCAATATGGTATTGGGATCCGACGCAGCTGCGCGCGTCGCTGACTCGCCGCCTGGCTGCCACCCGAAATGTTTGGCAGCACGAGTGAAGGCGTCAAAGGTCTCTTGGTCTACAGTCCATTCGTTGATCCATCGAATGAGGTTAACGCCCGGACGTCCTTTCATATCTCGTCGTTGTTCCCCAGCACGTGAGTTCGCTCGTCCGGAAGAAGTGGCGGACAGCAGAGCCACCCGGCCCTTTGGAGTCTCCAAGTAAGCGGGGGCCACCGCCTCCGCGTAATTGCTTCCGCTACCGGCGTGTACCATTCCTGCTTCGTCTAGATTGCGAATGTTGGTGAGGACTCCGCCCTCGCCGTAATCAATGCCATGGTTGTTGGCGCACGACATCAAATTGAATCCCAACCACTGAAGGTCTTTTATGAGCCGCGGATCGCAGCGCATGTAGGTGCGCGTATAATACGTGGGAGAATTTTCGAAGTTATGAAATAGGATCTCTCCATTGGTAAAACGGACGTCGGCGCCCAGGAGGATCTCTCTTAGCTTCAGGAACAGCTCTTCCCGATAGAGCATCAGTGAGCGGGAAATCATGGAATCTCCCGTAAGCGCCATCGCAATGTCTCCGCTGCCAGACTCGTATAAAGGCGCCGTCCCCGGATTCGAACCTTGGCTCGCCATCGCCGGGTAGGTCATCCCAGTAAGCGCTCCGATACTTCCTCCGAGCAATTGAAGAAATTCGCGTCTCGAGTCCAGAGAACTTGAAGTGGTTTTTTTTCCTGTCATGGAATTCTCCTGCGCCGAATCTTCCGGTTCCAAATTAATTTCTTGCGCAAGACCATATGCCCGCAGCCGTTTAGTGTCAATCGCTGATTGGCCAATTTCCAATCCGATATCCCGACACAACACGCGGAAATTCGGCCGCAGCGCCCGTAAGGTCAATCCCCTCTTTTTCCTGCGAACTGATTCGAGTCGGCGCCGAGTGGAATAAAATCATCTGCAAAACTGTGCGATAAACGCGCGAACGGTCGATGCAATCTTGACACCCAATTCGCCGTTGATAGGATAAGGAATCGCATATTGGAGGCGCGTCAATCATGCACAGGGCTAAGAGTGTGTTAGCTGTAGTCGCTCTTGTTTTGGTGTCGGCCGGACTAACATTCGCACATCATGGGCTTTCAGCGTATGACGAGAAGAACCCGATCACTTTAAAGGGGACGGTAACCGAATTCTCTTGGTCCAATCCGCATTCTCAGATCTATTTCGACGTGAAAGACGACAAAGGAAACGTTACGCATTGGGCTTGCGAGAGCCTCAATCCTGCGAGGCTTCTTAGGGCTGGCTGGTCTAGGCATTCACTGAATCCGGGAGACCAAATCACGATAACCCTGATCGCCGCTAAGAACGGCGCGCCAGTTGGATTTCTCCGCAAGCTGGTACTCGCAGATGGTACAGAATTAGGAGTAAATCAGCGGGAGCAATGATCTGGCTTGATTCGAATAAGCTTCTGCTAGCCGTTCGCAAAGAAGGAACTCTTAATTCTAAGCAGTGAAGGAGTCTGAAGTGCGAATTCGCTTCTTGACGCTAATGGTAGTCATGGCCCTTCCGTTTGTTGCACTAGCACAGAGCGCTCAGCAACCGGGAGGGGCCAAGCCTAAATCCCCTGATTCTCACCCTGACCTGTCTGGAGTTTGGTTGCCGCCTGATCCCCAAGCACTGGATCGCAAGGTTGGATACAACAACCGAGGCGCCAGTGATGGAGGTTTTGCGAAAGAGATTTCTCGGACACCATGGGCGGAGGCCAGATACCAAGCCACCAAGCCCGGATTCGGACCGAGACGCGCCCCAGGGGGAAATGACCCGATTTTGCACTGTGATCCTCCGGGCATGCCCCGCATCATGGGCGGAGCATTTGAAATTATCCAGATCCCTGGAAGGATCCTGTTGTATTTTGAGAGCGATCACGTACACCGTGAAGTCTGGATGGATGGCCGTGAACTCCCCAAGGACCCTGACCCTACGTGGTACGGATACTCCGTAGGTAAGTGGGACGGTGACACACTCGTAGTCGATACGATTGGGTTTAATGACAAAACCTGGATCGATAGTTGGGGTAATCCTCACAGTGAGGACATGCACGTCGTGGAACGGTATCGGCGCGTCGACCATAACACGTTAGAATTGAGTATGACGGTCATCGATCCAAAGGCGTATACGGCTCCGCTAGTAAGCAGTCCGAAAACCTTCAGTCTGCATCCGAAATATGAGTTAGTCGAGAGCCTGTGTGTCCCGGAAGATGAGAAAACTTTCCTTAATAGAGTGAGAGAACCTGCGATCGAAAAGGCCAAGTAACTTGAAACTATGTTCATCGCATTTTTAGCCCACCCGGATTTTATCGTCAGGCACGTAGCGTCAGGCTTGCGGGGCCTTCTTCAGCGGCTTTGTTTGCAGTTAGAAAGGCCGATGTCGGGGTCTTTGGTTGCGTACATGGGCGTTTGCTACTTTCTAATTCTAACGTTTGGGCCTATTGCAAGGGCACAAGATCTTCCGCTCTACCGTGTAGATATTTCTTGGCCTAAGCAGTTGCCGAATGATTGGATCTTGGGACACGTCACCGGGGTGGCTGTTGATAAGGACAATCACATTTGGGTCTTACACTCTCCCAATTGGGTCCTTGACGATGACGCGGGTGCGGCGCAAGATCCGCCAATCTCCGAATGCTGCCGCCCGGCCCCCGCAGTGCTCGAATTCGACGCGGATGGCGATCTTCTAAGGTCTTGGGGAGGCCCCGGCTATCTGCCGGACTGGCCGAATAACGAACACGGACTAGTCGTGGACAAGGAAAACAACGTCTGGATCGCAGGAAATTGGACGGGAGGAGTTGCGCAGCGGCGTCGACACCGACCTGGAAACCCTAAGGAGTCGTTGCCATGGGACCGTCAAGTTTTCAAGTTCACGCCCGATGGAAAGCTACTTCTGGAGATTGGCCATCCCTCGAAAGTTCCTGCAAATAACCAGGACACAGGCATGCTTGGTGGGCCCTGGGAACTCGCGGTGGACGACGATGCCCATGAGGTATACATTGCGGACGGTGCTCTGAATAGGCGGCTTGTGGTCTATGACTCGAATACGGGCGCATTCAAGCGGGGCTGGGGGGCCTACGGAATCCCGTTGAGTGAGATAGAGAATAACTCGAAGCCATCTGAGTACGACCCCGCAAGTCCATTGGCTAAACAGTTCAAGGGGCCGGTCACAGCCGTTCGAATCTCGGTTGACGGGCTGGTCTACGTCGCGGATCGGGTCTCCGATCGAGTTCAGGTTTTCACGAAACAAGGCAAGTTCGTACAGGAATTCTTGGTGGCACCGGAGACGCGAGGTCGGGGATCCGTTTGGAAGCTGGCTCTCTCCGATGACCTGAAACAGAAATACCTGTTGGTTGCAGACGGTGAGAATTGCGTAATGTGGATTCTCAATCGCAGCGATGGTTCCGTGGCTGGGAAGTTCGGCCACAAGGGCGATAACCCTGGGCAGTTCCACAATATTTACGATATCGCTTTAGACTCTAACGGGAATCTGTACACCGGCGAGAGCGACTATAACTATCGAATTCAGAAGTTTGTTTCGAAGCGGTCGCGATGGCGGCCTGAACAGCGACCCTCGCAGCATACGGAGAATTAAGGAATCACAGTGGCTAAATTTCGTGACGCTATGCAATCCGCGCGGCCCTGCGGTTGTCCCGGAGCTTGCTGAGTTTTCTTACAAGCAGGATGCTAAGCCGCCTTTAGCTATTTTCGAGAGCTTTGACCCGATTTCAAGGAGAGGAACCGTCCATGCAGATTCCGAATGCTTCTAAGACTTGGATCAAAAACGTCGCCTTGCCGATCGGCGTTCTCTGCGCTCTGATCTCGGGATTTGGGGTGACATCCCGAGCGCAAGACGTTCCACGTTACAAGGTTGATCCATTTTGGCCTAAGGAATTGCCGAACAATTGGATTCTAGGACGCGTCGCGGATGTTGTGGTGGACAAGGACGATCACATCTGGATCTTGCACTCCCCCAGTTGGGTGCTCCGGGATGAAGCGGGCCTGGCGCAGAATCCACCGCTTTCCGAATGTTGCCGGCCGGCGCCTGCGGTCATTGAGTTTGACGCTGCCGGAAACGTATTGAAAGCCTGGGGCGGGAGAGGATACGTGCCCGACTGGCCGACTCAAGAATTCGGTTTTGCGGTTGATAAGGAAGGAAACGTTTGGATTGGTGGAAGCTGGGTGGCAGGGTTTGAGGCGAATCCACAAGCGGTTGGCCCTGATCGGAAGAACGTGTGGGACCGGCAAGTGCTTAAGTTCACGGGCGATGGGAAGCTATTGATGGAAATTGGCCATCCTTCAACAGAGCCCGCAAACAATCAAGACACCACCCTCCTAGGAGGAGTCGCAGGAATCACGGTGGACGACGCGGCTCACGAAGTGTATTTCGCGGACGGAACGATTAATAAGCGTGTAGTTGTCTATGATTCAGAAACCGGCATGTTCAAGCGAGGTTGGGGCGCTTATGGCATCCCACTCAGCGAGATTGACAACGCCAAACAGCCGCGTTATGACCCCACGGCCCCGCCTTCCAAGCAGTTTAGAGGGTTGCTCGACTCCATTAAGATCTCCGTCGATAACCTGGTGTATGTAGCAGATCGCACGGCCGACAGGGTGCAGGTATTCACAAAGCAGGGTAAGTTCGTGCAGGAAATCTTCGTCGCGCCCAAGACGATAGGCAGGGGAACGGCCTGGACCTTGGCATTTTCGCATGATCCAAAGCAAAAGTATTTGTTGGTCGGAGATGGGGCGGATTGCGTGATCTGGATCTTAAATCGCAGCGATGGTTCCGTTGTGGGCAAGTTCGGCCACAGGGGTACGAATGCGGGGCAGTTCAACTTCATAAGAGATATGGATATGGACTCTCATGGAAATCTCTATACCGGTGAGGTTAACACCAACTACCGAGTGCAGAAGTTTGTCCTCGAGAAATAGAATGCGAACCTGCGATGGATGCTAGGTGAATCGCACGCATGAGCTGGCTAAACGAATCGAGTCGCACTTGAGACTGAACTGCTCGCGGCGAGTTTAACTGCCGGCGTGAGGTGCGAAAGCATTTGAAGGTGGGATTTGCTGCCAAATGTAGTCGATTAGGAGGCGTGCTATGAAACGCAAGCTCGCAATGTCAGCTGTATTGCTTATGGCTGTTCTAACCGTGTGTGGATCGGCGTTCGCACACCATGGACAATCCGTTTATGACGAGAATAATCCGATTCAACTAAAGGGAACAGTGACCTCATTCATGTGGAACAACCCTCACTGTTTTGTCAATTTGGATGTGAAGGACGATAAAGGCGAGGTCACCCACTGGATCGCCGAGACCGTTAACCCCGGAAAACTGACGAGGGCCGGCTGGACCAAGGATTCAGTGAAACCAGGAGATCAGGTTGTGCTTACCCTTACGCCGGCCAAAAACGGCACTCACCTCGGCCATTTTTACAAACTCGTCTTTGCCGACGGCCGGGAATTGGCGATCGGGGAAGAGTGTATCCATTGCCCGGGAAATCCCAATTATGAGAGCAATCCGAAACCGCAATAATAAAGTTGCGGGAAGGGTGAGTTTAGTACTCGGCCCGTGCCAGAAGAAAGCGCTTTTCGCCTGGCAGTGTGATTGCGTAATTGCGAAGTTCCGGGCGCCTATCTCTCGGAAATCCGGTTACTTTTGCGTTTAGGCGAACTTTGAGAAGGAGCATTAAAGTGCGAAATCCCTGGACCTTTTTTCTTGCCGCTGTGGTTGTTATCTCGTCCACTTTCGTGGCCGCCGCTCAGAACGCTAAACAGCCGGCAAATGCGACGGCCTCCCCTGCGGTTTCGGAACCCTCGCACGACTTGTCCGGAGTCTGGCTGATGGACACGGACGCATACCATAAGGACCCCGGCTACGGTTCGCTCAGGCCTGCACCCATGACGCCTTGGGGCGAAGAGAAGTTCAAGGCTAACGCCGGCAAACCTGGTTATGATGATCCAACTTTCCACTGTGATCCTCCCGGTATGCCACGCATTGTGCTTGGTCAGGCGCCTTTCGAGATGATTCAGATTCCGGGCAGGATTTTGATTCACTACGAGGATTTTCACACGCGCCGCCAAATCTGGACGGATGGCAGACCGCTCCCCAAGGATCCGGATCCAACCTGGTATGGATATTCGGTTGGCAAGTGGGAGGGAGATACACTCGTCGTGGAAACGGTCGGATTCAACGATAAGAGCTGGCTTGATGGAAATGGTCACATGCATAGCGATGAGATGCGAATCGTGGAACGATACCGACGGCTGGACCATGAAACTCTGGAGTTGAACATGACGATCGAGGACCCAAAGGCGTACACGAAGCCCTGGGTGAGTAAATCCCCTAAGACGTTCAAGTTGGCCCCGAAAGAGGGCCCGAAGGCGGCCGTCATGGAGCTCCTGTGCATACCGGAGGATGAGGACAGCTTTCGAAAAGCAGTCAGGGATCCTGCCAATTCCAAGCCGTGACACGCAATTCGGAATCTTGTGCTTATCCGTTTAGCTCCACTCGGTACAACTGCTTGTAGGTCGTGGGTTGCTGCTGGCTACCCAGTCCAAGAAGCGTCTGGAAGGCGGCCATCGGTGTTCGGCGGCGATTGAACCGAAAAACGAACTCGTCCAGGTAGGCTTGAAGATGGGCGTGGCCGACGCCGTGATGGGTGCCACGAAGCCAGGTCTTGAGGTTCCCAAAGACACGATGGATGCGCGGCAGAATCTTGGTCGACCTTCGACGGTCGCCCTGCGTGTGCGGTCGGTGCCGGTAACCCTGCTTCGAGAGGGGGTCGTAGGCTCCCCAGCCGTCAGTGACCACGATCGCTCCCGCAGCCACGTTCGTTCTCACGAAGCCGGTCAGAGACCGGGCCGAGACATCGGGAACCACTTGGAGGCGTACCCTTCCGGAAGCTTCGCCCCTGACCTCTACCGCGCCCACAACGATCGCCTTGTCTAGGACGTGGCGCCCCCCACGTAGGCCCACTTCTCGCCCGCCGATGTAGGTCTCATCCACCTCGACCTTGCCCTTGAGAGGCTCCCGCTCCGGGCGCACCATGGCGCGACGAAGCTTCTGCAGCATGGCCCAAGCCGTTTCGTATCGGCGGAGCCCCAACTGCCGCTGGAGTTGGAGCGCTGAGAAGCCCGGGGTCTGAGTCGAGACCAGGTAGGCGGCCCAGAACCACTGTGTCAGCGGGACCCTAGTTCGGTGGAGCACGGTCCCCGCCGTGACCGAGGTGTCGTGCCTGCAAGCTCGACACCGCCACAAGAGACGAGTCGGTAGTTCGAGGGCCTCGCCCTGCTGGCACCGTGGACACTGGAAGCCCTCGGGCCATCGGCTCCACGCAAGGTACAGGCGACAGGCGGCCTCCTCGCTAAAGAGCCTTCTAAACTCGTGCAATGACCGAGGATACTCCGGGCGCATCGCGCCCGACACTATCCCTTGGGGCCTGTGGAGTCAACCGGATAAGCACACGGAATCTTATTGATGGAGCTGGCCTCACCCATTCAGATTTGCATTTCTCCACACAAAACATGTCATGAAAAGCGCCTGGCGGGATCGGCCTGTAGTTGAAATCGCGGGGGGCTCCCCCATCCACTTTGTTCGTGGACTTTCCAGGAACTACCGCAACTACTGATCTTAAGTTCTAGCGACTAAAGATCAGCAAGGTAAACGTATTGGGGATAATCGTCGGTCGTGGCCGTGGATCGTCTGGCGTGGCGGGGGGCGGGGGACCAAGCGTCGCCGTCACTGTGTAGACGTTGTGATTGCTAGTGTCAATTGCCATGGTGCGGGCCCCTGGCTGAGTTGAAATCGTCTGTATGACAGTGTACTTATCCGGCGAGTCTTCGTGTGCGACAGTTATTGTCCCGTCGCCGCAGGATGCAAAAACTAAGCCGGTGCCCGGGTCGAATCGATTTGCGTCCACACCTTCTCCGATGGGAACCGTGGCGACGACTTTCCCGTCGGTGTAATCAATCACAGCCATTAACTTGTTGTGGCAGCCGGCAAACAGCCTCTTATGGTCGACATCGATGGCTAATCCGGATGGCTCCTTGCAGGGAGCGATGGACCAGGTGTTTAGCACTTTGAGCGTCTTTGAGTCGAACTCTATGATCTGGTTCTTTTCTTCCATATTGACGTAGATGCGGCCCGTGCCGGTAGTCTGCGCGGACTCAGGCTTGCTACCGAGGGGCACGCTGCCTGCTACCTTCCCGGTCTTGGCGTCAATAGCCGTCGAATCATTGCCGCCGTCCGTGTTGAATGTGAACAAGCGTTTTGAGGCCGGATCATAGAGAATTCCATCAGAGTTTCGGCCCGGTAGTTTTACCTTGCCAATGACTTGCAGCGATGATGGATCCACGATCGTTATGGTTTGCTGCTCGTTGTCGCTCGAGAACGCGCGATTGAACTCAGGCGCAAAAGCGATCGCGTGAGATCCCATGATCGGCAGATCTCCGAGCAACTTGCCGGCCGCATCGACGACCATCATGTGAGTTCGGCGCGGAATGAACACTCGGTGAGTTGTTGAATCTACATCGAAATAATCCCAACCGCCGCCCCCGCCTAAGGTCAGTTTCTTTACCAGGTGATAGCCCGTGTTTTGGGCTTTGACATTTGCAGGATCAACCCAAGCGTCGCAGCATGCTACAATCAGAATTGCCATAACTGCTGCAGCAATTGCGCTCGGTTTTCGCATGAAGTCGAACCTCTGCTTTCGATCCAATCCCTTGATAAATCTGCGGGTGGCCGCAGGCCGTGTACTTGTGGTTTGATCCTTGGCTTCGGGTCGTAATGATTCTTGTAGCGGATGTCACCACATTCCCCCTGCCCTGGATTGTCGGCTTGGTCGCCGACACAGATTGCCCTGCTTAGGTCATGTGACTCCGTGACGCTAACAATGTCCCCGCCAGGATCTTTCGAGTTCAGATAAGGGGGCTGCCAGCCACTCTGAGTAACCAAGCCCAAATAGATGATTCACGGCCTCAAAGATCAATATCAAGACCTAGTAACCGATAAAGAGAGAAAAATCGCACCTTTCGCCGGAAGTTTCCAACACGACGATAAGCCAATCCCTACCTTGTATTTTCTGGGCACGCACCGAGGCTCCCAGTTGTCCTGAGTGCGCGACCTTCGACAGTAGCTTCTAAATTGTGTCGTACTCTTCTTCTATACCACGACTGCCGCCGTTAGTATCAAGAGGGCAATACTTCTGCCGCATTTCATTCGTTTCGTAGAGCCTCCATTACGTTTCTGAATCCGGGGTCAGCCGGACGCATTCGATTTGAACTTGTCCGCCGTCTTGGCTTGCAAGGAGGGTTCGCTGCCAACTTCCGCTCGCGCGTCGAACCTTCTCATCAAATTGCCGTGGACGATCTGTCACCGTCCGTAAATTAACAGATGGAATGTTCCCGGGGTAGCCACTGGCTGCGGATTGGGCTGTTTCTCCGAAGGGGCCGGAGCCGGGCCAAAATCCGACGTGGTGAGGAACAGGTGGTGGGTCTTGGGATCCAACCCCATGGTCTTGGCTCCGAATTCAGTCTTCACCGTTTCAACCACGGATAGTTTGTCGGGCGAGTCTTCGTGGAAGATGTGGAGCGTGCCCTCGCGAGCCGCGGCCGCCAGTGTATTCGTGGAAGGATCAAAAACATTGGCGTCTACGCCTTTTCCGATCGGGAACGCTTCACCGATCACTTTTCCGGTGTCCGCATCCATCATCACGACCATGCTGGGATTTCTCCCGCCCACAAAAAGCCGGCGGGTCTTGCGGTCCATCGTGATCGCGGTGGGCTGCCCGCAAGGCGAAACAGGCCAACGCGATTTGACGGTGAGGTCGTTTGTATCGATGGCGACAATCTCGTTTGTGGACTGGATCGTGTCATAAATCATTCCCTTGCCGTCGGCGACCGCTTGTTCCGGCGCGCCGCCCAGGGGGATGCTCTTGATGATTTCGCCTTTCACGGGATCAACGACCGTCGAAGTGTGGGCAGTCCCGTTAAAGGCGAAAACGTGCTTCGACGCCGGATCGTAAAGGATCCAATCGGCGTCGTCCTCGGCTTTGATCGTTTTGGTGACCATGAGTGTTTTCAGATTGAACACGATGATGTTGCCCGCTTCGCCGTCGGTGATAAATCCGCGGTTCAGGTCAGGCACCGGGGCGACTCCATGAATCCGCTTCCAGTCTCCGGTCACTGTGCCAACCTTGTCCCCGGTGTCCGCATTCACCACGTCAACTTCCGTGCCGTGCGTAAAGTACATGCGGCGCGCGGAAGCGTCGGGAATCACGTAATCGAAGTACTCCCGCGTGGCTCCGATTCCCGGCGCCGCGCCGTAGGTAACTTTCTTCAGCAGGTGGTAGCCCGTGGCCGGCGAGCCGGCGAGTGCATAGACAGCAGGCAGCACAATCAAGAACACGAACGCGAGTCGTGCGTAAGTTTGAAACTTCATGTCACTCTCTCCCTAAGGGATGTATTGCCGTGAAAACGCCGTTAATTGGGATTTCCATTTTGACTTTCCGGACGACCGAAACTTTATGCGTGACCGCCTCAGTTTGCAACGCTTCAACCAAGTCCTTGAATGCATAGCCTTTTCGGCGCTTGCGGGAAAATCCCAAAGGCCAAGATTGGACTACTCGAACCCGTTTCTCAGGCACTATTCCTTCTCCGGTCTCTCTTGGCAACGAAATCTGTTTCGGTCTACGGCCCGCCTATCCTGCCGGTGATGGGAGCGCCACAATCTTTTTCAGCATGCCACCAAACAGCCGCCGCGTGAGGTGACTCTCCGCCAGCAGCAGCCAGTAATATCAGGCGTGCTTGAAAGGGTTGATTTTGCTTCTCACCCATTGGGTATGTGCCTCTAGGGCATCCTCACCACATTCGAACCCGCATAAACACAGATGACGGCGCACGCTCGAAGGTTCGTTGGCGGAGTTCAAATTGAAAATCCGGGGTTAAGAACGCCGCTGTCTCACTTCAAGCGGCTGCGCGAACTCCGGGCCTCGCGAAAGTTCGGAGAAAGTGCTTCGAGTGGGCAAGCCTCCCTTATCGGTGGATGCCGGCTTGCCCACTGCGAACGTCAAGTAAAAGCTGCGGGTGTAGCTTCTTATTCCGACTATTTCCAACACCTACCAATCAATCTTCACGCCCATCTGAATCTCCCGCTGCGTCCCTGTGGTCGCATCTAGTTGCCCTGCACCGGGATTGGGAGTTCCGTCTGCATTGAACAGCGCATTGGTATCGAGCGGCGACTGAAAGCTCGGATGATTCATGACATTAAAGAACTCGAAGCGCAACTGGACATGAAACCCTTCCGAGATCTTCCTCACCGCAATGTTTTTGAATACGGAGAAATCGAGATTCAAGAGACCCGGCCCATAGATCTGGTTGCGCCCGTTGTCGCCCAGAAGATTCATGCACGTTACCGTGTTTGGAGCTGGGCCTGCAGCACCAGTGGCAGCGGGAACGCACTGAGAGGCGAACGAAGTGGGCGCGACTGGGACAGTAAAGCAGCTAAGCTTGAGGTAGCTGGCGGTATTGCCCGGATTGACAGGATTTCGGCAATCGGGTGTTGACAACCGATCCGGGTAATTATGGACGTCCGTTGAAGAGTAGCCGAGTGAATCCCCAGAAATCAGCAGCGTGAACGGATCACCGGTCTGGGCCGAGAGAATCCCTGCCACCTCCCAACCGCCCGCGATATTCCTGGCGAAGGCGTTCCCAGTCGGGGAGGGAATCATATAAACGAAATTGAGGGAGAGGACGTGGCGTTGGTCGTAATCACAGTTGCCACGATGATCTTGTTTAATATCAGGGTACAACCAATAGAAAGTGCTGAGCGAATTCTGGAATTGGTCGCTGATCGCGCCACTGCTGCCGTCGTCAATGCAATGCCCATAAGTGTAAGACGCTTGACCTTCAAGGCCGTGCCCCAGGGTCTTCTTGTAGTGTACCTGGAGACCGTTATAGAAAGCCGACCCGCTCCATATGGTTGAGCGAATATCACCCACGTTAGGATTGTTCACGGGCCAGGGACATCCCGTAGCAGTTGGAGCCGAGCCATTTGAGCATATATTCGAAACAGGAATTGGGGCCGTGTTTGGAATCGGCCATAGCCAGCCCGCCCCCTGAACAAAATGCCCCGGAACACCATTCGGATCTTGCGGGAACAAGACCTGGTGCACCGCGCGCATGCCCGTGTAGCCAATCATGATGGAGGAATCATGGCCGAGGTCTCGCTCCACGTTCAGGTTCCAGTTCATATCGTAACTGCGCTTCGGATCTGGTTCCTTGTAGCTGACCGTGGTGGTATTGTCGACGCCGGTAAAATTAAGAAACGCGTTCGCCCCAGTCGGGAAAGTGCCAGGATGACTGGTGAGGTCGATTGTCGGTTGAACGGTAAATGGGTATCCCGGCCCAGGGGCACCTACCACGGGAAGAGGCACAACATCGAAGACCCCGAAGCCCGCCCGCACCGATGTTTTGCCGTCACCGAATGGATCCCACGCTAAACCCACGCGTGGCGCGAAGTCTTTCAAGGTGCCGTTCTTGGCCCACGAAGTGTTGACGTGCACCGGAACGCCGTTTAGGAAATCCGTGACAAATTGCCAGCGGTCATGGGATTCCGTCGGCAGGGTCGACATTTCATAGCGTACGCCTATGTTGAAGGTGAGATTTTTACGGAAGCGCCAATCGTCTTGCGCGTAGCCCGCAAATACGCTCATCCTCGTTCCAAAAGCCACACTGAGGGCGGTATCAAATAGAGAGACGTTTTGAGGCTGATTCGTCAAGAATCCTTGAATCGAGCCGAATACGAAATCCCCATTTTCGAAGGGACCGTTTCCATCGTTCTTTTCCATTCGCTCCATATTGAAGCCAAACTTCAGCGCGTGCGTTCCCTTCGTGAGAGAAAGGTCATCGTAAAACTGATAGGAAGTCCATCCGATAAGGTTTGCTCCGGAAGCGCCGAAACCTCCCTGCATCGCCGTAATAACTCCGGGAATTTCAATGATAGGAACGGATTGTCCCGGTGTAGCACCGAACTTTGTATCCGCAGCCAGCGGATTGAGCGCCTTCAGGGGGGTCTGATCCGCCGACCATACGCGGCTTACTCCGACACGAGCACTATTCACTAAATTGGTATTGAATATGTGATACTCCGCTATGTTAAACTCCTGTCGATGAGTAATTGTCCCGAGTAGAGTGTAGGCATATGAATCGGTGCTCGTGTAAGGTGCAAAATCATAGAAGTAACTCGAAGAAATGGAATCCTTGTCCGAGAACTTGTGGTCAAACTTGATGGTGAAATAATTCTCGCTCGTAGCGGACTGCCCAAGAACATTGTAGCTGCCCGTGTCGCCAGCCGCACAGCCTCCCGTCGGGCAACTTGGAGTGGGGAAAAATTGAAGGTATGGCAACACCAAATTGTCAATACAGATGTTCGAAACTCCAGGCACAACGTCCGTTGAGCCCGCTGGACACGAGGCGACCGGCGTAAGGCTATAGGGGGCAACGGGGTTGGCAAGGATTCCATTGTGCGCGTTTGCCGATAACACGACATTTTGATTGGCGTTTGCCAAACTCTGGCGAATTCCTTCATAGTCCCCGAAAATGAATGTCTTGTCCTTCTGAATCCTATATCCGGCGGAAGCCCCGAACTGCTTGCGGTCGAACGGGGCCTCGGTAGCTCCCGGTGGTGTAAAGAAAGGTAGCGCGTCAAGACTCGAGTTGCGGAAAAAGCCGTAAGCGCTCCCGTGAAGCTCGTTCGTGCCCGACTTCGTGATTGCATTAATATAAGCGCCCGATGTCCGTCCGTACTCCGCGGAATAATTGGTAGTCACCACTGAAAATTCCTGGATCGCATCTGCTCCAAGATTGACGCCCAATACGCTGCCTGGCCCGGAATTCGACGGGTCGTTGACGCTGATGCCGTCCACGACGAAATTGTTCTCCGTTGGCCGATGACCGGCGTCAGTCAATTGATTGCCCCAACCGCGCCGAGATCGGCTCGATTTGCTGTCCACCGATGACTGAGTATTGACCGCGTGAACTCCCGGCGAAAGAGTGGCGAGTTGCGTCCAGTCGCGTCCGTTCAGAGGCAGTTCGCGCACTGTATTTGAATCGATTTGGTCGCTAATGGATGAGGACGCAAGATCCACGACGGGAGCCTCTGTAGTGATTTCAACCGTTTGGTTAACTTGACCGACCTTCATGGGAACATTTAAAACCTGGTGAGCCCCGACGGTGAGCGTCAAGCTCATCTGCTCGTACGTCGAAAATCCCGAAGCACTTACCGTAACCTGATACCCCCCAGGCTGAAGGTTTGAAACGCTGTAAAAGCCGTCCGAATCAGTAGTGACTTCTCGCGATATGCCTGTTGCAACATTTTGTATGGAAACCTTGGCGTTGGCGATCACCGCGCCGGACGCATCAGCCACAGTACCTGAGAGGGTTGCGTTCGATACTTGCGAACGAACCTGAACGCTGCTGAATAATCCAAAAATCAAACCTACGATAACCAGAACGTGACGCAACCGATTCATGCGAGAAGTCATCTAAATTCTCCTTGCGGGCCAATTCTTTTTTTAGAGTTGTTCGAAAGGGCTTCGCAACCCGCCTTGCCAACTAGCGATGAAGCGCGAGAAGCGTAGTTTCCCAGCGACAATATTCTTGCGTCCCCAGTATGTCAAGCAAGCGTGCGATTAACGCACGATTCTTCAAGGAGCAATCTGCCGTTTCGCTTCAGAGCAGTAGGAACAGGCAGGATTGTAGGGGAAATGCCGCGGCCGCACGATTGCCCTCGACGAGTGTGTGTTGTGACGCTGCACCCGGCCATCGTTGTGTCTACATGGAGCGTTCGTGCAAGCGAAAAATAAGATCTTTGTTTACAGAATTTTGGTTAGTGCACTGGGATCGCGGGGCCGGGCTTCGGGCCAGTGTATCTGAGCACCCACATTCCCTGGCTACGGTCGGACATGTAGATGTAGCCCCGCGTATCCACCAAAACGTCGGCGCCGTTCGAGATGAGTACTTCCCCCTGCGGGCCCATAAGTTCCTTCTTTGTGGTATTGGGAGGAACAAAGTAGCCGACCTCTTTTGGCAATCGAGCATCCGAGATATCAAACACCCGCAAACCCGCATTGGAATACGTCATGTAGATGATGTTGTCCGAATGATCCACGCTGGGATTGTGGAACAGCATGTTGACGTTGTGTGCGCCGAAGCCGCCGCTCCGCTCGCAAAAATCCTTGTACGGTGCGTCGGGGGGTGGCACTGGAACGGGGAAAAAAGACAAAATTTTGGGTTGGGCTGGGTCCGCGACATCGATTAAGGAAGCCTGGCTGGGTCCATCCTCGCAACCCCCTTCAGAGTTCGTCTCGACAATCTTCCGGCTCGGAAATGGCAGCACTGTATGGACTGCAAAAAGCAAATGGTACGGAGGATCAAACGTTAGTTCGCTGACCTCTTTAGGATTGCGCACGTCGCTGATGTCCAGAATTACCATCTTATTGTCAAAACCAAGATAGGCGAGGTTGTCTACGATCACGGGCGGACCGTGCAGACCATGGCCGTGAGGCCATGCAGTATTGAGCGCGTTCGGGTCTGACAGCTTCAGTTCCGGAAGCGCCCAGCGCGAGACTTCGACCGCATGAGCGGGATCGGAGATGTCCACGATCTCAAAAATGTTTCCGGAATAACCGTTGGCGCCGGCGGTGAGATACATGTAGCGTCCGCCTTGATAACCGTTGCGATGCGTGCCGAGTCCGCCGGTATGGTAGTGCCCGAGCAGCGCCGGACGCACGGGATCGGCCAGGCTCCAGATCAACACGCCGTCATCCCACGGCTTGGCGGGATCCGTGTCGCCGCCCGACTGGGACCGCTCCAGGCCTGTGATCATCTTCCCGTCGGCGATGTCCACCTGCCCGGTGCGGGTATTCTTGGGACCGGGAATCCAATTGAGGATGGTTGGATCGGCTGGATTCGTGATATCCAGGACGCTCCAGCCGCGATCGTTCTGCGCGGCCGCATACATGTACCAACGGCCGTTGGCCTGCTGGACCGACATCTTGAACGGGATGTGTCCGTTGACGTCGGTGAAGCTGACGAATTCAACATTTTTTGCATAGGCTCCCTTTGGGAGCGGCCTGGGCTTTGCACTCTGCGCCGAAGCCACCGGGAAAATCGCCAGTGTCAGAGCAACTGCCCCCAAGAATCCGACCTTTGCGTTATCCATCGCCATCCTCCCGGATCACGAACCTTGCGATGTGACTCTTACCATGCTGCCAAACTTGATCGGTTTTAGCTCGGGCTGCGCGCCGTCCGGCCCACCCCACTAACAATTCCGTCGCCGCAAAAAAGCCGGCCGCTAAAAGCTAGCGTCTTCAAAAACTGAGCAGGCCTCAGCAGCTGACTGTCGGCATAATGAAGAAATCCACTGGACTAGATCTTTAGACGTGGCTGCTTAGGACCGTACGCCAAGTCTGTGAAGGTGGTTTCCTCAGACGAATCATACCAAACTACGGCTGAGCGACTTTTCATAATCTCCTCCATTCCGAAGCCTATAGAAATCACAATCGTGTCAGATTTTGAATAAGTGCTCGTTTATCGCACAACTGCTTGACATCGGGAGATGGCGGATATAGCGTCCGCGCAAAAGTAAACTCATCGCGTTTGTCGAATCGTCTTATCGCTGCCGGGGACGGCTGGATGTGAAATCCTTTTCAAATAACGAAGCGCTGAATCCGGAAGGAGAGCACAATGGCTTATCGTAAGGATTGGTGTCGTTTTTTCCTTATCGTTGGCATGGGTTTGTTGCTTGGAGTTTTCACCAGCGTTCCGGTTTCTGCGCAAGTAGCCGGAGCGACCCTCTCGGGCACTGTGACTGACACCTCCGGCGGGCGAGTCCCCAACACCAAAGTTTCCATCCAAAACACGGCGACAGGGGTCACGCGGGAGGTCACAAGTGATTCAGACGGCTTCTACAACGCGCCGAACCTCGAGCCGGGGAATTATGACATCACAACCACGGCTCCAGGATTTTCCACAAATGTGCAGAGGGGCGTCACGCTGGCTGTCGGGGCCCAACAGGTCCTAAATATTTCCATGCAGGTCGGTCAAATGACTCAAACGGTCGAAATCAACACAGAGGCTCCGGTCGTAGAGCTTGTCTCGTCCGCCATCACTTCCCAAATCAATGAGGCGACCGTGGTCGAGCTACCTCTAAACGGCCGTGACTGGACACAACTCGCAACCCTGCAGCCCGGGATCCACGCCATCAACACTCAGACCGGGGTCTCTAGTAAATCGAGCCGAGGTACGCGCGGCTTTGGTAACCAGCTGACCGATAGCGGTCACCGCGCCCTTGAGAATACCTATCGGCTCAACGGCATCAACATCAACGACTATTCAAACAATGGGCCGGGGAGCGTTATTGGTGGCAACCTAGGCGTCGACGCGATTGCAGAGTTTTCAGTCGTCAGCTCCAATTATACAGCGGAGTACGGACGGACTTCGGGCGCGGTTATCAACGCCATCACGAAGTCAGGCACCAACAGTTTCCACGGTGATGCCTATGGGTTCTTCCGTCGTGCTGCACTCGATGCTCGAAATTACTTCGATCCCGCCACAATCCCACCTTTCACCCAAAACCAGTTCGGAGCGTCCAGCGGATATAGAATCCAGAAAGACAAGACCTTCGTCTTCGGCGATTATGAGGGAATCCGCCGGAGCCAGAGCGACACCTTCCATGACAATGTGCCTTCGCAAAACTTGCGCAACGGGATCCTCAGTGCCAGTAACGGTGGTGGTCCCCCGGTAGGCTCATGCCCCGCCGGGACAACACTATACGTGCCTGGGCAGTCGAACGTTTGCGTTGATAACAACGTTTCACCCTTTTTCGCCTTCTGGCCACTGCCCAACGCTGGCTTGAGCTCAACCGGAGATACAGGTTTCTTCAACACTTCGGGATTGTCAGAAACGACTGAAAATTATTGGACCATCAAGGTTGACCACCAATTCTCAGCCAAGGACAGCCTTACGGGAAGCTACTTCTATGACTTCAGTAATGTCACTAACCCCGATGCGTTGGTCACCACCTTGGTTGGGGTTAGCTCTAACAGACAAGCGATTAGCCTTGAAGAGACCCACATCTTCAGCTCAACCTTAGTCAACAACGCCCGGGTTGGCTTGAACCGCGTATTCAACGCTAATCAAATCCCGTTTGCGACCCTAAATTCGCTGTCGCAGAATCCGTCGTTTGCAGCTGTCCCAGGACAATTCGCACCCATCGTCGAAGTCCCTGGCCTTACGACGGAGCAGGCAGCTTGGGGCGCTTCGGGGGGTACCCTTCGTGGTTATACGTCAGAGCAGTTCTATGACGACGCGTCTAAAACGAAGGGAACTCACGCCCTGAAGTTTGGTTTTGCCTTTGAGCGCATTCAGCAAAACTCGGCACCCGAGCCCCAGGAAAATGGTGATTTCGTGTTTCCTTCGATTCAGGGGTTCCTGCAAAATCAGCCCTTGAACGTCACGCTCGCTGATCCGAGCCTCGAGAAAGGTTTTGGGTTAAGGTCGAGCCTCTTCGGAGGCTACCTGCAAGACGATTGGCACGCTCGCTCAAATCTGACCCTGAACTTCGGTATACGCTATGAAATGACGACCATACCGACAGAGGAAAACAACTCGATGCAAATTGTCACAAACCCCTTCGCGGGCGGACTCCCGGTTCCGGTTAAGACTGCGTGGAAGACGAACAGCACAACGAAAAACTTCGATCCACGCGTCGGTTTTGCATGGGATCCGTTCAAGAACGGCAAAACGTCCGTTCGGGCGGGCTTCGGAATCTTCGATGTGCCGATTCTTCCTTACGTAGGCATTGGCGCCGGTGGGACGGGTTACCCGTATGGAATTTTTGACACTATCGATCTCACCGCCCACCCGGGCACTTTCCCGGCGGGGGCGGTGTCGCTACTTAGCTTCGGCGGCGTCAACAACACCACCACCGTCGGTTATACGGAACAAAATCCGCCCCGCAGTTACGATCTGAACTGGAACATAAATGTCGAGCGCGAACTCGGCCGGAACACCTCGGTGATGATTGGCTACGTGGGCATGCACGCAGTACATCAGGATAAAGCAACACAAGATATCAACGGGGTCTATGGACAATTGACCTCCGCGGGTTGGCTCTGGCCGTATCCTGTGGGCAGCGGCACCATCCTCGACCCAAACGTGGGTGACATCCGCGGTCTCATGTGGTACGGGTCAGCCAAATATAATAGTCTTCAGGCGAAACTCGCTCAGAAGATGAGTCACGGCATCCAGGCCCAGTTGTCCTACACCTGGGGGCACTGCTTGGATAATGGGATGCCTGGTGACACGTTCACGAATTCACTCAGCACATTCTATTTCCCAATCCCCGCAGACAGTCGCGGCAACTGTGATTTCGACCAACGGCAAGTCCTCTCTGCCAACTTCGTGTGGTACCTTCCCAGCCCCAAGGTTGGGGGAGAGTTCGCAGAACGCCTCCTCGGCGGCTGGCAGCTAGGTGGGATCATAACGGCCCAAACGGGTTCCCCCTTTACCCTGTTGATTGGCGGAGATCCGCTCGGCAACCTGTCCACTGACACGCATCAATACCCTGATCGCCTGTCAACTCCCGGCTGCGCGAATCCCATCAACCCCGGCAATGTCAATGCCTACGTGAACCTCACCTGCTTTACTCCCCCGACTGCGCCCGCTTCGTTCGCCTCACAATGCCAGCCTGCAGCGGCGAGTGTTGCCGCGGTGATTCCGAATACGTGCATGAATCTACTGGGGGACTTTGGGCGTAACCAAATATACGGACCGGGCCTCGTCGACTTCGATTTCTCCTTGTTCAAGGACAACCATATAAAGAGAATCTCGGAAGCCTTTAATATCCAGTTCCGAGCCGAGTTCTTCAACGTTCTGAATCACCCTAATTTCCAGTCGCCCGTCGACAACAATACATTGTTCAATCCGGATGGAACATCCGTTTCCGGCGCCGGTTCTATTGATTCAACAACGACGACGTCGCGACAAATTCAGTTTGGAGTGAAGATAGTTTGGTAATAGCTTCTGACAACTTTGTGGTGTATCCGAAAGCCGGACGCGGCGGACCGGCTTTCTGCAGGCTGCAAGAGCTCCGAGTGTACTAGATATTGAAGTAACCATGCGTGATCTACTACGGAGAGGTGTTCGCCGAGCGTGTTGCGAACCAGAAGGAAGGCGAACTGAGCATTCAGAAGCCATCGAGGATGAAGCAGTGTCGGCGTCGTGCTCGGTTCGAGCTGTAGCCAGGGGCAATTTGAGATTGACGCGAGGGAACGGCAAACTCTGCGATTCGTTGCAATGATGCCATTTTGGAGGTGGCGCATGAAGCGTGACGCTTTAAAGTATTTTGCGTTGGTCGTGAGCGTTCTAATAGTTTGCGGCCCGACGTTCGCACACCATGGGAATTCGTCGTACGACGACAAGCACCCGATCGCTTTGAAGGGAACAGTGACGAAATACGTCTGGTCCAATCCCCATGTTTTACTCTATTTCGACGTGAAGGACGACAAAGGCAACGTCGTCCATTGGCTTGCCGAAACTCTCGCTCCGGGAAGACTGACCAGGGCTGGCTGGACCAGTAGTTCAGTGAAGCCAGGGGACCAAGTGACTGTAATCCTCCTACCCGCCAAGAACGAAGCACCGGTCGGACACTTCCACGAGCTCGTGTTTGCCGATGGCAGGAAGTTAGACGTCGGAGAAGAGTGCGAATATTGCCCACGCAATCCGAATTTTCAAGCTGAACCAAAACAAGAGTGAGGATTCGCACTGAGGGGAGACCGGGTCGAGAGCAAGGGTGTAAGGTTCCTGCCGACAGCATCGTGGGATGCAGGATGGGGGCGCATTACGGCCAATCTGGCTTATGGACTGCTCTTGACGATGTAGGATGCCGGAGTCCAAGTCGAAGGATGTAACGTGAACTACAGGGGGGATTTCCAAAATGCGAAGACGCTTTATGAGTCCGATCATCGCCTTGCTTGCAGTCGTGGCTTTCTCGTTCCTTACGCTCGCCCAGACCGCGCCGCAACCCGGAACGGCGAATCCCAATCCCCAAGCACCCGCCCCCGCACATGACCTCTCTGGCGTTTGGTTGTTTGATACGGATCGTTACCACGCTTCGTTCAACAAACCCGGTCTGTATGGCCTGTCCACAAGACAAGCTCCTCCGATGACGCCTTGGGCGCAGGAGCGATACAATGCCGCGAAGCCCGGATCCCGGGGCGGCACTGGGGCAGACGACAATGATCCAACCTTGCACTGTGATCCACCGGGCATGCCGCGCATCATGGGCCCCGGACCATTTGAGATCATTCAGATTCCCGGCAGGATTCTGATACATTTCGAGGATTTTTATACCCGGCGCACCATTTGGATGGATGGGCGAGCCGTACCCAAGGATCCCGACCCGACCTGGTATGGATACTCGGTTGGCAAGTGGGAGGGAGATACACTCGTCGTAGATACGGTCGGGGTCAACGATCGGAGTTGGCTTAATGGTGGTGGGTACCCGCATAGCGAGGCAATGCACGTGGTGGAGCGCTACCGGCGTGTGGACCGCGACACTTTAGAGTTGAGCATGACGATCGACGATCCAAAGGCCTACACAAAACCCTGGGTGAGCACCGCTCCGCAAGTCTATAAGCTGAAGCCGAAATTGGAACTCCTGGAACTGGCCTGCGTGCCGGAGGATGAGGAGTCTTTTCTAAAGAATGTCAGGGAGCCTGCCGCGCCGAAACCCAGCAAATAGCTTCGCTGCAGAGGAGCCGTTGGATGCAAATCCGGAAGACTAGGAAATGGAGCAAAGCGTCCGCCTTGGTGATGGGCCTCTGTTGGTTTTTTACAATGGCGGCGGGGCGGGCAGCGCGAGCACAAGACGTGCCACGCTACAAAGTGGACGCATCTTGGCCAGGGGAAATGCCTAACAACTGGATCCTGGGACGCGTCGGCGGGATCGCCGTGGATAAGAACGATCACATTTGGGTGTTGCACTCTCCACACCGTGTCCTTGACGATGCGGCAGCCGCAGCGCTAATCCCACCTCTGTACGAATGCTGCCGCCCGGCGCCGGCGGTAATTGAATTCGACCCCGATGGCAAAGTTCTCAGGGCCTGGGGAGGCCGAGGGTACGTGCCCGACTGGCCGAGCCAAGAAATCGGCCTGGAGGTTGATAAAGAGGGGAACGTTTGGATGGGCGGAGAATTTGGTCAGGAGGCTACGTTGCCACGAGTGACGCAGCTCGGCGGGGACCGTCAAGTGCTCAAGTTTACGCCTGACGGCAAGTTGCTCCTGGAGATTGGTCATACCTCAAAGGGCCCAGCGAATAACCAAGACACCTCCATGCTCGGGGGGCCCGCGCGGATGACGGTGGACGAGGCCGCCCACGAGGTCTACATCGCGGATGGTTTCCTGAATAAGCGCGTCGTCGTCTACGACTCGAATACCGGCAGCTTCAAGCGGGGCTGGGGAGCATACGGCGTCCCCTTGAGTGAAATCGAGAACGCCAAGCTGCCGCCCTATGACCCTGCACTTCCCCCGGCCAAGCAATTCAGGGGCGCGGTCAACGATGTGCGCATCTCGGTGGATGGGCTGGTTTACGTGGCCGATCGTACCGGTGACAGGGTTCAGAGTTTTACGAAGCAGGGTAAGTTCTTACAGGAATTCCTGGTGGCCCCCGAGACGCGAGGCCGGGGAAGTGCCATGACTATCGCATTCTCGTCTGACCCCAAGCAAAAGTACTTGCTGGTGGGAGACGGCGGGAACTGCGTGATCTGGATTCTCAACCGCAGCGACGGCGCAGTAATGGGCAAGTTTGGCCACAGAGGCTACAATGCGGGGCAGTTCTACTTCATACAAGATATGGCCATGGACTCTCACGGAAACTTGTACACCGGTGAGGTGAATTACAACAATCGGATCCAGAAGTTTGTCCTTGAAAAGTAGAGGGTAACGAATCCAGGAAAGACCGAACTTATGGCTACGACAGTCCAGATTGACACGAAAAAACCGCAGCCGTGCGATTTTATAGAAATAAAAAAGACGAAAGACAAAGTTGCAAAGTGGCTGAGGAGCTGAATTACCGGATGCAGAAGTTCATGTCGCGGCCTTCGTGCTGACCTTGCCATGGCATCGTTGCACCGAGCTTTCTCTAGCACTGCGTTTTGCGCCCTGACGCGAAGCCGCGCTGCTTCGGAAAATGCGAGTACTCCGGCGTGGGTGTATGATGTCCACACGCTCGGGAGGCCTACTATGAAAATGAGGGATGTGGTCCTTTCTCTGGCGCTTGTGTGCGCTGTGGCGCTATCGCTCTCCGCTGGCCCCAGGCAAACCATGCTCATGAATCGCCTCGGGCCTTCGCAAATGACGCTGTATATTGCCAACGCCGATGGCTCAGGCGAGCGGCCGCTGTTTGCGACTTCCGGATTCGACTACAACCCGTCGTTTTCGCCGGACGGAAAGTGGATCGTATTTACTTCTGAGCGCAACGGTTCTGGCGAAGCCGATCTCTATCGCGTGCATGTGGATGGCTCGGGCCTCGAGCGTTTGACCGACGATCCAGCCCTCGACGACCAAGCGGCCTTCTCTCCAGACGGCAATCAAATCGCCTTTGTCTCCACGCGCGGGACTCATAACGCCAGCATCTGGATTCTGGACCTCGAGACCCGTAAAGTGCGCAATCTGACCGGTGCGTCGGCCTTGCAAGCTGCTGCGGGGAAGATGAACGGCTTCTTCAGACCTTCCTGGTCGCCCGACGGCCAGTGGATCGCGTTTTCCTCCGACCGGAATTTTGATTTCAAGCCGCACGTCTATCCCGATCCGGGATGGGAACACCCGCAGGAGTTGAGCATCTATGTGATTCACCCCAACGGCTCCGCGCTGCGCAGGCTGACGCTGGCGGGCGCTTCCGATGGGTCGCCCAAGTGGTCGCCCGACGGCAAGCGCATTGTGTTTTACGAAGTGCCCACCGCGCAAACGTTCGCGGCGCGTGTGTACGCACAGGGAATGGTCACCTCGCAGATCGTTTCAGTGGATGTGGCCACAGGCACCAAAGTGGAGGAGACGTCGGGCCCCGGATTGAAGGTACAGCCGCAGTACCTGAGCGCGGATAGGATTGCCTATCTGGTAAAAGCAGGTCCAGATGCCGGGCTGGCGTTTACCGAAGGGGCGCCCGGAGTGAAGGGGGCATTGCGCAACCCCGCCTGGTCGCCCGACGGCAAGCAAGTGGTTTACCAGAAGGTTGATTTTACGGCCCGGCCGCAGAATCAGGTTCTCTATAGCTGGGTCCCGGATATGGACGTCCAGTATACGGATGTCTTTCCGCGGTTTTCGCGCGCTGGGAAATTGGCCATCAGCGACATAAAGAACCTAGCCACCACGGCGACGGCTTCGATATCCGTCATGAATGCGGACGGTTCCGACAAGAAGGTGGTGTTCTCCAACAAGGAGGGCGCGGCCTTCGTGCCCACCTGGTCTCCCGACGGCCAATGGATCGCTTTCGGATTCGGCGGCTTCTTCGGGGCGCGGAGAACGCAGCCCGCTAAATTGATGATGGTGCGCGCCGACGGTTCGCAACAAACCAAGGACCTGACCACGGGCCTGCCGAATAGCGGCTTTCCGACTTGGTCGCCCGATGGCAAGCGCATCGTGTATCGCGTTTGGGGCGAAGGGGAGTTCGGGCTGCGCGAGATGAATCTTGCCGACGGCTCTGTGAAGACGCTGACGACTGAATTTGACAATTTTCCCGCATTCTCGCCCAGCGGTGACGCGATCACGTTCACTCGCCGCTCGGCTAAGACCGATGACTATGACATTTTCACCATGAGCCCCGACGGCACACACATAAAACAACTGACCACCACTCCGGGCAACGACAGCCACTCTTCCTGGTCCCCTGACGGCAAATACATTTTGTGGTCCAGTGCGCGCTACGGGTTCAAGGATGAAGCGCCGCTCTATGACAATTCCTTCCAGCCCTTTGCGCAAATCTTCATCATGAACGCCGACGGTTCCGATCAACACGCGCTCACCTACAGCCGCTGGGAAGACTCCATGCCAGCGATCGTGCCGCCAGCGGCACAGAAAACCACAACAACCCGGCTGCACTAGACTGAACTGGGGGAATCCGGGAAGTGGCCCTCCTCGTCATGGCAGTATGCGGCCCCTTACCGATAAAAGGTGCCGGCTCAACCAACCTGATACACGGTTGCGGTACCACTCGAATCGTTTGTCGGAATATATAAGCAACAATTAATGTATGTATTAGTATATTTAATGCGCATACATTGCGGACTCGGGTTTCAGGCCCTAAAGAGGCATATGCAACTCTGGCTCGCAAGAAACGTAAACGCGTCCCCGAATGGAAACAAATGGTGCATCGCTTTCATTTACGGTGGTATTTTGGGGACAGCGTCCGGGTATGGCCTGTCAGGATTTGCCTGAGTAAGATCAACTCTGATTTCGCCCGCTTGAGTCGGTCGTCAACCTGACCAAAAATGTAACAGGATTAGTTGGAATTATTTCGCCGTACCGCATTGGACGAAAAGGAGTAAATGGATTTCTATGCTTTTCCGAATCTGGTTACAAGCGTGGCCACACGCGAGGCCAGCCTGGGCAAAGGGCAACCCCTGCCGCCCCAGTTGGACGTCAACATCTCCTGATCCCGAGGGCAGGGAATCAGCTACTCCGTTCCCGTGCTGGTTCTGTATCCATTCATGCTTTTGTCGGTGGGTCCGCTCTTCGAGGGTGACGGCTTGACGGGCCAAAGCAAAAAGAAAGAAGCAGCGACCGCCGCTGGACACGGCTTAAAAAAATCTAATTCCTACCTTGCAGGTTCAAGAACCAACCGTTGGCTGACGTGCTGTTCCACCGCCGCTCGTGAATACAACATTGGGATGTATTTTCCCTGATCCCACAAGGGCATCAAATCCGCGTAGTGTGCGCTCCCCGGGACTCCACTCTCGCCTGGTGAATTAACCATGACGGAATTATCCCAGGCGCCTACGTCGAGAATTTGCCGCCAAGTCGGACCGCCGGTCTGATAGAAGACGGAGTCGCCGCGGCGAGCACCTCCCGTGGCATTGATCGTGCTCGCGTCGCCCGGGCGGGGTATGGGACCGAGGTCCACCAAAGACTTCATTTCCGGAACGGTTTCGAGTGGATGGTGGAACACCACCGAGTGAATGTGCCCCCATGACCATTTTGAAGGGTCCGAGCCTTCCATCTCCGCAAGCCGCGTGTATGCGGCCTGCAAGGTGTCGAGCATGATCTGTTTCCGGGCCACCTCTGGCTGATTGCCAAACGTCTCTATATCCGGATGCTCCAGGTGGCGGATGATGAGGTCCACAGCTCCATTCCCTACGATGCGCACGACGGCATTCGGATCAGCTGCTCCGGTGGCGGCGATCATGCGGTGCATCACGGCCTCTTGTAGGCCGTTGAGCCACAACTCATAGAGCGCGGCTGCAGCGGAGTCACGGGTGGCAGCGCCGTCCCAATGAAGAAGCATCCGGGTAGCCGGATCCTGGCTGTTTCCGCTGACGTCGCCCAGTAAATGCACCAGCGCGCGGCCGGGAAGCGGGGTGACATCATTCTGGATGCGCTCCATGTCCGCGACGTTCAGCTTGTGCTTCTGGTCCACGGCTTGTTGCAGAAGTTCCGTGATGCGATTGAACCGGTTGGGTTCTGTCCATTCGTAGCCGACCTTGTATGGATAGTTCTCCGGAATCATTTTTTGGTTCGCGGTCGCAATAAATCCACGCTCGGGATTGTATTGGTGCGGCAA
The DNA here is from genome assembly GCA_963740035.1 of uncultured Acidobacteriota bacterium. GTDB lineage: Bacteria > Acidobacteriota > Terriglobia > Acidiferrales > UBA7541 > Palsa-360. The sequence goes on from CAVUDA010000034.1 coordinate 287,269, forward strand.
TTCCGAAGTGGGAATCCAATTTCCCCATTCGTAGCCGCCGGTGCCGGGCTCCGGCATCAGACCAGTCCAATTCTTCCGTACGGGCTCAAGACCCACCGAATGTTCCCCGATATTTCCGTCCACATCGGCATAGACGATATTGTGTGTGGGCGTTTTCCAAACTTTGACGGCCTCCTCGAATTCATTCCAATTCTTGACCCGATCCATAGTCAGGCACCCGAGATAGCCTGCCGTCCCTGGATCAGAAAGCACGGACCGCAGCGCGAGTGCGCGATGAGTGGCCGCGTCTTCCCAAAGGACGGGTCCATGCCGGGTGAATTTTAGGTCCACCACCTTGTCGGGTTCACCTTTGATGTGAAACGCGGCCTTCTCAACTTTCATCGTGTCCCAGCCGGACTCCGTTTTATATCGAAGTGGATCGGACGGATCGAGCGCCTCAACGTACAAGTCTTGCTGATCCATGCCGAAGATAGTCCAGCCAAACCCCACCCGCTCATTATGCCCACCTTGCACGCCAGGTGAGCCGGCTTCAGTTGAGCCGATCACGTTCCAGCCAGGCGAGACCAGGTGCACGATGTAGCGGAGCGAGGGCACGATGTTGACGGTACGATGCGGGTCGTTCGAGAGAATTGGCCGGCCGGTCTGGGTGAGCTTTCCGGAAACGACCCAGTTGTTGCTACCCCAGTTTTCGCTATTCCATTCGACAGGGAAGTTGTCCGCGACCTTTTTCAAGGGAGGGAAACTGATTCCCACGTCGCTGCCCACAAGATTGCGCACCAGGCTCGATGACAACCCCGAAAGATCAAGGCCCGGCGCCGGATCAAGCTCCACCGCAGGATTAAAATCATAAAGAGTCGAAGCTTTCTTGGCACCAATCATTTTGACGAGTTCCGCGTGCGCGAGTTCGGCGACGGCATTTCGAGTCATCGGGAAGCCAGCCATTCGTGTCAGGACGTCCTCCGGTTTCCAGGGTTCGGGCGCGAAGCCGGCGGCTTTGAAGTCCGGTGTCAGTCCCGGCCCGCCTGGTGCTGAAATCGACTTGATGTAGGCGTTTATACCCTCGGTGAAAGCTTCCAGAATTAGTTTCCCGTCCGGAGCATAGCTGGCATATTCCTCAGCCATGTCTCCGCGGTAGCGCAGGAGTCTGGCCCCGATGTCTCGCTGCAGGAAAGTCGGCCCCAAAATCTCAGCTAGAGTTCCTTGCCCCGCGCGCTTCCAGAGCTCCATTTGAAAGAGACGGTCTTGCGCCGTGGCATAGCCTTGAGCAAAAAACATGTCATGCTGATTCTGGGCATAGATGTGGGGAACCCCCCAAGTGTCGCGGATGACGGTGACAGGCTGCTCGAGCCCGGGAAGCTTATGCGTGGATGCAGACTCGGAGGATGTCGGTTCAGCGGTGCCAGTGCCATGCGAAAAAGAACCAGAACTTTGCGCGGCGATAGATTTCCAAAGCGCGAGAAGGGCCACACCCATAAAGGTAGTTACCACGAGCAGGACTACTGCTGCAAACCGTCGCATATTCATCCTCCTAACTCGCACCGTCATGCCTGGCTCCGTCTCAAACTTTAGCCTTCATCCAGAATTGTCATTTTAACTTTCTAGTTGACCGATAACGTACACCCAAGGACCGGAGCTTGCAATTCTGCCACAAGGTTTTTGATCACACATGCTTGCGGTGCCACGGGCGAGCGATTACCTGCGTCGCTTTCACTATGACCTCGCCATGCACGACCCGAAGCTTACCCGGATGCTGATTGATCTCGTGGGCGCCGATCGCGTCGTATGTGGTACTGATTTTCCGCAGGGCATGGCCATCAAGAGGCCCGTAGAGTACGTCGAGGCGATACCGAATATAACTGAGAAGGAGCGCCAGTTAATTCTTTGTGAAAACCCGGCGCGGCTGCTCAGGCTGTAGAGTGCCAGGTGTTGTTTTCCGGTCGGGGGGCGGATAACGGCGCAGAACAGCCGCCCTCCTCAATGGGTACTGTACGCCGGGAGTAGAGGCCACCGTCAGTCATCGCGTTTAATAGGCCCTGCCAGGCGGTCCACAGGCAGGGCCAGAATGAGCGGCTGGGATTTGAGCTGCTAGCAGTGCGCTCTCGATATGTGCAATTCAGCAGTTTTTGCGGTTCCGGCGCCAATGTGAGCCGAAAAGGTTATTTTCGTTGCTGCATTTTCAACTATTTGTGTTTTTAAGGGGTACACGTACGTCGACTTTCCGGCAGAAAAGCCTAGCGTAGCCGGGGAATTGAGAAGAGTTTGTTCGCTTCCGTTAAAGATGCTGTCTATGGTTACACCAGTCCCCCATTCAGGCGCGGGCTCGTCTATGCTTACAGTAAGGTTAGATCGTCCCCCCAGAATGATCGAAGTGGGATTTAGTTTACAGCTTACGACATTCACGGTCCCGGCTCCTCGATTCTTCATTTTGTCTTGCTGCAATGAGCTGTCCGCATTGTTAAATACTCTATCAACAAAGCGGTGAAGTTGCATCGACCGGCTGAACTGACAGGATCATCAGGAATTGGCGGAAACATGGATGTTGAAAGTGGGACGGTGGTCACCTCCTTGCTAATCAGTTGACCTTTTCCGAGAAGTGGACTAGAAGGGGGGGGCAGCTTTTTGGGCGCCGGGCTTTGGGAATCGCCCGCACTCTCTCAAACGGGCCGCACTATTGGCCCGATCCCTCTCTTCCGAGACTGGAGGCACCCCATGGGAATCCTCGCGTGGATTATCGTCGGACTGATCGCCGGTTGGCTCGCCGGAAAAGTGATGAAGGGCGGCGGCTACGGCGTCATCATGGACATCATCCTGGGCATCGTCGGCGGGATCGTCGGCGGCTGGATCTTCGGCATGCTGGGTCTGCACCTCGGCAACGGGATGATCGGGTCGATCATCGTCGCCTTCATCGGCGCAGTGATCCTGGTCTGGATCACGCGGTTGATTAAAAAGGCCTAGAGATGGAATACTAAACTGATCAATCGCACCCCGATAGCCAGATCGGACGCCCTGGCTTTTCTTGTTCACTGATTCAACCTGTGTAAGCCCCTCTTAGTTTTTTTTTCACAGCGCAGCCATGGAGTGATGAAAATCACCTCAGATGGTGTCTTTAGACACTGCAGCTATCGACCCTCCGATCAAGCATCTCACTTGATCCTTACGCGCGAGGAACGAATAAGGAAAGTTCGAGAGCCGTACAAGGAGACAGTCATGAAAGAACCAGGATTAGATAACCGTTATCGCGACAAGAGATCGGGCGAGATTCGGCAGAAACGCGGCGACACGCTCAACAAGAATCTGCCGAGACCAATTCCAGGGTTCTCACCTGACACGACGCTTGAAACCATGCGAAAGAAAACGGGTAAGATAAGCGAGCAAGCTGTACGAGAAGCTGCCAAGAGTCTAAGCCATCAAGCATCTCTCTGATCGTCAAACAACGGGCCGAAGATCGACGATTCCGGGCCGCCGACAATAATTCGGAAGGACACGGAGGGCGCCCAATGACCACGATAATTCTGGCTGCGATATTGATACTCGTATTCTTGAGCTTGACCGGCCCTTTGGTACGCCGACGCTAGTTCTCGCTGGGCCTTGGGTGTATAAGAACGCATATCCGGGCAGCAAGCGGAGAGGAATATGAGCACGAACGAAGCCCTGCGGCGGGTGCCTTGGTGGTGATCGCATTCATCCTGATACTATTTCTTTTTGTGCTGTTCACGTGGCCGAAGCTGCCCAGTCGCGTGAGTCGGCTCCGCCACGTATATTTCAGCGATCTCCGAGTGCCCCGCTAAGTGCTCACGTTCGCCTAGTTTTCCTATCTCCCGAAATCCAGCCGGTAACTGATTCCTCCCGATAAATGGGGTATCGGTAGCAACCCCTCGGCTCTCTTCCCGATTCCAGTTTCAAGGGCGTCTTTCTCGAATTCATTTTGAGAGCGGATGCCGCGAAAATTCAGACGATTGCTGATGATCTTACGAATTCCGATGGGCTTCTTGATGGCACGATGCGCAGAGGGCGATCAGATTCTCGGCCGCGTCATCGCCCAGTCTGCTCCGCGGCTGAATGTGATGGACTTGAAGATCCTGCATCCGTCCGCATGCTTGGCAACTCCAGCCGTCTCGCTCCAAAGCTTCGTAGCAGAGCTCACGATAAGCTTCCGGATCAAGCCTCAGGCGGGGTCGCTTGGCGCGGATCCACGGCCAGGCGCCTTGAACACTCAGATGCCCTGACACGAAGCAAGTAAGGGTAATACGTCAAAGAAGAGCCCATCTCAATCCGAGACCGGCTTACTCGTGTAACCTTAAATTAGGCGTGGGGCCTCATTTGCAAAGAACTGCTTCACCTCTTCCCAGGAGAGAGACATCAGCATGTGAGGCATGGGGTCCTGTTCGGCTTCTTCGAAATAGCATAACGATTTCAAGATATGAGGCATACTGTAATTTGTTTGGGAAAATTTTCTCGTGAACCATCCGAGCAGTTGTTTCAGACCATACTCTTGCGCTAAGCAGTAAAGATCGACGAAATCGCGCTTGGTCCCTCGGCTGGCAACTGCGCTAATCTTCATGCAGCCGATATCGCGGGAATCGGCCACGTTCACACCAAGATACGCTTGAAATGGAAAAAGAATCGGGTAGGCATAGGCGATGAAGCTCACTTTTGTCTTCCGAATACTTGCGTAGATCGTTCCAGGTTCCTTGGCTGCCAGAGCGAATCCTTCGAGGTGTTGCAGCTTCTGGAGCAGGGAATCCTCGTTGAAGTCTTTGCCCAGGAAGAAGTCAAGATCAACCGATCGGCGATGACCGAGTTGGAGTGCCAAACCCGTTCCTCCCGCGAGGTAGAAGGACGTTAGGATGGGAACGTTGTGCAGATCGCGAAGCGTCCGTTCAACCCCCGCATCCACGGTCTCCCGATGCCACACGGGTTCCTTTTCGTTCATAGTCGTTGCTCCTTAGGTTAGTGAAGGATAAACGAGCGGGGATTAGGATGCGAGCTTTAGAGCTGCCACTTGATCGGGAGACAGGCCGTACACCAAGGCCCAGAAATTTGCCGATCGACGCGAAAGCCTCCGTTCAGTTCTGACTACGTCAATAATCTGGGTATCGGAAAAAGTATCCTTCAACCAAGCAATCGCGTCTTGGTTGCCATATTCGAGGATACGACCGATGGTGTAGGTAGGGAAGGCGAGGGGATCAAAATTGTCAACGTTTGTATCCCAAAACAATGTCTGTAAGTAGTGTGGAATCATTCGCTTAAGTGTATTCCAGACGTCCGATTCAGTCAAGGCAGATCGTTCATTGCCGAAAACTCGAGACTGAGCCTTTTCGCGAAGTTCAACATACCGATACCAAATCAGAGCCAACAACAGCTTTGGTTCAATGCTATCAGACATCGGTGCGGGGGGAACCAACTAGATTTAGAACTTCAGGCTCAAGAGCGTCTTTCTCGGATTCGATTCCAGAGCAGATGCCGCGAAGATTCAGACGGTAGCCAACGACCCTAGGAATGCCGATGAGCTTTTTGATGGCACGACGCCCAGAGGGTGATTAGATTCTTGGCCGTGTCATCTCCCAGTCGGCTCCGCGGCTGTATGTGATGGACTTGAAGGCCTTCCATCCGCCCGCACCTTTGACAACGCCAGCCGTCTCGCTCCAGGACTTCGCGGCAGAGTTGGCGATAAGCTTCAGGATCAAGCCGCAAGCGTGGTCGCTTGGCACGGATCCGAGTCAAAGCGTCAGCTGCACTTCTTCAAGGAGTTGCTTCCGGTGCGGCTTCGGAAGACCAATGACCAGCCGGGTGAGACAAGGAAATAGAGCATCTCGGTCGTCCGCCTCCAAGCTCACTCCTGCCAGAAAATCCGCGCAGATCATCTCTAAGCAGTAGCCTCGCGACTTGTCGCTACCGAGCATCAGACCAGCTGTTTCTAGGGCCTGCTCGATGACAGGCAGTTGGCTCTTGTACGCCTTGAAATAAAGGATCTCCCACGGCTCGGTTTCTTTCCCAGTCAGGTAGCGATCAACCTTGCGTTTGAAATCCTCCCGCGGCATGGTGCTGGCTTTGTGCACCTAGGGTGCACAATCGAACCCCTGTCTGTCCCGCCGAGCCACCTTGGCTAATTCCCGCGCCTTAGTCAATCCGATCTGTTTGGCGGCCCTTTTGCCTTTGGGCTTGACAAGTTATTACAATCTTGTTATAAAATGGCCCCATGAGGCCTCAAGAACTCAAAGCAGCACGTCTAGACAAAGGCTGGAGCCAAACCCAGGCAGCCGCACGTCTGGGTGTCTCACAGGCTTATTTGAATATGCTTGAGAACGGGAAACGGCGGCTCACGCCTAAGTTAACCCGCAAATTTGCTATGACTTATGGCCTTTCTCCTGTGACACTTCCCGTCTCGGGAGAGTTTGTGCCAGGTCCCGTGGACGAGCAGCACTTGGCCGAGTCACTTGCAAGACTCGGCTATCCTGGCTTTGCTTATCTTCGTACGCACACGTTGAAGAAGAACCCCTCAGAGGTCCTGCTTATGGCTTTGACTCAAGAGAGACTTGCAGTTCGTGTCGCTGAAGCTCTGCCGTGGGTTGCGTTGGAGTACTGGCAGGGGGCTTCGACTTGGCTAGTGGAGCAGGCGAGAAAACTAAATCTCCAAAATCGTTTGGGATTTGTTGTCAGCTTGGCCCGTCAAATCTCAGAGCGAAATCCTCAGAATGAACAAAGAACACACGCCCTTCGTGATCTGGAAGCCACGCTCGACGAAAGCCGATTGGCCAAAGAAGACATCTTTTACCGTCCTCCTCGGACTGAGGGTGAAAAAGAGTGGTTGCTACAGAATCGTCCGGAAGAAGCTCGGCATTGGAATTTGCTGACGGATTTGCGGCCGGCACACTTACAGTATGGCAATTGACCTCAAGGAACCACTTCCGTCACCCTGGCGAGAATTCTTGACGGAACTTGACTCGAAACTCACCGAACCACTTGCTTTGCACTGCATCGGTGGATTCGTTCTATCTTTCTTTTATGGCTTAGGTCGTAGTACAGCCGACATCGATTACTACACGGCCGTACCTGCAAATCTGAATTTAGATGCGATCGCCGGGGAAGGATCTGCTCTTGCCAAGAAATACAAGGTGAGGTTACACCGAGTAGCAGTGACCAACCTACCAGAAGATTACGAAACAAGGCTGGCAGAGATGGTTCCGGGGCAGTTCAAGAGCCTCAAGTTGCTTGTCCCAGATCCGTACGATTGCATCTTGTCCAAACTAGAGCGTAACAGTTCGAAGGATCGCGACGACGCAGAATACTTGTTCAAGGCGCAAAAACTCGATTCCCAGCGCCTCCAAGAAAGGTACGAAAAAGAATTGCGACCATACCTAGCCAATGTAGCCAGACACGATTTGACACTGAAGATATGGATTGGAATTTTCGAATCCTAGCGGGCCCATTCTCACCGTTCGTCCTCAGGGTTTATGAGCGTGGCTGAGCCGGTCTGACTTCCGAGCTTGCTGAAACTCGCTGTTGCTGGCGGCTTTCAATTATTTGTTAGGGCGCGGTAAAGTGCGTGCGTTTATTGATGGGCCTTTTGATGGCATGTTGATCTGTCTATTGCGTTTTTCAAGGCTAGCTCAGACAGCCCGGTAATGGTGATATTTGGGGCAAAATACGGGGCGGAAACCGACTAGGACACTCACAAAGCCGGAATCTCGTTCACCGAGGGTTGTCTCGGGCTTGCAAGAGCCGCGTGGAACAAACATCTGGGCGGACGCGCAAGGGGCAAGCGCCGCCCCTGTTGGAGGTCAAGATTTCCTGATCCCGAGGGCAGGGAATCAGCTACTCTTTTCCCACCCTGGCTTAGTGTCCATCCATGCCTGAGTCGCTGGCTCTGCCATGCGAGAGTGTGCCTGATAGGAGTCTATGAGGCTTTGGCAGTGCGTAGCTCAAATCGCACACCTTCGGCCCGCTGTAAATAGGCAACGATCTCGAACAGATTGTTTGCGGTCGGATTCCCGTTCGGACCAAACATCTGGTGGAGAGTTTTCACATGGAGCTTGGTATGCGCGGCGAGCTTGGGAAATCCAACTGTGGCATTGATGTAGTCACGCAATAGTTCTTTGCCAAGTGCAACCTCGCCAGAGAGAAGGCTTTCGATCGCTTCGCTAAGAAGCCCCTTCCGAAAGGCGGGGTCACGCTTTACTCGTGCTTGAACCGATTCTCTGAAATCCCGTGTCAAAGCCATCGCTTATTCCTCATCTTTCTGCTCCTGCTTTCTCCTCTTGTAGTCTTCCCATCGACGGAGTGCAAGCCGGATATCGTTCTGCTGTCGCTGTTTCGTTCCACCGCCAAGAAGGATGACAATCTGCTCGCCGTCTTTCCCGAAATACACGCGGTACCCAGGGCCGAAATGGATCTTGCACTCAAAAACACCAGCGCCAACCCCCTTGATGTTGGAGAAGTTCCCGAGCCCTACACGATAAAGAGCCTTTGTCACTTTCTGGGCGGCCTCTGAATTCAGCTTGTCAAGCCACTCGCGAAACGGGCTGTGGTCGTCCCGGTCGTGGTATTCGCGGATATCGATCATTGCGCTCGATGGTAACATATATCATACCATTGTCAAAGAGCTAAGCTTGCAAGACCAACCGCTTCCGCCTCGGTCGGACGTCAGGATTTCCTGATCCCGAGGGCAGGGAATCAGCGACTCAATTCCCGTGCTGGCATGCAACTTCGTTGCTTCGAGACGGCTCACACGAAACACAAAAGTGTTGTGATGAATCCAGTTCGGTGATTGCGGGCTAGTCCCTTGAAATTTCCTTCTCAGAATGTGGGATTTTCAGTCGGGACGACTTGGGACACATTCCGATCGGGCAGTTTCTCGGGACCTCCTTGGCGTCCGGCCCAAAATGACAACAGAAATGACTGTGACTAGCAGTTGCAGCGAATGGTAAATTCGCGCTCGCGGCCCACGAGCGATTCACCTTGGGCGTGATGGGCTGCGCGATGCTCCATCACGATGGCCAGCCCGCCATTCCGGTATAAGTCGTCCACTTCGCGCTCCCAAGCGCGGCTGCCGTCCGGTGACCATTGGAATGGCAGGGATTCGACGTGCCAGGGCTGCCCGTCAAATTGCGGCGCAAGCCCCAGCGCAGTCCGCAGAATTTCGCGCTGCTGATTCGCTTCATGTGGTTTGCCCGCCGGACAACCAAGTGGAAAATCGAGGAAGCATGTGCGCGGCGGCTTGGTTTCCTCGGCTGCTTCTAGCAAGACGCTCATGCTCAAGGTGGGCAGCCCTCGGGCTTCGAGCGCTCTCGCCACGACGGCGGAGGCTCGATGACACGCAGGACAGAAGGGAAACACGAAGACCAGGTCGACACCCTGCGACATGTATATCTGCTTGATTGCGGGAATCGTCTGTTCGACAAGTTCCGTGTAGCGCTGAATGGAACCCACCATCGATACGGCCGTGTGCGCCAGCCGCCCAATTGTGCCATCGGCCTCGAGTTCCTTCATGCGATCAAGGGGAAACGCGACGTTAAGATCCTCGATAGCCCACTTGCGCACGCAGGTCTTGTGCGAGACGACGAGCCTTGATAGGGGCATGTCGCGGTGGACCAAGCGGAACGAGATGTCCTCTGTTTCCGCCAGTGGCGGGTCTTCCGGCAACTGCGCCCCGCAGCTGACGAACATCCCGATGGTCGATTCGGCGATGGGCTTTCGCAGCGGAGTCAATCGGGGCGGATCAAATACGGGTCGGTTTTCGAAACTCCGTCCGGTGATCTCTTTGAACAGTCGCGAATAACTGTAGGGCACTTTTGCTCCCGATGATCAACGCCAACGACATTCCGCGAGTCTACACAGCTGCTTGTTCATGGTCGGCAACCGGCTCTTCCTTGATTTCGCACTGGGCTGAAACGTGTTTATAACATAATTGTGAGCTGAGTCCCGGTAAGTCCCTCCTATCGGAATGTGGCTTTCTGCGCCCGGGAGGAACTGGCCACATTTCGATAATCGCGTTTATCAGCCGGAAACCAGAGTGGCGGAATGTGTTCCCCGGTCACACTGAACGATGACGTCCATCACGGTCACACCCGGCGAGCAGCGGTACGGATATATTTGAGGCTAGGTTCTGGGGCATTGTAAAACGCGTTCGTTTAAATTGGTGACGGCGAATTCCTACATGTAGCATCCAAAGGAAATTAGCCGCCGAACGCGCAAGAGCAGCAGGACTAAACCTTAAATCGGGAAATCCGATCAGATGGCCTGAAACTTCAAGACTGGGGTGATATATCGAACTACTGATCCTCAAGATTGTAGTCATCTGGTCAGCAATTGCCTTGATTGTTGGTCGTTATGCGGGAGCTGCAATTCGGATGGGTGAGCGGCAGCACAAGTACGAAATCCTGAGGGGTCTACTGGTGGCTATCTCCGGCCAACAAGAGTGAACGGGTCAGATTTCCATATTCCAAGAATCCAGTTTCTCGGGACTCGGCCGGTGAAACCTCGCAATATTCTTCGAGGCTTCCTCCAGTGGCAAAATCGTTGTGCGAAGGGCATGAGAAGCGTACGATTTCTGAGATAGAGGCCCAAATCAGAAATTCTGGTTGCGATACTTCTGATATTTACTCCGAAGCGCTGAGAGGAGAAGCCATGAAACGTTTCTGCATTCTGATTTTCGTCATGATTATCTCGGGTGGGACCAGCTTGAAAGCCCAATCCCACTCGGTAAGTGCTGATGCTAAGGAAGGTTATACGAGCATCAAGACCGTACTTCTAAAATCAGCAGATAAAATGCCGGAAGAAAACTATTCGTTCCGGACGACGCCAGAAGTGCGTACCTACGCTGAGATGATTGCGCACGTCGCGGACGTTCAGACGGCTCTCTGCGCCATGGCCAAAGGTGAGCAGAAAAAGGGGAACGCGAAAGGGAAGACTTCCAAGGCCGAGGTTTCTGCAGCACTCAAAGAATCGTTCGACTATTGCGACCCGGTTTATGACTCCATGAATGACTCCGAGGGAGCCAAGGTGGTGAAGATGTTTGGCCACGATCAGACCAAGTTCGGGGTCCTGTTCTTCAATATCGCTCACGATAATGAAATGTACGGACAAATGGTGGCATACATGCGGATCAAAGGGATTGTGCCTCCATCCAGCGAACACGCAATGTAAAGCCAGTTCTTTCCAGGTCGTCCTTAATCTCGATCGTGCATTTCCCGCACTTCGCGTAGCGTAAATGCAGGCGAGAACGACCTACCCATTCCGCAGCTGGGAGAAAGTGCTGGGTGTCACAGCTCGAGCGCGCTGGTTTTTTCGAATCCAGGGGTTCCTGCTCACCGGAATTTTCTTTTTGATTTCGAAAACACCACCCTAGTCCACTCGTCTCATTTATTCGCGGCACTGTGAAACATTTTTCAACGGGAGGTCTCCCAACGGTTTGCCATCCGCACCAGCACAGACTGAAATTGTCCGAGATTCCAGCCCGCTATTGCAATACCTCTCCTTTCCCCAACGGCATACTCAGATTCACCGAAATGAACTATCGTTTCTGATGGTTCCTGACGCGCGATTGTGCCGAGGTGAGATGAACTAAATCTGGATACAGTCCGAAAAGCAAAGGACTTTAAGGTATCATTCGGGCCGGTCTTTCCAGGCAACGTGGGACGGTTGGTGAGATTCGGTCCCCTGGAGATAGGCGTTATGCTTTGCCCGGAGAGTGACGCGTACCTGGTGGTCGTCGCGGTCTTCAAAACCGCTGCCCCGGCACTTTGTGCCGGGGGGTAGGTTCGATTCCTACCCTCTCCGCCAATTGTTTTCATGTTCTAAGCCATCGTTTCCCGGCTTATCGAAAGGAGGTGATCAGTCGTGTCACGCGACGAGATTTTCAAGCTAACTGCGTTGTCGTCCTGCGCCGGTTGAGCTTCCAAACTCAGCCAACAGGCTCTGAAGCAGGTTCTGCGTCAGTTACCAATTCTGAATAGCCGCAATCTCCTGGTTGGCTTCAACACTGGAGATGACGCAGGTGTGTATCGCATCGACCGAGATCGGGCCCTGGTGCAAACAACCGACTTCTTCACGCCGATCGTCGACGATCCGTTTGCCTACGGACAGATCGCTGCGACAAATGCCTTTTCCGACGTTTATGCTATGGGCGGCCGCCCGTTGACGGCGCTAAACCTGATGGGGATTCCAGTAGATTTGGTTCCGCCGCGCGTGATTAATCGAATCCTTCGCGGAGGCGCCGCGAAAATCAAGGAAGCAAAGTGCGATCTGATCGGTGGCCACACCATTCGAAATCCGGAACCCATCTACGGCCTTGCCGTTACAGGCATGGTTTCGCCAAGGAATATGCTGACCAACGCGAAAGCTCGGGCCGGCGACGTCCTGATCCTGACCAAACCGCTTGGCACAGGTATCATCACCACGGGTATCAAGCGCGGCTTAACCAATCGTTTGCTTGAACGCAAGGTGATTGCCATGATGACGAAGTTGAACGATGTCGGGCCGGAACTGGCCGAGAGAGGACTGCTCAGGGCCGCGGTGGATGTGACCGGGTTTGGATTACTCGGCCATTTGAACGCGATGTGTCGCGCCAGTCATGTTGGCGCGGAAATTCTTGCAGCCCGCGTACCTGCTATAAGAAGCGAGGTCTTCGACCTAATTGCCGCCGATTGTATCCCGGGCGGCAGCCGAGATAATCTAGCCTACGCCAATCAATTCACCGAGTGGGATGGGGTCAACGATCTTCAGAAGACCCTTCTCACGGATGCGCAGACAAGCGGCGGCCTTTTGCTCAGCGTGCCGCGAAGGAATTTGGACAAGGTCTTGAAACTTTTGGCACGCCTCGATGCTTCCAACGCCGCGATCATTGGCCAGATCGCACGATCTGCCAAACCAAAGATCAGGGTCAGTCGATGAACCGGTCCCTTCTCCGCGCCATTCCATCTGTGGAAAGAATCTTACTTGCAATGGGCGACACCGGATTCCCTCGCCCAGTCGTGCTTGCCGTCGTGCGCAGGGAACTCGACACGTTTCGCAAACAAAAGGCTGTGCCGAATTTCGACGGCGTGATCTCCCGAATTCACACTGCGCTCCTCGAGTTGGGGACTTCCCGCATTCGGCCCGTAATTAACGGAACGGGCATCCTCATCCATACGAACTTCGGTCGCGCTCCGCTTGGGGCGGAGGTCATGGAAGCTGTGTTGAAAATCGGCTCGAATTACAACAACCTTGAATACAGCCTTACGGGCGGCGCGAGAAGTGGTCGTTCTGCTTACCTGGAGCAATGCCTCGCGTTACTTTGCGGGGCTGAGGCCGCCACCGTCGTGAATAACAATGCTGCCGCCCTTGTATTAATCCTCCGGCATTTCTGCGCGTCCAGACCGGCGGATCTCGGCCTTCGTTCCCGCGGCAGAGGCCCACAAACGCAAGTCCAGAAAAATGAGGTCATTATTTCCCGCGGTGAGCTGATCCAAATCGGTGGAGGTTTCCGGATACCAGAAATTCTGGAATCCAGTGGCGCGCGGCTTCGAGAAGTCGGCACGACGAACAAGACCTCGCTCCGCGATTATGTGCGGGCTATTACGCCCGAAACTGCGATGATCCTGAAAGTGCATCGCAGCAACTTTTACATGGGTGGTTTCGTCGAGTCGCCCATAGTGGAACAGATAGCAAAGCTGGCGCGACAGAAACGGATCCCGTTCGTCGAAGACCTCGGAAGCGGCGCGGTTATCGAAACGCAAACGAATGGCGGCCTGGAACACGAGCCTACTCCGGCCGAAGTGATGCGCCGCGGAGTCGATTTGGTTTGCTTCAGCGGAGACAAATTACTTGGAGGTCCGCAGGCGGGCATTATCGCTGGAAAGGAAGAAAGGATCGCCGCCCTCAAGCACGAACCATTGTTCCGGGCGCTGCGCTGCGACAAATTGATTCTTTCGGCGCTGGAGACAACCGTGGACTTATATTTGCGTAAGAGTCGCGGCGGGGCGCCACACTCGAATTCCGCTCCTGGGAAACAGAATGAAATTGACGGTATGGCTGACCACATGGATGTTCCCGTGCTTAAGATGCTGCATTTGCAGGTCGATGAGTTGCGGGTGCGTGCCAAGAATATCATTGCGGCGGTCGAAGGACTACCCATCCAAATCACCGTCGGTGTTGGCCACGCGCAGGTCGGCGGGGGGACATTGCCGCGCTCGGTTCTCGATTCGGTGACGCTCGATTTAGTACATGAAATACTAAAGCCTCAGGAGATGGCCGCTCGTCTGCGGGAGCATTCCGTGCCTATCGTTGGATATATCGGACGTGGCATATTCAAACTTGACCTGCGCACGATCTTTCCGCGGCAGGACACGGAATTAATTAAAGCGATTCACGACTTGTGTGTCTAGCGGCAGGTTATGTGGCCCCCACGGATTCTATGAGGGAGGCACGGCCGAATAAGCTGCGACTATTTCGATGAGAGTCCGCAGCACGTCCGGGCGCGTGGAAAACGGATCATGTCCAGGGTTCAACATTTCATCGTGGCCACCGCGGGCCATGTAGATCACGGTAAGAGTGCATTGGTCAAAGAGCTCACAGGGACGGACCCGGACCGTTTGCCCGAAGAGAAATTGAGAGGAATCACGATTGACCTTGGATTTGCACATTTGGAGCTGCAGTCTCCGACCGATCCACTTTCATGTTTCCAACTGGGAATCGTCGACGTCCCTGGGCACGAAGACTTTGTAAAGAATATGGTTGCCGGCGTTGGCTCCATCGATTTAGCCCTTTTGATCGTCGCGGCCGACGACGGCTGGATGCCGCAGACTGAAGAACATCTGAAAATTCTGACATATCTCGGCGTCACGCGTGCCGTTATCGCACTGACCAAAATTGACCTCGCGCGGGACGAAACGAGAGTGATCGCGTCCATCCGTGAAACGCTGCGCAACACGCCTTTTTCAAACTGTCCAATTGTCCCGACATCCATCATCAGCGGGCGCGGCCTGGATGATCTGAAATCCGCGCTCGCGACTGTGCTGGCCAAGACATCGCCGCCTCGCGATTTCGGTAAACCACGCCTGCCAGTTGACAGAGTTTTCAACCTCCAGGGCATTGGCACGGTCGTTACAGGAACGTTGACTGGCGGCTCATTGTTGCGTGGCCAAAATATCGTGATCCAGCCGTCGGGAAAGACGGCGCGCATTCGTAATATTCAGTCTCACAATCGCAATGTTGAATCGAGCGGTCCGGGCACGCGCACTGCGCTCAATTTGCCCAACATCATTCCTCACGAAGACATCCGGCGGGGTGACGTTGTCACACTCGTCGAATTCGGAGAGCCGGGCAATATCCTTGACGTGCTCCTGGAAATCTTGCCGAGAGGGGACCAGCCATTGAAGCAAGACGCGAGAGTAAGAGTGCACCACGGCAGTGGCGATGTGCCGGCGCGCGTCGCCTTCTTCACCTCCAAGACGTTGGCCGCGGGCGAACGCGCACTGGCGCAACTTCGTCTTGAGAGGCCCACATTCGTCTTCGCAGGCGACCGCTTCGTTTTACGAGACTGGGCCGAACAAAACACTCTGGCCGGTGGCATCGTGCTTGATGAGAATGCCAGTAGCGCGCTGCTTCACAGCGAAGCACGGGCAAATTGTCTCAATCAGCGTGCTGGCGCTCCCGAAGATGTTCAGGCTTATATAAGTTCGCAATTGAAGCGTGACGGTGCAGCCAAGCGGTCCCAGTTGCTATTGAAATCGCCGTTCAGCGCTGAAGAAATATTCACAAGCATTTCACGGCTCGCCGCCGACGCTGCCGTGGCAGTCGAGGGGGATTTCGTCGCCGACATCGCAAAGTGGAAAAATCTCTGTCGGCGCGCGATCGACGAAATTGACACTCGCCACCGCACGCATCCCGAAGATGCCGGCATGCTCTTGACGGATCTGCGCGCGACCCTCGAAGTAGATCTTCCGTTCGCTGGTTTGTTTGACGCGTTGATCAAGGATTTGTGCAAGAGTGAATTCGTGCAGACCGGCGCGGTAATTTGCCGAGCATCGCACCGCCCCACGATGTCAGCGCAAATTCAGGCCGCCGCTTCCAAATTGGTCGCCGCGCTGGCTGCAAACCCGTTTGACCCGCCCTCGCGCATGCGACTCGCGCCTGATCCGGTCTCGCAGCAGGCTTTGCGTTTCTTGATTAAGTCAGGCGACGCCGTCGAAATAAACGAAGAAGTGGTGATGGCTGCGGTGCACGTCAAACGCGCCACCCAGTTGATCCGGGATTTCATTCGCGCCCGCGGACCCGCGACGGTCAGCGATCTGCGCCAGATGCTCGGCAGCACCCGGCGCGTGATTCTGCCCTTGCTCGTGCGTCTGGACCGCGACGGCATCACTACGCGACAGGGCGACAAACGCATTCTGCGCCAATGAGTCTCTCGATCCCGGTTCCGGATCAAGCCTCTGGTTTTTCGAGCGTGAAGGAAGAGGTGAGCTGGATCGTTTTGTGCAATGTGCGGTACAGAGGGCACCGCATGGCGTAAAGGCCGTGCACGCGCTCAACGGTCTCCAGGACTTCTTCCGGCGCAATCAGTCGCATTGCCAGATGGACCCTGCGTATGACGAGTACGCCTTCCTCTGATTCGACCTCGCCGGTCACTTCCCCCACGAGCTTCCCGTTACTCGCATCAATGTGACGCGCATCCAGCGCGCCTCCGAAGGTGCCGAGCATTCAACCGGCAGTCGCAGCAATCACATAGTCAATCGTCGAGGAGTGAGACTCTGTGAGTCTGGAGGGATCAACTTTGTAATGCTCGGCTATGGCCCCGTGGACGCTAAACATCACCGGCTGCGATTCGCCGGGTAAGTAGGCGATCCGAAGCGGGCCAACCTTGCGTTCAATCCGAACCTTGGAAATGTAAGCAACTTCGGACACTGCTGCCTCCTCTCGCGCTCAAGTCAAAACAAAGGCCGGCGTCTTACTTGTGCCGAATGTCCTCCGGAGCCCTCTGCCGGTCGAGCGGCACAACTTGCAGTTGCCATTGCACCGGGACCGAAGTAGGCAAGTAGCAAATCTTGCTATCGCAAGCCTGATACTCAAGCCTTCCCGCAATCGCGAACGTTTTTCCGTCAGTCCCGAGTGAACCACTGAACTCTGCGGTTGAGCTTATTTTCAGCTCTTGCGTGATGCGGAACTTGCCCTCGAATACAGGGACGCGTTCCTTGATTGCAGAAAGATAAAGAACTTTGGCGCGTGGATAATTCGCCGGCGTGAACTCCATCCCTGGCGTAGGTTCCATCAGCAGCGAGATTGCCTTATAGCCCTGCACCCCGGGGGAGTACACATGCACATCGGGCGGGAGCTGCACCTCGGTCGTCAAGATGATTCGTTCGCCCGGAAAACCGGTTCGATCTGATTGTTCGACAGCTAGGTTCAAGTGCGGGGCCTGGACTTTGTCTGTTACTTCATCGCCCAATGCTGGGAAAAGCTTGCCGATAATGTTGTTTCCGGTAAATCGTTGCCGGTACTTCGCTTCAAAGAACTTTTCCCGAATGATGCCCTTGGTATCGAGGAAGAAATATCCGGGCCGCGCCATACCCTTAAATTGCCCCGTTGCTTCGTCGTTCAGGACATCGTATTCCCGAATTGTTTTCGAATCGGGGTCAGAGAGCATGGGGAATTCGATTTTGCGCCGGTCAGCGAAGCTCTTCAAAATCGCCACGCTGTCATAGCTGATGGCGGCAATTTTGATGCCCTGTGCTTCAAACCTTGCTTTTGCGTTTTGCAGCTCGACCAGCTGCCCTTTGCAGTACGGTCACCAATCGGCGGAACGGAAAAAGAGGAGAACAGTTCCCTTTGGTCCTTTCAGCGTCTCCAGGTTCTGCAGCCGGCCAAACTGGTCGCGAGCCGAAAACGCTGGGGCCTTTTGCCCGACTGCCAGGCCAATGGAAGTGTGCATCTTCAAAGAGGTCAGGTGGATTGTATTGCCCTCGAGTGATCCGGCGGCAGTCATGCTGTCTCCCAGGTGCCCCTGCGCTTGGTCCTGCGGATCGAGGATGTACATCTGCCGGGTGGTATCGTCATACAAGACCAACTTAGCCCCGGGAACCTCCTTCTCGGTGCACTTTGCCGCTTCGGCAAAGGCTTCGTCCGCACTGCAATTATTGTTGATGACGACGCCGGACCACGATCCGGAGTTTGGATTGTCGCTTTGCGCAACGAGCGCGCCACTGAAGACTGAAAGAAAAGCGATCGTACAGATCAATGGAACATTCGTCATCTTCCAATCCTCCCTTCGGAAATTTCCGGACTCTCAGTGGCCGCCACGACTATACGCGCACTCCCTGTCAAATCTACCCGTCAGGCAATGCTCCACCGTCATTTTGTGCTAAATATCGACTACAGTCGACGAAAGATTACCACGAAACACGTTTAACACAACTTGCACTAGCAACAGGTCGCGCCACGTAGACAGTGGCCAGTCGCACATGAGGGTTCAGTCGAACAATACGCCAATCTTTGGCAGGGTCGAACCGAACGAGGGCAATGTGAACGGGGTGTACATTTTGAAGCGTCTGGAAGAGGCGCTTGACACCCCCCGCAAGGATCGATCGGTCCCTCAACAGGGTCAATTGGTTGCAGCGGATGCGCGAGAGGCAGCCGGTGCCGCCCCAGTTGGACGTCAAGATCTCCTGATCCCGAGGGCAGGGAATCAGCTACTCCGTTCCCGTGCTGGCACGCAACCTTCTTGCTTCGAGATATGGCGCACCAAGCTGCCCCCTGCCATTGCGCGAAGGAGATTAAGGTACGCTATGACCACCACCACGCAAAGTCTCATGTGTGCTATAGCGATGGCAGTGATCGCGGAGGCAGACTTGCGCCAACGGATAAGGACAGGCGAGCCCAAAGTCCAAAAATGCAGTTTTGCAAAACGAACTCACTTAAGCTATGTGGAATCTGTCTATTGCGTTTTTCAAGGCTAGCTCAGATAGCCAGGTTACGGTGATATTTGTCGCAAAATGGGGGGCGGAAACCGACTAGGACACTCACAACACCGGAATCTCGTTCACCGAAAGGAAAGTTGTCGCGTGGCTTCGTGAGTTACCGGGAACAAATATTTTGACCGGACGTCAACGCGCCGCGAACGTTCGCAGCAGATGCGCAAGGGGCAAGCGCTGCCGCGCCAGGTGGACGTCAAGATTCCCTGATCCCGAGGGCAGGGAATCAGCTACTCCGTTCCCGTGCTGGCTCAGTGTCCATTCATATCCAAGTCTGCGGCTCCACCATCGCAGACTGGCACCGCCCATACCATTCGTTCTGCCTCGCCAGAACGCGAAATGACGCGGTCCTCTGAGCGTTCTAGAATTAAGGATGAGGCAGAGAGACAACCACTATCACTCACAAATCTGGCATAATGTGATCGATATGTGAGTCTCCTATCACTCATGACCTGGAATTGGCAACAGCCTGATTGGCCTATTTTTACCTGGGACCGTGCCCGCCTCGAGACTGCGGAGCAGCAGTTCCTTATTGGCGGTGGTGTACTGGTGGGCACGGTCAGGCACCTCGGAAGCGAAGAGCAGGATGAACTGGCAATTGAAGCGATGAGCAGCGAGGCGTTGACCACCTCGGAAATTGAAGGTGAGATTCTGGATCGGGCCAGCGTGCAATCCTCAATTCGGAAACAGATGGGACTGGAGACTGACAGGCGCCGGGTTGGGCCTGCCGAACAAGGAATTGCCGAGATGATGGTCGATCTCTATCGCTCGTTTGGTGATCCGCTTTCCGAAGACATGTTGTTTCGGTGGCACCGCATGGTGATGGCTGGCGGACGGGAGCTTAAAGATGTTGGCCGGTATCGAACTGGTGCGGAGCCAATGCAAGTGGTTTCAAGGGCGATGTATGAGTCTAAGGTGCATTTCGAGGCCCCACCGTCATCGGAGGTCGGGGCCGAGATGTGG
This sequence comes from uncultured Acidobacteriota bacterium, assembly GCA_963740035.1. Lineage (GTDB taxonomy): Bacteria > Acidobacteriota > Terriglobia > Acidiferrales > UBA7541 > Palsa-360. Next base: position 307,176 of record CAVUDA010000034.1, read on the forward strand.
CGATTTATTGACTGGTTCCGCCGTACGGGGCCGCGCGGCGACGAGCCTCTACCCGCCTTGACAAGAGCAGGTATCGCTCACCTCTACTTTGAGTGCATCCATCCGTTTGAGGATGGGAACGGGCGTGTCGGTAGAGCCGTTGCTGAAAAGTCCGTAGCAGAAAGCCTGGGGCGGCCGACATTGATGGCACTGGCGGCCGCGATCCTGGCCCAACGCAAGAGTTACTATGAAGCGCTCGAAGCCGCGAACAAGCATAATGAGATCACGATTTGGCTAGCGTGGTTTGCGGGAGTCGTCATCGAAGCACAACATCGTACAATCGCGCTGGTTGAATTCCTGATTGACAAGGCAAAGCTGCTGGACCGATTGAAGGATCACCTCAATGAGAGACAAGAGAAGGCACTCCTGCGCATGTTGCGCGAAGGCCCGGAAGGATTCAAAGGCGGGCTTAGCGCAGGAAAATACTGCGCAGTCACCGGAGCATCGCCGGCGACGGCCACGCGCGACTTGGTGGATCTTGTGGCCAAGGGCGCGTTGGTTCGGGCCGGTGAACGAAAGCATGCCCGCTATCATCTCGGTGTTCCCCTGCGGCCTGTGCGACGTGTCATACTGAATCACAGAGGGGAACCCGTGGAATCTTGATCGGCGGATTTGCCGCAAGAGCCAATCCCAGCCCAGTTTACTCCATTACGAAACCAGCTTCGTACAATCCTTTGACCGCACGCTGATCCAACTCGAGCGTGCGCAGAAGATACGCGAGGGGCAACCGCTGCCGCCCCAGGTGGACGTCGAGATTTCCTGATCCCGAGGGCAGGGAATCAGCTACTCCGTTCCCGTGCTGGCACTGTGTCAATGTTATATCCTAGTTGGGGGCGCACCATCGTAGTCTGGCGCTCGGTAATTCCGGGTATATGTGTTTTGGCAAGGACACAATTGCCACCCACTTCAATTCGATCGATATGTCACAGGCCATTGCAAATTCAGGTAGCAGAACGATTACGTTGACTTTGACAGGCTCACCCTGCGAAATCGACGCAATATAAAAGGGCGCCCCTTTGAAGTAGGTTTTGATCGTTCGCATCAACGCCTACGGAAAGGAGCACCCTCATGTTGAACGACAAAAAGTATATTGGAATGGATGTGCACAAGGAAAGCATTTCGATTGCGGTGAGGAATGAGGCGGGAAAGATCGTGATGGAATGCGTGATCGAGACGAAAGCCAGCATGATTCTGCAGTTTGTTGATGGGCTGCGCGGAGACTTGGAGGTGACGTTTGAAGAAGGAACCTGGGCCGCCTGGTTGTACGACCTGCTCAAACCCCATGTCACCAGGATCGTGGTGTGCGATCCGCGAAAGAATGCCTCCATGAGAGAAGGCAACCAGAGCGACAAGATCGACGCGCGGCGGTTGGCCGAGCTGTTGCGCCTGAATCATCTCCACCCCGTCTATCACGGCGAACACGGGCTACGAAGCCTGAAGGAACTGGTGCGCAGTTATCTCACCATTACCAAAGATCTCGGACGGGTCATGTCGCGGGTGAAGGCGATCTATCGCAGTTGGGCCATTCCTTGTATCGGCAAGCAGGTCTATGCACCGCGGCATCGCGCGGAGTGGCTGGCGAAAATCACCGAGCCGGGAGTGCGCCGGCGGGCCGAGTTTTACTACCAACAATTGGATGCACTGAGAGTATTGCGTCAGCAAGTGCGGCGGGATCTGCACGCCGAGAGTAAGAAACACCCGGCCTGGAAACGGCTCTGCCAGATCCCGTCGATTGGCCCGATCCGGGCGGCCGTGTTGCTGGGCATTCTGCAGACACCGCACCGTTTCCGCACCAAGCGGCAGCTGTGGACGTACAGCGGATTTGGCATCGAGACACAAAGCAGCGCCGATCACCGTAGTGTCGACGGACAGCTGCAACGAGTGAAGAAACCGAGCTCCATTCGCGGACTGAACCGTAACTGCAATCACGATCTGAAGAATCTGTTTAAGGGTGCGGCGATCGTGGCCTCGAGCAAACCCGGTCCGTTTCAAGAGTTCTACACCGCTTTGCTGACCAAGGGCATCCGGCCGGAGATGGCGCGTCTGACCTTGGCCAGGAAGATAGCCACCATCGTGTTGATCGTGTGGAAGAGAGGAGCGAGCTTCGACGCCCAACATCTGAAACCACAAACAGCTTGAGTGTTTCTGAGCGCTTCCGCTCCATCCCGGAGATCTTCTCTGGCGGTGGCCGTCAAGTTCTCGACACACTCTGGTTCGAGAGCGAGTCTCAGCTGTGAAGTTAGGCGCTGCGTGCTTCGGACACCAAGTCTCACAGTCGACCCTAGGCCCTCTCGGATAACCAGAAAAAGCTATGGGCCATGAGTCCCGGATAGAACTATGGTCGCCAAATTTGACCGCCGTTCTGCTTTGCTGGTTTCGGAACTGACAGGCTTCGTCGCGAAGAAGCGATGAAAACCGCTGGTAGAGAAAATCCAAACCACGGGGCTACCTTGCCCCACAACCGAGCACATGGCGCGGTCGGTCAGAACAGATTTCGCTCGATCGGGGGGGCTGCGAAGCAAGAAAAATTCCAGCCGAAGGAGATGTGTTTTTTCTTGACTTCTCCCTTTATAGAACTTCACAGTGCTTTCTGTGTGGCGGCTTTCCATCATATGCGGCAGACTTGACAACTCTGGACGATCAATGACATAAGGCCTCTTCGGGGTGGGCTCAATGCCAAACGATTTCGAAGATCATTGCTGGAAGGATGTCGTTTCAAGCGATGTCCTTGATCTATACTCCCGTTATACGCGCGAAGTTTTCGTGGGCTCCTTCCCCGCGCTGCTTGCCATCGATCTCTATGAACTTGCCTACGAGGGCGGAGCACGGCCCATCGCGGAGATCTGGAAGACGTATCCGAGTTCTTGCGGCCAATATGCCTGGGCTGCGATCGATCCGACGAAACGACTTTTTGCGGCTGCACGTTCGACAAGAATTCCAGTTTTCTATTCCACGATGGATGTCCGGCCAAACAGCAAACCGGAAGGCCTCAATGCGACCAAGCGGCGTGCGCCGCGCAACGACGCCGAGGCTTATGCCATAAGACCAGAGTTCAGGCCTGAGCAGGACGACGTCATTATTACCAAGCAGCGTGCAAGCGCGTTTTTTGGGACTCCTCTGCAGGCCCACCTGACGCAACTTGGCATACGAACGGTAATTATCTGCGGGGAGAGCACCTCGGGCTGTGTGCGCGCGTCGGCGGTCGATGCGTACTCGTATGGATTTCACGTTGTTCTGGTGGAGGAGTGCTGTTTTGACCGGAGCGCACTGTCGCACAAAGTGAATTTGTTCGACTTACATCACAAGTACGCCGATGTGCTGCATATCGATGAAGTGGAAACTCACCTTCGGGGCGAGCGCGCCCTAAAAGCGAGCTAATTCATAATGAAGCCGAGCGCATACGGTCCGTTTCCGTATTCACCGATAGTTCGTCGACCGCGTCTCACATGGCCAAATAACGCGCGGGTGGCACTCTGGGTCATCCCGAACATTGAATTCTTTTCTCTCGAGGAGCGACCAGGGGGCTCCGGCAGCGGCAAGATTCCTGACATCCCATTGTGGTCATCAAGAGATTATGGCAATCGGGTAGGTGTGTTCCGGTTGATGCAGACTCTTGATCGGCATGAAATCCGAGCAACCGTAGCGCTCAACAGCGATGTATGCGGGCGACATTCGATGATTATCGAAGAGGGCCAAGCGCGGAAGTGGGAATGGATGGGCCATAATCGTACCAATACGCGGCGCCTGAATGACGCGCCGCCCGGCGAAGAGGCGAATATCATCCGCGACAGCCTTGCAACCATCGCGAGCGCCACCGGAACACGGCCGGCGGGCTGGCTGGGATCCGGCCTGCAAGAGACTTGGGACACGCTCGATTTGCTCGTGGCCGAAGGTGTTGAATATGTATGTGATTGGTGCAACGATGACCAACCTTATGTGATGAACCTGGAAGGCGGCCGTAATCTTGTCTCGTTGCCGTACAGTCATGACATCAACGACAAGCCTGCCTTTGAACAGATGCACCGGACAGCCGCTGAATTCCAGGAGATGATTTGCAGGCAATTCGACGTTCTCTATCGGGAGGGCGAGGAATCCGGCCGCGTCATGGCCATTGCGATTCATCCTTATCTGACTGGCATGCCGTATCGCATCGATGCATTCGATTCATCCCTCGAGTATATTTGCCGCCACAAGGGTGTCTGGCGCGCAACTGGGAGCGAAATCGCCCGCCAGTTTTTAGCGCAAAATGGAAAATCGAGCGGACCAGGAGCTGCCAAGGAAGGCAGTAGGAAATTGATTTTGAACCGCAATTCCGATTGGAGCCGGCAAGAGGAACGATGGGCCGACAATCATCCAAGAAAAGACTTCGAAGACAGTTGTCTACCCGCGTCAAAAGGCCGAAGTGGACGAATTCCTTAACCTCAAGATCCAGTTGGAAGATTCAAAATAGATGGCACGTTCACAGTCCGACTAGCGTCGACTTGCTGCGGTCTGCATCGCTGGTTCGCCCGCTGGTAAATCAAACATCGCGGCAGGAAGTGTAGAAATGAAGTCGATAACCTCGGCGCTTTCGACAATGTCTGCATATTTCGCGTGCATATCGCAAAGGCTCACAGCGTGTGAGGCCTGCGAACGGTCGAAGCAGGCATCTTCCACGATGGTAACGCGATAGTTGCCGCTGAACGCGTCGAGAACGGTCGCGCGGACACAACCGCTCGTCGTAGCTCCAGCAACGAGCAGGCTGTCAGAGCCTAGAAGCGTGAGATAACTTTGCAGAGGCGTGGCGTAAAAGGCACTCGGTTTCTGCTTTTGAATCAGAAGATCCCTCGGGCCCGGGGCAATCTGATCGACGATCGCATTCGGATCGAGATTGGTTTGCGTACGCAGCCTCTCATTTTGGCGCGTGTTTTTCCACGACCAACTGCCGTTATCCCACATATCAGGGCGCTTCTTGTTGGTCGTATAGATGACAGGAAGGCCTTTGGCGCGGGCGGCTTCGATGAGCCGTTTGATGACTCGTACGCCTTCCCATGCTTCCTCACCACAGGAAGTGGGCCAGCGCTTTATTGACTCAAGAATCGGTTCCGGCTTATCGCCGCAGAACGCATAGTTGACATCGACAACCAGAAGCGCCGGCCGCTTGCCAAAGCCCATCCGCGCGCCGAATCCCCCTGCGGAGAACACGGCCTTGTCGCGGTCCGTAAGAAACTTGTCCCAAATAGGTGGCTTCATTTTGCGGTACCCCCCTCGAAAAAAACTATCACGCAGTCAGCGCTGTGTCGCAGAACCTCTTTTAAGCAAAGAGCCCTTCCAAGTTTCCCTTTTACGGCTTTGCCGCGTCGCCAATCGTCGGAGAAGAAAGCTCTGAAAGCGTTCCTCTCGCATCGCGAAGCGTCATTTGCTCTTCGGGTGGAAATTGGTAGGGTCCCAAGAGTAAAAAAATGATACAGGCCATCAGAAGAGCAAACTCGAAAACAATGAACATTGGGGCATAGGAGTGCCAGCGGTCGAAGGAGAACCCCATTAGAGACGGACCCACCCCAACGCCAATCATGAAGACAGCGAATAAGTAACCGTAGATCTGTCCAAAAGAGCGTAAACCAAAATACCGGCTTACAAAATATGGAACGATATCCCCCTCGGCGCCCATCCCCAGACCGCAAAGTATAATTCCGGCTATTGGCACGATCCCCGCGTACCCACTAATCAGAAGGCCGAGGCCGATCATCGCACCGCTAACACAGAAAACCGCTACATAAGGACCGAAAAAACGATCGAGGCAATATCCAGACAGCAGACGGCCCACGATCATGGCAAATCCGGCCGCCGACAATGCGGCCGTCGCTCTGGAAATCGAAACACCGCGGTCCGTGAGCAAAGCGACAGCGTGAATCAGCGGCCCATTCGCCGTGAGAACAACAATAAAGAATGCGACCGCGAGCATCCAGAATTGCCGGGATCCCCGCAACACTTCGGCAGCTGTCAGGCCAGATGCCACTTTATTCTGGCGGAGGCCTTGCCCAGTTGACAGGCGCGCGGACAAAAAGGGAAGCAGGCTCTCGAACAAAGATTGCCACTGGCAAGAAAGCAACCATGAAGATGACGATACCAATGCCGAAATATGCCTTCCGCCACCCGAAGTCGTTGATCAGCAATCTCGCAAGCTGGGCAACAAAAATGCCGCCGATGCCAATTCCAGCCTGTATGATCCCCAACGCCAGGCCGCGTTCCTTATTGAACCATTGGGCGATGACTTTGGAATAGCCTAACGGTGTTTGTCCAGCACCGAAGAATCCCGAAAGGCCGAAAAGCGTGTAAACGATCGCAAGGGACGGCCGGAGGAGAGCAAACGAGCTTACACTCAAAGCATACAAGGCGATAGCAGGCAGCAAAGCGGTTCTGATTCGAACCCGGTCAAAAAACGCACCGAAAGTAAGGCACCCAACGGCCGTCATAAAGGTGCTCAGCAAAAGCGCCGAAGACAAAACACCTCGACCCAAACCTAAATCATTGGCGACAGGCTTCAAGAACACACCGAAGGCGAATATGTTGATCGCCCCGCTTCCTACGAATTGAGCCAGTAGCGAAGCAACCACAATCCACCAGCGGTTCCGGAACATCGCTATCTCCATCTTGAAGCATCGGTTGCGGGCAACGTTTACGATCGGTCCGCGTACGTTCAGTGTCTCTGTTGGCTAAAAACAAACTCGTTCATAAGCTTCGGCGATCTCACTTCCCGTCGCGAACCAGACTCGATCCATTTTTTTCATGTGAGCAATTGCTCTCTGGAAATACTTGATGCGCAACGGCTGTCCAACCAAGAAAGGATGAAGGGGAATGCCCATGACTCGTGCAAGCGACTCGCTTTCAGAATAGAGAGTCTCGAATTGATCTACGATCGCACCAAAATATTCTTCGCCCGTGTAGCCATGTCGAGAAAAGAGCCCGATATCGTTCAGCACCATGCAGTAAGGAACCGACAGCATCTTTCCACTTTTTACTTTCATGCGGTAGGGCTGATCGTCATTGTTCCAGTCGCCCACGAATTGAACACCTTCTTCGGCCAGGATGTCGAGCGTATCGAACCTCTCAGCGAGAGCCGGGCCCAACCATCCTTTCGGTCGCGTGCCCGCCGCTTTCTGAATCGTATCGAGCGTGGTCCGGATCACATCTTTTTCTTCGCTAGTACTGGATAGATGCGATAGCGGCTGACTATTTGTAATCCCGTGTCCCATGAGTTCCCAATGCCGCTTTTTCATTTCTTCTACCGCTCGCGGAAATATTTCGCACACGGAAGAATTCAACGCTACCGTCGCCCGAACCCCCGACGATTCCAAGACGTCCGCAATTCTCCATAAGCCAACTCTAATTCCATATTCTCTCCACGCATAATTGATTACATCTGGGACTACGTTTCGGATATTCGGAGACGTAGCTAATCCCTCCGGTGAATCGTATGTCCAGGCCTCCACGTTAGGGATAATCCAGACAGCCAAAGTCTTACCGCCGGGCCAGAAGAAAGGCTTCCGCTCGAAGATCAACGAATCTTCATACCGCTCCGGCCTGCGCAACTTCTTGATCGCTCCATTGCCCGTATTTTCCGTCATAATTCTCCGGTCCCCACTAGCTCAAAGAAAGAAAAATCGCTCATCGTCGTAGTTCTTCCACTGTATCTGGCGGCAGAGTAGCAGACACGCGTTGCTCGGATCAACTCGGGTGTGTGTGAAGCAGCGCTCGGAGAACGAGACCTGGTTGGGCGATACTCCCCTGGAAAAGAGGACATGCACGGGAGCGACCTGGATGGCGCGACTGCCTCTTACCCTCGGGAATTGCGAATACGACCACGGGGCCGATTTGATGGACGGACGAATAATGGCAGAAGGGAATCGATCTAACGTGTCTGACCTCAAAAATTCAACTTTCGAGGGATATAGCGCATGTGAGTATTCTAAAGCAGTACTTTAGAATAATCAAACGGCAGGGTTGTGGCTAGGTCAATCGAAATCGTTTCGTTTCAAAACCTCGGGAACAAAGATTCAGAAAAGTCTCCCGAAATGGTGATAGGCCCGCCGAAGCCCGCCCGGTCGCAACCCAACCTACAGCAGACCTACTGATGCTCGGTTTTGGGTCCAAGGTTTCTTCTAATCCCGGAGGCGATTCAGACGCCGCTCCAGGATGAAAAACTGAGCAACCTCGTGCGTGCAAGCCACTTGCGCAGCTCCTCCAAAATTAACATCCCTGCCCCGAAAGGAATGACGAAGAACAAGACCTCTTCTCCAATCGGTGCCGTTCCGAGGATAGAATTTCCCCAAGGCGTATAGGCGATCAACAGGAGAATGGCAATTTCCGACATTACGCCCAAAATAATTAGCGCATTGCCGAAAAGCCCGGTCGAAAAGACTGATCGGGTGGCGCTTCTGCAGAGGAACACGTTCACGATCTGCATCAGGATAATGCCGCTCAAACAGGCGGTAGTGGCTTGCCAGGTACAAGGGATTCAGGGCCGTTAGCTCCTGGCCATACTTCCAACCGGCCCCGTTGAGCACAAAGAAGAATGCCGCCATGGCCGCAGCTGCCTCGATTAGGCCCAAGAAGAAGTAGGCGCGCAACGCCAAAGGCCAGTTCATCAGCCTTTCGCTCTGTGGGCGAGGGGGACGGCGCATAATCTGGGGGTCGGGTCGTTCGACACCAAGGCCGAGGGAAGCAAACGTGTCGGACCCCATGTCGACGGACAGCGCTTGAATTGGTGTCAACGCCAAGGGGATTTTGAACAGCAGGAAGCCGAGGTAAGGAATCAACTCGGCAACATTGTGGACCAGGACGTAAGTTAGGAATTTGCGGATATTCTCAAATACGGCGCGGCCCTCTTCGACGGCGTTTACGATGCTGGCGAAGTTGTCGTCCAACAGCACCATGTCGGCCGCCTCCTTAGCCACGTCCGTGCCGCCAATGCCCATGGCGATGCCGATATGCGCTGCCTTCAGCGCTGGCGCGTCGTTGACACCGTCACCCGTGACGGCCACGATCTGTTTCTTGTTCCTCAACGCCTCTACGATACGCATCTTCTGGTCTGCGACGACCCGAGCGAAGATGACTTCTGGGGCGTCCAAGGCAAGCTCAAGCTGGACCGCTGAGAATTGTTTGAGCTGTTGGCCGGTAATGATGGTCGGACTTTCAGACTTCACGAGGCCGATTTCGCGGGCGATCGCCGTGGCGGTCCGGGGGTGATCGCCAGTAACCATAATGACCTTGATCCCAGCCTCTTGACATTTGCGGAGTGCTTCCGGCACCTCGGGCCTGGGCGGGTCTTCCAGACCCGCCAGCCCAGCAAAAACCAGGTCCTCCTCCAGGCTCTCCCGGTCATAAGGTACAGCCAGCTTCCTGTAGGCGAAGGCGAGCACCCTCAGGCCCTGGCGCGCCATCGCATCTTGCGCCTGTACGATGCCCACCTTTACCTCAACGCCAAGGGGCTGAATCTTGCCTTCAATGAGAATATGTTGGCAAAGAGGAAGCACTGACTCAGGCGCACCCTTGCAGTAAAGGGCAGGACCTTCAGGCGTTTGGTACAAGGTGGACACTCGCATGCGGTCGGCGTCGAAAGGGATTTCATCCAACCGAGGATAGACAGGAACATCGGATATGAAGTGCAGCGCCATTTCCACTAGTGCGACTTCCATGGCATCGCCCAGAAAGACCGGTTTTCCGTGACCCTCAGTTTCCTTCAGATCGTGGCACATCCGGGCTATCAGGAAAAAAGACCGGTAAAGATCAGCAAGGCCCAGCTTTTGTTTTACTCCAGCAGGCGAATCGAATGTTTCGCCTAGATAGAGAAGCTGGACCATCATGCGGCTCTGGGTCAGCGTACCGGTCTTGTCGGTGCAAATTACCGTCGTGGAGCCGAGAGTTTCGACCGAGGGCAGGTAGCGGATGAGGACGTTACGCTTTGCCATGCGCTGGGTGGCCAACACGAGGGCCAAGGTCAACGTCGGGAGCAGCCCTTCCGGCACCATGGCGACGATGATGCCGATCGCAAAAATGAAGGCCTTCCAGAAAGGGATGCCGATCATCCAGCCGAGCGAGAAGAATAAGACACCGATCAGCACCGAGAGGATTGCGATCAAGCGGCTTAAGTGTGCGATCTCTTTGCGCAGCGGTGAGATTTCAGCCCCAGCAATTTGGGTGAGATGCGCGATCTTGCCGAATTCGGTGCGCATGCCAGTGGCGAAAACAACTGCCTTGGCCTGCCCGGACACCATCGAGGTGCCGGCGAGCACGACGTTCTTGCTGTCGATCAAGTCTTCGACTTCGGATAGGTCGGTCTCCCGCGCTTTGGGCAACGATTCACCCGTGACGGCCGCGTTATTGACTCGTGCGGAAAAAGCCTCGATCAGCCGGCAGTCTGCGGGGATGTTATCGCCTTGCTCTAAGTGGACGATATCCCCCGGCACCAATTGCTCCGCAGGCACCCGGGTGACCTTGCCCGCGCGTAATACCTGCGCCTGTTGCGGTAGCAGCCTGCGCAACGCGGCGAGCGTTTTTTCGACGCGATACTCCTGCCAGAAGGAGAACAGCCCGCTCACCAGGATCACAGTCACGATGGCGTAGCCCACTTTCGCCATGCCTTGGCCGGGCTCGGTCCATTCGGCGAAAAAAGCAAGCCCTGCGGCAACCCACAGGATCAGCGAAAAGAACGTCGCGAATCCCTTGATGAGGCGTAGCCACAAAGGTCGGCGGACCACTTTCTCCACCTCGTTGCGGCCGTATTCGTGCAGTCGGCGTTCGACTTCGTCTTGGCTCAGGCCTGCTGAAGTGCTCTTCAAACTCGCGATGGCATCGAGTGGAGACAGTTGGTGGATTTTCATGGAAGTCTCGGTGCGCGGTACTTTTCTCTATATTCGGTACAACGCAATATTCTGCCTAAGAGAGCGCAGTACGCAACAAGAAGGTGTTCCTGATAAACTAAAATCGTTCTCTAAGGCGCACTATTTTTCAGTCACTTCAATATGTAAAGCGCAAGGACGGACTGGTAGCAGAAACTATTGCCGGTAGTGTGAACGCAAAACTTCAGCTTTCCGCCCGCCTAAACTGCCCCTGCTAAGTATCCTTATATATAGTGGGGATTGCTGGCCCGAGCTCTCAAGTAGTGAGTTCGATTCCATGCGATGGTCATCGCATCTTTCATTCACGGTGGCATTTTGGGGCCAGTGCCGTCGGGCATGTGGACAGGATCTGCTTAAGTAAGATCCACCCCCGATTTCACCCGCTTGAATCGGTCATCAATCTGACCGCAACATGTAACATGATTCGTTGGCGCCATTTCGTCGCACTGCATTTAGCCAAAAGGAATAAATGAATTTCTAAACTTTCCCATATCTGGTTACATGTCTCTTCCCGCGCTTGGCCTTCTGTCCAGCAAAGGGCAACCGCCGCCCCAGTTGGACGTCAAGATTTCCTGATCCCGAGGGCAGGGAATCAGCTACTCCGCTCCCGTGCTAGGTCTGTGTCCATTTGTACCTGCGTCGGTGGGTCCACACTCCGAGGGTCATGGCTCGACGCGCCAAAGGGAAAAGAAAGAAGCAGCGGCCTGTGCCGAGCCAGTCCGACCGCGAAGGTCAAGGTCGTCAGTAATTCACGCGTGATTCAGGTGTCGTGCTAGCATGCTGCGAAGTGGCGCCGAAGCAGCACGGTGCGACCGACGGAAAGGAGTCCAAGCTTATGACTGAAATCTGCGTCACTTGTGGAACTCAATTTCCACCCTCGGGCGAGATTCCGCGTAGCTGTCCCATCTGCCGGGATGAGCGTCAATTCATCGGACCGCAGGGGCAGGAATGGATCTCGCTAGATGAGCTGCGGAAAACGCATCGGAATGTCTTCTTTGAAGAAGGCTGGAGTCTTTGGGGGATTCATACGGAACCGGAGTTCGGAATTGGACAGAGGGCGCTGCTTTTGCAAAGGCGGGACGGCGGAATTCTCTGGGACTGTGTCAGCTTGATCGACGCCAGTACGGTCGGACTTGTGAAGGCCCTTGGCGGGCTATCGGCGATTGCGGTTTCGCATCCTCACTATTACTCGAGCATGGTGGAGTGGAGCCGCGCATTCGGCGGCATTCCAATCTACCTACACGAGGCGGATCGCGAATGGGTGCAGCATCCAGATCCCGCGATTGTGTTCTGGAAGGGAGAAACCCATCAGCTGAGTGACGATCTCACTCTGATTCGTGTGGGCGGACACTTCAGCGGCTTTCAGGTGCTGCACTGGGCTGCCGGCGAACATGGCAACGGTGCGCTGCTGAGCGGTGACATGCCCCAAGTCTGTTCGGATCGCCGACATGTCAGCTTCATGTACAGCTATCCCAACTATATTCCTGTAGACGGCGCGACTGTGCGCGAGATCGTTCGCAAGCTTGAGCCCTACAAGTTTGCGAAATTGTACGGCGCATGGCCGAAGTTCGTCGTCGCCGGCGATCCGAAACTCGCATTGAGGCGCTCGGCCGAGCGCTACTTGCGCGCCATCGGCGACCGCGGGCCTTTAGAAATCGGCCAGCACTCGGTGGCGTGATCGGCCCAAGTGCAATTGCGTGACGAAGGCGAAGGGCGTTCTTTCGCTCCCGGGTAAGCAGATGAATCACGGGCGCGGATCGCCGTGGCTTCCCGTGGCCCGATTCGGGATTGTGTGGACACTACTGGTTTCGACACCCCCAAACACCAAGTTAGCGAGAATCGCGTGTATCAGGAGCAATCCACAAGTGGAGATTTTGGGGACCAGTAACTTGCGTATCTCCGCAGGGACGACGAAAGTCGTTTGGGTCGGAAGACTACGGGTCTTCCTAGCTTGACACGAAAGTGCGGCTGGAGTAAGAGTTTGCCGAACAATAGAATTGAAACCGGAATTTCCAGCTAGGGCCTTTTCTTTAGACGCTCTGAGAATGCATTGACAACCGGTGAGGATGGCGCGTAGTGGGAATTCGGTTAGGGATCAGCGCTCTGTGCTTCTCGGTGGGATTGGCTTCGGCATCCGTGTACGCGCAGGACGGTGCCGCCCTGTTCAAGAGCTATTGTGCTTCCTGCCACGAGGACGGGACAAACGGCGATTCGCGCGTTCCGGGCCGCGACGTCCTGGGCAAACTGACCCCTGAGCAGATTCTGCAAACGCTGGAAAAGGGAGCGATGAAGGCGCAGGCGGCGGAGCGGAGCCGCGCTCAGCGCCGCGCACTCGTAGAGTACCTTTCGGGAAAACCATTCAGCACTGAGCTGCCGAATCCGATTCCTAAATCTGCATTTTGCAGCAGTGCCAGCCCCGCCGGATCGTCTCGCGACTTGCTGACCGGGGTCGCTTGGAACGGTTGGGGCGTCACAATTACGAATTCGCGCTTTGAGCCGGCAGATGTCGCGGGGATGACGGCGGACGATATTCCGCGCCTCAAGCTGAAATGGGCGTTCGGTTTCCCCGGCGCGACTTCAGGCGGGACGCAGCCGGTCGTAGTTGGAGGACGCCTGTATGTGGCGGACGCGGAGGGCGACCTCTTCGCGCTCGATGCTCTAACCGGTTGCATTCACTGGACCGTCGAGGTGGAAGCTGGCGTGAGAAGCGCCGTCACCATTGGCGCGCGCGGATCCGGCGGGCTGGCTGTCTACTTCGGCGATCAATCGGCCAATATGTACGCCTTGGACGCGGAATCGGGCAAGGTGCTGTGGAAGGTTAAAGTGGACGACTATTCCCGTTCCGCGATCACCGGAGCGCCGCAGTTGTATGAGGGGCGGTTGTATGTGCCTGTGTCGTCGCGCGAGGAATCCCAGGTGGGGGATCCGAAATATCCCTGTTGCGCTTTCCGCGGGAGCGTCGTGGCCCTGGACGCCGCGACCGGCAAACGGATTTGGAAGACTTATACGATCACTCAGCAACCAAAGCCTGGGCAGAAAAATAGCGTGGGTGCGGAAATTGTGGGTCCCTCTGGAGGGGGCGTCTGGGACACGCCGACGCTGGACGTAAAACGGAACGTCCTCTATGTCGGCACGGGCAACAACTATTCGCCTCCGGCGACCAATCTTACGGATTCGATCTTGGCTTTAGACATGATGACCGGGAAAATCAAGTGGGCCCATCAGGAAACCGAAAACGATATTTGGAATGCGAGCTGCCGGCGGCCTGATCGCGAGCCTGCCGTATGCCCGGATGCGGCTGCGCCTGACTTCGACTTTGGTTCCTCGTCGATCCTCGTGGAATTGCCGGGCGGGCGGCAGGTGCTGATCGCGGGGAACAAATCGGGAATGATTTGGGCCCTCGATCCGGACCGGCAGGGCAAGACCATTTGGGAGCAGCAAGTTGGCAAGGGGAGTTCGGGAGGCGGCGTCCTGTGGGGAATTGCCGTGGATGGCAAGAGCATTTATGTGCCGAACGGTTTCTTCGATCCAAAATCTCCAGATTCTAGTGGCGGGTTGGCCGCGATCGGACTCAGCGACGGGCAGGCGATCTGGAGCGCTCCGAATCCGCCTTGTGGAGACCGTAAGCCGTGTAAACAGTCCCATGCGGCAGCCGTTACTGCGATCCCGGGCGTCGCATTTTCCGGGACGATGGACGGTCGGCTGAGCGCCTATGGGGCGCAAGACGGCAAGGTCCTGTGGGAATACGACACGGCTCGGGAGTTCCCAACAGTCGATGGAGTGAAAGCGAATGGGGGCTCGATGAGCAACGCCGGCCCAACGGTGGTGGGCGGGATGGTGTTTACGAATTCCGGGTACTCTCATCATGGCGGCGTAATCCCCGGTAATGTTCTCTTGGCCTTTTCACTAGAGTGAAATCGTCTAATGTCTTTGGTCTTGTCCAAATCTGGATGAGGTGTCGACAGTGGCCAAAATGAAAACAACCGAGATAGTGCTGAGTTGGATTGCCGCTGGATTGCTGGTGATTGGTCTTGTCGTCGCCGCTTGTCAGGCGAAGGCGCAGTCTGCGGTTCAGGGCTTGCGCCTTTACGTGCTGGACGGCGGAAGCATTATAATCGACGCCCCAGAAAAATTTGGTCTCACCAGGGAGCAAGTCAAAAATAGCAACATGTCTTGTCCAGTCTATTTGATAGTCCACCCTCGAGGCACTCTGCTATTTGACACCGGCCTTGGCGATCGTTATTTTGGCCGTCCTTTCAATGAAGCGCTGCTTGGTGACCCGCCTAACCCTCTACCTTTACAGTCATTCGTCCTTGTAACCAAGACGGTGAAAAGCCAGTTGGAAGCGATAGGATATCCTCCACTAAAAATTGATTTTCTGGCGATGTCGCATCCGCATGCCGATCATATTGGCAACGCCAACGATTTTGCGGGGTCGACATTCCTCGTGCACAAAGGTGACTACGACATGATGTTTGGCACGAACATGCAGGTCAACCCCGCCTATGCCGGTCTCAAGAACAGCGAAACGAAGATTATCGAAGGCGATTACGACGTGTTTGGTGACGGTACGGTCGTGCTCTTATTTACGCCAGGTCACACACCTGGGCACCAGTCGCTTTATGTGAAGCTTGCGAAAACCGGGGGCGTCGTGCTGAGCGGCGATGTCTATCATTATCCTGAGGATCTCAAGTTGGATTCCATGCCCGAACGCGAAAAGGGACCGGGGATTACAGAAGCGTCGCGGAAGAAGCTTCAGGCATTTTTGGCGAAAACCGGGGCGCAATTGTGGATCGGGCACGACATCAATTTCTTTTCTCAGCACAAGCACGCTCCGGAATATTACGACTGACCGCCGTGCCCGAAGAAAGTTTCCCTATGCGTGGATCGGTAAGGTTTAGTTCCTCATGTATCGCTCTTGGCAGCGGGAATCAGATTGACGGAGGTGTGAGCAGAGCGCATATCAGGCTGAGCTCTCCATGCTGGCCTTTCATCGCTAAACGGTGGGATTGTGCACTAGAGAGTTTCGCGCAATACGCTAGGCCAGCCTGCGCAAGGGGCAACCGCATCCGCCCCAGTTGGACATCAAGATTTCCTGACCCCGAGGGCAGGGATTCAGCTACTCCGTTCCCGTGCTAGTCCTGTCTCCGCTTCTACTTGCAGCGGTCGCACGCCATCCGTCAACGACGGCTCAATGAGCAGCGGAGAGATTCAACCCCCCAACCTTCTGGTTCGTAGTTAGCTCCAGAGGGCTGGGGCCGGCTGGGAAATGTTCGTAACGCGGGAGATGCGGCGCGGAGCAACGCCCATACAAGCCCATCTCAGCTGGGGCCCGCTACAATAGGCTTGCTACTTTGCCGAGCTCCAGACTGCCTGTCGGACTGCTTCCATATTCGGCGAGCACTGCCAATGCTTTTTGACGTAGGTCCCTGCCTCTTCCAAATCCCATCCGCGGCACCGGCAAAGGTAGGCAATCGCCACGGTGGGCGAGCGGGAAGCACCTAGCGTGCAATGGAGATAGACGGAATGGCTGGCGACGAGCAGATGGTCCAGAGCGCGAACACATTCCGGGAGCTTCTCCCGAAGATCAACAGGGTCGAAATCTCGCACGGGAACTCGACATAGCTCAATACCCGTGTTTCGATAGTGCGCTTCGAGAGGCTCCCAGACGAGATGGACCGCACGCATATCATCGTCCGTCTGCAGATTGAACACCGCTGTGATTCCCGAATCTAGCCGGAGCCTGTCAATGTCAGCAGGGGTCTCGGGGCGCGAACCGAGGAACAATTGGTCAACAAGTTCCACGTAATCCATACCGAAAACCTTTCGACAATTCGGACCGTCTATTCCCCTCACAGGCGAAACAATAACATGCGTCTTGCACATGGACTCCTGCATTTCGCCGACTCACAAGACGGAATCTACAGAATGCAAGTAGGGCCGGAGATCTGTCTCAAGCAGTTCTGTCCGAAGTCTTGGCGCATCGGCCAGCGCAAGCATTCACTGAGGTGCAGGCAAGGGTCGTTCAGAAATGCCTACAAACCCATGCAGTCCCGTTTCCACGAGAAACGTAAGGGGATGCACCACCTGAATCAGATTTTGCGCGATCAATTGCATCGATTGTTTGTTATCTGGTTGCGCACATTTGTGACTGAGATCAAGCACGCGCGTGACGACTATCACAGGACGAGGAGCGGTCGACAGAATATTGTGTACATATGAAATAAATGCCCGCAATGATCCAAAGGCGAGCGTTGCGGATACAAGAAGGTAAACGTCAGGAACAAACGAAAGGTGCTGACTATGGGACCTAATACACAAACCCAAGGAGCCAACAGCAAGATCGGCCCTTTGACCAGCTTGAAACTGAAAATCCCTGATAAAGCTAGGATTCTAATCGTTAATGATGACGACGTTGTCGCGGAACGGCTGAACATTATTTTGCGGGAAGCAGGATTCATTTCGGAGCGTGCAAAGACCATTACGGAGGGTTGTGCATCCGCAAGATCCGGTCAATTTCAGGTGGTTATCAGCGCACCGCTGTTAAATGACGGATCGTGGAGACGCCTGGTCGACATTGCGAGTCACTATAATATTGGTTTTGTGGTCCTTCTCGTGTCCAGCTCCTTTGACTCCAACCAGTCGGCTGAAGCGCAAGAAAACGGGGCTTTTGACATCTTAGATGTGTTGCATGAATTGCCCAAAGTCGCCGAGTTCACCAAACGCGCTTTGTGGGCAGCTTACCTGAAGGGAGATGGTCCCAGTCCCGATGTTGCTAGCTCCCCTAAGGCGGCATGATCCTTATGGCTCCTTGTGATATCACTTCACGGAAGTGGCGTGAATTGTTATCAACACCCAGCCGGCGGTGAAGAAGCTGCGAGAATGAAAAGGAAAACAGGCTATGAAAGAGGAATACGATCTTTTTGAAAAATTCCCCGATGGCTCGTCTCTTTGGCGAGATTCTATTCTTGGATTTGAAACCACCCGCCTCCGATTGCAGGAATTGACCCAACGATCAAAGAATCAGTTTTATGGAATCAACCTAACAACGGGAGAAGTTCTTGTCTCCGGCTCGAAACGCGATGCCCATGGTTTCCGCGCACGTTTAAGAATTAAGAGACCGAGCAAAAGCCAAGCTGCTTAGGCAGGGAATCGAACTTAACCGTTCTAGCTGTCGATGCTGCAACTGCCACTAGGCTTCAGGAAGTTGACACAGCGGCTGCTTTCCGGAGAAGACTAGAAGCCAACTTGCCAAGAGCCGTGAAAGAGGCCACTCAGACGGAGCCGTCACATTCTAGACTGAGCAGTGCCAGTCGGCACTGGACGTTCCGGGCCAGACGCCCGCTAAAAATTATTGGAGATGCGCTGCAGGATTTGGCGAGTGAGGCATTCCCAAAGAAAACCGGGGAAAATCGATAAGGTTAGCCTAATGAGTATGGCTCTTGCGCGCGACCAATACATCCCGCGGCAATGGCGTCGACCAAATGGTCGGTGGGCAGTCTAGATACTCCGAGTCCCCTGTTCAATCCGACGGCCTTACCGCTCTCATGTTCGCGTTGCCTGTGTAAATACACATCCTTGTTCTTGTCCATTATTGTATGTATAATGCTCCATAGTTGGAGAGCGAGGTGCGGAGGATGGCGACTCTTAATCGGCCTCTGGCGGGATCAGGATGGGACCAACCAGCGGACCTCTCTAATAAAGACGTTGTACGGAGGCTCAGCCCGACGGCCGTCAAAGGGTTCCTGAAGATCGCAGTGCTGTGGGAGCTGCGCGACGAAGATGCCAGGCAATTGCTCGGCGGCATGTCGAATGGCGCGTATTACGAACTGAAGAAAACAGGTTCGAGAATACTTGACCAAGATCGATTGACGAGGATCTCCCTGCTTACAGGTATCTTTAAGGCCCTCAACATTCTTTACCGTAAGAAACTGGCTGATCGTTGGGTTCATTTGCCAAATGCGAATCCAATGTTTGGCGGAGAGCCGGCGCTTGCATACATGATCAAGGGTGGGATGCCAGCCATGATGAGAGTGAGGCAACTTCTCGACGCCCGTCGGGGTGGACGATAGGTGCTTCCGCATGTTTCACGCCTTCTTCAAGACGACACTCATCGGCTGATCCCATCTGCGTATGGCGAAGATACTGTCCTCCAAAGGCTGACCACGGATTCCGAAGACCTGACTGCTCTATTTGAACTCGAGGGCGCGACTAACGAACGGCTGCTGGGCGAGGCAGGACTCCTCCCGGGAATCACCGTACGGGAACTCGTGTTCGGGCTTTCGTACTCTCACATTGTCAATGCCGCATTCACTCACGCCAAGCCGTTCGGAAGTCGCTTCAACGGGCCAGAACGAGGGGCGTGGTATGCGGGATTTTCACTGGAGACAGCGGGGATCGAGGTCGCGTTTCATAAATCAGAGGAATTGCGGGAAATCAATTGGCAAGAGAAAGAAACCTTCCTTTATGCCGACTTCTTGGCCGATTTCCGGGGAGAATTTCATGACATTCGTGAGGATTTCGGTTTTGCCAAATTTTTGGATCCGACGAGCTATGCGGCCTCTCAAAAATTGGCAGAGGAACTCCTAGACAAAGGATCGGCGGGTGTTGTTTATCCGAGCGTCCGACATAGTGGGGGAACCTGCATTGCATGTTTCCGGCCGGCCTTGGTGAACAACGTCCGAAAGGGTGGTCAGGTATCTGTGGAGTTTGAAAATGCGCTGGCTACGCCGGCGATCCGCGCCGTGTCTTAGAATTTGGATCAATCAGAACTTGCGCACAGAATAGGAATTTTTCATATTTTGGTGAATCAAGGCTCACTGATCTCCGTCTCCCAGCGCACCTGTACAATCTGCGAATGGCCAGGGTCAACCGCCGCTGCCGCGGTTGGACGTCAGGATTTCCTGATCCCGAGGGCAGGGAATTAGCTACTCCGCACTTTTCTGCTATGCTGCGCCTGGCTCTCTAATCCCATCCATCCCAATGGAGGTCACGTTGAACTCACTAACCGAAGTTCGCGTTCATTGTGTTGTGTTTCATTTTGGGATTCTTCTTGTGCTGGCCGCGGTTAGCTCCGCGCCTACCTGCGCCGCACCCGGACCGGCACTATGTCCCACGCTGGCCTCGCTAACTTTGCCGAATACCACGATTACTCAGACGCGTTTGATTGGCACGGGAGAGTTTGCTCTTACACCCGACGAGCACTCGCAAGATTCAGTGAAAAGTGGATTCAAGGACATGCCCTCCTTCTGCCGCGTGACGGCCACTTTGCAGCCCACGAGCGATAGCGACATCAAGATGGAAGTATGGATGCCGGCGTCGGGATGGAACGGAAAATTTCAGGCAGTCGGCAACGGTGGCTGGGCAGGGGCGATCAGCTACGGTGCGATGAGCCGGGCACTGAAGGAAGGTTACGCGACCGCCTCGACCGATACAGGACACACAGGCAATCGCGGCACATTCGCTCTTGGGCATCCCGAAAAGGTCGTCGATTTCGGCTACCGCGCTGTCCATGAGATGACGACGAAGGCCAAATCGATTATCGAAGCGTTTTACGGCAGGGGCGCGCGCATCTCTTATTGGAACGGCTGCTCTACCGGGGGACGCCAAGGCCTCAAGGAAGTACAGCGCTATCCCAAGGATTATGACGGTGTGATTGCTGGCGCGGCCGCCAATCCGAGGACGCATCTCTCCACCTGGCAGGTCTGGATCGGCCAGGCAATGATGAAAGAACCCGGAAGTTTCATCCCCAAGACCAAATACGCCATGATCCATAAAGCCGTACTCGACTCTTGTGACGCGATCGACGGCGTAAAAGACGGGTTGATCAATGATCCCACTCGCTGCCATTTCAGCCCGAACACACTATTGTGCAAAGGAGCGGACGCTCCAACGTGCCTCACGGCGCCACAAGCGGAAGCCATGACCAAGATCATGACGCCGGTGACGAACCCACGTACAGGAAAGGAAATTTTTCCCACCTATGAGCCCGGCACCGAACTTAGTTGGGGTTTACTGGCCGGAGGTACCGAGCCGTTCGTCTATGCGCTCGATCAATACCGTTATGTAGTATTCAAGGACCCGAACTGGGATTGGCACACGCTGAATTTCGATAGCGACGTCGAACTCGCCGACAAAGTGGACAACGACACGATCAATGCGGTCAATCCTAATCTGTCGGAATTCGTGGCACACGGCGGAAAGCTCTTCATGTATCACGGATGGGCCGATCCGAACGTCGCGCCGCGCGCGAGCGTCGAATACTACAACAACGTCGTCGAAGTGATGGGTGGGGCGGAGAAAACTGCGAGCTGGGTGCGTCTCTTCATGGTGCCAGGAATGGGGCATTGCGAAGGCGGCGAAGGACCCGATACCTTCAGCAAGATGGCAGTCATTGAAGACTGGGTCGAGAAAGGGAAAGCGCCGCAGCGTATCGTCGCCTCGCACATGACGAATGACGTGGTCGACCGCACGCGGCCGCTCTGCCCGTATCCACTAGTGGCCAAATATAAAGGCAGCAGGAACATCAACGAAGCGGACAATTTCGTTTGCAAAGCGCCTTGATCGCTGTCGAAATGGAGCGAACCATTCAACGAATTGATTTGACACCAAAGATTTGAACTAATACTCTCCGCTTAATATTTCGTCTTTACCGCGCAATTGTCGCTCGCAAGGTGCCGAATGAAAGGATTGCTGATATTCGCTCTTGGCTTAGCAGCCGCTCTTCTGTTGAGTCCCTTTCCGATCCTAGCGCACCATGGCACGACGGCATATGACTTCGCCAAGACATTGACATTGAAGGGAACCGTAACCAGATTTGACTGGGTGAATCCGCACGCATCCCTTGAGTGGGATGCGAAGACTGAAAATGGCGGAGTCGAACGCTGGGTCGTCGAACTGACAAGCCCAGGGATGCTCACCAGATCTGGCTGGCATCATGACTCAGTGAAAGAAGGGGACGTGGTGACAATTTACTTTCACCCCTCCAAGAATGGCACGAAATTTGGTCTTTTCCAGAGGGTGGTATTCGCTGACGGTCGGCCGGACCTGATCGATCCTCGGGCGCCCTAGCGATATATGTCATTGGCTGTGGGCACGGTCTACGAAAGCGGAAAGGCGTTTCCAAATGCGGCATCGATTCCTGAGTTCAATCCTTGCGCTGGTTGCCGTGCTGTGCTACTCGCGCACCATTTTCGCGCAGGCTTCAGCTCCGACAAACGCGAAGAGCGCCAATGAGGCCATCTATTCAGGGAAACACCACGAGGGTTCGGCAGCGCCCCACGATCTCTCCGGGGTGTGGATGGTCAGCGAAAATTTCAGGTTTTCGCCTATTCACGAGCCGCCGAACAGTTTCCTTCAGCCCTGGGCATTGGCGAAACTGAATGCCGAACCCATGGCCCTTCGAAAGGATTTGCCGGGGGGCCATGCCGGTGGCGAAACGGCGCTGGGCAAGGACGAGGACATCAGCTGCAGTCAAATCAGCCTGACCGATTTTATTACCAAGCAAAAGCCCATTGAGATTGTGCAAACTCCGCAAAGAATCTTTATGTTCTTCGAATATTCACACACTTTCCGTGAAATCTGGATGGATGGGCGGGCACTTCCGAAAGACCCGGATCCCTCATACTTCGGGAATTCCGTGGGCCGGTGGGAAGGCGACACCCTTGTCGTCGAGACCGTCGGATTCAACGATCAAACTGTAATCAATGGAATGCCTCATAGCGACGCTGTGCATTTAGTGGAGCGCTACACGCGCCCGAATCTCGATACTCTGGAGCTGAATTTGACGGCCACAGATTCCAAGGCGTATACCAAGCCTTGGACGGCGGGGCCAGTTAAGCTGGCCTGGCATCCGGATTGGGAGCTTGTGGAAGCTTTCTGTATTCAAGAGGACAACACTGCCTTTAAGAAGTCTATCATCGACTCGTCGTGGGCCCACGGACAAGCACCGGACAGCACTAAGACTGACAAGAAGAATGATCTGAAGTGAAATTCGACCGGTTCTGATGCATCCACGAGGAACTTGCAGATACAAATTGAGTGGGCAAAGAGAATTGAGCATAGCGATGCCATTCCCATCAGAGGAAATCGACTGCTATCGCAAAATGGTCTCCTAGTGTTTGAAATGTGATAGATGTTCCTCGGATTCTCGCCTCATAAACCTGATGTCTGAATGCTTGTTTCTCACCGGGCTATGCCTTTACTCGATAACGCGCCATCACGCGGCGGATGGCAAGGCGTCTCGAGCGCTTGTAGCGGACGCGCAAAGGTCAACCGATCCCGCGCCAGTTGGACGTCAAGATTTCCTGATTCCGAGGGCAGGGAATCAGCTACTCCGTTCCCGTGCAGGCTGTGTGTCCATTCATGCCTGAGTTGGTGTGATCGGCATCCGAGGCTGAGGCTCTGCGGCACTCTACGCGGCAGTGGATCGCGCAAAACGTAACCGCGTTCTTGATGAGTAAGATCTGTGTTCGATTTCACCCGACGGAGACCTTCAGAACAATGCCCGCGCACCTTGAAATACCGATCTCCGCCGGCTAATCCTCCGGTCCAAACGCCAACAGGACATTTCCGGGCATCCCACCGAAACGCGGGTAGCCGGAATTGAAGTAAACCATGCCATCCACAACCACGGGGCCCGCTCCATCCACAGACCCACCTTTCGCCTGGATTCCGTTTACGGTGGCATACTCCTTCGCCGTATCGAAGTCCCAGAGAACTTCTCCGTCTTCACTGGAAAACGCCCGCATGTGCCCGTCGATCGAGCCTGAGAAAACTACGCCTGGAATCACCGTGACCGCACCGGGCTGTGCCGGGCTGCAACCACGACGCGGCGGATCGCACGGATGGCCGGGCACCGACCAGACTTGCTTGCCGTCTTCGGCACGCAACGCCGCCAATCCACCGCCTTCAGTGGGGTCAAAGCTAGCATTACCAATCGGTCCCGAAGGTCCAGCAATAGGCTGAGGCAAATCGGACACTGCAGCATAAACCTGCTGGCCATCGCTGGCCATTCCCCACTCAATTCCTCCGTTGACGCCGCCCTTCCCGACACGAGTCTGCCAAAGGATTTTCCCCTTTTGGTCCGGGTCCAAAGCATAGACGACGCCGGATTTCTGTCCAGCAGCCAGAATGTCTCGACCGTTTGCCAAGTGGAGCAACAGAGCCGACGATCCGAAGTCGTAGTCAGGCCCGCTGTTGGCAGGACAATTGGGGCCTCCGCTAAGGCAGGCGGCCGTCCAGGCATCACCGGGGAGCATCTGACGCGACCATGCTATGCGTCCCGTCTTGATGTCGAGCGCGGCAACCGCATCGCTGGTCGTGCTAGCAGGAAGCGAATAGTTGTCGCCGGTGGTCACGTAAAGCATTCCACGCTTGGTATCTACTGTCGGAGCCGACCAAATTCCGGCCCCAGAAGGCGCCCATTGGGGAGTCCCTGATCTGTTGACGCCAGTTTTCTTGGGAGGATCGATCATGTAGGACTTCCAAACCACCGAGCCGTCACGCACGCGAAGCGCTGTCAAACTTCCACGAAACGTACAGCATTGGTATTGCGGATCCGTCGAGCGAGTTTCCTCCCAGGACGCGGCCGGAACATACACGACGCCGCTGAGAGCGACCGGAGAACCGGTCAGACGGGTTGCCTCATGATCCTCCACTCTCCGCTTCCAAAGCAGCCGGCCGGTTCCTGCCTCGAGCGAGTAGACTCCGCCGTTGAGGTCAGTGAATATTAGGGAGTAAGAGGTCCCGCTTCGCACTGCGCGGATGGCTGAGCGAACGGGTCCATCTGCATCAAATACCCAATAGAGGCAGCCGGTCCTTGCGTTCACGGCTTGGACCGTGCCCCCAGCGCTCCCTATGAAAAGGGTTCCTTGCAGGACGGTGGGTGCCGCGAAGGAAGTGATATCGCCCGAAAAACCATAGGCCCATTTCAGCCTCAGGTGGCGAACCTGATCCGTGGTCAGACCTGCCTGCTCAGCTGTTTGGTATCGCGTGTTCGAAGTATCCGGGCTCCAGCCGTTCCAGTTTCCTCTCGCGGCGCCGGACATCACGCGAAATCCGGTCGCGCAGAATGCGCTGGCGAGAGGCCCGGCCTCTGCCGCGCCGGTTCCAAGGAAGCTGGCTACCGCCTCGCGCTCCTCGCGTTTCATCGGACCGGCCACGCCCATCATCAGCCCGAAATCCAAAGCGCGCAGGATGCGCTTTGCCGGCATTTTCTGTAAAGTTACACGCGTCGGCACGCGGGAATCGGCTTGGTCATGACACGACGCACAGCGTTTCTGATATACCTCGGGCCCAGAAACAGAGGTCGCCTGCGGTGCAGCGAAGACTGAAATTTCCGACAAAAAGAAAATAGTTAGCCACACGCAAGACAGAACACGAATGGAAAACCGCAAGGGTTTCATCGAAAATCCTTTCTGTTTTACTTCAACTCGCCCGGCCACATTTCAACTCCATGATCAAGAAATGAAAGCGATCGGAATATTCTAGCCCACGAATTGTTGGAGCGTTCGGGTGAATCAGCAAAACCAGTATGCGTGCTTCGCGCTTAAAGCGGGACAGCCGCTGGGGATCAATCGCAAAATTGTCCGGAAGGACTTTAATTGCCACGTTGCGCCCGAGTTTGGTGTCGTGCGCCTGACAAACCTCGCCCATCCCGCCCGCACCGCTAGCGGAGAGGATTTCATAAGGACCTAGACGTTTGCCCGGGAGGATCGGCATGGGCTCCTGCCAACTTAGAGTTGGCAGAGTATAACGCTGTCAGGCAATTACACACCTGCAAATTCTTGAACAATGCGACCGGCGGGTTGTGAGGCGAATTGTTGATAGTCGCTTTTACTCGGCAGCCAATGAGGCTCACCAGTCTGCAAAAACGAGCGGTCCGACCCCGCTCAACTCCCTGAGCCTGTGCTGATGCCATATTCGTTGTTTCGCGGGCAGGAGAAGCGTACGATCCGCGAGACAGATGTCCAAATCGGAAATTCCGGATGAATGCGTTTATTCTCGAGGAGCAATGACTCATGTCCATTGCAATGTCAACGCTCGAAGCCTGCGCCCGCAGTAGCCGCGCCATTCGGATGACAGTCCGCGCAAGAGCACTCGCAGCTTGTCTCGTCATCCTAATCGCTTGCGGCGCATCGCCTGCCCTCGCGCAGGACAAGCCCGACCCGAGATCCGAGATCGGTGGGTTGAAATCGAAATTCGTGGATGTGAACGGGGTGAAGGCGCGCTACTACGAAGCGGGCCAGGGTGAGCCGATGGTGATGGTGCATGGCGGGTTTACCGCCGGATCGTCGACAGCCAATGTTTTTTCACGCAATATTCCCAGCCTCGCGAAGCATTTCCACATTTACGCAGTCGACCGCCTGGCCAGCGGTATGTCCGGCAACCCCACCAGCGACATGCAATACAGTTATCAGGGCGATGTCGACTTCGTCTACAACTTTATCCAGACACTCAAGCTAGGCAAGGTTCATCTGGTCGGCCACTCCGCCGGGGGCGCAATTGTCCTATATCTCGCCGTTGAACATCCTAATATCGCGCGCACGCTGACGATTCTAGCCGTGGGGCCGGAAAATCCGCCCCAACCACAGACAAAGCTTGCGAATATGCTAAAGAAGTGCCCGGACCAATCGCAATACGCGGGGTTGAAGTGCCGCGTCTACGAATTGGCCTGGCTGCCGACTACTTTCGACGATGAGTACTGGAAAGCCGATGAGTACATGGCTGGTCTGCAAAAGTCCAAGGAAGCGCGTGACAAACTCCGCTCTGGCTCCGGCGAATCGCAGCAGGCCGCCGCGGCATACCGCGACAAGATGCTCGACCGAATTAAGACGGAAGGCATGCTGCAGATGCCCGTGCTGATGGTTGCGGGGAAGAATGACGTGCTCGACTGGGGCGAGACCGACGCCACGGCCCAACTGAAGGGCGAGATGGCGCTATTCGATATCATCGCCGCGAAGAACACCAAGGTACAGCTATTCGTCTTCAACAATGCCGGCCATTTCATGTACCGTGAACATCCGGAGGAGTTCAACGCACTGCTGGTTACTTGGACCGATTATTGGAAAAATAATCCGCCCCAGCCTCCTGCGCGGGCAATTTTCAACTGCCGTAACTTAGTCCTGAAATGTGCTCCTCGCCATGGTCTGTGTCTCCGGTCTCCTGTGACGCCCCTTGTCGTATTCACCGAAAAGGAGTGATTGGATTTCCACGCCCAGTCAAAGAAGTTACATGCATGACCGCGCCTTAGACTTCGTATCCATCGGAAATATTTAATCCAAACTCCAGTACTCCCGATCAAATCCGAGGTCTTGTGAGGATTTGTTCGCTCTTTTCACGCTTGCCCGCTGGGAGGATATAAGGTGCAGCGGGACGATGCGCAAGGGGCAACCCCTGCCACCGCGGTTGGACGTCAAGATTTCCTGATCCCGAGGGCAGGGAATCAGCTACTCCATTCCTGTGCTTGCCTACAACCTCGGCGACGCAGGTCGGCGGCTGGCGGCGCCAAAGAAAATCGGCCAGCCGTCGCTGAAATTTGATATTAAAATCGGGGGCGCGGCCTGGATTGACGAGATAAAGCTCGAACCGATCACCGAAGGCCTATAGTCTGGGTTAGTCGGGACGACGGCCTCGAAGTGACGGGATCGTATAAAGGTCACCTTACCCGTCGATTACAGAAATCAGTTTCTTCCGCCCTCCTTCCGTCTCAGACCCCCGCCGGTCCCGGGTGTGATCCCCCTAACTCAAACCCGGGGCTCTCCCCCTCTGCCCGATAACTTCGCTTCGGGGGTCTAGTACTCACAATCTATTCCACGGAACATCATTGTCTGTTGACAACTGACACATACCACTCAGAATCGTAATCGCCGCTCCACAAAGGTGGAGCGCTGATGATCGATTTCGACGAGCCGGGGAACGATATCACGAGTTATAGAGGGCTCGGTCGCGACCGTAATCGTCAGCCCGTTGGCTAAGGGGAATACCAGTTTCCACGTTCAGAAACACGGCCCGGAGGCGAATTGAAACTATTCAGCGAGTGGGGATCCGATGCGTAGATTGAAGGGTGACAGAATGCTGAGGTCTCCATGTTGCCTACTCGTGATTCTGTCACTCCTCTGCGCGGGATGTACCGGTTCCACCGGCGCGAACAACACGACCTTAGCTCCGTCGTCTCCGCCGGCGGTGTCTATCACCTCGCCAGCCTCGGGTGCGATAGTCTCAGGGACCATCACCATCTCGACCATCGTCTCCTCTAACACTACCAGCGTCCAGCTGCAGCTGGATGGCGAGGATGCTGGCACTGCGGTGACCACCGCGCCGTTCAGCCTCTCTCTCAACACGGCGACAATTCCCAATGGCAGGCACTCAATTACCGTCGTGGCCAGCAATTCGGCGGCGCAAACGACCACGAGCATCGCGGTCGTTATCAAGGTGGATAATCCGCAGTTGGCTATCACGACCACGAGCTTACCTGGCGGTCAGGCTCAGTTGAGCTATGACACGTCGCTACAGGCATCAGGTGGGACTCCACCCAACACCTGGTCATTGTTGAGTGGGCAGCTTCCGACGAGTCTTACTTTGTCCCCCTCGACCGGGATCATTTCAGGAGTCCCTACAGTTGCCGGGTCATTTTCCTTTACTGTCCAAGTGAAGGACGGCGCTGGCGGCACAGCATCAGCTGGATTGAGCATAAACATCACGCCGCCACCCACCTCACCGTTCGGGCACGTCTTCATCGTGGCGGAAGAGAATGCGAATTACACGGACGTAATCGGAAATCCGTCTATGCCTTATCTGAATGGCTTGGCCAATCAGTACGGCCTGGCCACGCAATACTATGCGAACGTAAAGTCGTCGATCAGCGACTACTTCCTGTGGACCACCGGTCAAAGCCTGACGCTCGACAATAGTCTGACCCCAATCACTTTCCCTGTTTCAGTGGATAACGTGGTCCGGGAGTTGTTGGCAGCAGGTAAGACATGGAAGCAGTACGCCGAATCCATCCCTTCGGTCGGGTATATCGGAGGCGATGCGGTCGGCCCGGATGGGGGCACATTCTACACGCGCCACGTTCCTCTCCCTTATCTGACAGACGTTCAAAACAGTTCGAGTCAGAGACAGAACATCGTACCGTTCACGCAGCTTGCAACAGACCTGGCGGCCGGCACCCTGCCCAATTATGCATTCATTTCACCGAACGGGTGTAACGACGGAGATGATTGCAGCTCCAACACGGCGGACAATTGGCTGAAAACAAATATCGATCCACTAATCAAGAGTCCGCAGTTCCAAAAAGATGGCCTACTCATCATCGATTTCGACGAGTCAGGGAACGACACCACGGATGGCGGAGGCCGAGTCGCTGTCGTTATCGTCAGCCCGTTGGCCAAGGGTGGGTATCAGTCCACCACGTTCTATCAGCACGAAAGCGTACTTCGCCTGATGCTCGAAGGTTTAGGCGTGACAACGTTACCCGGAGCGGCCGCCACTGCGCCGAAGATGTGGGAGTTCTTCACCTTCACTCCGCCGAATTAGAAGGAGCGTTGCGAAGTACGCTGGAGCATCAAGAAACACGGCCACGATTGAATTGAATCTGATCAGCCGGAAGGAACCATGACTTTTGTATGGCGACCTCCCGGCTGTGGTCTATCAATACATTCCGTAGTTCCCTTGTGCGCAACCAACGTATGTTCGCACCGCGCCGCAAGCGCCGAGAAGTGGCGATGAGGGCGGTCGCCCAGTCGGGAGGACCGAGGTCAAACCAAATCTCCGGGACATTTTGGCTCCTGCGCTCTCGTGCGTACGATCAGATTTCGGCTGGAGAAGATTTGCCTTCGATTTGATTCAATTGAGTTGATCGTCAAGCACACTGCAAAATGCAATATGATCGGATGGATTTCAAGAGTTCCCTCAGTCTAGTTTCAAGCAAGAACGGAAGCGTGCGAGTGCGCAATAAATTGTGGAAACCATTTGGCGTGGCTGACAGCTGGACAGGCCAAGGCAAAATAAAGGAGCAGCGGCCTCTGCCGAGCCAGTCCGACGGTTATTGTCGGTGCGTCGAAAGTCGAGGTAATTTCCTAACGGCTTCGCGCTTCTGACCGCTGCTCCCGAGAATGGATGGTCATGCGGATGCTTTCAGGACTGGAGTCCTCCGGACCGTTTTTCCACCCATGGTCCGCATCCGTGGAGCCTCTCCTTCTTCGCCACGAAATATGCAACATCTCTCAAGCGAATGCAGTGATCCGCGTCATGCATCGATGTGACCGCTGGCACCCCTTAGGCTAGAACTTGCGTGCAAACTTACAAATGGATTGAACAAGTGTCCGATGGCCGTTTCGTTTGAGCCAGCACTGATTCATGTTAGGCGGCAAGTCCTCGTGGAGAATGCGGAGGCCGGCGTGCTAGGCATTCAGCGTTACCCTGTTTGGCTAATTCGGAATCCCCGTTTACTGCGAGGGGAATCCTGACTCCAACATTGCCACTGTTGACGTGAGAAGGATGCCGGCACTATGCTCCCGCGCAACGGAAGACTTGGAATCTGGAATCGTGAATTACATTCTACAATCGTTGTGGAGGGACCCATGAATCCGAAGCAATCTGACCGCAGGCGATTCTTGAAGAGCGGTGCGGCACTGGCCGGTTTAGCCGCGGGATCGATCGCGATACCGTCCGCGAACGGCCAGTCGCTTAAGGACGCACTTACCCAGGCAGCCGCCGACACGTACGAGGGAACACCTGGCCCTGCCCCGGGACAGCAATTCGATCCAATTTACGGCGTGCGCTCCCGCTATGAGACCACAGGACGCGTCGGCGGCATAGGCGCCTTCCACCACGGCCCGAACGGAAAATTCAGCCGTCCTTTCCTTGGGGCGTTAACTCCGCTTCAGGATGTAATTGGGATTATCACGCCAGCCGCGCTTCATTACTACGATTCTCACGGCTACATACCTCCGGACATTGACCCCAAACAGCATCGTCTCCTGGTTCACGGCATGGTGGACCGTCCTATGATCTTCACCCTGGGCGACCTGAAGCGCCTCCCCGCTGTAACCCGAACTCATTTCATCGAGTGCAATGCTAACGGAACCACCTCCGGGCATGGGAGTGAACCGGAAGCGACACCCCAGATAACGCACGGCCTCACCAGTTGCAGCATTTGGACCGGGGTGAAGCTGTCCCGAGTCCTCGACATGGTGGGTGTGAAAAAAGGGGCGACTTGGATCCTTGCGGAAGCGGCGGAGGGGACTCGCTTTTCGAAAGGCATCCCGATGGAGAAAGCGATGGACGACTGCTTGCTAGCCTACGGCCAAAATGGCGAGGCCGTGCGTCCCGAGCAGGGCTATCCACTGCGGCTGATATCTCCCGGCTATGAAGGAATCTACAACGTGAAGTGGTTAAGCCGGCTCGAGTTGGCGGACTCACCCGCAATCACGGAAAGGGAACTCTACTACAACACCACAGTAACGGAGGGCAAGTTTGCGGACCACAAATCGCGCTGGTTCCGATTCGAAATGGGTGCGAATTCTGTAATCACTCGCCCTGCCGGCGGACAGCGGCTGGAGAGCCACGGATTCTACGAGATCACCGGTTTGGCTTGGTCCGGTGCAGGCTCGATTCGCCGGGTCGAAGTATCCACGGACAACGGCAGGACCTGGAAGGACGCGGAGCTCCAGGGGCCGGTGCTTCCAAAGGCGCATACCAGATTTGGGTTTGCCTGGAATTGGGGCGGAGAAGAGGCTGTGCTGATGTCCCGTTCTACCGATGAGCGCGGCCAGGTTCAGCCGTCGCTCGTCGAGTTGGGCAAAATCTGGGACGTCGATGCGAACTATCTTAGAACGCATGGGCTAGGACACGCGAATGCCATTCGACCTTGGAAAGTTACGGCAGATGGGAGCGTTTACAATGCGATTTAGAAATCTCTTCGTGCTAGCGGTAGTTCTGGTGGCTTGCGCGTCGGCCTCGGCGCAGATGGCTAAGTATGACAATGTGGGCAGGAACGCGACCCCGGAAGAAATCCAGGCTCGGGATATCACTATCCTTCCTTCGGGAAAGGGACTTCCGCCCGGGAAGGGAACCGCCAGGCAAGGCGCCTCGATCTATGCGACCCGGTGCGCGTATTGCCACGGTGCAACCGGGAAAGAAGGGGGCCCGCTCGCTCCGAAGCTGGTGGGGGACTCGACCTATGAAAGGGGGCCTATGACATCCTGGCCGTTTGCCACCTCGGTCTGGGACTATATCAACCGCGCCATGCCCCGATATCAAGAGGGAACGCTCACACCGGATCAGGTTTACGCCGTGACGGCTTTTCTGCTCTATCGCAGCGGCATAATCAAAGAAAATGACGTCATGGACGCCAAGAGTGTGCCGGAACTCCAAATGCCGAATCGCAATGGATGGGTTCCCTCACGTCTGGAGGATATTCCTGACTTAAAAAAACGCGCTGGCCGGAACGGACAATACCCGGGCCCTGATCCTGCTGCAACTCACTGAACAAGACCGATCACGGTTACGGCTCATGGAACGCCTTGGGCCGTGTGCTGTGAGCGTGTGGCAGATTTTTTGAGTTTATTAGCATTGCAAGCGCGATATTTAGCAGTATTACTAAATTATGTCGAAGGGACGTGAATTATGAGTTCTGATCCGGTTCGCCTAGGCATCGTCGGGCTTGGCCGCTGGGCGAAGGTACTTACACGCGCTGCGAAAAAATCCGACAAGCTGAAAATTGTGGCGGGCTACAGCCGTTCGGAGGAAAAGCGACAGGCATTCGGGCAGGAGCTTGGAGTCCCAACCATGCCGGACCTCCAGACGCTACTCGCCAAGCCCGAAATCCAGGGCGTTATTCTGACTGTGCCCAATGAACAGCACCTGGCCGTGGCCACGGAAGTCGCCAAGTCAGGAAAGCACGTTTACACCGAAAAGCCAATCGCGAGCACGCTCGAGGACGGATTGGAGATCGCCGCCTTGCAGCAGAAATACGGGATCACGGTAACCGTGGGCCACAGTGCGCGGCTGATGGCCGGAATCCGCATGATCCGGGCCGCAATGGATCGCGGCGAGCTGGGACGCGTCGCTTTCCTGGAAGCCAATTTTTCGAATGAGCGGGCGTTGGAGCTAACGCCGAAGACCTGGCGTTGGTATAAGGACCGGGCCCCGGGCGGCCCGCTTTCGCAATTGGCCATCCATCACTTCGACGTGCTTCACTACTTGGGGGGAGACGTTGTCGAGGCTAGCTCGATGGCCTCCAAGCTCTCGCCAGTGGGCGCGGAAGTGGACGACCAATCGATGACGCTGCTCAAGTTTGCGGACGGCAAGGTAGGCTACGTCGGCTCCTGCTGGACTTCGCCCGGTGTGTTTTCCGTGCGCGTCTTCGGCTCCAAGGGCCTGATGCATTACGAGATCGATTTTGGAAGCTGGGATACGCCCGATAAACTGCACGAAACCTCCACGCTCTACATCCAGCGTGGCAAGGCCGGCTATGCAAGCCGCGAGGAGTTGAAGGTCCCGGAAAGCGATATGTTCCGTACCGAGCTGGAAATGTTTGCCGAGAGTTGCCACACGGGCAAGCCCGGTGAATTGACCGCGGAGAACGGCTACGCCGCCGTCGCCGTGGTGTACGCTGCGCTGCGCTCGATCGAAAAGAATGGCCAATTGGTTCGAATCGCCGACATGATCACGCAAGCACGTGCGAAAGTCCCCGAGAACAGCCATGTTGTCTAGCCGCTATTTCATCGACCTCACGCAGCCGGAGATCGCCGCGCAATTCCGGAAGAATCCACTGGTGATCCTGCCGGCCGGCAGCGTGGAGCAGCATGGGCCGCATCTGCCGGCGGGCACGGACATTTTCGCGGCGAATGTGATCGGCCACGCCGTCGCGGAACGCATGGACGGGCTTGTCTTACCTGGGGGCCCGCTTGGCGTGACGCCGTTTCACATGCCGTACGAGGGCACTATTTCGCTTACACCTGATACCTATATTCGCCTGGTCTGCGAAACCTGCGCCTCGACGGCGAGCCATGGCGCGAAGTACTTGCTCATGCTCAACTGGCATGAAGGTAATATTCCTTCGCTCGCCATTGCTGCCGATGAAGTGCACAGGGAGCACGGCATGACCGTGCTGACCGTCCAAGCGTGTTACGTCGCAGCAGATCTTTTCGGCGCCGAGTGCGGAGGCCTGACCCATGGCGGAGAGATCGAAGCATTGGCGGTACTGGCCTGCCGTCCTGAACTGGTGCATCTCGACCGCGCCGAGCACTCCTCCGAACACCAGCACGCAAAGAAGATGGACAAGCTGCGCCGCACGCGCAGCTTCCAGCCAGTCCTCAGCAATATTCGCTCGATTGCGCCGACCGGCTGGTACGGCGATCCGCGGCCTGCAACCGCGGCAAAGGGCCAACGCGTGATCACAAGCATCGCTGACGCCATCGCCAGAGAGGCTACGGAAATTTTCCGGCAACTCGACGACGTGCAAGGCGGA
Source organism: uncultured Acidobacteriota bacterium (assembly GCA_963740035.1). Lineage (GTDB taxonomy): Bacteria > Acidobacteriota > Terriglobia > Acidiferrales > UBA7541 > Palsa-360. Next base: position 341,571 of record CAVUDA010000034.1, read on the forward strand.
GTCGCCGAAATCACGCGCCCGCAGGAGGCCAAGTGATGGCGAGAGTCTACAAACAAGCGGAGGCCAAGCGGCTGGGACTGCCGGGGCGGACCTCGCTCGAGATCGTCTCGGGTGAAAAGGGCGCCCGCGGAGTAACGCTGAGGCTGGTGGAAATTCCTGTACCGGCCGTTGCCGAACGACAACGCGGCCCTCACCATCACAATGACGCCGAGGAATGCATCTACGTATTGTCCGGCCGGGCCATCACTTATGCCGAGAGCGGCGAATATCCGTTAGAGGCTGGCGATACCATATTGATGCCGGCCGGCGAAAAACATGTCACGCGGAACACCGGTAACCAGCCGTTGCTCCTGCTGTGCTTCTTTCCCGTGGCCGACGTGGCCAAATCCACGGAGGAGGCGCCTTCGCCCAAGGATCTGCAAAATCGATAAGCGTCGAGGTCTTGTGCCTTTGACCGCGCGGGGATTTTGAGTGCGCAGAATCATTGCCGCCAGCATCGCTCAATGTAGTGTACTGCGGCCCGGCGATATCCCGGATCTCGTTTACACACCATATCGACGGAGTGACGCGCGGTTCTGCAGCGTTTCTCTATCGAGCGGCATGGCGCACCGTCGAACGAGTGGTGGTAGCGGGTGAGCCGCCACTGAACCGCGTGTATTGAATCACGGAGCCGAGAGGTGTTAGACACGCCCGCCCGGATGGCCGGATACGGCAAAAGGCATTCATGGCACAACATCGCTTCTGGTACTCCATCCTGTACGTGCAGGTCCTGATTGCCATCGTCCTTGGAATCTTCATCGGGCGCTTCTTCCCGAAGGCTGGCGTGGACTTGAAGCCGCTGGGTGATGGCTTCGTTGCGCTCATCCGCATGATGATCGCCCCGATCGTCTTTTGTGTTGTGGTGGAAGGCATCTCATCGATGGGAAGCCTCAAGCAGGTGGGCCGGGTCGGGCTCAAGGCGCTGATTTATTTCGAAGTGGTCTCCACGCTGGCGCTGGTCGCGGGAATTCTGATCGCATACGTGCTCCATCCCGGGAGGGGATTCAACATCAATCCGGCAACGCTGGATACGCACCTCGTCTCGAATTACGTAACGCGAGCGAAAGACGTAGGCTTCCTGCCGCTGCTGCTCGGAATCATCCCCTCCACAATCTTTGACGCTTTCGTGAAGGGCGACGTACTCGAGGTGCTGTTCATCGCTATTCTGTTCGGTTTCGCCATTGCGCGCATGGGCTCCCGCGGCGAATACCTGGCGCGGATGATCGACGCCTTCACGAAAGTGCTTTTTGCCGTCATCCGCATCATCGTGCGAGCCGCCCCGGTCGGCGCCCTGGGCGGCATGGCCTTCACCGTAGGTAGTTACGGCGTTGGCTCGCTCTCCAATCTAGTGAAGCTGATCGGGACGTTCTATGTCACCGCGGCGATTTTCGTCTTGGTCATTCTGGGGCCGATCGCTTATTACGCCGGCTTCTCGATCCTGCGCTTCATCGCCTACATCAAGGCCGAGTTGCTGATCGTGCTGGGCACTAGTTCGTCGGAGACCGTGCTCCCGGACATGATGCAGAAGCTCGAACATCTGGGCTTGTCCAAGACGACGGTCGGGCTGGTTTTTCCAACCGGCTACAGCTTCAATACCGACGGCACGAACATCTATCTCACCTTGTGTGTGATCTTTCTCGCGCAGGCCACCAATACACGTCTGAGCCTCCGTCAGCTTCTCGCCATGCTGCTTTTTGCCACGATCGCGTCGAAGGGAGCTTCAGGCGTAACCGGCACCGGCTTCGTAACCCTGGCCGCGACGCTCTCCGCTGTCCCTAACGTGCCCATTCAGGCGCTGGCGATTCTGGTGGGCATCGACAAGTTCATGAGCGAATGCCGCGCGATTACGAACGTGGTGGGAAACGGCGTAGCGACAATCGTGGTGAGCCGTTGGGAGAAAGAGTTGGAAGGAAAGAAAATGGCTGAGCTGCGAAGGATTATGGCGAACCACGCCGCTGCCGTCAGCGAATCGAAGCCCGAGGAAGGCAAGCCTGTCCCTGCGAAAATCTCGTAGCCAGAAAGTACCTTCTCGCTGTTACGCTTCGTTGGTTACCTGGAAGTTTAGGGAGAACATTACTGAAAACTAACGCTATAGTTCTAAAATAGACTCCTAATATAAGCAGCGCGCCAATCTGGCCCTGCGTGGTCGATCCATGGTTGCGAAACGCACTCCTACAGGCCCTCTGCTGCGAAAACATACATTCTAATATTTTATATAGACGCGAGTGCGCGACAAAGATGTGCGTATTCATGACTCGCGAGAATCGTAAAACGCGTTTCCGAATTGAAACAAATGCTCTATCTCTGTCATTCGCGATGGCATTGGGGGGCGGCGCACTCGTACACGCAGTCAGGATATGCCCGAGCAAGATCCATTCCACCATTTGCCGATTGAGTTGGTCCTCAGGCTGACCGCAAAGTGTAATGGGATTGCTTGGACGTATTGGGCTGCACCGCATTGGCCCAAAAGGAGTATATGAATTTCTAGGCTTTCCCCAATCTAGTTACGTGCCCATTCACCCGCTTGGCCTTCTGTCCACCCAGGTGCAACCGCTGCCGCCCCAGTTGGACGTCAAGATTTCCTGATCTCAAGGCCAGGGAATCAACTTCTCCGTTTCCGCGTGGGCGCATGACGTCATTGACTCGAGACATGGAACACTATTCGATGTGAGTGCGCGCGGCAGGCCATAAGTGACCTGCATTACGTTACGGCGTGACCTGCATCACTGCGTGTACATCCCATGTTAGCGCTACATGGATGTCTAAGAAGGATTCCGCGAGGAGGTCTCGAACCAATGAATTCCACGAAGCCTGATCGTAGAGGATTCTTGAAGGGAAGTGCAGCTCTGGCCGGCTTGGCCGTGGGAGCGATACCTTTCATGAATGGCAAAGCGCGCGCGGCCGACGAACCCAGCACTAAGCGGGGCGTTACCCCTGATGACCCCGTCATCGAGGATTTAGCCTACGGCGGGCGTTCCGGCTTCGAGACCACTGCACGGGCGCACAGTGTGGGAGTACTAAATGCCACGGGATTGCGGAATCTGACTCCGCTTCAGGATACGATCGGAGCCGTCACGCCATCCAGTTTCCATTTTTTGGTGTTGCGCGAGCAGCATCTTCCGAACATTGATCCCAAGGAGCACACCCTGCTGATCCACGGCATGGTGGACCGTCCCTTGGTCTTCACTATGGACGAATTGAAGCGCTTCCCTTCCGTATCCGAAGTTCATTTCTTGGAGTGCACTGGAAACAGCGGGGTGATGCATTACAAGTCCTATCTGAGTGACATGAAGAAGTACCCCGATGTGGCCAAGGACGTTCGTTTCATACAGGCGCTTCACGGACGAACCTCTTCCAGTGAATGGACAGGGGTACGCCTTTCCTTGCTGCTCAAGGAATGCGGTGTGCAATCGGGGGCAAGTTGGATCGTCGCGGAAGGGAATGACACGGAAAAGCATGCGAAGAGCATGCCGCTTGAGAAGTGTATGGACGACGTGATCGTCGCGTACGGTCAAAATGGCGAAGCGCTGCGGCGAGAGCAGGGCTATCCGTTGAGGCTGCTCGTTCCGGGCTGGCAAGGGGTCAACAATGTGAAGTATTTGAGGAACATTAAGGTGGTGGACAAACCTTATTATTTCCAGAGCGAGACCACTGCTTACACCAACTTGCGGCCGGACGGCAAGGCATCCATATACGAATCTCAAGTCGGACCGAAGTCGCTGATCACTTTTCCCTGTGATGGCCACCAACTGAACGAGCGTGGCTACTATCAGATCACCGGCCTAGCCTGGTCGGGAAGGGGCGCGATCAGCCGGGTGGAGGTCAGCACCGATAACGGGTGGACTTGGAAGGACGCGGTTCTTCAGACGCCAATCTATCGAAAGGCGCATACGAGATTCCGCTTTGATTGGAATTGGGACGGTTCGGAAGCCGTGATCATGTCCCGCTGCACGAATGAATTCGGCGATATTCAACCGACGTTTACGGAGCTAGCACAAATGTGGGGCAATGCCAGAGAACCTCACATCCCAGCCGCTGAAGTCATAAAGTTTTGGGAAACGGCAAATATTTCGGAGTTTCTCAATAATCCGATTCAGTCCTGGAAAATTGGGAAAGATGGGAGCGTCAAAGATGCGCTTTACACCAATCTCAATATCAAGGTCTAGTTTTCTACTGGCGGTGGTGGTTCTGTTCGCGTGTGTCGCAGCCATGGCGCAGTCCCCTACCTACAAGATGGGGAGGACGCCGACAGAGGCTGAAGTGCGTGCCTGGGATCATGCCGTAGGTCCCGACGGAAAGGAACTCCCTCCCGGAAGCGGAACCGCCGTAGAAGGCGCGAAGATTTATGCCGCTAAGTGCTCCTTTTGTCATGGAAGAAACGCAGAGGGTAATTTTCCGTTCGCGCGTTTGGCGGGCGGCGTTGGCACACTCAATACCCCCACCCCTCAAAAAAGCGCCGCGAGCTATTTGCCTTACGCGACGACGATTTGGGACTTCATCAACCGCGCCATGCCACGCGATGCTGAGGGAACTCTAAGCCCGAGCGAGGTTTACGCTGTGACCGCCTTCATACTCTTCAAGAACGGGACCATTAAGGAGACCGATGTTCTGGATAAGAAGAGCTTGGTGGAGGTCGTAATGCCGAATCGCTATGGATTTTTTCCCGACCCCCCACAATCCAAGCCCGATAAGGACCACTCTTGGCTGCCCTATTGGGATCAAGTGAAAGATCTGCGGCAAAATGACAAGGCCTTCGGTGGTCAGTAGGAAGGTCGAAACCTTACCCCGCTGCTAAAGATGGCTTCCGAATCAGTGGCTTTCGTTACGGCATTCACGCGAATAACTCTGGCTCGGGTATCGTCTACGGGGTATTCGTTCGATTCGCCCATGGCGAATTCCTGTATGTAGCATGGCTTCGGGTCAATGAACCATATTCCAGGTTAAGGAGATTCTCTGCATGAAGAAAATTTCAGTCATTGCATTGACGTTGATTGTGGCGCTGGATATGACTGCGTTCGCTCACTTCTCGCAGGGGTCGCGACGTTCCAGTCTGACAAGCATGGCTCAGGAGGAGGGCTCCCTTAGAACGATACGAGGCACGGTCAAAGCCGATAGTGGCAAATTGACATTCGTGACGGACGATGATGGGAAGACGTGGGACGTCTTGAACCCCGAGATGCTCAAAGGCCATGAAGGTCATCACGTCGAGCTAAATGTGCATTTGTATGTCGACAAGGGCGTTATTCATGTTCATTCCGTGAAGATGCTCAAAAAACCACAAGACAATTTGGCGGGTACACTATCCCGTGCAATCAATGCGGCAGTCCCCCATTGAGTATTTGCCCTCCATAGCCCCGTGTCGTCGCCGGAATATTAAAGCGGTAGGCCTGCAAGCGGACCACGCACTGCGCTGACTGAGCGCTTCATATACTCTCCTTGCAAGCTCGTCAGTGAGTTCCGCTTACCTTTGTTGATCCGGCCTTCTCCGCCGAATCCATAATCAGTTTTGCAACCTCATCGGGATGCGAGAGCGGAGACGCGTGGCTAGCGGATAGCTCAATTGTAATGGCCCCCATGCGTTTGGCCATGAACCGCTGCAGTTCTGCACACTGCTCCATGTCGCTCGCCGAAATCTGGAACCAGGAAGGTTTCGTCCGCCAGGCGGCTTGCGTGACCTTGTCCGTGAACGATTGGGTGGCGATGGGGCGTTCAGTGGCAGCCAAGACTCGCGCATCGGCGATGTCCAAATCTCCGGCCCAAGCTTCAGGGTACGCGTCGGTATCCAGCCACTTGCGACCGGCTTCGTCCGTGTGAATTGGCGATGAAGCTTTCCGCGGACACTGTCGCAGCATGTCGCCCGAACCTTCGCCAGCATCGGGTGCGAGGGCAGCAACATACACCAAGCCAATGACGTTCGATTGGTTGCCGGCCTCGGTGATTACGACCCCTCCCCAGGAATGGCCTACGAGAATCACCGGCGCTTGTTGCCTGGCGACCACACTCTTCGTCATGGCAGCGTCTGCTGCCAGGGATGTGAGTGGAATGGGAACGACCGTAACGTTGAATCCATTGGCCTGCAGCAATCGGATGACTTTCGTCCAGATCGAACCGTCTTCATATGCGCCAGGGACCAAAACAATGTTCGGTTTGGAAGATGCGGCCCCGCCGGTTCGCGCTTGCGCTGAATACAGCTGGGAGAAACGCGGAAGAGAACTCAGAAACACTACCAGCGACGCAATTAGAGCTGTCGGAACAATCTTCTTTATTCTGATATGCAGCAGCTGATCGATAATTGAAGTTCGGGAATTCATAGATCCCCCGCAAGGTATTTTCGATGTGCACTTTGGGATAACCGGCTCGTTAATCCTGATAGGTTATCCCAATTGGGTCAAGGGGTTCACCGAAATCGGTTTACTGACTGATTTTCAAACTTACTCAAAAAGTCGAAGCCGCCACGGGCAAGCGATTACCTGCGCCGCTCTCACTGCGATCTCACCATGCACGACCCGAAGCTTACCCGGATGCTGATGGATCTCGTGGGCGCCGACCGAGTCGTGTGTGGTACCGACTTTCCGCAGGGCATGGCCATCAAGAAGCCTGTAGAATACGTGGAGGCAATACCGATATAAGCGAGAAGGAGCGCGATTTAATTCTTTGTGAAAACCCGGCGCGGCTGCTCAGGCTGTAGAGCGCCAATTGTTGTTTGCCGGCAGGTGGTTATCCAAATATTTAGTGTTAGCGGCGTTTGTCCATTGTCCGACGGAATTTTTTTGCTCGGCCATGATCGGATGGATTTCAAGAGTTCCCTGAATCTAGTTTCAAGCACGAACGGATGGGTGCGAGTGCGCAACAAATTGTGGAAACGATTTGGGGTGGCTGACGGCTCGACGGGCAGCATCCAGCGAAATCTATTCCTTTTTTCTCCTACCGGGCTTCAGCCCCTCGAAGGCTAAGTATGCTGTAATCACAATCGCGATGGCGCTTACCCACATCGGAACTGACCAGCCGTTAAGAACCGCTTGCCACTTAAACACAAGCCTCAACACATGCATGACAGCGATCAGAAGAAAGATCAGGCCGACGACAAGGGAAAACGTTTTCTGTTTCATGAAATCTTCGTCTCCGAGAGAGGGTAGCGGGGAACCTTGAGCCGGATTGTACCCCACCGAGAGCGAAAATGCGCTTGAAGGGTTCAGTGAAAGGCAAAAGGGTGTATGCTCCCAGATTCCGAGGGGCCAAAATGGAATTTCCAGGGATACTAGGGTGCTTACTATGATTTAAGGAGCGAGTTATGCGGCTGAAATTCTCTGCTTCGATCTTGGTCACTGTACTAGTAGGGAGTTCGTGGCTCGTGGCGCAGGTGCAAAACTTCCGCCCGGTCACCGAGTCCATGCTTCGCAATCCCGCTGCTGGCGATTGGCTCAACTGGAGACGTACCGACAACGCGTGGGGGTACAGCCCGCTCGATCAAATCAACACACGGAACGCTCAGCGACTACAGCTCGCTTGGTCGTGGGCGATGGAAAACACAGGCGCTCAGGAGGCTACGCCACTTGTCCACGACGGGGTCATGTATCTGCCGAACCCGCACGGCGTCATCCAGGCGTTGGACGCCGCGACAGGAGACTTGCTTTGGGAATATCGTCCTGAGCGGGCAAAGGCGTCCGGAGGTGCTGGCGGCGAGGGCAACGGCGTCCAAAGAAACATCGCGATTTACGGAGACAAGATATTCGGAACGACGGGAGATGCTCATATCATCGCGGTGGACGCCCGGTCCGGGAAGCTAGCGTGGGACACGCAGGTCGCCGATCACAAATTGGGATATGAATACACTTCGGGCCCGATCGTCGTTCGCGGCAAGGTGATCGCGGGTATGACGGGGTGCACCCACTACAAAGAGGACGTCTGCTTCATCACCGGGCACGATTCGGAAACCGGAAAGGAGGTCTGGCGAACATCGACTGTTGCCCGTCCCGGTGAGCCCGGCGGCGACACTTGGGGCGACCTGCCACTGGAGTTCCGCGCGGGTGGTGACGCGTGGATCCCCGGTAGCTACGATCCGGAATCGAACACCGTCTATTGGGGCACGGCGCAGGCCAAACCGTGGGCTAGGGCGGCCCGCGGAACCGACGGCGATGCGCTCTATACCAACTCGACGTTGGCGCTCGATCCGGACACGGGGAAAATAAAGTGGTACTACCAGCACCTTCCGGGCGAAACGCAAGACATGGATGAGGTGTTCGAGCGCATTCTGATTGACTCCGGCGGCCGCAAGTCAGTGTTCGAGATGGGCAAGCTGGGTATTTTGTGGCAGCTCGACCGGACCAGCGGCAAGTTCATCCGCGCCACTGATCTTGGCTACCAGAACATTGTGAATGTGGATCCAGAAAATGGCAAAGTCACCTACCTGAAGGTCCCGCAGCTCGGTGTGGAGCTTGAAATGTGTCCGAGCACAGCCGGATTCAAGGACTGGCGTGCGATGGCCTACAGCCCGCAAACCAATACGTTGTATATCCCCATGGCCCTGAATTGCGAAAGGGCCACCTTCGGCCCAGTAGAGAAGGTAATCGGCGAGGGTGGGGTTGGTCCGGTCCAACGCCACGACAGCAAATATCCAAAGTCGGACGGCAACCTCGGTCAATTCCTAGCCATGGATATCCGAACCGGCAAAGTCTTGTGGCGGCATCGTACGCCTTCCCCATCCAATACCGCCGCGCTCGCCACTGCCGGAGGACTGGTAATCGGCGGCGATTGGGATCGTCACATTTACGTCTACGATGCCACTACCGGAAAAATCCTTTGGCAGACGCGCCTAATAACTTCTGCGCAGGGGTTCCCGATTACGTATCTGGCGAAGGGAAAGCAGTACGTAGCCATGCCCGCTGGGACTGGCGGCGGGAGCTGGTCGACGCTTATTCCATCGGAATTGGCCCCGGAGATTCGACAGCCAAAATCCGGCAACGCGGTGTTCGTTTTCGCTTTGCCGTAGGTTACATGAGAATCCGTAGAGAGACGGACTGCGTTGCCTCTCGCAGCCCAAGAAGAAGCGCTACTGTAATTGTACGTTCTCATGCCATGTGTATGAATAGAGGGAGTTCGAGTCGTGGAACGAAGCCGAAATTTGTGAACCGCATCAAGTTTTCGCGTGAACCGCGGAGGACATCTCATTTCCCCTGGTAACCGCAAGGAGAGCCCAATGAATTCAAATAAATCTGGACGCAGGCAATTCCTGAAAAACGGCGCTGCGCTGGCAGGATTGGCAGCAGGCGCAATTACGCCTGCGGGCGCTACGCCACCAGCGTCCGAAAAATTGAGCAGTTACATGCGTATGGCCAGCGGTCCCACTTCGAAAGCTGGACACGAAAAGGAAAACACCTATGGCCCCCGGAGGGCCAAAGTGGCACGCGCAACTACCGTTTTCGAAACCCGATTCAATACCAGTTGGGCATGATCACGCCGGCTCCGCTGCGTTTCACAATTTCTCACGGACACGAGCCGCGGGACATCGATCCGGCGCAGCATCGGCTGCTCATTCACGGCATGGTGGATCGTCCGCTGATTTTCAGCCTCGATGAATTGAAGCGCTTTCCCTCCGTTTCGCGTTTCCATTTCGTGGGATGCAATGCCAACTGCGGCCCGACCGGCCCTACAGGGGCGGCGCGCAGGGCTCCGACGGCGACTGCGCAGGATACTCACGGCCTGACCAGCTGCAGCTTATGGACCGGCGTGCAGCTGTCATTGTTATTGCAACAAGCCGGCGTGCAGAAATCCGCGACGTGGATGATAGCCGAAGGTGCTGATCCGCCACACCACTTGAAAAGCATTCCCGTCGAGAAAGGCATGGACGATTGCCTGGTTGCGTACGGACAGAACGGCGAGGCGGTGCGACCCGAGCAGGGCTACCCGTTGCGCCTGATTGTCGCCGGCTGGGAAGGCATCAAAAACGTGAAATGGTTACGGCGAATCAAGCTGGTCGACCAGCCGTATATGGATATGCGGGAAAGCACGAAGTATCCTAGTTTGAGGCTTGACGGCAAGGCGCGCTGGTTCCAATTCGAACTGGGGCCGAAATCCGTGATCACGCGGCCATCGGCCTTTCCTTGTAACGTAGTCTGAAGGTGGCTGTACTCACCGCGTTCTGTCAAACATGTTCAATCTCACTTGCCAAAAACATCTTTCAGCAAACTCGTTGTTCGCGCCACGGGGTCTTTCCGAATCTTCTTTTCTTCTTGGCCCAGGGTGTAGAACAATCCATCGAGCGCTTTCGAAATTACATATCGCGTTATGTCCAGGCTTTGAGTCTTCATGAATGGAATACTTTGAGCTTGACCGAGAAGCTCTTTGTACTGTTGGGTGACGCTATTCTCACTCATGGTCTTCTCCACCACCGGTCGAAATGCCGCCGTCAATTGCGTGCTGGTCTTGCTCCTGAAATAGTCGGTTGCCGCCGTATCTCCCCCTGAGAGAATTTTTCGGGCATCATCAAAACTCATCGACAAAATAGCATCACCGAATATCTTCTTGGCGGCTGGTGCGGCAGCTTCAGCTGCTCGGTTCATGCTGAGAACGAAACTGTCCACTTTAGATCCATAGCCTATGGCACGAAGCCCCTTCTCTACCGGACGGAGACTGCTTGGCATGAGGATTTTGATAGCTTCGTTGCCAAAGTATCCGTCACGCTGGCCAGTGAGTTTGACCGAATTGTCCGCACCAACTCTCAGAGCCTCTTTCAATCCTGATGCTATTTTCGAATCGCTCAATCCACTGGCATTTCCTAATCCCACACGTCTGGAGATTTCATCGGTTTGTGAAAATGACAGGGTTGTAAGAACCATCAGAATAAAGCCGAGCATGAATCCGCGCGCGATCACCATAAGATCACTCCTTCTTTCAGAAGACAGCAGAACAAGGGCCGCAAGAGTTCAGGTCAGGCTTATCATTTTGTCCCATTTTTCGCATCATCAAATCTAAGTGCTTCTTGATCGATCACTATTTGGAGGGTGCCTGTTGCCCTTGCTTTTTCTTGTTGCCGAAAATGTCGAACAGCTGTTGAACTGGATTTGGCTGTTGTTGGTCTTGCTGTGACTGGCTTTGAGTCCCGCCTTTTTGGCCCAGCAGACCTCCTAAAATTCCAGACACGCCCCCAGAGGGATTGTTGAGATTCGGCACCAATCCTTTCAGCTTCATTTGAGCGACCTTTTGCAGGTCGGGGGTAAATTTGGGGCTTTCAAAAGTTCCTGTAACGATCGCGGGAATCACCAGTTCACCTTGATTGTTGGCCAGCGCCGTATTCATATACCCGCCGATTCCTGTTCCGCCAGCCCTCTGGCTGAAATCCTTAGAGAGCACCGCAGTAACGCGCAGGTCCAATGCCTCGTTGATCAAATTTGTAGTTCCAGCCACCCCGACGTTTCCGATGTCTAGCGTCGCCAGTAGATTGTTGGTTTGAGCAAATCCGTTCTTCACGGCAATATCGCCTGTCATGCGCGAAATATTCGTGAAGCCCTGATCCTTTTCGCCAGGCTTGAGAAACCCTCCTATCGAAGCCAACTGGTACCCGATGTCGCCGCCCACGTAGCGCATGTTGTTGAAGTTTAGGCTTAGCGTGCCGTTCAGCGCCTTCACGACTTCAGCGGAGGTCAACGCTTGAAGGGAGCCCGCCGCATGCAGATCCATTTTGAGCGTTCCTGCTCCGGTGATTTTATCCAATCCGGTGACGCCGTACGCTTTGGCCGTCGACAGCAAATCCGGAAGTGCTGCGTTGGGGGCCCGAAGTGTCGCATCCACTTGCGGCGACTTCGATAAGTATTGTCGCAGGGAAAATTGTGCGGCGACGGTTGTGCCGCCAGAGGTCACATTGAAATTGTCGGAATGGATTTCGGTTGGTGTGAAGGCCAGGTTGACTGATTTCATGGAGACTAGTTGAGGAATGCTTTTACCGCTGATCTGGAGGTCGCGTCCGGAAATAGTTCCACTCAGCGTTGGTTTGTCGGTTGTGCCTGTCGCATGCAGGTCGATGTTGAGCGTTCCTACTCCGCTGATATTTTCCAGTCCGGTGACGCCGTACGCCTTGGCCATCGACATCACTTCGGCAAGCGCTGCGTTGTGGGCACGGAGTGTGGCATCCACCTGCGGCGACTTTGATTGATATTGCCGCAGGGAGAATTGTGCAGCGACGTTGGTGCCGCCAGAGGTCACATTAAAACTGTCGGAATGGATCTCGGTCGGATTGAAGGCCAAGTTGACAGACTTTATGTTGACCTGCTGAGGGATGCTTTTCCCGCTGATCTGGAGGTCGCGGCCGGAAATGGTTCCACTCAACTCTGGTTTGTCGGCTGCCCCATGCGCTCGTATGTCGGCGTTCATATTTCCGACAATCGTGGTTCCTGGTGCGAAAGCTACGCCCGAGGCTGCGGCCAACTTGCCAGCTTCTGCGATCGAAACGTTGTCAGCCTTTACGCGAAGATCCACCTGGGCAGGACTTGGTCCTGTATTGACTGTGCCGCTCACGAGAATCGGCATTGTTCCGAGTTTGATGGTCGTGTCGCGGATCGTGATCAAGCCGGCTGGAAGATCATCCGTGATGTCATACTCCGCCGAAATTGGGTAACCTAGCTCGAGGCCGCGCACCTTTGCGTTTTGCAGGTTCATCTGGCCGCTGGCCGTTAGTTTCCCTGATTCGCTACCAATCTTTGTTTGCCCCGAGAGCACGCCATCCGTGTTAACCAGCACGGGTGAATCAAGAAACTTCTGCAGACCGGCGATCCCTATCTGCTGCATCTCTAAAGTGCCGTGGAAAGGTGTCGAGGCGGGCTGACCTTGCACGATTGGCCCGGCTTGTCCATCCAGTCGGAACTGCTGTGTCCCGGGGCCCGGCAGATGAGCCGCCACATGGATGGAAAAGGGCACGTCGGGGGCAAAATCAAGTACGTTCAAATCAATATGGTCGTATAGCGCCCTGGGCGATTTACTTTGAAGATCGGTGACGGCTACCTGCCCATCCGTGATGGCCAACTTGCCCAACGAAAACGGAAGGCCGCCTCCACCGGTCGATTTTGAGGGCCCGCCCGATGAAGGCTGAGGACCATTCGGTTTACTTGATTCCGGAGAGCTGCCAGCCGAAGATTGTTGGCCAGCTGGATTCGTGGAAACGGAAGACCCACCCAGCGAGGAGAAATTCCATACGTTCTGTTGGTTCTTAATAAGCTCAACACTTGGACGCTGTAATTCCAGAGAATCGATTTCAACGTTGCCCTTGAGGAGGGGGAGCAGTTTTACCGATACGTTCAACTGTTGTGTCTGCACGAAGGGTTGTTCTATGCCGAATGCGGAGTCATCCGCAATCGTCAAATTCTGCACGCTAAATCGCGGCGGGAATAGATTCAGGTGCATGTCACCCAGAGTGACTTTGCGAACCAATCTTTGTTCCAGTTCCGATTGAATGGTGCCGCGGTACCGGTTCACATTGAAGGTCGCCACGAATATCGTCGCACCCGCAATAGTTACCGCGACGATAATTCCAATCACAATTAAGAACCGGCGCATTTTAAACCTCCGAGTCGATTCGGTCTTGGACCGACTCACGAATCCAGCAGTACGTCTATAACAGCCTTATCATAAGGACTGTGATGGATATCACACGGCGGCGCGTGCAGGGCCGATCAGGCGGAATCTTGACGGATAACATGCCGAAATGTGATTTTCATCGCAGCATTTCCACAGTGACTAGCGCTGAATGCATGCAAAGGCTGGAAAAGACTCCTGCTTTCGTCAACGCGTTGTTCCAGATGAGGGGGCAGAGGGCAACGCATTCCACGTTGATAGCGCGGTCGCGGAAGGGGCCACCCGCTAGCGATCGTTGGCGGCTCTAGAGGTTTCCCATCTGCCGTCCATCTGGCAGTGTGATTTTTATGAGACGCAAATAGTTGCTTCCGCTTTTGGGACGATAACCATAGGCAGTAATCACGTCTCCGGACTTGAGCGAGTTCTTGTTCCACCCGTACCTGGCCAGCATGGGCGCGCTCTGAGCTTCACCGCTCCACTTTTCGATCTCGCCTTTTTCGTTCTTCACATCCAGGGAGATGAGCACATGTGGATTGATGAATTGGAAGTCTGTTACCGCTCCTTGCACCGACACAACTTTGGACGTGTCAAAAGCCGCTACTCCGTGATGCGCCAAAAGCGGCACGGAAACAAGCAGGACACCAAAGCTGATAAAGAGAAAGAGCGCCAGTTTTTTCATTCCATCCTCCGTGAGACCGCCTGTTAGCCCTGGCGACCTAATCCTGAATCATTGTTCGGAGCCCAAGAAGAAGTCGCCGGAACGGAAACTATCGTTCTCGGGTTCTGGCCAGAGAAAGAAGTGTGGCCTTCTATTTTCCGGGCTTTGTTTCCTTCTTCTCGACTTCCAAAAATGCCGCATCGTCCTCACAGAAGCGCTCCGCCAGCGTCCAGGCCGGCTGCAATTGATAATCCAGGTGCGCCGTCCATGGTTTCGCGTACGCTTTCGGGTCCTCGATGACTATGTCAACCGACAAATGGTCATGGTTGATTCGCCGGATGCGTTCCGTGAGGTGCAAGGCATCGCTATGCGGGTGCCCTACGCGGTCGAGCCACGTCTTATCGTTGAAGTTTACGGTATCAACGACAAGCGTATTGCCCTCCCAATGCCCGATCGAATCTCCCATCCAAGTGGGACCGAGAGCGGTGTCATGCACACGGCCATCCGTGAAAATCTGACGCCGCAGGGAATCGTATTCGAAGAGCATTAGGACCTCGTCGGGGATCTGAACGATCTGCAAAGGCGTGGGTTGAAGGAAAATACGTGGCACGCCGGGAGGAACGCAGCTCCGGTAAACGGGATCATTCGTCTCTGAAAGAAGAACTGGGTGAGGTCCGTTGGCGGGCTTGGCAGCTTTATACTCGTCTTCGGCCCAAGCCGTCATAGGAGGTTCCTCAACATTGAATTCATAAACCCAGTATTGCAGTGATTCATAATGCTGAGTCGTGGATGGTGGAGCATCTCTCATCCAGACTCCGGTCAAATCACTTGCCTGGTTCAATGGCGAGGACGTCGCCTGCCCAGAGGTTCGCTTGGTTTGTGCGGAGGCTGCCGAACCAATCAACACAATTGTCAGTACAAGGATAAGACGGTTGCACATTTCAGGCCCTCTACGCGTCTCGAACTCTGCTTTAGTGCGGATTATACAATGAAGCGGAATCCCGTACCACTGGCGCCAAGGGATGGTCGGGTTCCATATGCGCTGCGCCAAGGCAGCGCGCCAAGTTCCGACAATCCCCCAAAAGACAATTAAGGTAACATGCGCAACGCCGGCGCGAGTCGGGAGCACGGCAAATGGGGGATCGCGATGGCCATCCAACAGAATATCGATCACATCCAGACGACACACACCGGCAGCCTACCTCGCCCACACCATCTCCTCGATCTGCTTAAAGCCAAGTTTGATGGTAAACCGTTTGACGAAACCGAGTGGAATACGACTCTCTCCAAAGCGGTGACGGATTGCGTGCACAAGCAGGTTGAATGCGGCATCGATACGGTCACCGACGGAGAATCTTCCAAGACAGGGTTCTTTACCTATATTCGAGAGTGCCTCGAAGGTTTCGAATCTCGTCCCGGGCAAAAACAGGTCTCGTTCGCCAAGGAAGTTTCAGCTTTTCCCGAGTATTACGCGCAGTACTTCCAGCAAGCCATGATGGGCGGAGCCGTTGCGCCTGCAGTGCCGGTGGCGTGCACGGGACCGTTGAAATACCGCGGTGAAGAATTGCTCAAGCGAGACATCATGAATGTGAAGAAAGCGGCAAAGACAGCCGGCGTCGCGGAGGAACACGTTTTCCTGCCAGCCACGGCGCCTTCGGGCGTCGGCACCAATGAGTATTACAAGAGCGAGGAAGAATATTTCCACGCTCTGGCCGTTGAATTGAGCAAAGAATATCGGACCATTGTGGCTTCGGGTATTCTGGTGCAGGTAGACGATCCATTCCTTTCGGACATCTTTGTTGATCCTCGCTTTGACGACCGAAAGAAAAAGCGGCGGGCAGAGATCTACGTGGAGGCGGTGAATATTGCGTTAAAGGGGATTCCGTCTGAAAGAGTGCGTTTCCATACTTGTTACGGAATCAATGAAGGACCGCGCATCCATGAGGCGGCGTTGGCAGACGTACTCCCATACGTGCTCAAGATCAATGCAGGCCAGTACAGCTTTGAGTCCGCAAATCCACGCCACGAGCACGAATATCACTTGTTCGAGCGGATCAAGGTTCCCAAGGGTAAGGTGATCTGTCCCGGGTTAATTACGCATGCGAGCAATATCGTCGAGCACCCGGAATGGATCGCGGAACGTATCTTGCGATTTGCGAAGCTTGTAGGCCGAGAGAACGTCATGGCCGGATCGGACTGCGGGTTTTCTTCGCAAGCGACCTACAAGACGGAAGTGCATTCCACGGTTGTCTGGGAAAAATTCAAGGCGATGCGCGCAGGAGCAAACATCGCGAGTAAGAGGCTTTGGCCAGGCAAGAGTTTGGAGCCTCGGACGAAGCGCCGCTCTCCGAATAAATCGTGAAAAGTCCGCTCATCAACGATCTCTCTTATCGAAAAGCTCGTTTCACGGGAGGAACATTTCAGATGTGAGCCAGCCTTTGGCCACGTTCTTCCTAAGCATGGCTTTTCGCTTCATCGCAGATGCCAAAATCCTTGAAATCTCACGATCAAGAAGGGCTTCGATTTCCCGAGAGCGGCGTTCACCGCGGGTTAGGCGACTTACGTAGGAGGGTGAACCAGGATCGCGGCGGCAAGGGGTACGTTTCATGCTGTGACCCGGTTTGGAAAGATAGCGTCGGCTGGGTACGCCACTTACAGGGTCGAACACGATTCGCCAATCGAAACTATTAAGACGAAGGCGGAAATCAGGACTTCCCAAGAGACTGGGATCTATGGGAACGAAACCTTGTGGCTAAGAAGTGAGTGCGGTCATGGCCTTGTGTCTTGCGCAGATAGTTAGTCACAGCGAGCGCTTTCACATCGCCCGTTTAGTAGAAGGTGGGCGGGTATGGATCGGCGCTGGCTGGCAAAATCGTTGTACGTAGCCAGCGCAGCGTGAGTCGGCAATGCGAGGTTGACTGCGACCAGAGAGGTTGATATTAAACAGGCCATCCAGCCGCTTGAATAAATTTGCACTCGACGAGCAAGATAGGTACTGAAAGATTCCGGGCAGAGGTGGAGTTGGAGGAGTCCTTATGAAGGTTCTTGCGACATTTTCAGTCTTGTGTGGTATCGCTGGGTTTAGCTTCGTTCTAACCGGCCCGGCGGCCGCCGGACCAGGGCAAGCCCAAGCGGCCAGATCACAAGGAAATTGGTCGATGAAGGCGCCAATTCCCACTCCGCACCTCGATGCGGGCACTGCCGCAGTGGATGGTAAGTTCTACGTGCTTGGCGGCGAAACCGTCGGCCATCCGGCAACGCCATTCAATCACCAGTACGATCCGGCAACAGATCGCTGGCGCGAACTCGCACCGATGCCACGCGGAATCAGCCACGCTGGGGTAGCCGCGTACAACGGCAAGATCTACGTGATCGGCGGTTTTACCGCGATTGTCCATGCCGTGGCGCTCGACCAAGTTCTTGAATACGATATCGCCGCAAACAGTTGGCGGCAGTTGTCGCCGCTCAGTAGCCCGCGCGGTTCGGTCGGCGTGGCGGCGGTCGGCGGCAAGATCCATGCCATCGGCGGACGCGGACTCAACAATGTGACGGTTGCGACGCATGAGGTTTACGATCCCGCGTCCGGAAAATGGAACCAGGCCGCGCCTTTGCCCACGGCGCGCGACCACATTGGCGTAGTTGTCGTGGACGGGCGAATCCATGTTGTCGGTGGACGCATTTCTGAGCATGTCACTGACAACTCCAAACCAACGACGGGCCCTGCGGCATTCAGTAACTTGAATAACGGTGTCAATACGTCTCTACATGAGATTTATGACCCGGCGACAAATTCCTGGCAATCGGCGCCGCCGCTTCCGACCGCGCGAAGTAATGGCGCGGCCGTTTACTATCATGGTCTGATTCTGTACGTTGGCGGTGAATGTAAGAAGCCGGACCCCAAAGGCGGCGGCGACACTTTTTCCGAGAATGAAGCCTTCGATCCGAAGACAAACCGGTGGCTGACGCTTGCGCCGCTGCCAGCGGGACGACAGGGTTTCGGGGCGGCAAGCCTCGGACAGTCTGCGTATTTCGCGGCGGGATCTCTCGGATGTGGAGGCGGTCCGATGACGCAACAACTACTTATTTTCAGCTTGCCCTGAGTTTGGCCCAAACAAGGCCCCAGATTGATCGTTGGGTATGGACGAGAACAACCTTCAAGATCAGGTCGAATCGGGAGTTGCAGTTGAGAGCCTTCACCGAAGGCTGCGGGACCTGACACCAGAGCGGGGGACGCCTCGTGATAAAGACGGGCAGGTTGCGGAATCGCTGGTGGATCGTGGTTGCTTCGCTCATGGCCCAGTTGGTCGGAAGCGGGGCCATCAATATTTTCGCGTTCAGCGTACTGTTGAAGCCAATCGCCAATGATCTTGCGCTGGGTCGTGGTGTTTTGTCTTCGGCGCTTTTGTTGAGTACCTGTATGACGGCTGTTGGATGTCTGAGTTTCGGCCGATTGTTCGACAGGGGGCGAATCAGGGCCATCCTGCTACCCGCGATCGCTCTCTTTTCTGTGAGTGTTGCTTCATTGGCTCTTCTCCGCCCTTCTCTCCTCGTCGTCTATCTGCTTTTTGGTCTTTCGGGATTGTTCGGAACGGGGCAAACCCCTTTGGGGTATTCCAAAGTTATTTCACAGTGGTTTAACAAAGAGCGCGGGTTGGCGCTTGGGATCTTACACGCGGGAATAGGTGCCGGCGGTTTTCTTGTTGCTCAGCTGACTAGATTTCTGATCAACGGCTTCGGGTGGCGGAATGCCTGCCTGGGGCTGGGCATTTCCACCTTTCTTATTTCCTTTTTGCCAGTAGCAATGTTTGTCCGGGCGCCGAGTTCCGTCGTGTCCACACGGCTCAGGGAAGGACAAGACTCCCGGCTATGCAAGGTTGTAACTGGTCTGACAGCTGCGGAAGTCCTACGATCGTGGCAGTTCTGGATGCTTGCCCTGGCGGTCACCCTAATCGTTCTCACCGCCAATGGATCGCTGATTCACGCTGTCGCGTTGCTCACCGATCGTGGCATTTCGCTTTCTATGGCTACGGCTGCCTTGTCGGCGGCCGGACTGGCCATGATTGTGGGCGGTATATTGTGCGGCTATTGCCTGGATAGATTCTTTGGACCCTATGTGGCGATTTCCTGCGTTGCTGTTGCGATTATTGGTATCGGCCTCCTCGGTAGTGGGGCAGGAGGAATGGTTCCAATCGCGGGAACGGTACTCTGCGGCTTTGCAAACGGCGCCGAGGCCAACCTGCTGCCCTATTTTGTGAGTCGATATTTCGGGCTGCGCTCGTTCGGACAAATCTTCGGCTACTTATTCGCTGTCTTTATGATCAGCGTGGGAGTGGGTCCTCTACTTCTGGGATTCTCTTTCGATCGCTGGCATTCCTACGGGCCAATGCTTGTCGCCTTTGAATTTGCGCTCCTATTAGCCTGTGCGATCTTTTTATGCCTTGGGCCATACCGTTTTCCGGCGCAGTCGCAAATGGAAGATGAGCGTCCGTAAAGAGTTGCTCTTAGAGTTTCGCTTTCTTCTGATTAAAAGATTCAGATGGGAGACCAAGATGAAGTCTCTTTCGACTCTATCAGGTTGGCTCGGGATAGTGGCGTCGTGCGTGGTCCTCGCCAACTTGTTAGCTGTTGGACCAGCGTTTTCCAAATCTACAGGAGCACAAGGAAGTTGGTCAACGCAGGCGCCGCTCCCCACCAAACGCTTTGAGGTGGGAGTGGTGGCGCTCGGCGGCAAGGTATTCGTGGTTGGCGGGGAATCCGATGGCAAACCGGCTTCGCAGCTCAACACGGAATATGATCCGGCTACGGACCGCTGGCGCGACCGCGCGCCAATCCCGCACGAAACGAGTCACGCTGGTGTCGCCGGGTTAAACGGCAAGATCTATGTGATCGGCGGCTTTATCGCTGTGCCCCATGCTGG
The DNA here is from genome assembly GCA_963740035.1 of uncultured Acidobacteriota bacterium. Taxonomy (GTDB): domain Bacteria; phylum Acidobacteriota; class Terriglobia; order Acidiferrales; family UBA7541; genus Palsa-360. The sequence continues at coordinate 361,748 of CAVUDA010000034.1, forward strand.
GGCGCTTGATCTTGCATTCGAGTACGATGTCGCGACCAACAAATGGCGGCAGGTTCCTCCGCTCAGCAGACCCCGTGGTTCAATCGGACTCGCGGTGGTTGATGGCAAAGTCCACGCCATCGGCGGGCGCGGACTTGACAAAGTTACCGTCAACACGCACGAAGTCTACGATCCCGCGACCGGAAAATGGAGCAAGGCCAGGCCGCTTCCAAAGGCTAGGGATCACGCGGGTGTGATTGTTGTAGATGGTCTAATTCATGTCATCGGAGGGCGTACGGCAGGGGGGAGCGATTTAGTCAACCTGCACGATGTTTATGACCCAAAGACGGATTCCTGGCAATCGGCAGCGCCACTTCCCACGGCACGAAGCGGTGGCGCGGTGGTCTACTATCGTGGGCTCATACTTTACGTCGGTGGCGAATGTAAGACCCCCAAACCCGGAGGGGACGGCGAAGGGTTTACTGAGAATGAGGCGTACGATCCAAAAACCAATATGTGGCTGACACTCGCGCCACTGCCCGAGCAACGGAACGGATTCGGCGGTGCAGTGGTCGGACAACATGCTTATTTTGCCGGCGGCTCCGTGGGATGCGGCGGGGCTCCGACGTCGGACCAATTACTCCTTTTCACCCTGCCGTGAGGGCGCACCCGGAACTCTATCGAATCGATTCGGGATGGACCGCACGATCTATATGTTTGACGTTGACCAGCGAATCGTGTGGGTGGTAGATAAAATGCAAAACTATTTTAACCATGTGTTTAAGATCAAGAGGGCCTGCGGTATGACGGAGAGAAAGCAGGGGCCAAACCTGCAAGGAGCTCTTGCTGATGCGCAGAAATCGAATTTTCGTGGTTTTATTTACGTGCGCGATTGCGATGGCACTCTACGCGGCAGGACTGATGGAGCGTCCTGTTGCAGCGCAGGCAGCGACCCAGGGAGCATCCGACCCGCCCATTCCGGTGGATGATTTGCAGTGGTCGTATCGCATCGACCGTTACAAACTGGCTGGCGACGGTGGCGCGGCGCGCGGCGAGATCATCTACTACTATAAATGCTGGATGTGCCATAACCAGTACACCAAGGGCGGTCCTTACCTCAAGGATCTGTACAAACACGCAGGCCTGGAATCCGGCCAGCCGGTCGGCGACGACACGGTTATGGCGCAAATCAAGAATGGCGGCCCGGGCATGCCGTCGTTCCGCACGAGTTTGAGCGACTCAGATGTCGCGGACCTTCTTGCTTACATTCGCGAGGGAAAGTGCTGCGTCGAAGGCGAGAATCCGCCGCCGAATCCCTGGTATCAGGCCACGGAGCATAAATGGCCGGTGCAGAGTGGTGTATCCGGAGGAGCGCGAGGAGCCGTACGAATCCGGACAGGCGACACGCCCGAGGGCGTGATGATGCAGTTGATCGCCCCGAACGGTGTTCGAACCACTGTTTTCACCAACGAAGAAGGCAATTACGAATTTCCGAAGATGCAAGCGGGCACCTACACGTTGCGCATTGCCTCGCCGCTCGAGTTCAAGCCTTTTAGGACGGAAGTTCAGATCGACGGCGCGACCAAGGTCGACGACATCGTGCTCGAACGAGTTTCAAATACCGATTTTCTTCCGGGCACCCAGGAAATCGAATCTCAAATGGGTGGTTCCGAATTGGTCTGGAACTTGGCCGGGACCGCCGAGGAAAAGCGGGCATTTCGAAGCTGCGCCACCGGTTGCCATTCTTACGAGCAGGTCCTGAGGAACCGCTATGACGAACGAAGCTGGCGCTCGATCGTGCACCGCATGATGCATTACAACGGTGCATCTCTCATTAACCCGACGACAGCTGCCATTGCCGACTCAGAAAACGGGATGGACCCCAACGATCCCAGGCGCTTACGCATTGAAGATATGATCGTGAAGTTTCTGACGCGGGTTCGCGGGCCGGATTCGAAGGATGGGCAAGTTCAGATATTTCCGCGCCCACGCGGTGCTTCCACTCGCGTGGTGATCACGCAATATTATTTGCCTCGCTTGTTGATGAGTCCACATGACGTTGCTGGCGATTCGAAAGGCAATATCTGGTTTTCGAGCCACAGGACGCGGTACATCGGCAAATTGGATCCGAAGACCGGGATGATCACGGAATATGCGGTTCCTCTCACGCCGGGAGCGTTACCCGGATCACACCGGATCACGGTCGATAGGAACGACATTGTTTGGTTTTCCGAAGTGTGGTCGCACAATCTGACCAAATTCGATCCTAAGACAGAAAAGTTCACGCAAATTCCCATTCGGTCTTCGGTGATGCCGATCAATTCCCCCGGGTTTAATAATTTCGCCCTCGCACCCGATGGGTACTTCTGGTACACGGACGACCACGCCGCTGTCAAAATTGATCCCGAGACCGGCAAGTTCGTGCAGCAGTTTCCGATGAAGGCGCCCTCCACTTACGATAACGCCATTTCCTCCGATGGGAATTGGTGGGCGGGGGGTTCACCACCGGGCGGTGGCAACTCCGCGCAGCTGCTGAATATAAACACGGGCAAGATGCTAAATCTTGAGACGGGATCTGAGCCGTCGAATTCGCGAAGAGGTGGATTCGATCCGTTCGGAAATGCCTGGTTTGGCGGCGGGAACGGCACGCTGGTAGAACTCGACCAAAAGCTGGGGCGTATCCGCGAATTCAAACCACCGATCCCCATCAATCCTTTGGCTGGTTTTTACGAGGCTATGCCGGATAAGAACGGTGAGGTCTGGGCCGGTGTGCTGCCCGGCCGCGAGTTTGTCCGGTTGAATCCCAAGACCGAGCGGTGGATAGAATACATGATGCCGGAACCGTTCGCGCATGATCGAAGAACTTGGATCGACAACTCAACCAACCCGGTCACTGTCTGGTATGTGGATTATCAAGGGTATATTGTGCGAATTCAGCCTCTGGAGTAGGGAATCGAAGCTAACCGTCCTAGTTGTCATTGCTGCAGCCAGACCAAAGTCCTGAGAGTTGACCAAATAGCTGCTTACCGGAGAAGGGTAGAATTCAACTTGCCAGGAGCCGCGAAATAGGCCACTCAGAAGGCGTCACCACGATCAACATTCATCAGCTCCAACTGTGCTTGACGTCCCGGATACAGACGCCTGATTCCCAGAGATTAGGGGTTTGAGCAGCCACCGCGATCTCCATGTGGCCAAAAGCGCCGAGGATAAATTGCAGAGGTTTATAAGCGTCAGCGAAGAAGTTCGACTCCGGCCTGTCCAGCAGCCGCACGAAGTCCCTCATCAAGCGAGGCGAGCGGCAGCCTCTCGTGCCGCGCCAAGTCCAAGTAAACTGCATCATGTGCGGATAATTGGAACGCACGTGCCGTTACCAACGCTTGACGAGTCGAGACGAAAATACTACTTGTGTCCACTCCTTGGGCCACGATTTGTTCAATGTCTAGCAGCGCTTGATCGATATCTGTGGTGCTCAGAATAGAGCGCCGCTCTGCGACAGCCAGACCGTTGCTCATCTCAAGGTGCCACAGCGCGGGGACCACCGCTCGTCCCCCTTTAATGAGCAACTGCTTCACGCGGTTGGCATAGGGCGAGACAGAATTATCGAGAAACCAGCGAAGGGGTACGGAAGCATCGAGGACGAAACGCTTCAAATGCGACCCTCCTCGACAAGGTTTTTGACGTTCACGCCGCGCGGAAGCTTGGCACGTTTACGAATGCTTTCGATATCCTCGAAAACGCCTTTCAAGCTGGTTTCGGGAGGGGCAGACGTAAGGACAGCTGCCAGTTTCCCGCGCCGGGTGATGCCAATCCGTTCGCCTTCCCGGGCATGGTCGACGAGCTCCGAGAGTTTCTGCTTGGCCTCAAACAGCCCCACTGTACGCATGAGAGGGCTCCCTTTGATTCTTCTAGATGATTAGTCTAGGTTGATACGTAAGAGAAGTCAAGGAATGCCTATGGATTCGAGTTTTCGGATCCCGCAAGGCGGCGACTTCCCGAATCAGATAATCGAGGCGCTTCTGATACTGGATGTGGGCACAGAGATTTCGCGCCCGCCAGAAACGCTCAATTTGGGCAACGTCCTGTTAAAAACGAGGGCACGCAAAACCTATGATGCGATAGTCGAGCCTCCGAATGTAGAATGTTGGTTAGATGGATCTATCGAGAATAAATCTGACCGTGTTTGCTTCGGAAGCCATGGCCGATTTTCAGACCGTTGGTGCGGTCGCTCCGAGTTCGCGTTATCTCGCTCGGGCCATGCTGCAACCATTGCCATTTGAAAATGCGCGGCTGGTTGTTGAATTGGGCTCGGGAACCGGCGTCATAACGCGAGCATTGCTCAATCAAATTCCACTTGACGCGACACTATTTGCTTTCGAGATCAATCCACGTTTTGTCCAGCACTTGAAACTGAACACGTCCGATCCACGCTTAGTCCTCATAAATGCCAGAGCGGAAACGGTTGGAGAGGAGTTACGCCGACGCGGCTATGAGCAAGCCGACGCAGTAGTCTCCTCATTGGCTTTGGGTTTGATGTCCGACCGTCAGAGGCATGCTGTACTCAGTTCCATCGCCAGCATTTTGGACGAGACGGGTATCTTCACACAATATCAATATTTTCATGGCTTGCAATTGAGGAACAGGCAACTGGGAATGTTCAACATATCACGACTGTTGCACCAGTATTTCAATTTGGTCCAACGCAGAATTATCTGGCGCAATTTGCCTCCCGCCTTCGTATATGCCTGCCGCGGCCGCTAAGGGAGTTTTAGAAAGCCGCGTTGATCGGGATTTTTCGTTGACCTTTTGGGAGGTCGCTCACCAATTGTTGAGCAAATCACTGGGTGCGAAGCTCTTGCCTTACGAGCCGCATAGCCGACTGAAAGCGCTGGTAGCGATCAAGCTCCTGCACACCCTCGTTTGGGCGATCATGGTGGGAAGCATCCTGGCTCTTCCGGTAACGGGGCTGCTCGAACGGTTCAACGCCGCGATAATTTTGACCGTGATCATTGTCTCTGAACGCGGCATGCTCGCGCTCAATCGGGGCCAGTGTCCGCTGACTGGCTTGGCGGGGCGGTTCACTACCAACCAGGCAGACAACTTCGACATCTATCTGCCAAACTGGTTGGCACGACACAACAAGACAATCTTCGGCACGCTTTTCGTCATCAACGAACTGTTCGTGCTGTGGTGCAGGGTGAGGTGAGCGCCATTTTCATGTCCGCCGGACGCAACTTGGATCGCGGCACATGATGGTGCAGATTCTGAAGGCTGGCGTATTGTACTTCGCGGGTGTTTTCGGTGCTGGCTTCGTGCTTGGGACGATCCGCACACTCTGGGTCGCTCCCCGTCTCGGCACGCGGAAGGCCGAACTCACAGAAGCGCCCGCTATGCTCGTCGTCATCATTGTGGCTTCGAGGTGGGTAGCGTTGCATCTGGCCGTCCCGTGGGCACCGTCAGCCCGACTAGGGATGGGCGGCATCGGGTTATGTCTCTTGCTCGTCGCTGAATTCGGCCTTGTACTCCGGCTTCGCGGCCTCTCGATAAGAGAGTACCTTGCAACCCGAGACCCAGTGTCGGGAACGGTCTATTACGTGATGCTTGGGATGTTTGCAATCATGCCGGTCCTCGTCGCTAGAGGATGAGGCCCACGCACCAGAACTTGTCGTTGCCTAGCCGTGATCGACCGCCACGCGTGGTGAAATCTCCTTCTGTACCCTCCAGCGTTTCGGCGCGTTGTTTCAGACCCAGCAGCATCCGCCGAGTCATGACAAATGCCGCTGGCTCCATGACACGCATGAAGAGCCAGTAGCCCGCGTTTTGCGGCGTTCGCTCAGTACCGCGAGTCACAAGTCGCGTACGCAAGTAAAATGCCTTCATGAGATAGAAATCAGAAATCAGCCGATGTGCAAGGTGCGAATTGACCCCGAAATCTTGGGTTGAGATCGCCGAATGCTAGCAAGCTGGTTCACAATCTTACTTTTCGTCTTTAGGGCGAATAGGGCGTACACTCCTGTGATCGACTTCATCGACTTTCCGTTGGATATCCTGTTGGCGGATAGCAAGACGGCCCTTGAATTCTCTCAGGATCATTTGATTATACGAATCGCCCTTCGGTTTTTTTGTAACGTGCTCTAGAGCGCCCGTAAAGCAGTCTAAAATTTCTATGAAGGCACATTCGAATTTCGGCCCCCCGATATCCAACTCGTCGTGTCTTGCGCTTTCACAGTTCTCGACCAAGTGCTTGAAAAGCACTCGAAGGGCCTTAATTTGAGCGAAATGGAGCTGCGATTCTGATCTTGAGCCTCCACTTCTCAAACACAAATCCATTGCTGCGACGAGTTGTGCAATCTCGATTGTGATTAGGTGGAGAATCTCGGCTAATGGAGGTTTGTCATCTTGGATGAGAACGATAATCTCTGGCAATCGAGATGGGACTATTGGAGTTTTCTCGATGGGTGGAGGTGGGTTGATCTGAAATCCCTCTATAGTAGACTGAATCATTTTTCCATTCCTCCCTCTTACGTCACTCAGTTAAACTGAGAATCCAAGTCGCGCCGGGAGCTCCACAAAGATCGACCCACGCAAGGCCACGACTCTCACACAATCTATCCTCCGTCAAATGATCAGCTGGTGTCATTATCATGTTGTAGGCATGCTTTCAGACAGTGACCTTGCAACGGTTATGTACTGTATGGGCAAATACCTTGTAATAAGAATTGCTGGTGTGGGCCTGACTTGATACTGTTTCGCCTGAAATTCGTCAAGCAGGTTCCATTGCCGGTCAAATCGCACTGAGTCACAAAGACCTTATGGCAAAAGACGCAATTTTTGGAAGGGTGGAATTCTCAATCAAAACGTCTATATAGATGTGGCCTTTGTCAGAGGCGCATCTCTGAAAGTAGGCTAGGATGCAGCAAACTTCAAATCGCAAGACCAGTGGCGAAGTCTTTAACAATGGGATGATCGAACTTGTGGCCGACAAGCTGCATGACGGTCAACTGAGTCTTCTTTTTTGGAAGGAAGGAAAGCCAAACATCGCACCTAGCGTGAGGATAGACCGGAAAACGGAGTTTGGATCCAAAACTGATCTGCAGACAATCACATTTGGCCCCGAGGATCTTGATCCCACATTCCTACGAGCGATGAGATTTCCGTCGCACGCCGAACCATTTGGGACGACGCAAAAGCTTATGGAGGAAATTTGCGATATCGTCAAGAAGTACACAAGCTTAAGCAATGACCATGCGTTGCTTGCTGCCCACTCAGTATTGGCGAGTTGGTTCGTGGACGCAACGGATTGTCCAGTTTCACTTGTCCTCTATGGCCCAGACTGCCCACAGGGCCAGAGACTATTTCGCATTTTGTCTTACTTGTACCGACGCGCAGTAGTGGTCGGCGACATTAGCTTTGCATCGCTTTGCTCGCTGCCGATGGACTTTTCACCCTCACTCTTCATCGAGTGCTACGATCATAGTCCTCAGGTCCAAAGGGTCATTCGCGCCACTCGCACGCGCGGGTATGGATACATTGCCACAAGTGACTGCACCAGAGTTCACCACAAGGGAAAGCGTAGTCCGGGCATTCGTTCAGCGGCATGCTAACTGGATTGCCCAGAAACTAGATTGTCGAGTTGAAGAAACTGTTCTCTTGGAATTGGAGTTCCCTATCGTGCAGCTAGCCACGAGGCAGCATTCTTTCCGAGGTTCCTTTACTTCGGTTCCAGACAAAGGTGATGCAAGAGCTGAAGAAACTTACCGAATCCGTCGAACTTCCCCCTAACATTTTCCCGGCATTCCAAATTCATCCAACTCAGAGTTCTAGCGGGCTATTCAAGAATCGAAAGAATGTCATGCAAGCTCACTGGGAGGACTGCCCTGCTTTGATTCGGTTTCGTGGTCTATCACAACCCGTGGTCCTTGCAGGTATACCCGTGACACCCGTAGAGAAACCAGGCGAGGTTTGTGACTGTGTGATTGTCAAGCGAGAGGTAGCACCCGAGTTCCTGCAACTCATTCAGAAAATAACTGCACGCACCCGTGAGTCTAGGTGGTGCGTGTATGGTGCTGGCGCCCGAACCATCAGGGCTTCAGGTTGGGATGATTTAGTCTTAAGCGAGTCTGTGGTAAATCTCGTGCGCAAGGACTTTGAATCCTTTCTCCATCGCGAGGAGTGGTTCCGAAATAACCGATTGCCCTTTCGCAGAGGTTATCTTCTCCATGGACCACCGGGGAATGGGAAGACGAGTCTCATCCGCGCGATGCTCAACACAAGTGGCCTAAATGGTCATTCCATCCGGTTGTTCCAAGAGCAAACGGATGACGCTCATTTGGAAAAAATGTTCCGGGCCGCAGCGAATTTTGCGCCCTCGCTGGTAGTGATTGAGGATATTGACCGGGCATTCCCGCGTATGCCTTCATCCGAAGTGCGGTGCAAGGTCAGTTTGCAACAACTTCTGAACTGTCTTGACGGGGTTGACTCACAGGATGGTGTTATCGTCGTCGCGACTGCGAACGACCCCACGGTCTTGGATTCAGCAATCCTCCGGCGTCCAGGACGATTTGACCGAGTTGTGGCACTCCCCGCACCGGATCACCAACTCCGCCTCGGATATCTCAGCAAATTTAATCCACACCTGAATGTTGACGCTCTTTTCGGAGCAGTGGAAGAGTCAGATGGCCTTTCCTTCGCGCAGCTGAAGGAGGCTTATATTCTCGCGGGCCAGAGGGCATTTGAACGGAACACGAATGTCACCGGGAACGACCTCTTGGAGGGGATACGTGCCCTTCGAGGCGGAATGGCTCTTGTTTCGGACCACAAGCCAAAAGTGGGATTCGGTGTATCCTCGTTTCAGGAACCGGAGATCAGCGCAACCCCGGCGATTGCCAACGCGTAGAATGCCTTCGTGGGTCAAGAATCAGACGCTACCCCACAACTGACAACAAAGCGCAAAAAGTGCGGTTGCGTCTATTCTCTGTGCAAAAAACCCGGCGGAACCCAACCAAGACACACACGACACAGGAATTTCGGTCAGCACGAGGAAAGTTGTCGTGTAGCTGCGAGAGTCACTTTGGACAAGCACTGGACCTGACGCTGACTCAGCTCGATCGTGCGAAACGAATGCACATAGGAGAGGATGTTCACCGCGCGCTCTACATTTCGGGTGTATTCGTTCTGCCAAGTTTTAAGGAGGGGCTGCCCAACGCCTTGATTGAAGCAGTGATGGCATAACTGCCCGTCATTTGCCATCCTCATCCAGGTGGTAAGTACATTCTGGAAGACGACCAGTGGCTTGTCGATCTGTCCACAAGAGGTGCCCCGGCGTATCGGTTGAAGACTTTGAAAAGCCGTCCTTGTCCAGAAAAGGAAATAAAGCGATTGCAAAATTGCGCCATCGAGAGATTTAGTTCCAGGACCCTAGCTGGGGAATTTTTTGAAATGGTGAGGAGAGTCCACTTAGCAGATACCAAGAACTTGTAACGCAGCATTTTCCTCCGCTGTTTCGTAGGTCTCGTACTCGAATCTCTAAATCGACCTGGCGTTATCCACCCTCCAGTATTGTCCTGCCCGAACCTCACACAGATAGCGCCCGAGTTCGACAAACTTCGAATCCCGTTTGCGGTCCATGGCCTTCTCCCACAACAAGATCTCATCGATCTTTGAGAGCACAAACACGGCACGCCGGCGATTGAGCTTCGGAGCCACGAGCGGCCTTCCGTTAGTCGTCAAGCACGTCAAGCCAATCAAGGTCGGCGGCTCCTGGTTGACGAATGAGTTTGGTCCCAACCAGTGCCTCGTTCCCGAGGCACAGGCCGAGATGGGCACAGCTAACGCACCCGTTCTGCGGGAAGCGGATTCCTGGATCATCGCGGCAATCTTGCTCCGGCGTTTTCGTACGTACGATCAGGGTTCGGCTGGGTAAGATTCCGGCTACGGGCGGATGCCCGCGATCTTGAGCCGGATGCGGTAGAGGCCGGTCCGCGCGGTGACGTATAGGGTCTTGCCGTCGGCGTCGCCCCAGGCACAGTTTGCGGGGAGCTCCGGGAACTGAATCGTACCGAGCAATTTGGCCTCAGGCGAAAAAATCATGATGCCGGCGGGACCGGTGGCGTAGACATTGCCCGCTGTATCGACTTTCATCCCGTCGGGCACATCCTCTCCGGGAATGTGTGTCGCATCGAAAAACTTGCGGCCGTTCACGAGGGTGCCGTCGGCCTTCACGTCAAATACCATCCAGAATTTGTCCAGCCGCGAGTTCGCGACATAGAGCTTTTTTTCGTCGGGAGTAAAAAGCAATACCATTGGGGTACGGGATATCCTTCGTGAGCAGGTCGAGCTTACCCGCTGCCGTAATTCGATAGACGCCGTTGAAGTCGAGTTCTTGCGTCGGCCGGTCTTTTGCATCGGCCGGAAAGTTCCGCAACAGTCCAGTTGGATCGGTGAAGTAGACGTCCCCATTTTTCTTTACGATGACATCGTTCGGGCTGTTGAGTCTCTTTCCATCATAGCGATCAGCCAGCACTGTCACCGAGCCATTGTTCTCAAGCCGGGTGACGCGACGATTTCCATGTTCAGCGGAAATCAGGCGTCCCTCACGATCGAGCGTTAGGCCATTCGAGCCGATCAGCACTCCGTCAGGATAGGCGCCCTTAAAGATCTCGTTGCGGAAGACCGAGACGTTTCCGTCGGGCGTCCATTTCATCACTTCGTTCGCGGGAATATCGCTAAAGAGAAGATACCCGCCGCTGCGCGACCACACGGGTCCTTCGATAAACCTAAAATCACCGCGAATCTTTTCGACTTTGGCGCCGATAGGAACAATCTTGTCCAGTGCTGGATCAATCTTAGTGATCTTGCCAACTCCTGCGTCCTGGGCCTGACCCGGCGCGACGGCCAGCGCCATTAAGCTTGCCGCCCCGAACAGAAGCGCCCAAACAATCATTTTTCGCATCTTGGTCATGAGTCTCTCCGCCGCGCCGACCTAGTTTCTGCAAAACCGCGGCGCTGTATACGGCTATTTGGGGACGGCTGGGGCCGCTTCGGGCACCATAACCTGCTTTAAAACCTTCTGTTCGTCTTCTGGATCGCACATGTATTCTTCAAGCTCCCAGCTGGCGGGCTCTAATTTGAAGATTTTACGGCCACCCCAAGGCTTGGTATAGGCGATTGGATCGTCTATCGTGATATCTAGTTGCAAGTGGTCATGATCAACGCGCGTAAAACGCTCAACAAGGTGTAGCTGATCGCTGTGCGGATGACCTGACCTATCAAGCCACGTCTTGTCGTTGAAATCAATCGTGTCAACGACCAACGTCTTTCCATCCCACCTGCCAATCGAATCCCCATACCAAAGGGAGTCGGGATGTAGAGGATGCTTTCGGCTCATATAAACGATGCGATAGACGCGATCCGCCTCATAGAGTATGACGATCTTTTCATTACTCTGGATAAAGCTTATGGGATGGGCAAAACCATTGTAGATCCGCGGCACGCCCGCTGGTTCGCAGCGCAAAATCGGATCATTGTCTTCGGCACCTAAGACTGGAGGGTTCGACCAGTTAGTCTTTGCAGACTTGTATTTTGCCACCGCCCAAGGTGTCATTGGAGGTTCGTCCTTCGTCATGTTCTCGATGCTTTGCCCTCCCCACACTCCGGACAGGTCATGGGGGTCGAAGGGCTGGGAATTGGCCGCTATCGGTTGCTTAGAGGCCTGCGCGTGCGTGCCAGCCAAGAAAACGAAGAGCAACACTAGAATTGTGATTAAAGACATCAGTAGATTACGCATCAGGAATCTTCCTCCCTCCCATTGTATTTTCCCCCATTGCATTAAGTTCAGCTCCCGCCCGTTACCACGACAAGGAGACAACTTCTTGTCGGTGGCGGCCAAAGACGGTCAGTAGTCAACTCGCCTCTACGGCTGTGATTTCAAACAACCGAAATAAGCTGTAAGGCGCGCCGTGACCGCCAATTTAGCCGACGACTCTACTCGGACGCCGCCTGTAAATGTTTACCGTTCAAAATCATGTTCCCCGATCCCGCAATCTTTCCCACGTCGGAGCCGTTTTTTGCGATATGCAAGTCCACTGTGATTTGGTCTCCCGCCTTCATCATGTCCCTGTACCAACCGGCGCTATGCTTCATCATGCTGGGGGGAGGGGCTTCCACAGTCCACTTCTGTAAGTTCCCGCTGCTATCCTTCACGTCAACATCGACGATGCAGTGGGGATTAATGAACTGAAAGCTCGTCACCGTGCCCGAGATGGTGACCACTTTAGCGTCGTCGTAGGCTGCAACACCGTGGTGGGCAAACACCGGAACCGTAGCCAACAGAAGACCAACGACTAGGGTGGAAGCGACTTTCAGCAACTTGGTTTTCACGCTACACCTCAAAAAACAACATATCTTGCAAAATCTCGCCCTTAGACTATCGCAACTCCATACTCCAAGCTACTCTTGACCGATCTGGGCTACAATCGCCGGTTAAGTCATATGAAGTTACTAATTAGTTGGATTATCGAAAAATGGGAAATCGAGGAGGTCACAGCGTGATCGTGCGTGATGAACAGCACTACCGGAATGTGCCCCAGCGAGCAGAAGCAGTGACAGCGAGCGCCGCCGAGACTGCGGTGTTTTCGGCGCCGTCCTATCGGAATGAGAGGTTAGGTGTGGGAAAATGAATGTTCAGCTTATAGCAAATGAAGAGGACAAGGATCGCGCCCAGTGTGGAAAAAATCAGGCCGGCGGGATGATATCGCTCATTTGTCGGGCGCGAGAACATGTGGGTAACTGCGCCGCCCAGGATCGATCCGATGATGCCGAGCACGATCGTCCAGAAAATCGTTATGTGCACGTGCATCACCGATTTCGCGATAACTCCCGAGATCAGCCCAATAAGGATATACCAAATTAAGTGGAACACGCTTTTTTCTCCATCGTTTACCTTCAAAACGTCGTCCGACTATGACCCAGGGTATGGCGATGAACCACACTCCCCTGTGGCATTAGTCAGCTTTCCGCATTGAAGCTCTTTTGGCACATCTGCGTCTGTTCCATATTGAACATATTCGAAAGCGCAGGCTAGCTTGTCTCCAGCGATACAACCCGCCGTACAAGCAGGTAAGTAGCGCCGGGACGAATGGGACTTGGATTGCTCCTGACAAATGGGCCGGGCGGTTGCGTTGGGACCCAAGATCGAGCTGCGCTCACTCGCGCGCAAAATCAATATATCCGTGTTGAATATCAGTCCTGATCAACTTTACGCGCAGTTTGTCTCCAACATCTGCTCCGTGTTGTCCTTGTGCCAATAATCCTTCGACAGCAGGCTTCAATATACGAACAAACGTTCCATGTACAGTCACTCCAGTAACGATGGCATCGAATATCTCGCCGATTCTACTGCTCATCGCTACGGCCGCGATCCGCTTGGACATTTCTCGCTCTACCTTTCGCGCGGCATCTTCTTTTAAGGTGCAGTTGAGTGCGATTGCCGTGAGTTCGTCGTCTGAATAGGGAGCAGGCTGGCTCATGAGCACGGCTCTTATAAGCCTCTGCGTGACCAGATCGGCGAAGCGTCGATTGGGAGCCGTGGAGTGAGTATAGTCCTGAACGGCGAGGCCGAAGTGCCCTGGCTCCGGATCGCCGGGGCGCTCGAGCACATACTCCCCTGGTCCCATCAGCTTGATGACCGCCAAAGAAAGATCGGCAAAATGATCCGGATCGGCAGCCTTACGCTTAGTCAAAAAATCGTTGAGCGCTTTGGAATCCGGATTGGTGGGGAGTTGTTCGCCTAACTTCGCCGCGAGCTCCACAATTCGTTCCCAGCGTTCGGGTGTTTTTACCACGCGCCGGATCGACGAGACCTTGTTGGCTTCCAACATGCGAGCAACCACTTCATTGGCAGCAATCATGAAGTCTTCAATGAGTTCAGTCGCGCGGTTCTTCTCCTGCTTCACAACGTCCACAACTTTGTCATTGAGCACGACAGGACTAACCTCAATGGTTTCGATGTTGAGGGCACCATGCCGATGACGTACATTCTTGAGTGCCTGCGCAATCTCATCCTGTAATTTCAGCTGCGATTGAAGTTCCGTTGAGGCAGCTACTTTGTCCGGGGCTCCAGTCTGATTTTCAAGCCAGGCCCCCACGGCATTGTAAGTAAGCTGTGCTTTATTACGGACGATGCCTTGGTAGACACTGGTTGAATCGACGGACCCATCCTTGCTGACTACGAACTCGATTACAATGCTCAGCTTATCTTCGGTTTCGAGCAACGAGGTGGTGTCTGTCGAGAGCTGCTCCGGCAGCATGGGAAAGTTCCGGACGCCCGCATACACAGTCGTTGTTTCCTTTGCAGCATGCGCATCAATGGCGGAGCTCTTGGAGACAAACGTATCGACATCTGCTATTGCCACCGAGACCTTTGTTCCTCCATCGGGTAATCGCTCCGCTACTTCGGCCTGGTCAAGATCCCGCGAAGTGTCATTGTCGATCGAAGACCACAGCAGACTGCGCAGATCGCGAATTGTTGGACTGGGCGCAATAGTTGGCGGATGCGCCATTAGTTCCTCCATCTCCTGCTGAACTTGCGGAGGGAACTCAGGCTCAAAGCCGTTCTCAACCATTGCTTGCTTAGCTGCCGCCTTAAGGTCAATTTGCCGAAGAGGAGTGTTGTTCATTGGTGCCATGACGAAGATGCCTCACAAAGGGTGACCGTGCTCAGTAGTCTCCAGACTGAATTGCGAGTTATTTCGCAACTGCCTTACGGCGCCTCCTGGAGAAGCATGGACAATATAGAGTTCCGCTGGGCGACGTCAAGCTGCTTGCATAGAAAGGCAGCGTCAGTAAGGCAATTGCGACACCCACTCACACAGTTTATCGGATTGTATAGCAGTTATATAGTATATATAAGTATTATATAGATATGGAGTTCAGGCGCCAGAGAGGTCCACGCAATCATGGCTAGCGAGAAACGTAAACGCGCTCCCGAACGGAAACAAATGATGCGCCCCCAGAGTCGCGGTGGCATTCTTGGGCCAGCGCCATCGCGCATGCGGTCAGGATTTGTCCGAGTAAGATCCGCCCCGATTTCGCCCGCTTGAGTCGGTCGTCAAGCTGACCGCAACATGTAACAGGATCGATTGGACTCAGTTCGTCGTATCGCATTGATCAGAAAAGAGTAAACGGATTTCTAGGCATTCCCCAATCTCGTTACATGCTTGCTACGCGCTGCACCTTCGGTCCAGCAAGGGGCAACCGGTTCCTCGTCGGTTAGACGTCAAGATTTCCTGATCCCAAGGGCAGGGAATCAGCTACTCCATTCCCGTGCTGGCGCGTAACCTTTTTGCTTTGAAATAGGGCGCACCAAACTGTCCCCTGTCACTTCGCGAAGGGGATTAACCCGCGCTATATGCCACCACGCAGGAGGTCATGTGTGCCCTAGCGCAGGCGGCGCAGGATGAGGCAGACGTACGCCCATGGACAAGGCCCGCGCGAGCCCAGGAATGTAAACTTGCAAAACGAACTCGTCTAAACTATTTGAAATCTGTGGCTTGTCTTTTTACGGTGCCCGAAAAAGGGTCGCAAGAGATATGTCGAAGCGCGAGGAAGACCCACACTTCACCAGGATCTCACCGGGGAGCTGTCGCGCGGATGAGTGGAAAGTTGGGCCCGCCGACAGAGGTGTTGCTTTAACATGTTGAGCTTTAGGACCCGACCGTGATGATGGCCAACTCCGGGGGGCAAAGAAATCAAATCGGCAGGAAAGTAGTTCCGATGCCGCGACTCGGTAGGTCTGCGAGGCCTTGTTGAAGGTAGGCTCAGGGATCTACAAGAAAAAGTGCTCTGGCTTGCTGCAACGCTAGCTTGCTCAATCGAGACCCGGACTAAAAGACAATTAAGGTAACATGCGCAACACCGGCGCAAGTTGGGAGCACGGCAAATGGGGGATCGCGATGGCCATCCAGCAGAATATCGATCACATCCAGACGACACACACCGGCAGCCTACCTCGTCCACACCATCTCCTCGATCTGCTTAAAGCCAAGTTTGATGGTAAACCGTTTGACGAAACCGAGTGGAATACAACCCTCTCCAAAGCGGTGACGGATTGCGTGCGCAAGCAGGTTGAGTGCGGCAACGATACTGTCACCGACGGAGAATTTTCCAAGACAGGGTTCTTTACCTATATTCGAGAGCGCCTCGAAGGTTTCGAATCTCGTCCCGGGCAAAAACAGGTTTCGTTCACCAAGGAAGTTTCGGCGTTTCCCGAGTATTACGCGCAGTACTTCCAGCAAGCCATGATGGGCGGAGCCATTGCGCCTGCAGTGCCGGTGGCGTGCACGGGACCGTTGAAATACCGCGGTGAAGAATTGCTCAAGCGAGACATCATGAATGTGAAGAACGCGGCGAAGATAGCCGGCGTCGCGGAGGAACACGTTTTCCTGCCAGCCACGGCGCCTTCGGGCGTCGGCACCAATGAGTATTACAAGAGCGAGGAAGAATATTTCCACGCTCTGGCCGTTGAATTGAGCAAAGAATATCGGACCATTGTGGCTTCGGGTATTCTGGTGCAGGTAGACGATCCATTCCTTTCGGACATCTTTGTTGATCCTCGCTTTGACGACCGAAAGAAAAAGCGGCGGGCAGAGATCTACGTGGAGGCGGTGAATATTGCGTTAAAGGGGATTCCGTCTGAAAGAGTGCGTTTCCATACTTGTTACGGAATCAATGAAGGACCGCGCATCCATGAGGCGGCGTTGGCAGACGTACTCCCATACGTGCTCAAGATCAAGGCAGGCCAGTACAGCTTTGAGTCCGCAAATCCACGCCACGAGCACGAATATCACTTGTTCGAGCGGATCAAGGTTCCTAAGGGCAAGGTGATCTGTCCAGGGGTAATTACGCATGCCAGCAATATCGTTGAGCATCCGCAATGGATCGCGGAACGCATCTTGCGATTTGCGAAGCTTGTAGGCCGAGAGAACGTCATGGCCGGATCGGATTGTGGGTTTTCTTCGCAAGCGACCTACAAGACGGAAGTGCATCCCACGGTTGTCTGGGAAAAATTCAAGGCGATGCGCGCAGGAGCAAACATCGCGAGTAAGAGGCTTTGGGCTAGCAAAACTTCTAAGTCTCGTACAAGGCGCCGGCCTCGAAATAAGTCCTGAAAAGCCCGCTCTCACCGCAATACCTCTTACCGAGAACTTCGGCGATCGGGAGAAAGAATTCAGACCTGAGCTAGCCTTTGCCTCACTCTCCGCAGTCTTGGCGCATCGGCCAGCGCGAGCATTCACTGAGATGCACACGAGGGTCGTTCCACATTGGCTGCAAGCCCATAGACCTGGCGGCTACCGCAACGACTGCAGGCTTGTACGGCTCAGGGCAGGTTACCTACCTGGTCGCATGAAGCTTGTGGTGGACACGATATCGATGGATCGCCTTGTACGCCCAATAGGGCACTTCCAAGCCGAGTACGACAGCAGCAACGAGGAAGAGCGCGACGTCGAACGCTGCAACGAGTATATTCATATGGCCTCCTCGAAATACATCGACTAATGATTTCAAGTTTGCCCGAATCTCAAAGTATTTCTGTGACATGTATCACTCCGACTTGTGACCTGCGACACTCTGCCCTCCGGTTCGCTGCGAACTTGGTCGTTGATAGCGGATGCGCATAGGCCAACCGCTGCCGCCCCAGGTGGACGTAAAGATTTCCTGATCCCGAGAGCAGGGAACCAGCTACTCCGTTCCCGTGCTGGCGCGTAACCTCGGTGCTTCGAGAGACCGCGCACCAACCTGCCATACGCCATTGCGCGAAGGAGATTGACGCGCGCTATGCGCTGAGAGCTGTCCGCAAAAGGCAATATGATCGGATGGATTTCCGGAGTTCCCTCAGTCTAGTGTCAAGCACGAACTTATGGGTGCGAGTGCGGAATGGATTGTGGGAAGAATTTAGCGCGACTGACTATAGCTGGTCCGACAAGAGTAAGCGGATACGAATTACCCACTCAATTCCGGCCCGGCCTGCTCTCGCTGTAGAAAGATCGGAGCGAAGAGGCAGAAGTTGCTCCGTCGGGTGGATCTCGGTAAATCCCTTTATCGCCGGCTCATTGGTCCGCATCCCCGGCCACACATAAGGGCATGCGGGCTTGTTTCCCTCACGAACAGTATGGCATCGACCGGGTTTCGCGTCGTGATGACTTCCTGGCGAGGGGGCCAGGCGTTTGAGAGCGTTGGCATGTTCGGGCTCTTACAGACGGTTCTGGCTGATGGATGTTGCCATGGTCCAGTCCCAGTGTTGCCCGGCCGCCTCAATGATCGGTTTGACATCTTCCTGAAGCAGGAAGCGCTCCTGCACCAGCCGATCCGCGGCCGCTTCGACGCGATGCATGTATTCCGAGCGCGTGCCATAGCGCTCCTCCACAGACAAGCGCGGGTCGTGGCTCTTGTCGCGATCGGTGCGGGTCTTCGCGAATGGAATGTACGATCCCGCCATGGCGATGAGCGTATTCGGCGCGCCGGATTGCTCGCTGCGGAAGGCCCAATCGGTGTACGTGCCGAGCGGAACGGCCTGTTCGGGTAGACGGATACCTCCGATGTCGTTGCCGTCGCTATCGACCTGTGGAACGATAAAGGGAAGCACAGACATGGCTCCGGGAAGGTCCTCGCGGAATCCGCCGGGCACATGGTAGGGCCACTGCACGGCTGGAAGGTTGGGGAATTTGATATCCGTTTGCGCGACGAGCGAGCCGTCGGAAAGTTGCGGATGGCGGCTGGGCGGCGGCGTGACTCCTTGCCGCGTCCACTTGTCGAGTGCCTCCAGCAGCGCGCGCTGCGTCCAGCGGTAGTCGTTGGGATTGGACTTCAGTGGCTGCAAATTGCTGTCCGCGGGCGGCCACGAGCCGGGGCCGTGCTTTGTGCCCGCGATCATATAAATGCGCGCGTTGGGCGGGTCCGACAAATCTTCAAGGCCGTCCATGGACAGGTGCCGCAAGGCGGCAACGCGGCCGCGGTCCCAATATTCGGAACCGGTGTCGACAAAAAATATTTTGGGATCCTGCCCGGCGGGAATGCGCGCGCTCAGCCCGTCGCGCTTGCCGGTGACGGGGTCGGTGGTCATTTCGTAGCGGATCGGGAACACGGTCTGGGTGAACGAACCCAGTTCGTTGGGCAGCGCGAAGCGCTCGTTGAAGCTGCCGAAGGACGTCCCGCCGGTGTGAATCATGAGCGCATCGATGGCCTGGCGGCCTTGCTCGTCGGTCGTGAAGCCGTCATAGACGAGTTGACGTTGATACCGCCCGACCTGCGAGGCGCCGTACGTGTAGACGTACTTCACATGGACCACTGCGTCGGAACTATTTTTGATCGACGAGGCCAGGTCACGAATCGCCGCGAACCCGAGGCCTGCCACGGGAGGATCCTTGCTTTCGTAGGTGAGCTGGTAGGTCATGCCGGCCTTGAATCCGCCCTTCACTGTGATCCAATCCGGATTGAAGACCACTTGGCCGTTCTCCATTTTTCCGAACTGCCAGTCGCCGCGCGGGATCAAATGCTGCATGGCCACCCAGCCTTCGCGGACGGTCAGCCGGTAGTCGGGATTTTTGGGATCGAGCGGAGGATATTCGGGCGTGTTGTATTCCGCCGTCCACTCGTAGGACGCGGCGGCTTTGTTGGGAATAAACCACGGACTGACCCAGCCGGTGATGGGTTTGCCCTTGTCGGTGGCGATGGGAACCGTCAAGCCGATAAGATCTTTTTCCTTGTCCTTGCGCACGTCAAATTCCCAGCCCACGGCTACGATCGTGTACCCCTCCCGCATCAGCAAGCCATCTCCGAAATCTTTTTCCGCTGTAGGATCGAGTGAGCCCGTGGCGCGGTTGAAAACTCCGAGGACACCCTTCCTCCCGCGGTTCACCACGTCGAGAAAAGCGACCCCATTTCCGCGTGCCGCGTCTTTCGGCCGGAGAATGAACAAGTCGGCGGAAAATTCCACTTTGCCCTGTGCGTTGCGGGGCGCCTTGTCTAGGTCAGCGATGATCTTGTTGCGCGAGTTGTTCGGGTCGACGGCGAAATAAACTTTCCCGGAGAGTTTTTCATAGGAACCGACTGCGCCAAACGTTTTTCCATTCAGCACGTCTTGCCGGCTTGTGATTTCGACGCGCGTCACCTCGGCGCGCGCCGCTGCCGGCGCCAGGGCCAGGACAGCCGAGATCGAAAGAACGCCGAATGCCCGCCGAATGCATGGATTCATGATTTCACCGCCTGTCTGCAAATCTCTTATTGCAGAACCACTTTGTCGAATCTGTAGCTGAACTCTTCCGCCAGATACAGCGTTTTCTCGTCCGGGCAGGCCAGCGCGTGGATGGAGTCAAACCATCCGGGCAGCCGTCCCAGCTTGCCGAAGGAGCCGAGCAGCTTTCCGCTCAGGTCGTATTTGAAGACGCGCCCGACGCTGCCCACAAAAATCACCTGGTTGGGAGGCGGCGTGATGCACAGCGACCACGCCAGCGCGCCCACTTTCCATTCCTGCTTGAAGTTTCCGTCGGTGTCGAAGACCTGGACGCGGCTGTTCTGGCGGTCGGCGACGTACAGGGTTTGGTTGGCGTCCATCACGATATTGTGCGGCGTGTTGAATTGCCCGGGCTTGGTGCCGCGGTCGCCCCAATATTTGATGAGGTTGCCTTCCGGCGTAAATTTCGCGACGCGCGAGTTTCCGTAGCCGTCGGTGACGTAGGTGTCGCCGTCGGGACCGACCACTGTGTCGGTTGGCTGGTAGAAACTGGACGGACCCGGAATGGCGCGTTCAATTCCATGCGTCATGTACACCCATCCCATGTCCCCTTCGCGCCGGCCCAGGGCTTGCTCGACTTTTCGTTTGGGATCGAATTTCACAACGAGGTTGTCGCCGGCAGCCACGTACCACAAATTATCATGCGCGTCGAACCGGATGCTGTGGGGAACACGGAACAGCGGCGAGCCTTCGCCGAAGGAACCGATGAAGTTGCCCTCCTGATCGAATTCCAGAATGGGGTGATTGCCGCGATTCAGAATAAAGATGTGGCCCTTGGAACTGATGGTCACGCCCACGGCTTCGGCCATGATCATGTCGCTGGGAATCTTGAAAAAGTCCGGCACGACGTGAAAGGTGAGTTCGGGCGCCTTCGGAGGTTTCTGCGCGTCAGGCAAGTCCTGTGCGCGAGCTGGGAGTGAGATGAACAACAAAGCGAGCATCGCAATATTTTTCATGGGAGCCTCCGAAAAGAACTGGATGGAATGGCATAAGGCACAGCCACCCAACTTCTTTGGCAATTTACTCCGTGTGCCGTTGGTTCGTGCATTTTGGCTGGGATTCCAAAGGCGAAATCGCAATTGCGTGAAGAAGGGGAAACAGGACTGTCAGAAATTTGACGGTCCAGGCCCCCCTCCTCTACGCACCCGCAAGTTAGCTTTCGACTAGAAAGATACCTTCAACCCAAACTGAATCTGCCTCATGGGGACCTGTGGGTTTTGATCAAGCTGCCCGAAGCTCGGCTGGTCGCCATAGTTGGGGTCAAATGTAACCAGATTGTCACTCGGCGGCGCAAAGTTTGTGTGATTGAGGATGTTGAAGAACTCCGCACGGAATTGGATATTAAAAGTTTCACCAAACTTCGCGATATGGGTGTCTTTAACAATGGACATGTCTACATTGAACAATCCCGGGCCAATGATCGAGTTGCGCGGAAGGTGGCCCAGGAGGTTCGTACAAGTGAGTGGGTCAAGGCCAAATGATGCCAGTGTCCCTGTGGCCCCGTTCTTCCCGAAGGCAGGAGTTTGGTTACAGTTGGCAAGGGCAAATTGCATGTTGGGCGCCTTGGGATAGATAAAGCATGACGGTTTGAGGTACTGAATGTTTCCGGGCTGAACGGCATTCTTGGGTGTGCACCCGGGGGCCAAGTCTGGAATATCCATTGGCTCCGTATTGTTTTGTCCCAACGGGTCTGAGTTAAAGCCCGCCAAGGGCCATATCGGGGCGCCGTCGCTCAGATCGAGCAAACCTTCCACGCCCCACCCTTTTGCTAATAGTCCAGCGGGCCCCGTGAAAGATTTGGGTGTTGGAATCTGGTACAACCAGTTCACCGACAGGTTGCGGGTGATATTGAAGTCCGACAGCCCCCTGACTATGCTCAAATCCCACCACGGAGTCGCCGCGGTGGCGGCAGACGAGAAGTTATCACCTGCGAAGCTTCCGGATGAGGTGTCAAAGGACTTTTGCCAGGTAAAGGAAACCTCATATTGGAAGCCGTGGCTGATCTTCTTCGCAAAATTCACCTGAAGAGAGTTGTACCAGGCCTGGCCAAAGAATGCCGTTGACAGCTCCAGGCCGCTAATAAACGGGTTGACCATTGTGCCGGCAACAATACCGGTGGGAGCGGGGCTTGTGACCGCGGGGCAAATGCCGCCTGGTTCGGTAGACTGGTTGGGAAACAGCCAACCAGCCGAAGTTTTCGTCGGGAAGCACGTATTGAGCGTGTCGGTTTGGAAGGGATTGTGGAGCGCCCTCGATCCAGCATAAGCGACCGTCAGCGAAGTGTTCGGCGTGATTTGCCGCTGAATATTAAAGTTGTATTGCATGACGTAATTTCGTTTGGGATTCGCGTCGGTGTACTGCCACCGGCCTGAATTGCTCGCCAAGGCACCACCGGGTGCGGCAGTAGCAGCGGCAGCGACAAGTCCCTGGGCGAACGAACCCTGGGGGAGGGGACACGCTGGTAGGGTCTGGGTCGTGCAAGTGAATCCTTGAGCTTGGTTAGTGTTGGTGAGGTCAAGCTCGGCTCCTGCCGGGGATGCTTGCAAGGCATTCAGCCCAAACATGAACGGCATGGGCAGAACATCAAAAATCCCGAATCCTCCGCGAACCGAAGTCTTGCCATCCTTAAATGGATCCCATGCGAAACCGACCCTGGGCTCGAAATTCTTGAGAGTTGGGTTTGAAGCGAAGACCTTATTCCGGAGGGACCCGCAGCCGCTTGGAAGACCAGTGATCGTCTCCACACACCCGGTTGGGTCGGCCCAGAGTGTTGGGAGTAGAACATATTTTCCATTCTTCTCATCCGGAATCGTGGACATTTCGTAACGTAAGCCCACGTTGATGGTTAGATTGCTTTTGAACTTCCAATCGTCCTGGACGTAGCCGCCGAAAACCGAGTTGCGGTTATAGTGTTTCGTATTTCCCGCAGTCCAGGGTGGAATGGTAGGCATGCGAACTGTTATGGGCTCATTCTGGAGGAAGGCATTGAGATCGAAAAATCCCACACTGCCATTTCCGTTTCCATTTACAAGGTCAGTGTGATTTCTAAGGAATTCAAAGCCGAATTTCAGTGTGTGTTTACCCACCGAGCGGGAAAGATCGTCGAAAAACTGATAGTTTTGAACCCAGTCGCTGAACCCTCCTTGCGGGCTAAACCCTCCAGGGCCAGTGACGCCACCGACTGTGCCGCCGCCAGCCTGGCCCCCGACTCCCGGGGCGTTCAGCGCCATCGTAATTCCAAGCGTTTTATCCAGCATTGCCGGATTCGAAACCGAAAGCCCGGGGTTGGTGACGATGGATTGGGTCCATCCAATTCGGGCGCTATTGACCAATGCGGGGCTGAAGATGTGGTTTTCCTCGATGGCCACGGACATGTTCGGCAATGTGTACCCGGTCGTATCGAAGGCAAATGTTCCGGGCTTGGCCCAGGTGGAGTAGTCGCGGTACATAGCCGCGTCTATCTTGTCCTTGTCATTAACCGTCCAGTCGACTCGAGCTGTGCCGTAATCATCGTCCACAGCTTGGTCGGCAGAAGCCAAGAAATTCCCAGTATTAAAGTCAGGACCGATCAAGCCGTTGTTGAATCCCGGAGCGAGAGCTTCGTAATATTTGTGTACGAAGTTATCCACACAAGTAGACGCTTGTCCGGGAGCCAGGTTTGTCTCGTTGGGGAACAAGCATCCGCCCGTGCTCGTAAGAGTGCCATTAGCGATGCCCTGAGCCGGGGTAATTGGATTGCCGTTTGCGTCGTTGATGATTCCCAACCTCGCGTTCGGCGATAAGACTTTGTCGGTAACGGGAACACCTTGTCTCTGGCGGATACCTTCGTAGTCCGCAAAAACAAAGAGCTTGTTCTTCATGATCGGCCCACCGCCCGACCCCCCGAATTGATTGCGAACAAAAGGCGGCTTATTCCCCGCATCCAGGTAATCAGACGAATCAAATGCCTTGTTGCGAATGAACTCGTAAGCGTTTCCGTGGAATCCGTTCGTTCCGGATTTAGTGATGGCGTTGATGACCCCGCCGGAGGTGAAGCCGTACTCTGCCGAATAATTGGCGGTCAACACAGAGAATTCCTGAATCGCGTCGACGCCAAGGTTAGCGCCAAGCACGTTCCCAGGGCCGGCGTTCGAATAGTCGTTAACGATAATGCCGTTCAGGCGGTAGACGTTCTGCGTCGGACGATTCCCGTCAATCGTCATTTGATTGCCCAGGCCGCGCAAGTTGCCGCCGGGCTGGGTGACCTGTTCATGGACGCGCACCTGAACCACGCCGGGTTCCAGCGTGGCCAACTGCGCCCAATCGCGGCCGTTCAAGGGCAATTCCACGATCTGCGCGCTCTCAATGTTGCCGCTCAAGGTGGCGTTTTCCGTCTGCACAATTGGAGCCGCTCCTGTGACCTCAACTGTCTGGGAAACCTGACCGACGGTTAAAGTGATATTCATCAACTGCTGGGCGCCGACGGTGAGCTGAATTTTGCTCACGGCTGTGGTGAACCCCGGCGCGGAAATGGACACTTCGTAATTTCCCGCATTGATGTTCACCAGCGTATAAATACCGGAAGTGTTGGATTGGGTATCGCTGGTTACACCGGTGGCCACATTCTTAGCCGAGATTTTTGCGCCGGCCACGACTCCGCCCTGCGCGTCGGTGATGGTGCCATTAAGTGAGGCGCCAGCCACCTGCGCGTGCGCAGGCACGGAAAAGGCAAGCCCCACGGTGCACAACAAAACAAGCATCTTGATCGCGTACGATCTCATAGAGTTTCCTCCCAAGTTGCATTTGGATTTCCGCAACATCCCACGTAGCCACTTCCCCGAAGCTTTCTAAACTGAAAGATGCCGCTTGCTCGGTAGAAAAGTATGGATTTGTGCCCGAAGGGAGAATCAACGTCGCCAAGCCGTCGCAGGAGTATCGATCGAGCGCACAAAATGCCACGAGGGCCGCTCACGCCCCCGCGCATACCGACATTGCTGGAAAGACACACGTAGTGCCTCCAAAGCTTCGCAACGCGGCCACTCGGGAAATCTTGTAAATGGTTCTAAGATTACTTCCCCTGTTACGGGCTAGGTAGCACGGGCATAAGGCGTTGTCAATGGCAATTTCTTGAATTTTTTATGGTTCCTCGGACCCTTGCATGCCGAATCCCAGCAACAGACAAAGTTGTCATAAAAGCCGCATCGTGAAAAGGTTTAGAGATTGGGACATCTGAATATGGAAACAGGGCAAGCTAGTTCTCGCGGAGGGCTTAACGGGGCGCGCACGCAACAGGAATTACAATTGGCCGCAACCGTCCCCAAGACGGGAGCCGCACGAAATAATTTTTACAAATATTCGCGGCAGGACGCGAACTTGGGTGTAGCATACGCGCCGCGAGTGGGGAAAGTGACAATCTGGGGCGAACCTTTCCGGTATGACCCGGTGGGGCGCTCCATTCCAAAAGGAGATTCATCACATGAAACGTTCAACGGTGTTGTTTTCCCTTGTTGTACTTGGCGGCATGCTTGGCGCGGGGATGCCGCCGGTCCAAGCCCAGTTCGGTCCTCCCAGCCCGGAGAGACAGGCCGCGATCGCCAAACAACTTGCCCTTGAGGAAGCCACTCCGAAGCTACAGGTCACCGAGGAAGTTCTGCCCCTCACCATTCCCGATCACACGATCGGTGAAACGGAAGGGGTTTCGATGAATTCGAAAGGCCACCTGTTTGTATATTCGCGCACCGGCAAGGGCGGCAGTTCGCGGGGCGGGACGGCCGCGGAGCTGTTCGAATTCGACCAGAATATGAAATTCGTCAAACTGTGGGGGCCGGATAACTACGCCGCGTCATTCGCGCACTCCGTCCGCGTCGATAAGTACGACAACGTATGGATGGTGGACGAGGGTTCCAGCATGATCATCAAATTTGACCCGAATGGCGTGGTCAAAATGACGCTCGGCCGAAAACCAGAAGCGATCGATTGGATGGAGCGCTACGTCGAACGCGGTGAGAAGATCACGGAACGCTACCCAGCCGGAAACATGGGCACATTCAACCGGCCAACCGACATCTCGTGGGATGCGCAGGACAATATGTTCATCAGCGATGGCTATGGCAATTCCCGCTTCGTCAAGATCGCGAAAGATGGTACTTGGACGAAATCGGTGGGATCGCACGGTTCCGGCGACAATCAGTTCAGCACCCCGCACGGAATCGCCACGGACGCGGTGGGCAATGTTTATGTCGCTGACCGAGGGAACTTCCGCATCCAGGTCTACGACAACAACATGAACTTCAAGACCAGCTACGGCGGCGTTGGGGCTCCGTGGACCGTCCAAGTCACTCCGAAGTACATTTATAGCGGTGACGGGACGGGGAAAATCTACCGGCTGGATCACGAAGGAAAGCTGCTTGGCTGGGTGCAGACCGGCCTGGGTATGGGCCAGACGGGCTGCATCATCCATGAGCTGTGGGCCGTGTCCGACAACGTCCTCATTCGTGGGTCCTGCTCCGAATGGAACGTGGAGAAGATCACTTTTAAGTAGAGATCACGGGACGAAGGGCGCTCGAACCTGCCATTCGGATTGGTATCGCGCGGAGGGTTGGAAAGCTGCGCCCTCCGCGTATTGCCACGACATGTTGAGTCTTAGGGCCCGACCGTGATGATGGCCAGCTCGGGAGGGCAAAGAAATCGAATCGGCAGGAAAGTAGTTCCGATGCCGCGACTCACGTACATCTTCGAACCGCGCTCGGCATACCAACCTTCCAGAAAACGTCCCGATCCAGGGGGCAGCCAAAAGACCGGTACGAACGGCAAACGGACTTGCCCGCCGTGCGTGTGCCCGGCGAGCACGAGGGGCACCTGGCCGGCGATCGTATCGAAGAACGCGGGTGCGTGGAATGCTGCGATCACATAAGCGCCTGGCGGCACAGTCTTGAGCGCGTTGTTCAGATTCGGCGTACCGGTTGAGGGGTCATCCAAACCAGCAATCCAAACGTCGGGCCGGATAGGCCTAGCCTCGTTCACGAGCAAATGGATGCCAAGCTGTGAATAGAATGCGCGCTCATCGCGAGGCGGGCGCTCGTTCTCCCAGTTGCCCCGCACGAGCCAGACCCCGAGCGGTGCGTGCAACCGTGAGAGGAGCGGGCGTATCCCGTCGTAACGCCAACGCCAGGTCACGGTGTCGCCCGTGATCACGATGGCGTCCGGGTGTTCGGCGTCGAGCAGCGAGAGCAGCTTCCGCTCGCGCGGCCCGAGCCCGGAAGTGTGCAGGTCCGTAAGGTGTGCAATTTTTAGAGGCCGGGTGAGCGGAGCCTGAACCGAGCTGTGGGTCACTTCAATGCGGTAGGGCTCGATCAAAAACGCGTCGACAACGACTGCGAGTCCGGCGACCGCCGCGAGGATGAAAAGAAATTTCCGCATTAATTGTGGACGCCCCGGTGACTTGCATGAAGCGTCCAGAGGCAACTCCAATTAAATTGTAACCTATCGGGCGGTCGGAACAAGGCTCGGCAGTTTCTTGCTGCTTGGGAAAAATCCCAGGTCGAAGTATTCCATGCCACGCCTCGTCGACCGCACCGTGGATCACGATCTCGGAGAGTATGCATAAAAGGCAAGCACAGCTACCCCGGGTGGACGTCGGGATTGCCTAATCCCGAGGGCGGGGAATCAGCTACACCGTTCCCGTGCTGCAAGATTCTCACGGAGAAATGCCGTCTGTTGAAAATTCAGGAAATGCTCATCCTGCGATAGAATTCTTCACTTTGGGGTCTTTGGTATCACGAGCTTTGATTCGTCCTGCGTGGCGTCAGCGTCCTGTTGATCTTCGTTCGGCGTGCTTTTCTTGAGGAGTTCATAAAGATAAGTGCGGCTGATTCCCAGGATTTCCGCCGCGCGTACCTTGTTCCCGCCGACGTGATCCAGAACGCGCCGGGCGTGCAGGCGCGCGACCTGGTCCATCGATAATTCCACTTCGCTCTCCGCATTTTCTTCCGACCGTAAATTCTGAATGCGGGCGGGCAGGTCCCTCACATCAATGACGTCGGATTCCGTCATCATGCAAGCGTGCCCAATGACATTCTCGAGCTCGCGCACGTTGCCGGGCCACGAGTACCGGGCGAGCAAAGTCTGCGCGCGCCGCGTCAGACCGGCCAAAGGTTTCTTGTATTGCGCCGCGAAACTTTTAAGGAAGTGCCTTTGCAGAATGATCAGATCTTCGCGCCGTTCCGCAAGCGACGGCACCTTCAATTCGATCATGCAGAGCCGAAAATAGAGATCTTCTCGAAACTTGCCCTGGCTCACCATCTCGGGAAGATCCTTGTTCGTGGCGGCGACCACGCGAACGCTCAGTTTGCGAACCACCGGAGATCCCACTCGCTGCAACTCCTGGTTCTGCAACACGCGCAGCAGTTTTGCCTGCAGCGGCAACGGCATTTCACCAATTTCGTCCAACAGGACTACACCGCCCTCGGCATACTCAAAAACCCCCACCTTATCCAGATGCGCGCCCGTAAATGCACCCTTAACATGGCCGAACAATTCGCTCTCGGCCAAAGTCTCGGAGATCGAAGAGCAGTTCAGAGCGACAAAATTCCCCTTCTGGCCGGGACTCAAGCGGTGCAATGCCCTGGCAACCAGTTCCTTACCCACTCCGGTCGGCCCGGTCACGAGGACACTGCGGAAATGCGGAGCGATTCGACGGATCTGCGAAACGAGTTCCAGCATGAGAGGACTGCGGCCGATCATCCCGTCAAACTCGAAATTCTCAAGAAGTTCATTTTCCAGCTTCAAGCTGCGTTGCCGGTGTTTCGAATCCTCCTTGATTTGATTGATTTTTCCGCGGAGCCTCTCGGGTGTAAATGGCTTGGGAAAATAGTCGGCGGCGCCTTTTTGAATGGCTTCCACCGCGGATTCGGTCGAGTAAAAGCCGGTCATCAAGATGACGTCGATGCCCGGATCGAATTCCAGGATCTGTTGCAGCATCTCCATTCCCTCGACGCCCGGCATGACCAGATCAAGAAGGACGATTTGCGGGCGCGTCCGGCGGATCAGTTCCAACCCGCCCTGTGCGTCCGTCGCAGAATGAATTTCCAGGCCCTCTTCGCCGGCCAAAACGAATCGGGCGAATTTGATGTTCGCGGGATCGTCGTCGATGACTACGAGTATCATGTTCGATTACTTCTTTCTTTTCGCGGGGATTGCGACTCGCCCGCAGCAATCTCTCACTTATCCGGCAACGCCAATCGTGACTTCTTCCACCCGCCGTGTTAGTTCCTCACTCGTAAAAGGTTTTTGAAGGATCGTGATTCCGGGTCCTGCGATCCCGTGTCTCGCGATTACCCCGTCGGGATAGCCGGACATGTACAGGACTCTCATCTCCGGGCGCAGGGATGACAACGTCTCGGCCAATGCCCACCCGCTCATCCCGGGCATGACGATGTCCGTCAAAAGCAAATCAATCGGGCTTTCCGTTCGCTCGGCCATTTCGATCGCTTGCAATCCATTTTCCGCTTCCAGGACTGTGAGACCCACGTCCGTGAGCATCTTGCGGGTTAGCTTGCGAAGTGTTCGCTCATCTTCGACGAGCAGAACGGTCCGATGTTCCAGAATGATTCTTCCCGACGGCTCGACTATGTGTATCTTTTCCACGGGTTCAGAAACCCGGGGGAGATAAATCCTGAAAGTTGCGCCTTTCCCCGGCGAGCTTTCGACGGCGATATCGCCGCCGCTTTGCTTGACGACTCCGTAAACCGTCGCGAGTCCCAATCCAGTGCCTTGCCCCTTGGTGGTAAAGAACGGTTCAAAAATGTGGGATTGCAACTCGGCGTCCATCCCGCATCCGGTGTCCGTGACTTTCAGCAGGACGTAAGACCCGGGCGCGATGACGGAGCCAGGAGTGAGATTTGATTCGTCGAGTTCGACGTCTTCCATTTCGATCGTAATCGTCCCGCCTTGCGGCATGGCGTCCCGCGCATTGACCGCGAGGTTCAAGATCACCCGTTCAATCTGGCCCCTGTCTGCCTTCACCATTCCGATCTGTTGGACCGGAATAATATCGAGTGTGATGTCCTCACCAATCAGACGGTCCAGCATCTTGGCTGCTTCGGTCACAATCGTTCTTAGATCCAGGATCTGCGGCTCGAACACTTGTTTTCGGCTGAAAGCCAGGAGTTGCTGTGTGAGGGAAGCCGCTCGTTTGCCGGCATTCTGGATTTCGTCTACCGCCTCGCGGTACGGGTCATCCGGCGGAATCCTCT
The DNA here is from genome assembly GCA_963740035.1 of uncultured Acidobacteriota bacterium. Classification (GTDB taxonomy): domain Bacteria; phylum Acidobacteriota; class Terriglobia; order Acidiferrales; family UBA7541; genus Palsa-360. The sequence continues at coordinate 392,243 of CAVUDA010000034.1, forward strand.
TCTGCAGTTCCGAGGAATAACCCAGGATCACGCCTAGCAGGTTGTTGAAGTCATGGGCGACCCCGCCCGATAGCTTTCCGATGGCTTCGAGTTTTTCGGATAGAAGAAGCTTTTTCTCCAGATCTTTCCGTTCCGTAACATCGCGATTCACGATGACCAGCTTCTCAACTCCCCCGCCACTGCTTTTGACAACGCTGGCTGTCGATTCCAAGGGGACCCAGTGCCCGTCTTTGTGGCGAATGCGGTATTCGAGACTGCGCCCCACTCCCGACCGCTGGGCTTCGATGGCTGCCTCTATGACCTTTTGGCGGTCGTCCGGATGAACTTGCTCGATGCCTCTTGACCGTTGTAATTCCTCAGGCGAGTATCCGAGCAATCTCTGATAGGAGGGGCTGTTATAAAGCCGGTTGCCGTTCCCATCTACAACCGCAATCATGTCCGCCGCATTTTCGGTGATCAATCGAAAGAGTTCTTCCCGTTCCGCAATTTGTTTGCGAGCCCGGAAGAGTTGAACTTGCTGAAATATGACGTAAAGATTGAACAACAGGACCAAGCCCACCAGGGCGCGCACAGCCACCTCAGCGTCGACCGAATAGGGTCCCAGGCCCGGAATAAGCGCCGGAAGCACGAAAGACACAATTCCAAACGTCAATAGAAGGGTGACCAGAATGCCCGTCGAAGCCAGCCACCACTGACGGCCTTCCGTACGTCGCCAGTTCTCCGGATTGGAACCCGAAGGGCCCGCCCGAAATGTTGAGGAAAGCCTCATCCTGGATTCTTTCAGCGTGAGTTCAATGCGTTTACGCTTGATCTATACAATTTTGCACCAGGTTGGAAAACGGAGGTGACGGCATTCGAGGCGGCGTGCCTTTGAAGTTATCGACACAAGATAGATTTCGAGATCGGGCTCAGTCGGGGGCAAAGAACCCTTCAATAAATCCTTTTTTGCCGGGATGGGATGTCGGTAGAGGGTTCGCACGGTTGAAATAGTGGAGGGATGTTTTGCCGGATGGAATGCGCTATATCCCGCGCAATTGGGCCGCGCAGGCCATGTTGCGTTCGAGGCGCTGACCTACAAGGACCGCCGCATAACGCGAGCACATAGCCATCTCCGCCTCCGCCCATCCGGTTAGCGAGGGAATCACACGCCCGATGTCTTCGACGATTGAATAGTAGGCCCGAAGTGTCCGGTAGCCGCAGCCGGAGCCCCTTAGTTCGGGCGTCAAGTCGTGAACGCTCAGAATGGCCCGGAAGTCACGCGACGTCACCGGCGCCGCCGGAATGCCTGCTGCGACCTTTACGCGATCCGAGATTTCCCGGCTGGCGGTGATCGCTATGCTCGCGCGCCAATAATAAAGCCAAAATTGGCTGAGCGCGACCATCGAGAAGCAGAATGTGATTGCAGCGATCACCTGGCTCGAACCTCCTCTTGCGTCCTGTTCCTACGGTGCAGAATCGTGTTTCGCTCCTCGCTGACCATTCCTTGTTTCCGGCTTGTTCGGACCGTCACGGACAATTGCCCACTCTCACGCGCGTACTGCCATCCGATCGTGCGCGTGCGTTCGTCTGTTAAATTTTGAATCAGGGTGATGTGGTGTCCAGTCGTCAGGCGGAAACTTGATATGCCAAAATTCCGGCTGGGGCTCCAGGAAACGGATTCGCACAGCGGCGCATCCGTCATCAAAAGGCGCAATGTGCGCCACGATGCAGAACGCTCGTTGCCCCGTTCTTGCCTGGAATAGGCTGAGGCGTTGACCCTTTCGAACTGCTTTCCGCATTTGAAGGAGCCCGCCTTCGGCATTTACGGCGATGGTGAAGCTTTCTTCTTCGAAAGGTACTTCGTCGTTCATTTTCCCCGAGACGCTTACGGGGATTCTCGCCAGAACGCGCTGAGTACTCCGGAGCAACGGTGATTCAGTTTTTTCGGTTTCGATGAACATCTAGCACGCTCCCTTTGACATTGCGCCGGCCTGGGAACTATCCGCACTATTAAATCGTCTACGTCACACCGGAAACAGTCCAGTGAGCCCAGGTTCAGGGATAGCTGAATCAGATTTTGCGCGTCCCGTGCGATTTAGTTTCTGAAGCATGGCTTCGCACTTGTCGTTCGACAGTACACCTTGTCTCATAAGCTCCGTTACAAGCTCATTCAAAACAAAATACTCCTCGTTGCCCGGCCTTCGTTCGGCGCGCGATGGATCGGATGGCTGCGGCAGCTCAGGCCTCGACTGCAGTTCCCCGCTGAGCTCTGCCATCCATTTCTCCAGAGTTGAAAGTTGTTCCGGATCGGCGCCAGTGAACTTCACGCCCATCCCCATCCCGTCCAGGGAGTAGGCGACTTTCGCCTGGGCCTCGAAAGAGCGCATTTCCTTCGTGAGGCGCATTTTCACAACTGAACCTGCGGGGAAACGACAGGGGCTATCCACGTAACAGCCCCCTCGGCTCAGATCGCTCGTGCGACCTTGAATTCGCGTTTGCGAATTAGCTTCCACTATTTCGGCAGTCGCCGTGAATGGATATCGCGAGTGTCTGCGACGTTCCGGAAGTTCAAGGCCAGAAGAAAAGTCAATATTGGACTTGTTGTGTTCGATCATGACTATTCCTCGATTCGCTCCTTGCAATCGGATTAATCAAATCTCTGCCCTTTTATACGCACGCGGCCTGCCGTTTGCCAATCCGGAAACTCCCCTGGATTCAGAGAGTTACAATCGGTTGAAAACGATGGGTAAAGGTCGCTGTCCGGCTGACACATAGGTTGTACGTGTGGAATACAATCAGTAGAAAGCGGAGGATCACTTTAATCTGGCTGCTGAAGCTGCTGACGAATGACGACGAAAACTATGCCTGACTTCCCGGGTGAACCTCTGACGTAACGCTCAATTACGCTCCGGGCCTGCGATCCGTACATCCAATAAAATTGGGGGAGAAAGGCGCTTGCCTTTCTCCCCCAAGTGAACTGCTTTCAGGAACTAGCCGCCGATCGGCGTGTCGGTGGCGCCCGCGGTAGTGCCATCGGTTCTCTGACGAATCACGCCGCTCTGGTCCGTGAAGAACGTCCGCTGACCGGTCACGTTTTGAGTGGTCGGGTTGGCGATAATTGTGTACGAATAAACGGTGCCATTCACGGCTGCCGCGCCTGCCTTGTACGTGAAAGCGTACCCGCTCTTGACCGGAGCGGCGATGCCAAGCAGGTTGTCAACCAGGTCCGCCGCGGTGGAAGACGGCGTGGTCGAGGGACCCAGTGTAGAAAGGTTCGTCTTGGGGGCAGTAATATAGGTAGTCTCGTAAGCCACAATCGAGGTGTTATACGTGCGCAGCGAAGCGACGGCAGAGGCCTCATTGGCCGCCATCTTGGAACGCAGCAGGTTCGGGATGGCGATGGACGCGATGATCAAAATGATCGCGACGACGATCAGCAATTCGATGAGTGAAAAACCCTTCTGTTTATTCTGCATAAGTCTCGCTCCTCAGTGGATTCTGTTAGTTGACTCCGGCATCATGGCCTGCACTAAGACAATGCACGCGATTCGCCTTTTGAAGGCTTGCCAACCTCTCTGGAATCAGGAAGTTACAATCGGGCGAAAATGGCAAGCAAGCGCCACTGTCCAGCGGGCGCATAGGTTGTACGTGTCGAATACAGTAGTAGAAAGCGGCGGATCCGCTTCATCCGCCTGCTGCCTGAGGTATTACGATGAGAACCATAGCCGTTCGCAGATGGGCTGTGATAAACGGGAAAATCGGAATATGACGAAAGTAGATGGCACGTCTATAAGAAACTCATGCCTTAGAGGCATAGTCCCGCTCAGCTGCTTCCAATCCGTCGAATGTCACTCATGCCTTCAATTGACGCGCAATGAACGCCTTGACCATCTCCTGCGCCCGGTCGGTTAGTGGCCCGGGGTTGGCGACCCACTCGTGCTCGGCGCCTTCGAAGAGCTGCCATTGGATGTCGCCGCCGGCCGCCTTGTAGGACGCCACGAACTTTTCCTGAATCTCCGGAAGCACGTTGTCATCGAGCGAGCCTCCCATGATCAGGAACGGCACGAGCGTGACTTTCTCGTGGCGGTCGAGGATCTCCTGCGGATTCGATTCGTGGATGCTGTCCCAAGGGTTGAAGAAGATGGTGTGGTTCTTCATCATGCCGTCGCGCTTCATCTTCTCCGCATTCTTGTAACGCGCGAGCGGATCGCTGACCGGCGATCGCATCGCGGCGTAAGCAATCGTGGCGTCGGCATGCGGCGCTTCGGGAAGTGGAATGGCGTTGTAACGCGGATCGTGCGGGCGCATGCCCAGAAGCTCCGCGACTTGGCCGCCGCTCGAGCTTCCGTAGACGCCGATCTTTGACGGATCGCCATTCCAGGTCGCCGCTTTCGATTTCAGCCAGCGCACGCCATAGTTTGCATCCTGAACGCAGGCCGGGTAGGGAGCCTCCTTCGCCAACGTCATATCAATGGCAACCACGAGCACGCCGCTGCTGGCGATGGCGCGGTCCATCGGCTCTTCGGCGGTGCGGTCTTTCGCATTCCAGGCGCCGCCGTGCAGATCGAGAACGGACGGGAATGGCCCCGCTCCCTTCGGCTGATAAATGCGGGCCTTCAGCATCCGTCCGGCCGAGTTGCGCCGCATCTCGACCTCGCTCACCGTGATCTCTAACTTTGCCGCCGGATCGTACGCCGTCTTCGCTGCTCCTCCAGCCGCATAAACAAGTCGCGATCCAATGACCGACGCAACGGGAAAGCTGGCTGTGCCGATCGCAGTCAGCGTCTTTAGAAAATTCCGACGTCCTAGTGAATGCTTGTTCATCCTAGCCTCCATGCATCATGCATAAGGATCGCGAACTGTGCCTCGCGGGCGACACCGGGATCATCCCTTGGACCAGCCTTCCAGTCCCGAGGATTTACATCTTAACGGCCCGGATGAGATTCCTTATACACCCGACACGCTGCCGAGTGAACCAAATTGTCTTTCGGGTAGTGACTCAATTTGATTCAGATGGTTGCAAAACGACTGCCCGCCCCAAAAACGGGCGGCCTCTACAAGACTCAACACCTTCGAGGCGGGACGGTTTTGTAGCGGCCGTTCCGTCCCGTGAATTTCGGGACGGAACGGGCACCTTCACGGTCAAACTAAGTCAGAACCGTCTATCGATCAGCGTCCGAGAAAGGGAGGCTCGCTGAATAGCTGAGGGAACGGCTCAAACGGAAAAGACCGCGTCCAGATTGGCTGCGTTCGGAAGGGCTTCTAGGAAGACTGACCAACACCGACAATAAAACCGAAGTATTGAATTCCCGCGGCAATCTGATGCCGGGCCATATAAAGGAGGTACGCGAAGATTGCGACTGAAATGAAAAAGAATGCGATTCGCAGAGGCACGGATTTCACGGACACAATCTGTCTGAACATTCCAATGCGACCCGAGGAGAGTGTTCCGGTGATGGCGATGTCGAACAACAAAATATCCGCGACAAGTGGCATCAGGTAATAAAACATTGGTTCGCTAAAGAGGCTCATTGCGATACCCTCCATGGCTGACTTGCGCTCGCCCACTCTCATGACTTGATTCAAGAGAGTGAATTGACTTCCAGGAAGTCCTCACGGATTGTCGGAGCTCATCATGCTCTTGATGATGTTCGCCAGGAACTTGCCTGATTCGCGGTCGATGCCATCGCGGGTTGCTTCTTCAAATTTGCGGACTCGCTCTTTTTGCTCCAGATAAAACGCGGTGGGTCTGGCAACGCTGCATGCTTCCCGGCAGAGCACTCGGAGGTGCATCAGCGCATCTACATCCAGATCGCTCGACGTCAGCTTGCGGATTTCATCGACGATCTTCTTGAGTTCACTCTCGCTGCGGTCGAAGTCGTCGTCATATTTCAAATAGTAGTCGGCGTCGCCGACCAGCAGAAGTTTGAGAGTGTTCAATTCGTCGGGCGTCAAGGGCGTGCCCTTTTCCAGCTTGCTCAGGAGCGCTTTGTAATCCGCGTGGGTTTCAAAACTCTTTTTCGCCAGAGTTTCAAGTTCCTCCAGCTGCTCGCTCAGGCCATCGTAGCCGTCGCTGTTTTCGGCCTGGAAACACCGATCCGCCCATCCCAGCGCCTCCGCGATTTTTGCCGAAACATCCTTGTTGTCAGCCATGGACCTTCCTCCCAGCCTCGTGGATTACTTCCAGTCGAGATAACGCGCCGTAATCGGGTGTATGCGGTCAATTTGCCACTGTTTGTATTTTTCCAAGACCGACTTCAAAGCTTGCGGAGTCGTTCGACCGGTCCTGTTCAGTATTCTCTCCCCCATTTTTTGCAATATTTCGTCCATCTGGCTATCTTCGGGCAAAGGAGACCTGCCAGGGGGAGTTGCGGGCTCCTTCAGACCTGCCAGGAAGGGCCGTTCGATTTCGCGTCTCACCACACTCTCATCGAATCGTAGCGGCGTGATTTTCCCGGTGTCTGTTTCGCAGAACATGATTCGCGCGTCGGACTTGTCGATGGCGGAGCTTGTATAGGCCAGGGATTTGCCGTCGGGGGACCAGCGGACATTCCTGTCCACACCCCGAGTCATCGTCATCTGTTTCAGATTCTCCGTGGCGAGGTCAATCATCCAGATGTCCAAATATTCATTTCCGTAAAAAAAATCCCAAAACGACCGCATAAAATCAAAGTTGTGATTTTGATCCGGCCTCTGGGAAACAAACGCGATTTTCGTTCCATCCGGGCTGAACGCCGGTGACGTGTCCGGCCCCGGATGCGTGGTGATTCTCTTTTCTTGCAGCGTTTCGAGATCCACGGTGTAGATGTCCTGGTTATTGCCGCGCTCCGATACAAACGCGATTTGCTTCCCGTCCGGCGACCAATCCGGGTAGCAGTCGAAACCGTCGTTCTTGGTCAAGCGCGTTAACTTGCCTGTCTCAAGATGAAGGGAGAAAAGATCCACTTGGAAATATTCATTGGAAATGAAAGCGATCTGCGTTCCGTCAGGCGACCATGTCGGGAAATCGGCCCACTTCAAGCCCGGCGTGAGCGACTTGGCGCCGCTGCCATCCGCATTCATCAACCAGATTTCCTGCTTGCCGCTTCGGGTCGAGCCAAACGCAATCCTGCCACCATCGGGCGAAAAGCGGGGGTAGTCGTTCCAGGCATCGTCGGAGGTCAACTGCGTAAGCTTGTTGGAGCTCAGGTCGTAGAGGAAAATGTCAAAGTCGCCAAAATTGCCCGCCGCAAAGACTAGTTTTCCCTGGAACATAACCCCTCTCCCAGTAATCTAACGGTGGAATAGCCGTGCCGTATCATAAATTTAGAATTGAGCTTATTGACAATAAGAAATAGCCCCACTTGATAATGCAAGTTGAGGACAAATTGCCTCGTAAAACAACCCGCCTATATTCAGCGAACTTGAAACGGAATCCGCCAAATGGTCCGGATACTGTAAACGAATGGAGACACAGACGACTTTCATTCGTATCATCTTGGAGGCTTTAGAGATTTCATTACACCAGCGAAGTAGCTCACGAAGAGGGAATTAAGTTCACTTCAATGGTTCTCGACAAGCGTCAGAATGTCGCCGGAGTCGCCATATCCTGAGAAAGGTCTATCGGGAACTAAGGGGTTTCGAGCGAGGAACCTTACCGGTAGCGGCTCCGCCCCACTGTCTAGGCGAAGGCCGCGCAGCGGAAAGCGCTTCCTTCCAGTTATCTTCGAATTGTTTCAACCTAGTCTCCGACTGCTTCTTGCGGCACGGGTTCCGGCACCGGTGGAGCAAGGACGGCCGGCGATTCGGGAGCGCCCGCGGGATGGATTGCTTTCTCGCGACCTAATTTCGGCAAGGAAATGTCCCAGGCCAGGCCAACCATGCGCAACGCGCTGATCCCGTACCAGTTCAGGTCGATTTCATACCAGGCCAGGCCGTGGCGGGCCACTTGAGGGAATGCGTGATGATTGTTGTGCCAGCCCTCGCCGAACGTGAGGATGGCCACCCAGAAACTGTTCGTGGAGTCGTCGCCGGTCATGAAGCGCTGCGATCCCCACATGTGCGTCGCCGAATTCACCAGCCACGTGGAGTGCAGCCCAAACACGGTTCGAACAAACATTCCCCACAGCAAATAGGGCAAGCCGCCAAAGACAAGCAGGAGGACGCCCACGACAACCTCTGGAATCCAATGCCACTCGCTGATCCAGGAATGAAATTTGTCTTTGCGAAGGTCGGGAACATAGGGCAGAAGGGAATCAATCTTGTTGTGCATGGCCTTGCCGGTCAGGATCCAACCCATGTGAGCCCAGAATCCACCGTCGCGGGGCGAGTGCGGGTCGCCTTCTTTATCCGTATTCTGGTGATGCTTGCGATGCGTGGCGACCCAGAAAATCGGTCCGCCTTCGAGAGCAAGAGTGGCGCAGGTGGTCAGGAAATATTCGACCCATTTCGGGGTTTTGTAGCCGCGATGGGTGAGCAGCCTGTGATAGCCCATCCCAACTCCAAGGCTTCCCGCTACCCACCACAGGAAGATTGCAACTAAGACTGGTTTCCACGCAAAAAAGAATAGTGCCGCTACTGCGCCAATGTGGAACGCGACCATGAAAGAAGTCGTAATCCAGTTCACCGGCTGCGAAAATGTCCTGTCGCGTTTCCCGTTGGTGTCCATGGCCCGGTCCCCTTTGTCAGCGGCCCATTGTTGCTACGGTTTCAACCCATTGCCGCCTGATTCGAACGTAGCATGAGGGAGAGAAACGCTTTGTAATACTTGTGTAATTGTTGATTGGAGGGGCCGAAATGGCACATGCAGGCTAATGCGATTCCGGCCTGAAGGTCTTGCCTTGACACTCGGCGCGGGCTGGCCTAACGTCTGACAAAACTCAGTCTAATTTGAGCGTAGGTTTAAAATCGCGTGTGCCGCATAGACGAAAGGAACTCGCTTTGAATCGAACACTCGCACTCTCTGGGTTGGTTGTCATGTTCGCGCTGGTGCCGCTGGCGGGCACAGCCTCGGCTCAAGAAAAAGTGCAGCCCAAGGGCTGGGTCGCGGCGCAAATTCAATTTGAGAAAAACTGCTCGAAGTGCCACGGCAATGCCATTTCCCAGGCCAAGTCCCCAACTCGCGAAGCGCTGATGAAGTTGTCGCCGGAAGCGATCTACGCGTCCATGACGAGCGGCTCCATGACCGTTCAGGCCAAGGATTTGACCGATGACCAAAAACGCCTGATCGCCCAGCATCTCGGCGGGCGGCCTTTCGGCGTTGCCAGCGCGGGCGACGCAAAAGCAATGTCCAACCGTTGCTCGACGAATCCCCCGCTGGGCGATCCATCGGCGGGCGCTGTTTGGAATGGATGGAGCAATGACGCCGTCAACACGCGCTTCCAGTCCGCGCAAGCCGCGGGCTTGGCCGCCAATCAGGTCCCGAATTTGAAATTGAAATGGGCATTCGGAATTCCGATGGCCACTGAAATGTACAGCCAGCCGACCGTGGTGAGCGGGCGCATCTTCATCGGCGGAGATTCGGGATACGTGTATTCCCTCGATGCCGCCACGGGATGCGTCTACTGGTCCTTTCTGGCGCAGGCCGGAGTGCGCACGGCCCCAAGTATTGGCGCCGTGAAAACGCATGGCTCGGCGAAGTATGCGGTTTATTTCGGCGACCAGCGCGCCAATGCGTATGCCGTCGACGCCGCGACAGGCGATTTGCTGTGGAAGCAGCGCGTCGAAGATCACCCGCTCGCGCGAATCGTGGGCGCTCCGAAACTTTACAACGGGAAATTGTACGTGCCCGTTTCCTCCGGCGAAGAGGGCATTTCCGAAAATTCCAGCTATCCGTGCTGCACGTTTCGCGGCAGCGTCGTGGCGCTGGACGCGGAATCCGGGAAGCAAATCTGGAAGACCTACTCCGTCCCAGACGCTCCCAAGCCGACCAAGAAAAATTCCGCGGGCGCTCAATTGTCCGCCCCCGCCGGCGCGGCGATCTGGAATTCGCCCACGATTGACGCCAAGCGCAATGCCCTCTATGTCGGAACAGGGGACTCCTACACCGAACCGGCCGCGAAAAATTCGGACGCAATTATTGCCATGGATCTCGATTCCGGCAAGATGCTCTGGTCCTTTCAGGACATCCGGAACGATTCGTGGATGGTGGGCTGCGACGGCAAACATGTCGTCGGAAATTGTCCGGAAGAACTCGGGCCGGACTATGACTTCTCGGTTTCTCCGATGCTCCGGACTTTGTCAAATGGCAGGCAATTCCTGGTGGTGACGGGCAAGAGCGGCTATGTTCTGGCGCTCGATCCGGACAAAAAGGGCGCCCTGTTGTGGAAGACGCCTCTCTTCGAAAAGCCGCCGGCTTTTTCAGGCCTGATCGTTTTTGGCGGAGCCTCCGACGAGCAAGACGCGTATTTTGCGCTGAACCAGGTCGGCGGCATTGCCGCGGTCGACATGGTGACCGGAGAACGGACATGGTTTACGCCACTTGCCCCGGCGGCCATCCCCGGAGAACCGCCGCGCCCCGGACAGTCCGCGGCCGTGACGGCGATTCCCGGAGTGGTTTTTTCGGGTGGATGGGACGGCAGGCTCCGCGCCGTCGCCAGTGGAAATGGCAGCGTGATCTGGGAATACAACACGGTCCGCGATTACTCCACGGTGAACGGCGTGCCAGGGAAGGGCGGATCGATGGGAGCGCCAGGGCCGACGGTTGTGGGCGGCATGCTCTATGTGGGTTCGGGATACGTCGGAGTCGGCAATGGGCTGCCCGGCAACGTGCTGCTGGCCTTCTCTGCCGAATAATTTTCCGCTAGTACCATAGGCGATAAGTAAAAGAAAATAATGCAGATTACTATCTTGTTCGGTCCTGGAAGTACCGGGCCGCCCGCAGAAATCCCTCGAAACTGAAGATTTATCACAAGGAATTACTTTCAAAAGTTATTGCTTTTATGATAATAATTGACCATCTCGGTGTCCTAAAAAGGTGGTCTGATACGCATGAGAAACCTGTCCCTCCCCAGGTTCTTGCTGCTTCACTTCTGCCTATTTCTTATTCCGTTTGCGGCCTGGCCTCAGACTCCTCCCCCACAGTCTCGCATCGTGGAACGAGTGAACGAGAGTGCCCTGGTCACGCTTCGCGGAAACACGCACCCGCTGGCACAGCCACAATTTGATCAGGGCGCCGCGCCGCCCGATCTTCCAATGGCGCGCATGCTGCTCGTTCTGAAACGGAGCGATGCCCAGGAATCCGTGCTGCAAACCTTGCTCGACGGCCAGCAAGACCGAAACTCGCCGAGCTATCATCAGTGGCTTACGCCGGATACATTTGGGCAACAATTCGGCCCCAGCGATCAGGACATCCAGACGGTTGCCGCGTGGCTCCGGTCACACGGTTTTCAAATCGGAGCGATCGGCAGGGGCCGCACGGTGATCGAATTTTCCGGGACGGCGGCACAAGTGGAGCAAGCGTTTCATAGCGAGATCCACCGTTACATTGTGAACGGGGAGGATCATTGGGCGAACGCCAGCGACCCGCAAATTCCGGCAGCGCTCGCGCCCGTGGTCGCCGGTGTGAATTCTCTGCACAATTTTCCGAAGAGGCCCATGTACCGGCTAGCCGGCGGCTCCCTCCGAAGCGGGGTGAGGGCGAATGGCCCCGATTTCACGACGAATCTGCCCATGTGCGGCGGCGCCGACAATTGCTACTTTGTGGGCCCCTATGATTTCGCCACGATTTACAACGTGCTGCCACTGTGGAACGCCACTCCTCCGATCGATGGTACTGGCCAGGCCATCGCCATCCTGAACGAAAGCAATATCAATCTTCAGGACGTGCGCGACTTCCGGAATATGTTCGGCCTGCCCGCGAACGATCCTCAGGTCATTCTGAACGGGCCCGACCCGGGCCTCGTGCAGGGAGTGGAAAGCGAAGCGGACTTGGACGTCGAGTGGTCTGGCGCCGTCGCAAAGGGAGCCACAATCAAATTGATCGTGACGGCTCCGACGAATTCGACGAGCGGCGTGGATCTTTCCGCTGTCTACGCGGTCGAGAACAATGTCGCCCCGGTGATCAGTGAAAGTTTTGGGGAGTGCGAGCTTTTCCTGGGCAATGCCGGAAATACCTTTCAGAGCAGCATCCGGCAGCAAGCGGCGGCGGAGGGGATTACCTACATCAACTCCGGGGGCGATGAAGGATCCGCGCGATGCGACCCGTCGAACGGCAATCCCCCGGACCCAGCGACACACGGTCTAGCCGTCAGCGGCCTGGCTTCCTCGCCCTACGGCGTGGCTGTCGGCGGCACGGATTTTCTGAATTTTGGCTCAACCTACAACTTGAATGTCGCAAGCCCGTATTGGAATTCCGCCAATGACCCGCAGCATCAGGCCTCGGCGCAAGGCTACGTTCCGGAGACCACCTGGAATGACACGTGCACCAACGATGCGTTCATATTCTTAAAGGCCGGCGCCACTCCGGAGGCCAGCTGTAACAATTCGCAGCTGGCAAACACGGTCGATACGATTGCAGGGGGAGGCGGCAAGAGCAGTTGCACGACATCGGACAGCGCCAATCCCTCGAGTTGCTCTGTTGGGTATCCCAAACCTGTTTGGCAAGTTGCGCCGGGTGTTCCTCAGGATGGCGTGAGAGACATTCCGGACGTTTCTTTATTTGCCGGCAACGGATTCATGGACAGCGCTTACATTGTTTGCGAAGCCGATAACCTCCCAATCTCGCAACCCTGCAGTCTCAATAGCGCCTTCAATACGTTTTTGGGAATTGGAGGAACCTCCGCCTCCGCGCCTTCCTTTGCCGGAATTATGGCCCTGGTCAATCAATTTACGAATTCCTCAGGGCAGGGAAACGCGAACTATATCCTGTATAAAATGGCGGCATCTTCCGCCCAGACCTCGCACGCCTGCGGCGCGACCGCGAATCCGTCGTCGGGCTGCATTTTCTATGACGTGATTTCAGGCACCAACGCCGTGCCCTGCGCTAAGGGCAGCAGCCCCAGTTGCAATGTTTCAAATGCGTCGGACCTTTATGGAGTGCTCTCGGGATACAGCGCGGCGACGGGCTATGATTTGACGACAGGCTTGGGCTCGGTGAACGCCGCGAACCTGGTTCACAACTGGATTCAGCCCGCGAATTCTTCGAGCACCACGCTATCACTGAATGGCGGCGCCGCCGTGAACATCACTCACGGTCAGAACGTCAGCGTCACCATCGCCGTTACTCCGAGTGCGGCGCCGGGGGTTGTATCACTCATGGGTTCGCCCAGTGGAGGCATCTTCGTTCCCTTGGCTTCCTTCCCACTTCAGAACGGCGCCGTAAGTGGAACGACCGCTGCGCTGGCGGGCGGGAATTCTTACGCCGTAAAGGCTCACTATCCGGGAAACGGCACTTTTGCTCCTAGCGATTCCGCTCCAATTACTGTGACGGTTGCCTCGGAACCGAGCAAAACGCTGATCACGATTCCTGTGTTCGATCCCAATACCGGAAGAGAAACGGGGAATACTCCAACCTCAGTTGCTTACGGGACTCCGCTCGGCATACAGGTAGACGTCGGAAATGCAAATGCCCGTACATCATTTCCACCGCAGATTGTCTGCGCGCTCCTTACGTGCCCGGTGGGATCCGTCATCCTTTCGGATTCGCTGAATGGTGGTCCGCAATTGTCTCCACCGGGCGTAGGCGTCCTCACACTGAATGAAGAAGGGTTCGGAGAGGCCGACGGCATTTTGTTTCCGGGCGGTTCGCATGTAATCTCGGCAAACTTCCCGGGAGACAACAGTTACCAGCCCAACGCGGGAGCATATTCCATTACCGTCACACCCGTAGCAACCTCCATCGGTGAGTCATTCGGGGTGACAACCGCCGTTGTAGGCATGCCGTTCTCCGCGTCCGTCATCGGCTACTCGCAAGCGTTCAGCGGAGTAGCCCCAACGGGAACAGTGGCGTTTTACGATGGGAACACGCAAATAGGAAGTTCGGTGCCGATTTCGGGTGAACCGGCAGGTTACAAGCCTCAGTTCTTTGCAAACGGCACCTTGACCCTGGTAAGTGGGGGGACGCATACCATTTCTGCTCAATATAGCGGTGATGCAAATTACGCGGCCTCCACGACGTCGACAACGACAGTGAAGACGCTGTATCCGGCGACGGCGAGTATAAGTGTTAGCCCGAGCGCGGTGAGTTACGGCGCCAGCGTGACGATAACAGGCGTCATCGATACCGCGATCCCCGCCACGAACGCAGCACTGAAACCGACTGGAACAGTGCTTGTGAACGCCTCCCTGGGGGGAAACAACATCAGCGCAGTGACGACAACCACGAATGCGGACCCTAGCGGCAATTGGCAAATTCAGGTAAGTGCCACGGCCATTCCGTCCGGCTCGGAAGAGTTCAACCTTTATTACAGTGGGGATTCGAACTACGCGCAGATGACCAGCTACAGTAATACGATCACCGTAAACATTCCCGACTTCAGTGTAGGTCCAGTAACCGGCATAACCATCGTGCCTGTGGCGGGTCAAACAGGCAGCGCCCAAGTGACAATCGCTCCGTTGAGTCAAACACCGAGTCCTGTGACCCTCTCGGTGTATCCCCCCCTATCCATGTCTGGGTATACGATCGCGATAACTCCCCAGACGATCAATTTAAACGGCGCGCCAGCAACTGCGATGATCTCGCTTACCCCTACCGCAAGCGCTCCTACAAACAGCATTCGAAGCCAAATGCGTCTTGAAAGTTTAATTGGCACGGGTCGCGGCGTTTACTGGCCGCTGAGTGGAGCGACCGGATTGGCCGCTCTGTTTCTAATGGCGATTCCGCGCCGTCTCAGAAAATATCGAAATGCGTTGGCTCTGAGTACGCTTTGCGTCGTTTTGTTTGTGCTGGGATGCGGAGCTGCAAACTCGTCAAGTGGAGGAGGCGGGGGAGGCGGAGGCGGGGGCGGGGGCGAGGGCAGCAGCGGTCCTCAACCCACAACGATCACGCTGAGTACCTCGAGTGCTAAGGTATCGCAATTCACGCCGCTACCGATCACGGCGACGGTGACTTCCGCATCCGGGAAAGTAATAACGGGGAATGTGACTTTCTATAATTTTGGCACCTCATTCGGGAGCGGGTATTCGATTGTCAACGGGCAGTACACGTTTCAAGGAAACGTTGGCGAACTGGGGATTTTTCAGGTGACGGCCTCGTACAGCGGAGACAGCAACAACCTGCCCTCGACGACATCCTCTCCCTTGATTCAGATGGTAACGGGGAGTGTTCCTGTGACGATCACGGGGAGCACAGGCATTGATTCCCATAGTCTGCCGGCGACGATCGGATTGCAGTGAAGTCGTCCGCCGCAGCTTGGCTCAAGTGCTGGCTCACTTTAAACAGGTGCGCTACACAGTCCAGTAAGAGCAGCTGGCGACTAGGCCAGAACCATTGTGACGACCTACGGCCAAAGCTGATTGAGCAGCAGGGCGAGTCGCGCCCCCGCTTGAGCCAACCGTTCCCGGACGATGGGAAACGCTATGTTCTGGTAGGGATCCGTCAGGCGCTCGTCCAGCTTCAGCATGCGCGCTGAGATGTGATTGTCATCCGCGCAGGTTGCGATCGGTTGCGGAGTTTCTGCTTCGATGCGGACTGGCAACTTACCGTAGGCCTCTTTCTCCGCGAGTCGATAGCTCTCCAAAGCCCAGCCATCTACGTCTGCCGCGCCCTTCTGCCATCGGGCAATTTTCCTGCTGAACGATTTGTCCAGCCCCGCTGAGACTTGATCCGCAGTTTTTCCCGTTGTCGCCTTTTCGAGAATATTTGTATCCCACACGCCGTGCAGATTGGGAGCGTAGCTTTCTGTCTGAGGATTTCTCAATTGGGGCAGAAGGTCAAAGAACGCCACAGGAACGCAATTGCCGCCTTGGTCGTTATTCGTTGTGGCGTGCAGAGGTTGGTGCACATCGCCCACGAAATGAATCACAAACCGCAGAGCGTCGGCCCTCTTCTGGGGATCTGCATCGGCGGAGCGAAGGATTGCGAGCTGATCCCTGATCGCGCGAGTCACGCAGCCTTCTTTTGGATCGCAATATTTCTCGAGATCCGGGTGTTTCGTCCCGAGTGGGATATCGACGTAGTGCCACGGCGAAGCTTCGGGGCGCAATGCGCGAATGTCATCGGGCCAGGTGGAGGCGTCGGCCAAGGGGTCGACTGCGCCCGGTTTGCAATAGCGGCTGAGACTCGGATCGATGGGGCCCTCGGCCAGGATTTTTTTCGCCATGGCGAGCGCGTGCGGAGTGAGATGCTTTTCGGCCAGCAGCGCAATCACCTGGTGCCCTTCGCAGCCCCAGGCGCGCGCCGGCGCAGGCAGACTCGCTATCAGGACGGCCAAGAGGCACGCAAAAATTCCGGCGCCCAGGTATCGGCGCGTCAAAGAATCGCGGCGCGGGAGATTTAGGGAAAAGGAAAAGTGAGCCACGGCAGCGCTCGGCATCATTCGTCCTTTTCGACCAATTTTAGGGACGCGGAATTGATGCAGTAGCGCTGGCGCGTCGGGCGCGGGCCGTCGGGAAAAACGTGGCCGAGGTGCGCGTCACAGCGGCTGCACAAAACTTCCTCGCGCGTCATCCCGTGGCTGGTGTCCCGGTCGATCTCGACTTTTGTCTCATCGACTGGCGCATAAAAACTCGGCCATCCGGAACCGGAATGAAACTTCGTTTCCGAGCTGAACAGCGGCTGCCCACAACACACGCAGACGTATACGCCCGGCTCCTCCACGTCTTCGTATTCTCCGGTGCCGGGAGGCTCTGTGCCTTTTTGCCGGGTCACATGATATTGCTGAGGCGTCAGAATCTTGCGCCACTCCGCTTCGCTCTTACGAATTTTGTCGCTCATTTCAGTCCTCGCCGGAACATCTTAACATTGAGCGGAATACGGAAGAAATCGCTTGCGTTCGGACGCGCTCCACGGACAGAATCTCATGAACGGAAAGCGCTCTTGGACGCGATCATTCCAAAAATGGACAAGAAAATGGGCCAGAAAATGGGAGTCCCGCAATGAAGCGATTGCCGGGGAAGCTTCTGACGACTCTGTCGCTTCCGGCCCTCGCCGTTGCCGCGCTGGTGCTCGTAGCGCACGTTTCGCTCGCGCGGCAGTCCTCCTCGCAAGCTGCAAAGATGCCTGCTGCAATGGAGCCCGTGCCGGCTGTAACTCCTTTTGTGGAAGAGCACGCGCACTTTGACGAGAAGGACCCGGCCGGGGCGGTCCGTTCTGCGGTCGCCGCCCTGGGCCGCGAAAACGCGGCCATGATCGTATTTCAGATTTCACCGGACACGTTCGAGCACCCCGGCCGCTATGACACGGAAATTATCCTCTCTGAGGTCAAGAAGCATCCCGGAAAGCTCGCGATTACGGGCGGCGGCGGGTCGCTGAACGCCATGATCATGAAATCCGTGGCCACTGGCGATGCGGGCCCGGAAGTCCAGAAGCAATTCAGGGCACGCGCGGAAGAACTTTTGCGGGAAGGCGTGATCGGATTCGGCGAAATGACCGCGGAGCATTTCGACGGCTTCACGCCGTACCAGGCTGCGCCTCCGGACCATCCGCTCTTTCTGCTGCTGGCCGATCTGGCCGCCGAGCACAACGTGCCCATCGACATTCACATGGAGGCTGTCCCTAAGGATATGCCCCTGCCGCCGGACCTCAAGTCACCGCCGAATGCGCCGCGATTGCACTCTAATATCGCGGCGTTCGAACGGCTTTTGGCGCACAACCCGCGCGCAAAGGTCATTTGGGCGCACCTGGGTTCGGACTTCACGGGATTTCGAACGGTGGAACTTGACCGGCGTCTGCTCCTGGCGCATCCCAATCTGTATATGGAGATCAAGACCGATCCGGACGCTCATGGAAAGACGTACCCGCTGGGATTCGACGGAAAAATCAAATCCGACTGGCTGAAGCTCTTCACGGATTTTCCGGATCGCTTTGTTATCGGCAGCGACCAGCACTATCCGGAACCGAAAGACGCGGACAAGAGATGGCAGGAGACTATTCTGCTGTTCAATCAATTGCCCGCCGACGTGAGAAAGAAAATCGGCACGGAAAACGTCGCCGCCATTTACGGAAATTCTCTGGCATCTTTTTTGCGTGCCGCGAAGAACTGAATTCTGGGAAGAAACGAGGACCTGACTCATGAATCGGCGCGATTTGTTCAAAAATTCACTGGCCGTATCGGCGCTCGCGCTGACCGGCGGGCGCGTGGACGCTTCTCCGGCGCCCGCCGCGGAATTTCCAAAAGCACCCGGGCTCACCAAATCCGTTGCTGAATTTATCGTCAACACGAAGTACGAGGACATTCCTCCGGACGTGGTCGAGTTGGGCAAGAAATCGATTCTGGATGGGTTCGGATTGGCGCTCGCGGGATCGGCGTCGGTGATGGGGCCGATCGCGCGGAAGTACGCGGAGACTTTTGGGTCGGGCGAGATGCGCGCCAGCGTGATCGGGACCGGGATGAAAGCCCACCCGCGCCTGGCAGCCTTCGTGAACGGAGTGTCCATCCACGCCGACGATTACGACGACACGCAACTCTCCGCGGCAAAAGACCGCATCTATGGCCTTCTGACACACCCAACGGTCAGCGTGCTTCCTCCCGCGTTCGCCCTTTGCGAGTTGGGGCGCCGCTCCGGCAAGGATTTCATGGTGGCGTATCACATGGGCGTCGAAGTCGAGACCAAGATCAACGAAGCCATTTCTCCGCGCCACTACGATGAAGGCTTTCATTCCACCGGAACGTGCGGCACCTTCGGCAGCACCGCGGCATGCGCCAGGCTTCGCGGGCTGGACGTGCAGAAAACGGTCTACGCCCTGGGTATCGGGGCCACCGAAGGCGGAGGCTTCCGCGACAATTTCGGTTCCATGACCAAACCGTTTCAGGCGGGTCACGCCGCGGAAAACGGGACCGTCGCCGCCGATCTTGCCGCTCTCGGATGGACCGCCGCCGTCGATATTTTGGAGGCGCCGCTCGGATTCTTTCAGGCGGAAGGCGGTGGATTCGATCCCGATGCGATCGTGGGCCGCTTCGGAAAACCGTGGACGCTGGCGTTCCCAGGAGTTTCGATCAAGCCGCATCCGTCCGGCTCCCTGTCTCACCCTGCCATGGGGGAAATGCTTCGCCTGATTCACGAGCATGACATCAAAGCTGCCGACGTGGAAAAAGTGGACGTCGGAGCGAACCACGCCATGACGACTTCGCTCCTGCATCACGATCCGACGACTGGCCTGCAAGGCAAATTCAGCATGGAATTTTGCATGAGCATTCTGCTGCTGGACCGCAAAGCGGGCCTCGTTGAGTTTCAGGACAAGGTTGTGCAGCGCCCCGATGTGCAGGCGATGATCAAGCGCGTGCATTTCTACATTGACCCGGTGGCGGAAAACGCCGGCCTTGACAAAATGACGAGCCTCCTCAAAATCACGATGAAAGACGGAAGAGTGTTTTCCGGGCGCGCCGAATTTGCCAAGGGCAGCCCGTCCAATCCCATGAGCTATGACGAAGTCGCTGACAAATTCAGAGGGTGCGCCGAATTTGCGAAGTGGCCCACCGCAAAGGCGGAATCCGTCATCGCCTCCGTGAAATCGCTCGAGAGCCTGTCCGACATGAGCAAGCTTGTTCCGGCTTTGACAAGTTGAGCGTCAAACGTGTCTTACGTGGCGCCGGCGTCCCGCCGGCGCCACAAGTCAGCGGAACGAATGTAAACGTGTAGTGGTCTGGCTGCCATTTCTGAATTTTTAATATGGAGTTCGGTCTGGACTTTCCGGCCTTGCAACCTGTCCAGTTTGGAAAGGACGCATGGAGTCGATTCCAAAAGGAAATACGATGCAGGCAGCCGGCGAAGATTCCGCGGGTGTGTTTGCGCGCCTGGGGATGGGACTGGCCGACTGGTCCCAGCAATGGTTTCCGGATGCATTTGTGTTCGCCCTGGTCGGATTGATCATTGTTTTTGTAGCGGGATTGTTTGCTGGAGTCGGGACGCGAAACCTGATCAAGTATTTCGGGGACGGTTTTTGGGGGCTGATTCCGTTCACGATGCAGATGGCGATGATCATCATTGGGGGATTCGTCGTCGCCACGTCGCCGCCGGTGCACAAGCTGATTCAAAGACTGGCGAAGGTGCCGCGCACGCCTCGCGGCGCCGTCGCTTTTGTCGTCTTCTTTTCGATGATGACGTCGCTTTTGAGCTGGGGGCTCGGCCTGATTTTCGGCGGCATACTTGTCAGGGAAATCGTGAGAAATGTGCGCGGGATCGACTACCGCGCGATAGGCGCCGCCGCTTTTTTGGGGAATGGCAGCGTGTGGGCTTTGGGTCTGTCTTCTTCCGCCGCGCTGGTGATGGCCACGCCTGCCTCGATTCCTTCCGCGCTGCTCAAGATCAGCGGTGTAATCCCGCTTAGCCTGACGATCTACACCTGGCAGAGCGCTGCCACGGCTGTGATCCTCACGATCTCCTGCATCACCGTAGCCTACCTGTCCACACCGGCAAGCTCAACGAAGGACGCGGAATCTTTCGGAGTCACGGACGGGCTCGAGGTCAAGACGCTCGAAGAGCGCAAAACGCCTGCGGAATGGCTCGAATATGCGCCTGCGCTGACAATCGTTGTCGGAATTCTCGGTCTGGCCTACATCGCGCAAGTTCTGGCCGCGAAGGGGCCGCTCGCCGCGCTTGATTTGAACACATACAACCTTTTGTTCCTGATGACGGGACTTTTGCTGCATTGGCGGCCGCGGTCTTTCGTGCGCGCGGTGAATGATTCGGTTCCGGCAACCGCGGGCGTGCTGATTCAATTTCCGTTTTACGGCGGAATTTTTGGGATCATCACCTATTCATCGCTGGCCGGAAAGCTGGCGCATTTTTTTGTGAGCTTTTCCTCCGCGAATTCGTATCCGATCCTGGTCTCGATTTATTCGGCACTCCTGGGGATGTTCGTGCCATCCGGCGGCAGCAAGTGGATTATTGAAGCGCCGTACGTCTTGCAGGCGGCGAAGGATCTTCACGTGAACCTCGGATGGGTCGTCCAGATTTACAACACGTCGGAGGCGTTGCCGAATCTGATCAACCCGTTCTGGATGCTTCCTCTCCTGGGCCTGCTGAAAGTGAAGGCGCGCGATTTAATCGGATACGGCATGCTTTATTTCATGGTGAACTTCGTGTTGGTGCTCTTCTTCATGTGGCTCTTCGCGCGGACGTTTTCTTACGTTCCGCCGATCCTTCCGTAACGCCGGATCTACTTGCAAAATGTGCCAGAGGAGAGACACCCCAGGTCGAGCTCGGCGTTACGCTGTGCCGCGTGAGCGTGTTCGTAGAGAGAAAGGACTGCGGCAGCGCCCAGAGAGCCTTCCAATACCATTTTCGTGTGGGGCCGTGGTTCCGAAAATAATGCGCTGTGACGGCTTCTACGCCAATTTCAATGGCGCCTCCGATGATGTATTTGTGCGCGTCCGGGTGCTGGCCGACAAAAAATCTTGACACGCCGTTCTCCAAACAGCTCGGGCAACTGTGAAAATTGTTCAGGCTGGTCACCGCGTCGGCAGAGGCTGCGCCAATTTGCCCGATCGTTAGGATGCTCCATTGCGGGTTGCGGAACATTGCCAAATCGCGGGACGCCGCTTCCACTTCTCGGGCCACTCCCAATGGTTTGGATAGTATTGCGTTCCGAACCGCCGCTGCAGGCTGATCTTTTTCAATTTGTTGGGCCTGTGTAATCGGGGGAAGCAAAAGCGCCATTGCCAGCCAGCAACCGTGTTTCAAGTTCCCTCACCATTTCGAGCTGAAGATCTCGCCCGTTCTGAGAGGAAACCGCTGCTGCGCCCCACGGATGCCTAATTATCATTTTACGATAAACGAATGAGCATATATTTCACACAGAATTAGAAATAATTTGTCTTGGAATCCCAGTTTGGTACAGAGGTTTAGGTAGGACAAGCTTCAGAGCCTGTGTGGCAACTCGGTTCCGAGTAGGCCGGCGGCTAAAGCCGCATTCATTCTGCATGCTTTACGGCACGGCTGAAGCCGTGCCCTACAAAGATTTGGTAGTTGCCACACAGGCTCTTCAGCCTGTCGGTTTTGCTTTGCGGACTAGAAAAGCAGACAGGCTGAAGCCTGTCCTACAGCGACATCGAGTTCGGGAAAAAATAATAGAAAAGCACGCTGATGAGGATCAGATAGGCGAGGAGGATGAGCGTCCAGCCCATATTGTGGCGGATGACCTGGCCTTCGCTGCGAACAAGTTTGCTGGTCGAAACGCCCACGCTGGCGGTTTGCGGCGCGATCGGTTTGCCCACTTCCGACCCAACGGAGTTGAAAGAAGGCAACATCAAGACCGGGAGATTCAGCAATCTGCCGGTCATGGCTTGCACAGGCCCGAACATCGCGTTCGTGGACGTGTTGCTTCCGGAAAGCGCGACGCCAATCCAACCGAGAACGGGCGCCAGAACCACGAAAAACACGCCGATTTTGGAAAGACCGAAGGCCAGCGAGTTGGCCATTCCGGTGAAGACAAAAACGTAAGCCAGCGCGAAAATAAAAAACGCGACGAGCAGAGCGCCCCACATTTGCTTGAACGTGCGCGAAAAAACTTGCCCCAGTTGCTGGCGGCTGGGCCGCAGGAACAGCAAAATTATGAGCCAGGATGCCAGTGTCGATGTGCCGCCGCTGAGCGGATTAAAATTAAAAGTCGACGAGAGCGTGCCATGCGTCACCGACGATTTCGCCGAGACAGAGAATTTGAGGAGGCTTAGGCCTGGAAGCGGCGACTTTGGATTGGTCCATCCGACTACCACCAGAATCAGCACGATATAGGGAAGCCACGCGTAAAGCGCTTCACGCACCGAGCCCATTTCGACGGATGTGGAAGCCGCGATAGCGGAAGAAGCGAGAGGCTTGCCTCCGAATCCGCGAATCGTCTTCGGCTGCCACATCTTCACAAAAACAAACAGGACCCAGAAAGACACCAGTGCGCCGCTCAAGTCCGGCAAGTATGGACCCAGATAGTGGGCCACCGGCCATTGCCCCAGGACATAGGAGAGCGATCCGACAATCGCCAGAGGCCAGGCCTCGGCCACGCCTTCTGATCCGCTGACCAGGTAAATCAGGATCCACGGGGGGAGCAGCGCAAGGATCGCCACCACGTTCCCTATGGAAGCGGACAAGGCGTACATATCGAGCCCGGTGACCAGCGCCAGGCCGAGGATCGGCGCTCCCAGCGCTCCGTAGGAGACCGGGGCATTATTCGCTAGAGCGGCGACGCGAATCGCGTCCAGGTCGGTGATTCCGAGTCCGACAAGAATCGGCACGACCACCGCCCACGGAAATCCGAAACCGACCAGCCCTTCGAGCAGCGCTCCAAAAGCCCACGCCAGCATAATGGTCTGAATTCGAATGTCCGCCGTGGCATGGTGGATCATCCAGTTCTTGAACCGTTCGAAATTCCCGGTGACCACAAGCGTGTTGAAAATAATCAGGCCCCAGAATGTAATCCAGTCGATTACCCAAAAGCCCTGCAGCCCGCCATAAAAATAGGATTTCAGGGTGTTCGCGACGGGCGCGTGCCACACCAAGACGCCAATCGGGATGGTGATGACGCCTACGAGGATCGAGGCGAGCCAGGCCGTCATGCGAAGGGCCGCCAGCATGAACAGGAGGGCGATCAGCGGGACGAGAGAAACCAACACGCTGAGCCATACGTGTCCTGTCGGGTCGAGGATCTGCTCAAACATTCCGATCGTCCTTTCGCTTGCGATGCGGCGAATCCGAAACGCGCATCTCAGGCGCACCGGGCTGCAAACAGGGCTTGCCCTGCCGGAATCTCAAGGCTGTTCTGTTCGCTTAGAAAAAAGACAGGGCAAAGCAATATCACAACCAGATCAAAGGTCAACAGGGAAATTCGCCGCCGCGAGGGTCTTGCCTGGCGATTCCGCATCCTGCCGCAATCGCCTGGAATTATACTCTCCGACAAATGCATCCAGATTTTTCTGCAGATCCGCCAGTGACAGGTCAAACTTTTTTCTGAGAGCAGGCATGAAGAACTCCTTCAGCAGGAGCCTGTAGAATTGTTCGCATAGATGGTTGTCCGGCCGGCTGGAGTCGTCCACGCGCAGATGTTCGATATGAGAGGTGGCGAGAAAAGTTTCGAATGGATGCACGGGCGCCAAACCGCAATATTCGGCCGTTGCTCGAGTGTGAATTTCCCTGATCGCCGCACCCAGACGGCCAAGAAAGGGGATGACGCAGCTTGCCAGCATGTTCACGGCGTTCGTTGGATTTTGTGAGGAATAAACCTTTGCGAACGCGATGCCCGAATCCCGGTCCACGACCGCTTCGACATAGATACAACCCGCGCCGCGAATATCACCGATGTTCTTGATCGTGCAGAAGAAAAAGGATTCCTGGAAAAGGGAATGTCCGGTCCTGCAAGCCGTGTCTCCATTTTCCTCGTTATTCTTGAACTCTTCTTTGTCTCCCTCGCGTTGGGGACCGAGCAAATTCGATTCTTTCGGGATAGAGTCAAGGCTATTCTCCGAATTCATGGTGGGGCGCTTCGGCGCCCTTTCCGGGTAGTGCTCCCATCCAAAACGCGATCCGTCACCATAGTTCGATTCTCTCGACGGTGGAATTGGAATATTGTTGAGTG
Organism: uncultured Acidobacteriota bacterium; assembly: GCA_963740035.1. Lineage (GTDB taxonomy): Bacteria > Acidobacteriota > Terriglobia > Acidiferrales > UBA7541 > Palsa-360. Next base: position 416,862 of record CAVUDA010000034.1, read on the forward strand.
ACATAAATAACCTCCCTTCCTCGCGGAAGGCGGAGCCGAAGCTGGGTCTTCAAATTGGGAAGGGGCGACTCCGACGCGAGCCGCCGCATTTTCTGGAGATTTCGCATCCGCCCCCTCCTTGTCAAGACCGGTCTAACTTCTGGATATAGCTTCGCTTATGGGAGCTTTGGGGAAAGTGACCGGACTCACGCTCCAAAGTGACAGCAATCACATCCAGCATTCCCGCTTCGGCATATACATCATGTAGAAGGAGGTGTCTTATGAACGCAGTCGCTGCCAAAGCTCGAATCGCTCTAAAGAACATTCTCTTCGCGACGGATTTTTCACCCGCCGCGGAAGCTGCCTTGCCCTACGCGATAGGCCTGGCAAACCAATACGGCGCCAAAGTGCATGGCTTGCATGTCCGGTTCCCGGCGACGTATCCGATCGTCGGTCCGGAGGCTATGCCGCAGATCATAGAAGCCGCCGAAGAACAGGCCAAGTTTGAAGCGAAACAATTGCACGAAATGCTGTCAACCGTGCCTCATGAAGTAACCGTAGCCGAAGGAGATCTATGGCCTATCCTCGGTGAAATTGCGGATAAGCAGAAGACGGATCTGATCGTGATGGGCACGCATGGCCGGAAGGGCGTCAGCCGCGCGTTGCTCGGATCGGCGGCGGAAGAAATTTTCCGGAAGGCTTCGTGCCCGGTGCTCACCGTCGGGCCTCGCGTTTCGCTTAATACGGAGCGTCGCCTGGCGATGAAGCAGATTCTCTTCGCCACGGACTTTTCACCCGAGTCACTTGCAGCGCTGCCGTTCGCGGTGTCCATGGCGCAGGAGCATCAGTCGAATCTGACGTTGCTCAATGTCACCGGCAAAGCCGAAGTCGGGGAGCTGGTGCATGCGGGGCAATACGCGGAGTCGACGCTGCGCCGTCTGCAATCCCTCGTGCCGGCGGAAGCGGAACTCTGGTGCGAGCCGAAATGCAGGGTGGAGCAAGGGGCGGAGGCGGAGAAGATCATGGAGGTTGCCATTGCTCTTGGCGCCGACCTGATCGTCCTCGGCGTGCGCGGTCCGCAAGGCGGTGTCGGTGCCACAACGCATTTGCTGCGGTCGATTGCACATGAAGTGGTTGCAAACGCGCAGTGCCCGGTTCTGACCGTGCGTGCGTGAGGAACGATTGGGGTGGATGTGGTCCAAGCGCCGATTACGGCGGACGTACCCGGGGTCGAGGCGCAGCCTAGCAAGACGAGCCCGAGTGGCTCTCCTCAATCCCGGGTTTCTTCTATTGCGACTGCCGACGGACAATTTCGACGAGACCTGCTGACTGCAGCAGTCGCGGTTGCCGGTATTGCCACACACCTCATCTTGCGGTTTGGTTTTGGCAATCATGGTTTGGCGGAATCTTTTCCGCTGTATGTTGTCCTCGTTTTCGGCGGCCTGCCTCTTGTTTTTCGCCTGATTCAAAAAAGCCTGGCTCGCGAGTTTGGCTCCGACCTATTGGCCGGTATTTCCATCATTGCATCTGCCCTCATGGGGCAATTCCTGGTCGGGTCGATCGTGGTCTTGATGCTTTCGGGGGGAACTGTTCTCGAGGAGTTCGCAACGCGGCGGGCCTCGTCGGTTTTGGAGGCGCTCTCCAAGCGCATGCCGGAGACTGCACACCGGAAAACGGAAACGGGAATCGTTGATATCAAATCAGCGGAAATTGCGGTCGGAGACGTGCTCGTCATGTTCCCTCATGAAATTTGTCCGGTGGACGGAGTGGTCGTGGAAGGCCAGGGAAGGATGAATGAAGCGTATCTGACCGGTGAGCCGTACGAAACGTCAAAAGCGGAGGGAGCCGCAGTGATTTCCGGCGCGGTTAACGGCGAAAGCGCGCTTGCCGTTCGCGCGACGAAGCTCCCGATCGATTCACGATATGCGCGGATTATGCGCGTCATGCAGGAGACGCAGGCGCACCGGCCGAGGTTGCGGCGTCTGGGAGACATGCTGGGCGCGTGGTACACGCCATTGGCTGTTGCAATCGCGATAGGCGCATGGCTCGCGAGCGGGGAATCGCAGCGATTTCTGGCCGTTCTGGTGATCGCCACGCCTTGCCCGCTTCTGCTGGCGATTCCCGTTGCGATCATCGGGGCGATTTCGCTCTCGGCGAGGCGCAGCATCATCATCAAGAATCAAGCCGTGTTGGAACAGGTGGGGGAATGCACCACGCTGATTTTCGACAAGACCGGAACGCTGACTTACGGCCGCCCGGCATTGACAGAAGTACTTTGCGCAGCTGGAGTCAACGAGAGCGATGTCCTTCGCGCGGCGGCGAGCCTGGAACGATATTCCAGGCACCCGCTGGCGCGCGCGATTCTAGAAGCCGCGTCGCGAGCGAACCTTCCGCTTGATCCAGTCATGAAAGTGAGTGAGAGCCAGGGCGAAGGCTTGCTTGGCGTGGTCGGCGGACATAACGTTTGGATCACTGGGCGCAAGAAAGTTGCCAATTTGGGGGCGGCGCTTCCGGAAGTTGCGGCCGGCCTGGAGTGTGTCGTGTTTGTTGAGGGTGAATACGCGGCCACGTTCCGGTTTCGCGATGTTCCGCGCGCCGGCGGACGCAGCTTTGTGGAACACCTGAGGCCGCGCCATCGCGTCAACCGTGTCATTCTCGTTTCAGGCGACCGTGATTCCGAAGTCCGCTATCTCGCTGATCTGATGGGCATCCACGAAGTCCATTCCGCGAAGAGCCCGGAAGAAAAAGTGTCGATTGTCCGGCAGGAAACCGCGGCGGCGAGAACCCTGTTTGTCGGTGATGGGATCAACGACGCGCCGGCCATGCAGGCAGCGACGGTAGGAGTCGCTTTCGGGATGAGCAGCGATATCACGGCGGAGGCCGCCGATGCCGTCGTTTTGGATGCGTCTCTCGAGAAAGTGGATGAGCTATTGCACATTGGGCGGCGCATGCGTTCGATTGCCCTCCTGAGCGCGGTGGGAGGGATGGGCCTCAGCGTGATCGGAATGGTTGCCGCTGCGTTCGGATACCTTCCACCCATTGGCGGCGCCATCGCGCAGGAAATCATTGATTTGGCCGCCGTTCTGAATGCCGTCCGCACCGCATTGCCGTTCAACCGCATGACCGATTTCTGAGCGTGCATGTAATCCACACCTTTCGTATGATTCCCCTCGCAACAGATTTTTAGGTACGATCTCCGCAGTTGAAAAGGCCCGGCGACAATGAATGCACCGGATGCGTACGCGGGCGAAGCCCGTTCCGCGCTTGAAAGCATGTTCACTCCGAAATCCGTCGCCGTGATCGGCGCGACGGATCGGGAAGAGAGCGTGGGCCGCATTGTGCTGGAGCGGTTGCGGAATCCCGTTTTTCGCGGGCGCATTTATCCCGTCAATCCAAACCACACGGACGTGCTTGGGATCCGCGCCTACCCCAAGATCGGGGACATCCCGGAAAAAATCGACCTTGCCGTGATCGTAACGCCCGCGAGGACCGTGCCCGGTGTTGTGGGCGAGTGCGTGGATGCAGGGGTTCGCGCAGCAGTGGTGATCTCCGCAGGCTTCAAGGAACGAGGACCGGAAGGCGCGGCGCTCGAGCTCGAAATTCAGAAGCAGTTGCGGCGCGGATCGACGCGATTGCTTGGCCCCAATTGCCTTGGCGTCATGAATCCTCACACAGGATTCAACGCGACATTTGCGCAAGACATCGCTCGCTCCGGCAACGTCGCTTTCCTAAGCCAGAGCGGTGCGCTGCTGACGGCCATCCTGGACTGGAGCTTGCAAGAGCAGGTCGGTTTCAGCGCGATTGTGTCGACCGGATCGATGCTCGACGTAGGCTGGGGCGATCTGATCGATTATTTTGGAGACGATCCGTCGACCGGAGGCATTCTGCTCTACATGGAGTCCGTCGGCGACGCGCGATCGTTTCTTTCCGCGGCGCGCGAGGTCGCGCTGCGCAAACCCATTATCGTGATTAAAGCGGGGCGCACGCCGGCGGCCTCCAAGGCGGCCAGCTCTCACACCGGAGCGCTGACCGGGAGCGACGAAGTGTTCGACGCGGCCCTGCGGCGGTGCGGAGTCCTGCGCGTGTCGAGCGTCTCGGACTTGTTTTACATGGCGGAGGTTCTCAGCAAGCAGCCGCGGCCGCGCGGGCCAAAATTGATGATTCTCACCAATGCGGGCGGGCCCGGCGTCATCGCAACGGATCGGCTGCTCTCCGTTGGTGGCGAACTCGCGCCTCTCTCCGATTCGACCATGGAATCACTCAATGCGCTTCTCCCCGCGCACTGGAGCCACGGGAATCCCATCGACATTCTCGGCGACGCGAGCCCGGAGCGCTACTCGAAGGCTCTCGAAATCGCAGCAAAAGATCCAAACAGCGATGGACTATTGGTCATCCTCGCGCCGCAGGGAATGACGGACCCCGCCCATGTCGCCGAGAGCCTGAAAGCGCACTCCAGCGTGCACGGCAAGCCGGTGCTGGCAAGCTGGATGGGCGGAAAATCCGTCGCAGGCGGAATCGCGATTTTGAACGCGGCGAATATTCCCACATTTTCGTATCCGGACACGGCAGCGCGCGCCTTCACTTACATGTGGAAATATACGTACAACCTCCGCGGCCTGTACGAAACCCCTGTGTTGAGCGATGCGGCGGATTCTTTCGCCCAGGCGCAGTCGCAGGCGAAATCCTTCCTCGAAAAGATTCGCGCTGCGGGCCGAACAATTTTGACCGAGGCGGAATCGAAGCGCGTGATCGCGCTGTACGGAATCCCGACCGTCGAAACGCGGCTTGCTTCCAATGAATCCGAGGCAGCCGAATGCGCCGAAGCCATCGGATTTCCCGTGGCGCTGAAACTCAATTCGGAGACGATTACGCACAAGTCCGATGTGGGCGGCGTGAAGCTGAATCTTCAAAGCAGGGAAGACGTCGCGCAGTCCTATCGCGAAATCGAAAAGTCCGTGCGGGAAAAGGCTGGGGCCGCGGATTTTCTCGGCGTTACCGTGCAGCCGATGGTGAAGTTCGACGGATACGAACTCATACTGGGCAGCAGCGTGGACGCGCAATTCGGCCCCGTCATCCTGTTTGGCTCCGGCGGGCAAATGGTGGAAGTATACGGCGACCGCGCGCTGGCGCTGCCCCCGCTGAATTCCACGCTGGCCATACGCTTAATGGAGCAAACGAGAATCTACCGCGCCTTGCAAGGTGTGCGGGGCCGCGCGCCCGTGGACATGGCCGCGCTCGAAAATACACTGATCCGCTTCAGCAGGATGGTGGTCGAGCAGCGATGGATCAAGGAAGTAGATATCAATCCGTTGGTCGCTTCGCCCAACCGCGTGATGGCTCTCGATGCGCGAATCGTTTTGCAGGACCCGGCCGTGACAGAGGACCGCCTCCCGCGTTCGGCCATCCGGCCGTACCCGGTGCGGTACGTTTCACCGTGGCTCGCGAAAAACGGGATGCCAGTGTTGATTCGGCCGATCCGCCCTGAGGACGAACCCGCGATGGCTAGATTTCACGAGACGCTTTCGGATCGCAGCGTGTACTTGCGGTTCTTTCACCTCGATAAACTCAGTTCGCGGGTCGCGCACGCCCGGTTGCTGAGGAAATGCTTCATCGATTACGACCGGGAAATGGCGCTGGTGGCGGAGCACTCGACTCCGGGAGGCGCGGAACACGAAATCATGGCGGTAGGCAGGCTGACTCGAACGCCAGGCACCGGCGAGGCGGAAGTCGCCGTGCTGGTGGCCGACCCGTTCCAGCATTGCGGCCTAGGATCTGAGTTGCTCAGACGATTGATCAAAGTCGGTCGTGATGAAAATTTGGAAAGGATCACCGCGACGATGCTTCCGGAGAATATGGCCATGCGCGCCCTTCTCGCGCGCGCCGGATTTAAGGTTGTGAAAAATTCCGACTTGAGCGCGGTTCACGTCGAGCTTCAGTTGTAGGCCGCCGAACGGGCGGCTCTATGCGCGCTTGTTTCGCTTTTCACGAATCACAAATCAGGGATCAGGAAGAAAGGAAGGCCGGCGGCCGTACTTGCCGTACGATTGGGTTGGATGGCGGCCGCCGGATGCGTTCCCTGCCTTTCCTTTGCCAGCGAGGACTCAGGAGGCAGGCAAGTGCATATTGTTCTTCGCTGCGGGCAATTCGGGCCACAGCGGCAGAATCGCGACTCCCCGGCCGGGCTCGTAGTGAAGCGTGTAGACGTTCGAGCACCGCTCGCAGAGCCAGAAATGACCGATCGGGTGTGAGCCATTCGCACTGGCGTCTCTTCCTTCCATGGAAGCATGCTCGTGGTGTTCGCGCGGAAACCGGAAAAGTTTGCCGCCCGTAAGCCAGTCGAAAGATGCCGCACAACTCGGGTTCGCGCATTTGGGTCGAAGATTTAAGACCATGGTAGGCCTCCTTTCCTTCGAGGATGACGTTGCCGCAGGGGACGACGCTTCACGCCATCGTGCCTTGGTTTGGCTATGCAGAAGGCGATCCCAGTTTTTCCTCGCTCTCGAGCTTGGCAATTTCTTTCTGCAACCAGATCGTCAATGCCTCTTCGATCTCTTGTTCCGTCCCGCCGCGATACAAATGGAGCAAAGTGTCGCCATGGGATGTCAAAGGAATGTGGCGGCACGGCACCTTCTCGGCGCGCTTTTCGTCAGGAACGAATTGCATTAACAAGCATTCGGCGCAAGGTGTTCGGTCTTCCTTCGTGTCATAATTCATGCACGTTGGCGAGTCTTCGAGTGCCAATTGCGCACGCCACGGCTCTCGAGGCGATCGGCCGTAGCCGCCCTTTTTCACAAAGTTCAGCTCGGCCTTCAGAACTTCCAGGGTATTTCGATCGTCTTGCGGCATCGTCTTACCTCCTTCACTTTCACAATAATTATGAACAGAGGAGCCGCGCGGGAATGTGACCTGGGTCACCGCATCGAGTGACGCGCATCACGGCCAGCCGGCAGCGAAAGGGCCATGCTGAATGCGGTGAATCGTGATGCATGAAGAACAAACACCGCTCGTCGGCAGGTTCCATTTCGTGAGTCGAGGAAGGGGGCGTACAATGGCCTCGGGAATTTCGATGCGTTCTCCGTACGGATTGCAGATTATCGAAAACTGCGTTACTTGCCCTCACAAGGAATCCCGGCTCTTCTGCAACCTGCCTCCCGCAGCGGTGCAACGGCTTTCGGAGATCACTTCCTCGGCCACGTATCCGAAAGGGGCCACACTTTTTGTGGAAGGGCAACCCGCGCGAGGCGTGTTCATTCTTTGCGCCGGACACGTCAAGCTGTCGACCTCTTCCTCCGACGGCCGGACGCTCATTCTTCGCATTGCCGAGCCGGGCGATCTGCTGGGACTCGCGGCCACGATTTCCGGGCGGCCATATGAAGTGACCGCGGATGTGATCGAGCCCTCGCAGGCCAATTTCATCAGCCATGCCGATTTCCTGAATTTCCTGCGCGAGCACGGCGAAGCCGCGCTGCGCGTGGCGCAGGAACTCAGCGAAACCTATCAGACGGCGTTTGCGGAAATGCGCACCATCGGGCTTTCCCATTCGGCTCGGGAAAAGCTGGCCCGCTTTCTTCTGGATTGGAGCGCGCACCATCCGTCTGATAACGGAGCAATCAAGTTCAACCTCACGCTGACCCATGAAGAGATTGCTCAGATGATCGGCGCCTCCCGGGAAACCGTGACTAGACTCTTTGCGGACTTCAAGAAAAGAAATCTCTTGCAAATCAAGGGATCGAGTGTCACGCTTAAGGACAAGCGTGGGTTAGAACAGTTGTTGCAAGAGAATTAAGTCCTCCCTTCCTGTACTAATCAAATTCCGTTTTGTGCCGATGTGTTGGGAGTTTGTGGTCGATTTCACACCAGCGTTACATGGATGTGATATCCGTCACATAGCCTGACTATGCCGGTCACTGATAATGACGCATTTTCGATCTCGCCGCAGCGGCCGGATCGAAAAGACTCTACAGGAGAGGCAAATGAAACTTTGCAGAAACTCTCTCGTGCTTGTGGCAAGTATGGCCGTGATCTTGTGCGCCGCTTCGATTGCCGATGCGCGATCCGACACCAAGCCCGTCCCGGCGCCTGATCCCGCCCACTTGAGCGCGTCGCCAAGTCCGGATAAATCGCCGAGCGGCGCGGCGGACACCTCCGATTACGTCGGGACGGAAACTTGCAAGGCTTGCCACCAGAACATGTACGACAGCTACGAGAAGACTCCGCACTGGAAGACATTGAATGACACGCACGGTGGTCCCTCGAAGCAGGGCTGCGAAGGATGCCATGGTCCCGGAGCAGCCCACGTCGCCGGCGGGGGCGACGTCACGAAAATCTTCACGTTCAAGAATGCCTCCGTGAAGGAAATAAACGGCCGTTGCCTGACGTGTCATGCCGGGGGGCCTCAACATATGAACGCGCTCAATTCCGTGCACACGGAAAATGGCGTCAGTTGCATTTCCTGCCATTCTCCGCATCACGCCGTGTCGAGCGAGTCCCTTCTGGTCAAGTCTCAACCCGAGCTTTGCTTTACCTGCCACCTCCAACAGAAAGCGCAATTCGCCATGCCGTTCCACCACCGCGTCGAAGAGGGCCTGATTCAGTGCAGCGATTGCCATAACGTGCACGGATCGGCGCTCCCGAAGCAGGTGCGGGTCTCCTCCACGCAAGACGCGGTCTGCTTCAAGTGCCATACCGACAAGCAGGGTCCTTACGTCTACGAGCATGCGGCCGTGAAGGTCGACGGCTGCCAATCCTGCCACTCGGTTCACGGCGGGCCGAATCCTCACATGCTGAAGCTCAGCAACGTCAATTTGCTCTGCCTGCAGTGCCACACGACATCGAGCTTCAGCAGCGCTCCGGGAGCTCCTTCTTTCCACAATCAGGGGACGTTCTTCCAGGCCTGCACGCTTTGCCACGAGGCGATTCACGGATCGAACTTCAGTTCGTTCTATTTCAAGTAGAGGACGCGACCCGGTCACGCGGATTTAGGAAGAACGAGGGGCTGTGAAATCGGACAAAGGGGGAGAAAGGACATGAACAATCGCCGGGCGGTTATTGGATTGGGGTTGGGGGTGTTCACCGCGATATTCCTGGCGCCTCGGTGCCGCGCCCAGGATGCGCCCAGCGAAAGCAAGGGCACGAATCAGGGCAATTACAATATTCAGCAATCGGTTGAGGCCGGGTACCGGCTGAACGAAGTCAACGGGAACCAGGACACGTACAACACGTTCGTCAACCTGGGATCCGGCGTGCGCTTGTTCGATTACACGGTCGACATGCGTTCCTTGAACCATAAAGGAATTCTTTTCGACGACCTGAATTTCAGCAATTTTGGTTATGGCGGAGACCCGAACGACGTTTCGCGGCTGCATATCGACAAGAACAAGTGGTACGATTTCCATCTCCTGTTCCGGCGCGACAAGAATTTCTGGGACTACAATCTTTGGGCCAACCCGCTCAATCCCGCGGCGCCCAACGCCGTGGGATCCGCGACCAGCGGCTGCATCCTCAGCCCACCTTCGTCCGCCCATCCGGGCCTGCCCGGTTACTGTTCCAACCCAGCCGTCCCGCAGACGAATTCGCCGCACGCCCTCGATCTCGTGCGCCGGATGCAAGACTATGATCTGACGCTCCTGCCGCAATCCCGCGTGCGGTTTCGCCTGGGCTTTTCGCATTACCGCGATGAAGGCCCCGGCTTTTTCACCACCGACTCCGGAACGATGCCGGACTTTCCGGAAAACTACAGCTATACCACCAACGCCTACCATGCCGGGGTGGATGTTCGCCTCTTGCCGCGCACGACGATCTCCTACGATCAGTTCCTCAACTACTTCAAACAGGACAATGGCGTTCTGGAAAGTCCCACGGCCACGCCGGGGGCTTACGGATACCAGCTAGCCAATGGAACGCCCGTTGATCTCGGGATTGTCTGGAGCACGCTAACCCCTGCGGAAGCATTGCCTTGCGCCGCTCCAATCGCAAACGCCGCCACGACTCCGCCCACGGCGAATCCCAATTGCAATGGGTTCCTGAGCTACAGTCAGGTCGGCTCGCCCCGAAACTATATGCCCACCGAAAGGCTGCGCTTTCAATCGAATTATTTCCAAAAGCTGGAGATGACCGGTTCGTTCGGCTACAGCAGCTCGGACAACGTGATTCCGAACTTCGATGAGATTCTTAACGGCTTTGTAAGCCGCACGGCTACCCGCGTGAGCACGGCCGCCGGCCCCGCTTCGACCAAGCGTGTTTCCGTCAACGCCGACGGGTCCGCCGTATATTCCGTGACGGACAAATTCCGCGTCGAGGATTTCTTCAACTACGACGACTGGCGTATCCCGGGCATGTGGGCGGCATTCGAAACGAATATTTTTGGCGCGGCAGGCTCCGGCCAAACCGGGCTGGCGCTGCCGCTGTCGGCATTCAACCAGGTATCCCCTGCAACGGCCACTACGTTCGCAACGCTGTGTCCCGCGGCCCCGTACAACCAGGTGAACTGCCCATTGCACACCGCCAGCTCGCCGGCGGACGTTACCTATGAACTCACGTCTCAATTCCTCGGACAAAATTTCAAATCAAATACATTCGAGCTGATATACGATTTCACGCCGCGCTGGAGCGCCCGCATCGGCTACCTGTACTCCGACCGCACCATTTCCCAATTCAGCGCCACATGGGACACCGGCGAAACCTACTTCCCGGGCGGCAACGGGGCGGCCGCGGGGACTGATTTTCTTGCCGCCCGCGGAGATTGCGCGCTGGTGAGCGGCGCTCTACCCGCCGTATGCACGAAGAACGCGGACGGTTCCATTACGGAAGGTACGCCTACAAATCTTGCCGCCGAAGCCGGCAATGACACTGCCCGTTTGCTCACGACGATCCATGAAAACTCCCTCGTAGCCGGATTGACGGCCAAGCCGGTCGATCAATTGACCATCAACGGAGATTTCTCGATCGGTTACAACGACAATTCCTTCACCCGGGTCGATCCGCGGCAAGTTCAGAGCTACAAGGTTCACGCAACGTATAAGCCGAAGATGTGGGCGGTGATCGATGCCGCGGTTGAAATTCATGAAAATCGGGATGATGTAGACACCGTCTCGAACCTCGAGCACGACCGCTCGTACAGCTTCACCACCACGCTCATGCCGAATTCGCGCCTGGCGATCAGCTTCGGCTACAACTATTGGGACGTGTACAACCAGGCTGACATTTGCTTCAATTATTCCATCACCTACACGAACCCGGCGCCGCCTCCCTCCACTTTGCCCGTAAGCACCTCGCCTCCCGGCGTGGCTACGGCGGCGTGCAACATTCCGGGCGCTTCGGTCGGAGCGGCTGGGTTGGAGACGCTTTCGACATACGCCAGTACCGACCACTTTGCCCATGCCGAATTGACGTGGAAGCCGGTCAAGCGCGTTACGACAGCGCTCGGATACGGCGGCAGTTTCGTCCGCGGCAGCTCCACTCTTCTCAATCCGCTCGCGCCTTCGGGAAGCCTCAATTACAACTATCAGCTGCCATTCGGCGCCATCACCTTCGATCTATACAAGGGCTTGAGCTATAAAATGGCCTGGAACTATTATGGTTTCAACCAGGGCGGGAACACCAGCCCGTTCGGTTTGGCCGCCATCCCGCTGCAGAACTTCGATGGCAGTAATGCGACGTTCTCGTTCCGGTATGCATTCTGAACACCGGCATATTCTCGGAATGCAGTATGATTTCCTGGGGTGGCTCGGGGCGCACCGGGGATATCTCTACGACTAGCGCCTTGTTTGCCCGCGTTGTTGGCGAATTCATGGAGAGGAGAAAGCGAATGATGGAAAAGATCACAAATACAGGTGCAAAGTGGTTTTTCGCGCTGATTCTGGCGCTCGCGTTCGTGCCTCCGGTTTGCGCACAGGGAACTGCGGAAGCTACGTACAAGGCCAAATGCGCGGGCTGTCATGGTGCTGACGGCGGGGCAAACACACCTGCAGCGAAGACACTGGGCGTTCTCGATTTCCAGTCTCCGGACGTGCAAAAAGAGACGGATGCCGAACTCACGGATATTATTACCAAGGGTAAAAACAAGATGCCGAAGTATGGAGACAAGTTGAAGGATTCGGAAATCAAGGACCTCGTGGGCTATGTGCGCACGCTGGGCAAGAAAAAGTAACGGATCTTCGCGCGGGGTGGGTTGTTATTCCCATGTGTAGTTTTCTTCGGCAAGCAAGTTTAAGGCGCGGTTGGGTCGCAGCGCACGCAAGTGAAGAGCGAAAAAACGCGAAGTCAGAAAATCGCGGGAGAATGCAGTCGATACTTGTTTCTGACGCGGGGTAGGAGTCGAGAGAGGTAATGATGCCGGGACCGCTTGCCATTCTGTTTGTTCTTCTGGGGACAACAATCGTATTGCTTGTTGTTATCATGACGCGCGCATCCCTGACGGCCACCCCGGCAGGCAAGATTCTTGCCTTCCTCGCATTTTGTGCCTTGCCGATTCTTTGCGGCTTTTGGGGTCTGAACGAGCATCTGGAGCGGTCGAAGCAAACCGCGTTCTGTTTGTCCTGTCACATCATGGGACCCTACGGCCGGAGCCTTTACGCGGGCGACCCTATGTACATCCCCGCGGCTCATTTCGAGAACCACCGCATCCCGGCCGACGAGGCTTGCTACACGTGTCACACGGACTATGCGATGTACGGAACGATTCGCGTAAAGCTGCACGGATTACGTCACATCTATGTGCAGTATTTCGGGACGCCGATGCAGCCCATCCACTTGTACGACCCTTACAATAATCGCGAATGTCTGCATTGCCATGCGGGTGCGCGCTCTTTTGAAAATGACACGCATATGGCCCTGCTGGATCAAATCAAAGCGAACCAGCTGTCCTGCGTCTCCAGTGGGTGTCATGACACGATTCACAATGCAACATCGATCGACAAGGTCAAAATATGGAGGCCCCAGGAATGAACACCGGTGGACGTAAGTTTTCTATGTCATTCCGGCTCTCCGGAGCTTTGCTGATCATAGGATTGTTCATCGAAGCGATCAGCTTGTTTTGGATTCATCCCCTCGCCTTTCTTGCTTTCTTCGTGATCGGCGGCACCTTTCTGGCAGCGGGAGTTTTGCTGTTCCTCTATTCGATTGTCTTCCAGCACACGCCATCGAGTTCAGACGATTCCTCCGCAAGTTGAGCGCAACTGACGAGGTCGTCGATTCAACGATAAACTTTTGAGGCCCACGCATCCTCTTGTCAGAAAGATCGCCGCGCAAACTCGAAATAGCTAACGCACGCAGGCAACCGCAGAGGGAATACGAGAATCTCTATCGGGTGTCCCTGGGACGTTGATGGCTCACCTATAGGGAATCAAGAGTGGAAAGAATCGATCGAATCCTCGCAATTTCTCGATGTGCGGCTCGGCAAGGTATGTTGGCTGGCGCTGCTGGTAAATTCGTTGCTACTGCCTGCCGGGACATTGCGCTCGCAACAACAGCCGCCGATCACCGTCGAGGTCAAAGTCGTCAACGTACTGGCGACCGTGCGCGACAAGCGCGGCCAGATTGTCTCCAACCTGGGCAAGGATGATTTCGAGTTGGAAGAAGACGGGCATCCCCAAACGATCGCCTATTTCACCAGGGAGACCGACCTGCCGTTGACACTCGGCCTGATGGTAGATACGAGCTTGAGCCAGAGCCGCGTGCTCGATCAGGAGCGCGGCGCCAGCCACAGTTTTTTGGACAACATGTTGCGCGAGGATAAGGACAAGGCCTTCGTGATTCATTTCGATCGGGAAGTGGAGCTTTTGCAGGACTTGACCTCATCCCGCCAGAAGCTGGAGAACGCGCTCGATCTGCTGGGCTCGCCGCAATTGGTCAGAGGCGGGAACGGTAAGGACGACGGAGGTTCGCGCCAGCGGTACGGCGGTGGGGGCACCTTGCTTTACGATGCCGTCTATTTGGCGTCCGATGAAATCATCAGGAAGCAGCAGGGCCGCAAGGCGCTGATTGTGCTCTCCGATGGAGTGGATCGCGGCAGCAAGGAGACCCTGGTGGACGCCATCACGGCCGCGCAGCGCGCCGACACCGTCGTCTATTCGATCTAGTTTGCCGATGAACAACGATATCAGAGTCCATTTGGCGGCTACGGAGGGCCGGAAATGGGCCGGCACGGTGGCGGCGGGCACAGATACCCTCAGGAAGAACGGCCCGACGGCAAGAAGATTCTTGAACGCATTTCCAAGGAGACCGGCGGCCGCTTATTTGAGGTTTCCAAGAAACAGCCCATCGACCAGATTTATACGTCCATCGCGGAGGAACTGCGCAATCAGTACAGCATCGGCTACACGCCCGCTCCGGATGTTGCGCCCGGCTATCACAAAATCCATCTCACGACGAAGCAGAAAGACATGACCGTTCAGACGAGAGACGGATACTACTCGGATCGATAGGGGAGCGCGGCAGGGTGGAAGCGTCGTGGCTTATCGATGTCGTGTTGCCGATGCCGAGTGGGGCGACATACCGCTCAAGTCCAGAGGGTGAGGAAGCTCGATATCGAGAAGGCGACCTTCGGCGCTAATCTTGGCGCGAATCCGAAAAACCGCTTCCGTATCGTTCGCATCCCAATCGGATGTGCCCAGCGGTTGCGACGGATGATCGGAAGGATCCCACAGGAGTTCGTCCGATTTGCGTTGTACCTTGGTTGGGTCAACTTCAAAAAGTTGCCGGTCGTGAATTTTAATCAGCAGGTAGCGATTGTTCATTTGGAGGAGCAACGGATCGCGCTTCTTCCCTGTCTGATAAACGCCCCATTCTTTCACGGGCGCGTCGTTCACACGAAACAATGCGTCATCGATGGTCTTCCAGGAGGCGGGCTTGTCTTTGGCTGATGTCCCTCTGCCTGTGGCGCACACGGCCGCGACGACTGCCAACAACGCTAATTTTTTGAGTAAGCGCTGCATGGACGTACCGCACCCCCAAAAAAAATGAACCGTCGTGAACTAAACTACACGAGTCTTGCACACCTTCGTCGTCCATTGAGATGGTTCTTGAACGAAATGATTCTCCCTCTTTCCGCGCCTCTTTCCGCGCCAGACTGAATCTTTGGAACGTAGGTGTATAATCTTATTTTTGTCACCCTGTCTTCCATTTCGCGCAAGCTTATATAGGGTCATGGTGTGTCTATGAATCTAGCAAGTCTCAGTTGGGCCCATCCCATTGTCCAGGAATGGTTCTCGGGGCGGTTTGGGGCCGCGACGGAACCGCAGGAACAAGGCTGGCCGCATATCCTGGCCCAAAGAACGACGCTGATATCGGCGCCCACCGGTTCCGGCAAGACGCTTGCGGCATTTCTCACCTGTATTGACCTGCTGGTACGAAAGGCCATCGCCGGCGAACTCAGAGACACGACGCAAGTCTTGTACGTTTCTCCTCTAAAAGCTCTTGGCAACGACATCCAGAAGAACCTGGAGCAGCCCCTCGGAGAGATCCTCCAGATTGCCGGCGCACGCGGCCTGCTGATGCCGGAGATTCGCACGGCCGTGCGCACCGGGGACACTTTAATGAAGGAGCGGCGCTCGATGCTGAAGCGTCCGCCGCACATTCTGGTGACCACGCCGGAGTCGCTATACATTCTGCTTACCGCGCAGAAAAGCCGCGAGATTCTCAGGACGGTCGAAACGGTGATCGTGGATGAAATTCATGCCGTCGCGGACGACAAGCGAGGAACGCACCTGGCGCTATCGCTGGAACGATTGGAAGCGCTCACTGATCGGCCGCCGGTGCGCATCGGTTTGTCCGCCACGCAAAAGCCGATCGAATTGGTCGCCCATTTCCTTGCGGGAAGCGGCCGGCCGGATCCCGTGATCGTGCAAATCGGCCATCAACGCACTATCGACATCGCGGTGGAAGTGCCGCGCAGCGAACTCTCCGCTGTGGCGACACATGAAATGTGGGACGAAATTTACGACCGGCTTGCTCTGCTCGTCGAACAACATCGTTCTTCGCTACTTTTTGTGAATACCCGCCGCTTGGCTGAGAGAGTTGCGCATCACCTGGCGGAGCGATTGGGAAAAGAGGCCGTGGCGACGCATCACGGAAGTTTGTCACGCAAATTGCGGCTCGAGGCGGAGCGAAAGTTAAAGGCCGGCGAAGTGAAAGCTCTGGTAGCGACCGCATCTCTGGAGCTCGGGATCGACATCGGCACCGTGGATCTGGTTTGCCAGATCGGGTCGCCTAGGTCCATTGCCGTCGCATGGCAGCGTATCGGACGGTCGGGCCATTGGCACGGGGCCATTCCAAAAGGCCGCATCTTCGCAACGACGCGCGGCGAATTGATCGAATGCGCGGCGCTCGTGCGGGCCATGCGGCGCGGCGACCTCGATCGCATCAGCATCCCGGAGAATTCGCTCGATATTTTAGCGCAGCAAATTGTGGCCATTTGCGCGTCGGAAGACTGGAGCGAAGATGATCTTTTTGCTTTAGTGCGGCGCGCCTACTCATATCGCAATCTCGAGCGGAGCGATTTCGATGAAGTTATCGTGATGCTTTCAGAAGGCATCAATGCGCGCCGCGGCCGTTACGGCGCTTACTTGCATCGCGACCGCGTGAATGGCCGTGTACGGGCGCGGAGGGGAAGTCGCCTCGCGGCGATCACAAGCGGCGGCGCGATTCCCGATAACGCGCTTTACTCCGTCGTGGCCGAGCCGGAAGGGGCTCACGTTGGCACGGTCGATGAGGATTTTGCCGTGGAAAGTTTGCGTGGCGACATCATGCTCCTTGGCAACAGTTCCTGGCGCATCCGTCGCGTGGAGGCGGGCCGTGTCCTGGTCGAAGATGCGCATGGCGCGGCTCCGAATGTCCCCTTCTGGCGCGGAGAAGCCCCGGCGCGCACGCGCGAGCTTTCGCAGCAAGTAGCCGAGCTGCGGCAGAAGATCGCTGACATGACGGAAGCCATCGTCTATCGCCCGCCGCTCCGCGATTGTGACGCGGCCGCACCGGCGTTTCGCTGGCTCGAAGACGAAAGTGGTCTCGATCGATCCGGCGCGGTGCAAGCGGTCGAGTACATCGTTGCCGGCCGGTCTGTGCTCGGCGCAGTCCCCACACAGAACACGATCATCGCGGAACGTTTCTTCGACGAAAGCGGCGGAATGCAACTGGTGATTCACTCTCCGTTCGGCGGCCGGATCAACAAAGCGTGGGGACTTGCGCTTCGGAAACGTTTTTGCCGCTCCTTCAATCTCGAGTTGCAGGCGGCGGCAACGGACGAGGGCATCAATATCGCGTTGTCGGATCAGCACAGTTTCCCGCTCGCGGATGTTTTTCGCTTTCTGCATCCGGCAACGGTTGGAAAGGTGCTCGAGCAAGCGGTCCTTGCTTCACCGCTCTTCACGACACGCTGGCGCTGGGACGCGTCACGCGCTCTTGCGCTGCTGCGCTTTCAAGGCGGACGAAAGGTGCCTCCTCAAATTCAGCGCATGCGCGCGGACGATCTTCTGGCCGCCGTATTTCCGGACGCCGCGGCGTGCCAGGAAAACATTTCAGGTGAAATGCAGATTCCCGACCATCCGCTGATTCGCGAGGTGATGAAGGACGCACTTACGGAAGCAATGGACCTGGAGGGCCTGACGGACCTGCTACCTCAGATTCTCGATGGACGCATTCGGTGCGTGGCTATTGATACGCCTATACCCTCGCAGTTTTCTTACGAAATACTCAACGCGAATCCGTTCGCGTATCTGGACGATGCGCCGCTGGAGGAGCGCCGCGCGCGCGCTGTCGAAATGCGGCGCGTGCTCCCCGAAACCGTCGCCTCGGATATCGGCCGCTTGGACCCCGCGGCGATCGAGGAAGTCCGCAAGGATGCCTGGCCTGACGTGCGCGACGCCGAGGAACTTCACGACGCACTGGAGACGCTGATCGCTTTGCCAGAGCCGGGCGCACCGGAACAATTCGTCTCTTCAAGCGATGGCATGAGCCCGGCACCCGAACTTCATGCACTGGTACGCGCGGCGACCGAATCTATTCCTCAATGGCAAAACTTTTTTCAAGATCTGTCCTCGCAAGGCCGAGCCGGGAGAGCACGCATATCCGGCCGCAATTACTGGGTGACCGCCGAACGAACAAGACTCGTCGCATCGATATTTCCTGGGATCAGTTTTGATTCGTCCATCGCCAAAATCGAACAGCCCGCGCCGACGAGAGAGGAAGCCTTGTCCGCGCTTCTAAGTGGCTGGCTGCAACATTCAGGCCCCGTCCACGCGCAGGTTCTGTCGCGTCTTTTAGGGTTGCCGGAATCGGAAATCTCAAATTCACTTTTGCGGATCGAGGCGACAGGCGCCATCTTGCGCGGCCACTTTACGGACAATCGCTCTGGCGGCATCGAGTGGTGCGAGCGAAGATTGCTTTCACGAATTCACCGCCTCACGGTCGGAAAACTCCGCAAGGAGATCGAACCGGTGACGGCAGCGCAATTCATGCGCTGGCTGGCGCGATGGCAGCACGTTGCTCCCGGAACGCTGGCCCTGGGAGAACGCGGAGTGCTGGAAGTCCTGCGCCAATTGCAAGGCTACGAAGCGCCTGCAAATTCCTGGGAAAGCGAGATTCTCAAGCGGCGCGTTGCCAACTATGATCCGGCGACCTTGGACAATCTCTGTTTGAGAGGAGCGGTGGGATGGGGCCGCCTGTCGCCGCATCCCGCGATGTTGCACGAACGCGGAGAGCGGGGCCGCCGCATCGTCCCCAGCAGTATCGCTCCCATCACATTTTTTGTGCGCGAGGATGCCGACTGGATGGCTTGCCGCCACCACGGCTCCGGATTGGATGATCGAAGTGGATTGAGCCGCGGCGCAAAAGAAGTTCTCGAACTGCTAGGAAGCAGGGGCGCTCTGTTTTTTGCGGACATCGTGCGTGGAACGCGGAAGCTGAAGTCCGAAGTCGAAGCGGATCTCTGGGAACTCGTCGCCGCCGGGATGATCACCGCTGACGGCTTCGACAATCTGCGCGCGCTGATTGACCCCAAGCGCCGCTCGGGCCAGGGCAGGGGACGCACCGTGCGTCCTCGTGACAGTGGAGGCCGCTGGTCGCTACTCTTCACGGATCAGGCGGACGATCGAGCTCCGGCCATCGAGTCCACGTGCTGGATGCTCCTCAGACGCTACGGAATTGTATTCCGCGAGCTGCTCACGCGCGAATCGATTCAGCTTCCTTGGCGCGAGGTGCTGATCGCACTGCGCCGCCTCGAAGATCGCGGCGAAATACGCGGCGGCAGATTCGTCAGCGGCTTCCTCGGCGAGCAATTCGCGCTCCCTGTCGCAGCCGACTCGTTGCGAGCCTCGCGATCCCAGGAGCCGACTCAGGAAGTCGTTCGCATTGCAGCCGCGGACCCGCTAAATCTGGTTGGGATCATTCTGCCCGGGGATCGCGTGCCCGCCAATTCAGGCCGCTCCTTCGATCTGCGCAATGGAGTAGTTGTAGAAACGGATCCTACCCCAATCGAAAACCTGAGGACCGCGCGCGCCGGTTGATTCAGCAACGAAATTGCCAAAATTGTGGAAGAAGTATTCAGGAAATCGGCGTGCAAATGGAAGTCACTGTGTAAGAAATGGCGGGGCCGACGAGACTCGAACTCGCGACCTCCTGCGTGACAGGCAGGCGTTCTAACCGACTGAACTACGGCCCCGGTGTAGAGATTCTTGATTGGTGGGCAGTGCGTGATTTGAACACGCGACCTTCCGGGTGTAAACCGGACGCTCTAACCGCTGAGCTAACCGCCCTAAGCTTTTTAAGCTCTCAAATTGTAACATCTCGCGCCGCAATTTCATGAAGAGAAAAAGGGCCACCCGGATTTTTCACTGCCACGCCTCAGCAGCGAAAAAACAATCCGAGAAGGCCCTTTATCGAGAGTAACGTGTGGATACTCCCCTCTCGAGCGGGACCTGAACCCGCGATTCGGTCGTGCGCTCAGTCCCCTGCGCCAGCCGGGGCGGTTGGATACACCGGTAACGCAACGCGGTCACCAAAAGCCGCCTTCAGCCCTTCGACGGCGCACTTCTCGTCTCCACCAATCTGCTCGCCGCCCCCTCCGATGCCGACCGCGCCGATCATCTGGCCATCGACAACGATCGGCACGCCGCCCGCGTTAGAGAAGAGATTAAAGTATGTGGTTTGCCGCGGCGTATTCGCCGGGTTGTTCTTGAGGTTCGCATTGAGAGCGGACGTGGGCTGCCGCGACTTGAGCGAGGTCTGCGCTTTCAGCAGCGCCGTCCGGATGTTGTTGTACGCTTGACCATCCATGCGCTCCATATGTACAAATTCGCCGGCATTGTCGAGGACGTAGATCGAGGCCGATCCACCCTTCGATGCCGCCCAGTCCCGGCAGCCGCGCGCGATTTTTTTCGCAGCTGCAAGTGAAATTTGATTGCCGTCAAAAACGCTGGCAGCGGCCTTGCCCGTCAACACATAATCCGCCGGCAGAGCCGACTTTGGGGCCATAGTTGCGGCAAACTTCGGAACCGGCACCTTTTGGGCGTCCGGGTTCTGGCGCGGCGCGATGTCTTCGGCAAGCGGCGGCACGGAGTCGCCGAACACTTCCTGAAGTCCCTTGTGCCCGCAAATCTCATCGCTCCATACCGGCGGAGTCGGCCTGGACCCGCCCACGCCGACAAACCCGATGATTTGTTTGTTCACCACGATCGGCAGCCCACCCGAATTCGCAAATTCGCCGAGTTGAATGAACTGAAGCTCCGACATCGGATCCTGGATCGCCCGGTTCATCAGGAGCTTGCTTGGCGCGCGGGTCGCCATTGCTGCCCGCGCCTTCATATCAGCGGTGATAATGTTTAGATACCCTTGTCCATCCATGCGATCAAAATAGACGTGGTTACCGTTGCTATCGAGTACGATGATGCTGATCTGCACGCCCTGCGTAGTGGCGGCCTTCTCGCAGGCGTTGGCGACGGCTTCCGCCGTGGCCAGATTGATCGTGGTGAAGTCCTGAATCTTTTCGGCGGCTTTGCCGCTGACGACGAATTTTTCCGGTACGTTTTGAGCGAACGCCGCGCCACACAGTGCGAGCGCGCCGGCGATCGCCAATCCAGCAATGCGAAGTTTCATTTCGTCCTCCCCTGACTTTGGTTGCACAAATTTTGCTCAGGCCACGGCAGATCTGTCAATTCGGCCTTTGAGTTGGCCGAGTATAACCCTGTCGGGTACTTGAGCACCTCCAAATTCTTCCGCGTTCCTGTGGCGGCGCAGAAGGGGCATGGAAAAATGTGCCTGATACAACTCGCCATGGTCTTATAATCACCGGGGGAAGAAAACCGATGTTTACGAACGCTCCTGCGCGGCTCCTCATTTCCTGTGTGCTGGCACTCTTATTCGGTGCTCAAACCAACATGTACGGGCAGCAAAGCGCGAAAATGGGAGAGGTACGATTCACTGCCGACTCGCAGGATGAACGAGACGCCGGCGTGTGGATCGACGGCAAATACGCGGGCTACGTCAAGGAACTCAAGGGTGACCGGAAAGTGACACTCCCCGCCGGAGAGCACGAATTCGTCATCAAGCAAGCCGGATTCAAAGACCTCACCAGGAAAATTGTGGTGGACCCGGATCAAGCACCCTTCCAGACGGTCGCTGTGGTGTTGGAAGAGAACACGAAGATGACGTATCCCGGAAGCAATGCCGCCGAGCTTCGCCTGGATATTCAACCCAAGCGCGCTGCAGTTTTCGTCGACGACAACTACATGGGCCATGGCGGCGATTTCGGCGGCAGGTTTCATTCCATGCTGGTCAGCCCCGGCAAACACCACCTCAAGGTCACGCTGAACGGCTATCAAACGTATGAAACAGACCTCGATGCCGTCGCAAGCAGCAAGTCAGAAATGAAAATCGCTTTGGGAAAAAGCAGCGCGCCGCCAGTGCAGTGATCTGGCCTCGGTTACCTTCCTGAAGGCATCGACCACACTGCTCTAGGGTGAGATTTCCTCGAGCGCTCGCTCGCGCGTTTCTACCGTGCCGAAAGAAATGGCCGCGCCGGCGAGCGAGATCATTCCAAACAATAGAAACACGCCGCTCACTCCGTAACCTGTCAGCGCGAATCCGACAATTGCCGGCCCGGCCGCCGAAGCAACTCGCAACCACGCGCTCGCCGCGCCCGTTCCGAGACTTCGCAGCCGCGTGGGATAAATTTCAGTTGTGTACAAATAGACGAGCATCGAATTTCCGGAAATGAACGTGAAGCTGATCGCCACCAGAACGATGACTTCGCGCGGATTGGCAGCCCCGCGAATCCAGATGGCGATCAGCGGCGCAGCCCCCAACGCGTAGGCCAGGATGAACCACGTTCTGCGTCCCAGGTGATCCACCAACATCGCGCAGCAGAAAGCGCCGGCCAGCCCGGCAAGATTGATGATCACGCCGTATCGGAGAGCGTCCGCAACGCTATATTTGTAATACGTGCGAAAAATCGTAGGCAGCCAGGTGTTGACGCCGTAAGTCACAAAATATGTGGTGATCCAAATGAACCAGACAACGATGGTGCGGAGCCGATAGATCCCCCGAAAAAGTTCAAGCCGCGAAGTTTCACGCCGCGGAGCCGGCGCGATCGGCAAGGGCTCAGGCGCCGAAGGAATCACCGCTCCGCCCGAGTATGCAGCACTCTCCATCTGTCCGACGATCAATTCGGCTTCCTCGAACCGCCCTTTTGAAACGAGCCATCGGGGCGATTCCGGAAGAATGTTTCCGGCAAACAGGACGAACACCAGGATTGCCGGCAGTCCACCGATCAAGAACATTGTGCGCCATCCAAACAGCGGCACCAGCCAAAAACCCAGCAGGGAAGCGCCGACTAATCCGATCGGGAAAATCAACTGGTACAGGAGAAAGAAGCGTCCCCGGCCCTTCGCGCGCGAGATTTCGTTGATGTAAGCCGCTGCGACGGGAACTTCTCCTCCAAGCCCGACGCCTTGAATCGTGCGAAACAACAGGAGCGAGGGAATATTCCAGGACACGGCGCACAGAAGGCTCATCAGCGAATAGAGCGCGATCGTAATTTTCGCGCATCGCAGCCTGCCGATGCGCTCCGCCAGCCAGCCGAAAAAAAGCGCTCCCACAATCTGTCCGAGAAAACTCGAGGAAATCAGCACGCCAATCGTTCGCGGCGCGAGTTTCCAAATTCCGATCAGTGAGGGAAGGACGTACGCGATCGCCAGAACATCAAATGCGTCGAAGAACGTGGCGCTGCCCATGACCAGCAGCGCCCTGATGTGCCAGGGACTGACCTCGCTTCGCTCGATTCTCGCGAGAAGCGAAGCTGCTCGCCGTTCATCGGAGGCAAATGCCATTCACTTTTCCAACTTTGGCGGAAGATTCATCTGCATGCCGCTTCACTGGCCGGTGAACACTCGGGCAGCTGGCTGGACGAGTCGCCACTCTATATTTCGCGGATAGTTAGAGCAAACAATAAATCGGGGAGAGGTTTTGTAGGACAGCCACTCCTGGCTGTCCGCTTTCGTCCTGCTGAGGTTGTGCGGGACAGCCAAGAGTGGCAGTCCTACTAAAAACGAGAACTGTCCCAGCACTGGAAATTCCAGGCCAGATTCAAGGCACGAGTTTCTTCAGACCTGCACGAAACTCGCCGCCCGCGCCTTTACGGCTGATAACTTGGCTTCCGACTTATCGATGACGGATAGGCCAAGCTTCTTCAGCAATTCATAAATCGTGTCGATCTCAACCTGGCGGGGAAGCGGCATCGGAGGACGCATATAGGGATTCGGAATCAAGCCCCGAAGCCAGGCCGCGGTTTGGTATCGCGTATGCAGGCGTCCCATGTCGGCGATGTATTCATGCAGCTGTACCAGGCCGCCGTCCCAAATCTTGCAAGCTCCTTCGAGGTCCCTGCGCTTCCAGGCTTCGAGATGGTCGAGCATTGGTTCGAACGCGAAATTCCAGAAACCGCTCAGCGTCCCGTCGAATAATCCGGTGGCATTGTATTCGTGAAAGCGGCTGGCGAGCGCGCCCAGAACGGCTACGTGCCGGTCGAGCGATCTGAGCCCTTGCGCGATGATTCGAAATCCATCGTAGCCGTACGTCATCTTCCATCCAACGATATTGGGGATTTCGCGGCAGATTTGGAGCGTGGCGTTCAACGGCAAGCCGGGAGAAAACGGCGGCCGCGAACCGGAAACTGGGTGCGTAATAATTGGCAGATCCACGGCCTTGTCTTGCGCCTTAATCATGTCCGCCCATACTTCGGGATACATGTCGGCATCCCAGCAGGAGGTGACGTCCTGCGCGCCGCCGGGAGGCGTCACAAAGATTCCGTCCGCCCCTAACGCCTTCACGTCCCTCGCCGTGGCAACGGTTTCCTCCGTCGTCAGGGCCCAGGTCCCGGCGAAGATGGGAACTTTTCCGTGAGCCTCCTCCATGGCGATTTCGAGGACGCGCCGTTTCTCCGCGCGAGTGAGATAAAAGATTTCTCCCGCTTCAGGATTGATGCACAAGCCGCCGGTCTTCAGGAAGCGAGGTTCGCGCAGGAAATATTGAATGAAGCGGCGATAGGCCGGCTCATCGATTTGCAGCGACTCGGTCATCGGAAGCAAAATCGCGACGTAGTACCGGTCCGCAATATTCGTATTACTCATATTGGCGTCTCCAAGGTGATCGCTAATTCGATCGGCATGGCTAAAGTCTTTTCAGGGCTTGTGATGCACTCCAGCATGTTCGCCCTCACAGAGATTCACCAAGCCATGCGGCGGAGAAAACTTGACGGCGTGATTTGATCTTAGTCATACTGCGCTCCGATGACTTCCAACAATTTCAACGCATATTATCACGTTTCAAGCGGCACGAAGCGGCGTGACCGCGCGAATCTCAGCCGGCGGGATTTTCTCGGCGTGGTGTCCGCCATCGGCGCCGGAGCGTTTCTTTCCGGCCATTCAATGGCTGCCTGGCCTGCCGCCGCGAATCCAGGCCGCATCGATATTCATCATCACTTCCAGCCGGATATTTATTATGCCTTCCAGAGGGCGCATAACGTGGGCTTCGACACGAATCAATGGAGCCTTGCAAAAGATCTGGAAGATATGGACAAGGCGGGGACAGCCATTGCCTTTTTGTCCCTCACGACTCCAGGATTCACCTTCGGAGAAATCAACGAGGTAAGAAAAGTCTCGCGAGGCAGCAACGAGGCGGCCGCGAAACTGGTCGCGGATCACCCAGGGCGTTTCGGAAGTTTCGCCACGATTCCGCTTATGGACACCGAGGGCGCCCTCCACGAAGCCGAGTATGCGTTCGATACTTTGAAAGCGGACGGCCTCTCTCTCTTTTCCAACTACGGAGACGTATGGCTCGGTCACGCGACTTTCGCGCCCGTTTATGAGGAATTGAATCGACGCAAGGCGTTGATCTACGTTCACCCGGTTCTTCCCAATTGCTGCGCGAGCTTGAGCGTGGCGAAGGATGGCGTGCCCAACGAAATCGCCATGATCGAATTTGGGACGGACACGACCCGCGCCATCGCCAGCCTGATCTTCAGTGGCATGACCACGAAATTTCCCGATATCACGTGGATCTTTGCGCACGGCGGCGGCACCATGCCCTTTTTGATCGAGCGATTTTTCCAGGGAGGAACTTCCGCGGAAATCGTCCCCGGCATTCTGACCAAGGGGCAAGACCTGCCGCCGGTAAAGAATTTGCCCGCGGGCGAGGTCATCCTTCGCGAATTGAGAAAATGTTATTACGACACAGCGCAAATCTCGAACCCGGTCGCCCTCGGCGCGCTGCGCAAAGTCATACCTGTTTCTCAAATTCTCTACGGCACCGACTATTGGTACAGAACAGCGGTGGAAAGCGTTCGGGGCCTGGACACGAGCAAAGTATTTAACGCGGAAGAACTGCGCGCCATCAACCGCACCAACGCCGAAAGAATCTTGCCGCGTTATCGCAAGGCCTGACGCGCCTCCTTTAAATAATTTGTGAACCTTGACACGACGTGGCGGCGGGCATATCGTCGCGAAACAACGAGGAAGGCGATCACGCCAAAGTCCAGCGCGCAATTGCAACGCATCAAGTTTCAGGAGGACGCCAGGTGGCAACTACAAACCAGCAGTCATTAGAACGAAATCGAGAAAATGATTTGGCGATCGAATTGGGCGGCGCAGACCTGGTGCGCACGGGTCCCGGTACTCCGGGCGGGCGCTTCATGCGGCGTTTCTGGATGGCCGTCGGTCGCAGCCAGGACCTTCCGAAAGGCA
Organism: uncultured Acidobacteriota bacterium; assembly: GCA_963740035.1. Taxonomy (GTDB): domain Bacteria; phylum Acidobacteriota; class Terriglobia; order Acidiferrales; family UBA7541; genus Palsa-360. Next base: position 443,066 of record CAVUDA010000034.1, read on the forward strand.
GAACAAAACCGATCCGCATCATGAGCGTGGACTACGCTCTTTATCGCGGCGAATCGGGCCGGGCTCAGGTCATCGACTACCGCTGTCCGCATCGCGGCGCGCAGATGCACCTCGGCGAAGTAGAGGGCGACGATATCCGGTGCATCTACCACGGCTGGAAATATGACTGCACGGGCCAGTGCGTCGAGCAGCCCGCGGAGGATTCCAGCTTTGCCCGCAAAGTCAAAATTGCCAGCTATCCGACTCTCGAATATATGGGCCTCATTTTTGCTTACCTCGGCGAAGGCGAGCCGCCGCAGTTTCCGCCGTATCCAGGCGAAAGATCTGACGCCATTGTCGATCTGTGGAACGTGGAAACCGTGCCGTGCAATTACTTGCAGTGTTTTGAGAACAGCATGGACGAGACGCACGTAGCCTTCGTGCACCGCCCGGGCGGTTCCCATAAAAATATCGCCGACCTGCCGGTGGTTGGGGCGGAAGAGACAGATTGGGGCATGCTGCGCCTCGGAACTCGCGCGAACGGCAAAGTGCGGCGCAGCCTGCACTATATGCCGAACGTTACGCGGGTAATCGTACCGCCCGTCGCGGGGATGGATGGCGTGGGTGGATGGGTGGAAATTTTCTTTAATTTCACGCCGATTGACGACGAGAATCACATGTGGCTGATCACCAGCAACGTGACCGTGAGCGGCCAGGAGGCGGAGGCCTATCGCGCCAAGCGAGCCGAGTATCATGAAAAGATCGCCGCGGCTCGTCCCGCGCGAGACCTCGCGGCGGAACTCATGGCAGGCCAGCATCAGTTCGCCGAGATGAAGCACCCTGACCTAGTGATCGTCCAGGACATTGCGGTGCAGGCCGGCCAAGGCCGGATTGCCGACCGCGTGCACGAGCGGCTGGGCCGGTCGGACACGGCCATCATCCTATGGCGAAAAATCCTGGCCCGTGAGCTGCAAGCGATGGCGGAAGGACGCCCAGGGAAAAAGTGGACTCGCCCGCCCGCGGACGAATTGCCGACACTGGGCTTCTAATGCCGTGTGCCCGCGCGTGACATTTGACAGTTCTTCTATTGCCCAAAAATGAAGGGACACTTCAATGGCCGACCCGTGTGAAACGAGACCCGTCCGACAACTTGCATCCGACCCAAGATCGGAGCATTCCCTGGGCGGCGTTTCGCGCAGAACAGTGCTCAAGCACGTGGCCGCACTAGGAGCGGGCGCCGCTCTCTCAACCGGCTCGGTGCTTGCGGCTATGCCGCGCGTCGATTCCAATCCCAAGCGCGGACGAATCGATGTGCACCATCACATGCTCCCCCCTTTTTACATGGACCTGCGGCGAGCGGTTCCCGACGTTGGGGCAATGCCCACATGGTCGCCTGCGAAGTCGATTGATGACATGGAAAAAAATGGAGTTACCACCGCAATGCTGTCACTCGCCGTGTCTGGCGTCACGTTCGATGCGGGAGAAGCCGGGCGCAGTCTGGCGCGGAAGAGCAACGATTTCGGCGCGCAGCTCGTCAAAGATCATCCGGCGAGTTTCGGCCTGCTGGCGGCCCTGCCTCTGCCGGACCCACAGGGCAGCCTCGCCGAGATGGAATATGCGCTGGACACGCTTCACGCGGACGGCTTCGCGTTGCTAAGCAGCTACGGTGACAAGTGGCTTGGCGACGCAACCTACGCGCCCGTTTTCGAGGAGTTGAACCGTCGCAAGGCAGTCGTGTTCGTTCATCCGAGCGCACCAAATTGCTGCGCGAATCTTCAGGCGCGCGTGCCGGCATCCACGATCGAATTCTATTTCGACACGACTCGCACGATCGAGAGTCTGCTCATGAGCGGGACCTTCTCCCGATATCCGAATCTCCGGTTTATTTTTTCTCACGGCGGGGGAGCCATGCCCATATTGGCAAACCGAATGGCAAGGCTCTTTCCCAAAGACCTGGCCGCTCAAGCGCCCCATGGCGTTCTCTACGAACTGAAGCGCCAGTATTACGACACGGCGAGCGCAAGCAATCCGACCTCGCTCACAGCCATTCTGAGCATCGTTCCCAGCTCCCAAATTGTTTTTGGAAGCGATTTCCCGTTCATCTCCGCTGGGGAACCTGCAGGCGACTTGATGCATTCCGGATTGCCGGACAGTACCGTTGAAGCGATCGACCGCAATAACGCGGTTCGATTGTTTGGACGCCTGAAAGGCTAACCAAATGCGTTTCGTGAGGTGAATTTCGAGGTCAATGCTGATTTGCCGCGTTACGGGCTCGTCTTGCCAAGTTTGTACTTTGTGCGGGTGAGGAGCGAAGCCCGTCAATCTGTAGCTCAAACAAGCGTTTCAAATCGGCCAAACCCTTCAGGGGAGCTGGTCTCCGGCTCGCGATCCACCAACGAAGCGCGCCGGCAAAAACAAAGAAGATATGACGCGCGATAAGAATTGCATCCTCGTCCGACTTGATCTGCCGATCCCGCTGCGCGGCGCGGACCACCGCTTCGATTCCTGAAAGCAGACGGTCGCGAATTTGTTGGAATTCGGCCGCCTGCTTGCCTTCGGAATAGAATGCCATGTCCTTCAAGAGAATGCGCGACAGCGCAGGGTTTTTGGCAAAAAACTCATAGTGCGGTCGGCATAAACCGATCAGTTGATCCAGCAAACGTTCTTGCGTTTGCGTGGCTTTCAGCGCTTCGTCGGTTACGGCTGCAAGCTCCTCATTAAAGATAAGGAAAACCAAATCGCGCTTGTCCTGAGCATAATTGAACAGGGTACCCAACGCCACGTGTGCATGCTTGGCGATCTGGCGAAGCGTCGCCGTTTCATAGCCGTGCCTGGAGAATAGTTCGCGCACCGCGGCTCGAATGCGCTGCCGCTTTTCGAGCTTGTGCTGCTCCCGAAGTCCGAGTTTAGTTGATTTTTGAGACTTCAAAGAGTTTCCTCCGCTTGCATTTAATCACTATCCTACTTCGCCTGCCAAGCGCTGTATCTGCCGGTTCTGGAGGCGGATACCTTCAGAGGTCTATCAAAGTACTTCTGAAGAAGTCGGAGAATTCATTGACATCAATCTCTTTGACGTGTTACAAGCGGCCCATCAAGTCAGCTTCAGTGTGCAATCTGTGGCGCGACGATACTGCATTGATTCAAAAACTGAACTTGTTCATTACTGGACATGCTCACAACGGGGGAGGGGACCCGGTCTCGCGTATTCAGATTCCAAGATCGGATGCGGGGCCCTCAAAGGAGGAACAGATGGACTTCCTGATCATAAGCCTAAAGAAGGTCATCAGTTTGGTCGCGATAGGGATAGTTGCACTTCTTGTATGTGATGCAATTCTTGCCCAAGGAAATCTTGGCCGCATTACCGGAGCTGTGCTTGACCAAAGTGGTGGAGCTATCGCAGGTTCCACCGTAACGGTCACAGACGTTCAAAGGGGCATTTCCCGCTCGCTGGTCACTGACGAGGCGGGAGAGTATGTCGCTCCGAACCTGCAACCCGGAACCTATACAGTTCGCAGTGAGGCCAAGGGGTTCAAGACCACGGAGCGATCCGGGCTCGTGCTCCAAGTGGGCCAGGACATGCGGATCGATCTGACTCTTCAGCCCGGCGAGCAAACTCAGACGATCACTGTCACGGAGCAGGCGCCGCTGGTGGAAACCACGAATGCTACTCTCGGCGGGACACTCGACAATGAAACGATCAACGAGTTGCCCTTGAACGGCCGCAATTATCAAAACCTCGTCGGCTTAAGACCCGGTTCTTCGTTCTACCCGGGTGGGGGTGGATGGACTCAGAGCACGAATGGAAGCCGCCCCGAGGATAACGGGTACATTGTGGACGGTCTCACGAACGACCACCCCTTGACCGGCCTGACCATCATCAACGGCGCAGGCGTCGAGGGTGACGCCGCAACCATCCTGCCGATCGACGCGATTCAGGAGTTCAAAGTTCTGGAAAACCCTCCCGCGGAGTACGGGTGGAAACCAGGGGCCATCGTCAATGTTGGATTGAAGTCGGGCACCAATACCATTCATGGCACGGCTTATGCATTTGGTCGCAGTGATGCATTCGACGCGCGAAACTATTTCAACACTGTGCCCACCGGTGGAAACTGTTTAATCAACGGCCCTCAGCCCCTTGCTGCGTGTAACAAGACGCCGATCGAGCTCGAACAGTTTGGCGCAACCGTGGGCGGGCCGATCAAGAAAGACAAGATTTTCTACTTTTTGGGATTTGAAGAAGAGCGCTATACGCTGGGAAACTTGAATGTGGATAATGTCCCTGAAGGAACCCCGCAGGCCACCCCCGACATAGCGCACAGCTTGCCCGACGCCTTGCATGACATGGTGGACAACAATGGAGCCTCGCTTGGAAACGGCATAAGCCCCCTCAGTCTGCACCTGGCCGGCTGCCCGACGCCGCTGCCAACGACACCGGCCGGCTGGAGCGCGTACACATGTACAGGCGGACTTTATCCTACCAACACGGGATCTTCGATAAATCTGCCTATTATTTTTCCAAGTACTTTCGGATCCGACAACGGTCTAGCGAAGATCGACTATCACATCAACGACCACCATACATTGAATGCCATGTATTTCATCAGCCGCGGGCACATAACCGCACCCGATCCTGGCTTCCCATTCTCCGAGCTGCAGCCATTTTGGAATACCTACCAAAATAACGAACCACAAGTATTCGGGACTGACTGGAATTGGATCCCGAATTCGCGCTTGGTAAATGAAGCCCGTTTTGGCGTAATCTACATGAACCGGGCCACCAGCAGCCTGGATGGCACGGTGCCGGCAACAAGCTACGGCATCAACACGGGCGCGTCGCAACTAGGTTTTCCAAACCTCATCGTCGCGGGATTCAATTCCTTGGGCAACTTTGCAGCCTGGCCCATAACTTTTGGACCCACCACCGTGTTCCAGGCTGTGGACAATGTCTCCTATTTGCGGGGCAAGCACACGTTCAAGTTCGGCGGGGAGATTCATCATAACGGCGTGACAGAAGGCCGTTTTAGCCGAGGCCGTGGAATAATCGCTTTCTTGCCCCCTGGCCCTCCGTTCCCCGGCTCCACTCCTCTCGAACGCTTTTTGTCTGGAGTCCCATCCCGCGCGTTTGTATTGCTCGGAACCAATACGCTGCACTTGACCACATGGCAGGCCGCGGGTTTCGCGGAAGACGACTGGCGCATCAAGCCCAGATTGACCCTAAATCTCGGTGTCCGTTACGAATACCTTACGCCCCTGAGTGAGCAAAACAACCTCCTGGGCAATTTCGATCCCAGCGTCGGACTGGTGCAGGTCGGCAAGCAGATCAGTTCCGTTTACAAGGGCGATCATAAGGATTTTGCGCCCCGCTTGGGCATGGCATGGGATGTCACTGGGAAGGGAACAACCGTAGTTCGCGCCGGGTACAGCATCGTTTACGACAGCGGTCTGCCCATGTTTGTGTTCGTTGGAAACGGAGGAGAACAGAACAATTCTGCAACAATTGGTCTCGGCGCTATTCCTACCGGGGCTAACACCGTGACTTGTCCAGCAGCGAACATTGTCGGGGGCGCGTGTAATATAGTTCCGAGCGCGACACCCGGTACCGGCACGATTCAGTACAGCGTCTTCACGACTCAAGGCCCGCCGCTCGTCGGGGCGTGGCAGAGTCAACCTGGGGATGGCACCGGCACACCAATTTTCCCGAGCGTCCCACGGTGCGGCGATGGCATGGATACGCCCGGGCCGCCAGACCCCGGCCCTTGCGACATCTTGGCGATGGACCGCAATTTCCGCACTCCGTTCGTCAGCAATTGGACCATGGGAGTCCAGCACTCCTTCACAGACAATCTGGCCTTGGACGTCGCATACGTTGGCAATCACGGATCGAGATTGCCGGGCATTACCGACATCAACCAACCCGACCTTGCTACCGGCGTCAAGCCCTTTGCAGCCAAATTTCCTTACTTGGGCTACATCAATTGGCTATCGAACCTTTACACGTCCAATTACAACGGCCTGCAAGCTACGCTAACGCAGCGGGCTTCCCACGGGCTGTCCTTTGTGGCTGGTTATACCTACTCTCATGCGACCGACAACTCTTCCTTCAATATCAATATTCCGCTACCGCAGGACAGCACGAAGCCGAAGCTGGACTATGACAGCAGTATATTCGACATCAGGCACCGCTTCACTTTCTCACTGACCTACGATCTTCCGGGGATCGAGTCGCCTGGGCAGCTCCTGAAGGGCTGGGAACTCAATTCCATCGTCACTTTCCAAACCGGTGCCCCTTGGGGAGCCGCCGATTTAAATAACGGCATTAGCGGGACCAATGAATTTACCGATCGTTGGGATTTCTCCGGGAACCCGGGCGACTTCAAATCGGGCAACTCCTCAATTCCGTATTGCACGAGCGGTGGCCTGGGTGGCTGCACTCAAAATACTCCCAGTGGCGCGGTCATGCTTTCCGCGACACAATCCAATGCCTTCTTTGGCGCTTGCCAGGCCGCGGCCATGAAAGTGGACGGCGGGATCAACAACGGCCCGACTACTACTTCGCTCAACACGTTTGGCTGCTTTGCCCAGGGGAATTCGGTCATGATTCCTCCAGCTGGAGGAACATTCGGCACGATGAGCCGGAACCCTTTCCGCGACTCCGGCTTCCGCGACTGGGATTTGTCCTTTACCAAAGGCTGGAAGTTCAAGGAACGCCTTACCGCCCAGTTCCGGGCCGAACTTTTCAACGTGCTCAACCATCCCAATTTTGCGAACCCTTACGGCGGATCGAACACGTTTGGCCACAACGATCCCTCTTCGCCAGGCACCTTCGGTTGTGGTTGTGCCACGCCCGACGCAGCAGCTGGCAATCCAGTCCTCGGGACCGGCGGGAACCGGGCGATTCAACTTGGCCTGAAGCTGCTTTTCTGAAACCTCAGCCAACTCAACGAAAAGGGAGCGAGGCTGGAATTTGCAGCTCGCTCCCTTTTCCCCTTGAAAGCCGGAGGTAACCGACCTTCTATGAATTGAATTTGTCGCAGAGAATCGTCAGCGCGTCACTATGCACGGTCGCGGCGAGACAAGCGTCCGCCAGCTCATTGGCTGCGGTTTTGCCGATTACTGGATCGGCGAGGCGATGGAACGTGGCCCGCACATCGAGGTCGCAAGAACGCGGCGGATCACCTCTTGCCTCGAGCACGAGGTTGGTTTTCGTGCAGCCGTTTTTCAGCAATGCCTCGACACGTGCGGGCCAGCGGCACCGGAGTAAGGCTCGTGGGACCCAATGCGAATTTGAAAATAGTGATTCCCAGTAAAACCGATTTTCAAGGTATAGTATGGCCGCAGAAGGAAACCTGAGGAGGAAATAGAATGAGAACGAAACTCTTGCTTTTGGTCACTATTCTGGCATTTTCATTGGTGGCGGGAGTTGCCAGCATCGCCGCGCAACAACAAGCTGCTCCGCCACCGCCTTCCAAATTCAAGCTGATGAGCTCCGCATACGCGGAAGGCTCCATGATCCCGACCCAATTCTCGTGCGCGGATCCCAGTGCGGCTTCGCCGGCACTTTCCTGGACCAATCCACCGAATAACACCATGAGCTTCGCCGTGATCATGCATGATACCGACGCCGCCCCGATGAAGGGGACGATGGATGTCACGCACTGGATCTTCTGGGGCATTCCTGCCAGCTCTACTTCGGTTGCCGCAGGGATCAAGCCGGATTCCACACCCGACGGCATCATGCAGGGCTCGAATATCCGCAAAGTGAATGGATACCAGCCGCCGTGCCCGCCTCCAGGCGCTACCCCGCACCACTATATTTTCGAGATTTACGCGCTGGATACGAAGCTCGACTTGGCGGCCGGATCGGCCCGCGCCGATCTTTTGAAGGCGATGGATGGCCACGTGATCGGGAAGGCCACTTACGTTGGGATGTTTGGCCGATAGTCGCTGACCTGCTTTTCGAACAACTGAATTGAAGCCACAACCGCTGCGGACCCCTCAGTCGATCTTGATCGAGGAGGTTTCACAGCGGTTGTGGTTCTTTATCCTTCTCCTTCTGCGGTGTATCCCCCAAATATTTTTCCAATGCTTTCCGCGCCAGGTCCTGGCCGCCTAATCCGAAGGCTATCGCCAACCCGAACATCAGCGCACCAAAAATGATCGAAAAGGCGGAGATCACGGTCTGCCTGGCGACGCCGAGCTCTTCCAAAGTCATCGAAATCGTCAGAATCCAGATCAGGAAACGGATCGACCAGCTCAGGATTCTTGCCGAACGGTGCCCCGCATTGACCGCGGCGAGAAGTGCTGCACGGGATAAGAAATTCGCAGTCATCAATCCCACGAACAAAATCAGCATCCCGACGAACACCTCGGGCAGGAACTGAAATAGCCGCGAAATTTGTTCCTGGAGACTGGCCACGCCAAGGACGCTGAGCCCCAGCAAAATAAATCCGATCCAAGTCAGCCAAAAGATGGAGCGGCTGATCAGCGCCGTCATCGACGGAAGATGCGCGGCCCGAAGAATACCCGAAGCCCCGGCCTGCTCGGAAACTCGATCGAGTTTCGTGACGCTCAGAACGATGCGCAAAATGTATTTGAGCAGGAAAGCGACGAGAAGCCCGAGCGCGATGATGATGAGCATCACCAGGAAGCGGGGAAGAAAGTCAGCAATCATGTGGACTAAGTTGCCGTAAGCCTGCTCTAGCCCTTGCAGGATTGTTTGTCTCATGATTTCACCTCAATCTTTGCGTTCCACTTTTCCATCAGATATGGTTTTTGGCGCTCGAACTCAGCGCAGAGATTTTCATTCGCCGCCTCCAACTCCGTGGCGGAAGAGTCGGAATGTTCCATAAGAAAGGAGCAAGTCATGCCGCGATACAGGGGCACCAGAGCCTGGACCATGTGATCGCGATTTATGACGGCATGGTGGTAAGAAGCGGCAAAGTCATAGAGCGTTCTCACCCACAGGTCAGTTCTAAACCTGAACGTGTTTTCCTCAGCTGCAACGATATTGTTAATTTCAGCGTGTGTTTCAGGATCCAGAATTGTGCTCAAAATCGGTTCCAATTCCGCCACACCGTTCCGGAACATCTCAAAAATTCTGTGCGGGTCCAAGTCGGCTTGCCCCGAAGTGAGCTCATGCTCCGGCCCAAACGTATGGACGGGTTCCGATTTCTTGCATTCGAGCCAGGTGGATTGCCGGGATTCCATGCACCAGAAAAGATTTCCCACGGTTTGCCGAAAGACTTCAACAATGTCCGGCCCGGGGCCTGATGCTGATTGCAATCTCTGGCCGAGAAACGCCTGGCAGCAGCGAAAATCGCTGGAAATTGCGGAGATTGCCATCCATGCTTCCGGTCTGGCCTGAATCGACTCTTCGTGCCACACGTCCTGACCGAGGCAGGCCGCGGCCAGACGGCCAGAAAATCCCCATTCATCCGAATAGAGTTCGCGGATTCCGCAGCAGAAGAGCGCGCGGCTCATCGGATAGAGCAGATTTCGGGCCAGCAATCCTTGAAATTTGTGACGCGAGTAAAGGGGCGCGACAAAATCGAACTTTTCCCGGAATACAGGCGTCAGGAGATTGGCGATCCGGTCAGGCGTCAGATCGGATGCGCCGGGCGAAACCATGGCGCACGCTCGCGCCCGCAACAAGTCCGCCGCCGTCAGAACCGTGCGCAGAGCCAATCCCGGTGAGGGCGGGACAGAAAAGTCCGCGGTCACTCGGTGGACCGTACGAAGTGAAGTGGCCAACGGCGCGCTCTTTTCTTCCGAGCCGCCGGGCACAGCTCCCGAGGCGTCGCTCCCGTCGCCATCCCCTCCGCGCACATTGACGATGACGGCTCGTTGCCTAGTAAAGTTTTTCTGAAAACTTTGTTCGATGGCATGAAATGCATGGCTGGCTGCAATTGCATTGCCGTGCGAAGAGATTCCCACAAGGAGGTCCACCTCACCAACGCTGATGAGCTGGCGAATCAAATCGTCCGCAAGTATCGTATCTTCGGCCAAGGCGCTTGTCGTCTCGCTCTCAATCAAAAGTATCTCGAAAGTTTCAGCGAAGTGTTGGCACCCGTCGCTCGATCAAATCCTGCGAAGCTGAAACCAAAAAAACTGGTATGGCCCCAGCGTGAGCAAGTACGGTGCTTCACCGAACCGGGGAAACAGATTTCTCCCGAACATTTCGATCGGTATGAAGCCCTTAAAGCGTTGCATATCCAGTTCGACTGCCTGCGCAGAACTGGAAAGGTTGTTCACAATGAGCACGGTTTCCTCGCCGAATTGGCGCACGTAGGCAAGAACCCGGTGGTTCGCGGGTTTCAAAAAGAGAATCGATCCGCGCCCAAATACCTGGAATGAATTTCGCAATTTAATTAAAGACTTCATCCACCGGAGAAGCGAGTGTTCCGACCGTTTCTGCGATTCGACGTTAATCGCTTGATAGCCATACACGGCATTTGAAATTACGGGCGAATACAGGCGTTCCGGATCCGCGGTGGAAAATCCCGCATTTGCGTCGCCGTCCCATTGCATGGGTGTGCGGACCCCATTGCGGTCGCCCAGGTAAATATTGTCCCCCATGCCGATTTCGTCCCCGTAATACACGATAGGCGTTCCTGGCATGGACATTAATAGTCCATTCAGCAGTTCAATCCTTCGCCTGTCGTTGTCCATCATGGGAGCCAGGCGCCGGCGGATTCCTCGATTGATCCGCATGGTCTTGTCCACGGCGTATTCGTCATACATATAATCGCGCTCAATATCCGTAACCATCTCCAGCGTGAGCTCATCATGGTTACGCAGGAAAATGCACCATTGGCAGTTGTCGGGTATTTCGGGCGTCTGGTCAAAAATGTCGATAATCGGCTTGCGGTCTTCCAGCTTCACGGACATGAACATTCGCGGCATCAGAGGGAAATGAAATGCGGTGTGAAATTCGTCGCCATTTCCAAAATAGGCGCGAACGTTGACGGGCCAGTTGTTGGCTTCTGCGAGAAGCATCTTTCCGGGATAGGCCTGATCGAGGCGTTTGCGAAGGTCGCGGATAATTGCGTGCGTTTCGGGCAGGTTTTCACACGCGAGTTCCCTCGCGCTCCACAAGATACGGGACCGCGTCAAATCGGAACCCATCGATGCCCAGTTCCAGCCAAAAGCGCATGATTCCCCATAGCGCTTCCAGAACCGCCGGATTGTCGAAATTCAAATCCGGCTGGTGGCTGAAAAATCGGTGCCAGTAGTAGGACTTTGAAACAGGGTCCCAGGCCCAGTTGGATGTTTCTGTGTCCACAAAAATAATGGGCACGCCCTCATAGCGCAGGTCCGTCTGACTCCACACGTACCAGTCGCGCTTAGGATTTTCGCGGGAGCTTCGCGCCTCTTTAAACCAGGGGTGTTGGTCCGATGTATGATTCAGGACCATTTCGATGATGATCCGCATTCCCCGCGCATGAGCCGCTTCGAGGAAAGCTTTGAAATCCTCGAGCGATCCGTAACTCGCGTGAACGGACGTGTAATCCGCGATGTCGTACCCATCGTCGCGCAATGGGGAAGGGAAGAAAGGAAGCAGCCAAATGGCGGTAATCCCGAGGTCTTTCAGGTAATCGAGTCGCTGCGTGAGTCCGGGGAAATCGCCGACGCCGTCAGCATTGCTATCGCAGAACGTGCGCACGTGTAGCTGGTAGATAACCGCATCCTTGTACCAGAGATTATCTTTTTGCAGCGCCAACGCTGGGCTCCCCCTTCCGTTCTGAATCATCTTCGATTGGCGACGCGCCCGCAATCCAGGACCGCGCGCTGGTTTCCTATACGTCAAGCAACTGTGAAGAATTTAAGAGGAATTTTGGCGGCTCGTCAAATCAGGGCTGCCTCCAGTTTGGCAAGCGCCGCGGCGACTGCTGCTGGACTACGAAGAGAATAACGCGCTCGCGTCGGGCGCGCAGCGCCGACACATACGGAAATTCCCTCACCTACGGCCTCGAAAGCGTCTTCGTCCGAATGATCGTCTCCAAAATAAAAAGGGAGAGCACGGCAACGCGCCGGTTCTGCCAGGACTTGTCGCACCGCGATTCCTTTGCCCTGAATGCAGCGCGGAACGATCTCCGCGTCGCGAAGGTTTTCGACAACACGCAGAGTTTTCCGAAAAGGCCGCAGCAGGGAGCGAAGCTTGCGGCGGGCGCGGCGTTGCGCCGGCTGGCGATGCGCCGAGAAAGTGAACCGACAAGCTGAAATGTTTGTCTTCCACCCAGATGCCGGGAATGGAAGATACGTGAATCGAGAGTCTTGATTGGGCAGACCGAAGGGCGCGGAGAGCCGAGCTTGGTAGGGGAGAACGACCGCTTCGCTCCCATCCGTAAAGGCCATAGTAGCGGATTCCGGGGAGGCCGATATATCGCCGCAGTTCGGAGAGGCGACGGCCGCTGATCACGACAAGTGTGGCGCGCGGATGGCGCGCGAGGCGCCGTAATACCCGGCGAGTCGCTGGCGCCAGGCGCACCTGATCGGGGAGAGGAGCGATATTGACAAGCGTGCCGTCAAAATCGAGAAACACGGCGACCCGGCAGCTCGACCGGATTTGAGTAGCAACGCGAGCCCAATCCTCGACCAGGCTAGGAGCCATACGCTTGGATCGGCTCATCGAGCTTCGACGCGCTCCGGGGCATCAATACGAATCTCCGTCAGGTCGGATAGCAGGCCGGCGGCCCAGCGGTAAATGTTATTTTCGCGGACGCCGGACCGCAGCCGCTGCATGCGGACGGTCTGTTCTTCTTCGGACATATCGAGCGCGCGGTGGATAGCCCCGGCAAGTTGCTGGACGTCATACGGGTTGACGAGAAGCGCATCGAGAAGCTCGAGCGCGGCCCCGGCGAAGGTGCTGAGAATCAGGACGCCGCGGTCGTCCTCGCGAGTGGAGACAAATTCCTTGGCCACAAGATTCATGCCGTCGTGAAGCGAGGTCACCAGGCACAAAGAAGCGGCACGGTAGAACCGCTCGATTTCCTGATGCGTGTGGTGCCTCTTCAAAAGCACGATCGGTTTCCACCGGCCGGCCTGAAAGCGCGCATTGATACGGTCAGCTTCCGCGCTGACTTCGTCCAGAAATTTCTTGTAGCGGTCGATGTGTGTGCGGCTTGGAGCGCCAATCTGCACGAAAGTGAATCGCCGCTGATAAGCCGGGTTCAGTTCCAGGAAACGCTCGATCCCACTGAAACGCTCAAGAATTCCCTTGGTGTAGTCGACGCGGTCGACACCGACGCCGAGCAGGGTAGCCTCTATCCCCAACTCCTCGCACAGCGCAGCGCGTTCCGAGCCGGAATTGCGCGGCGGCTCGGCCTGCGGCGCGATTTCGGGAAAGGCCACGCTGATGGGATATGGGCGCACGAGCGTGACGTGGCCCTGACGGTTCACAGCGAACCGGTCCCACTCGGTGATCGCCTCCACGGCGCAGTCGACTGTTTCCAGGAAATTATTGCAATGCGACTGAATGTGAAATCCGATCAGGTCAGCCCCCAGAAGACCGTCGACCAGTTCGCGCTGCCAGGGACAAATGCCGAAGGCTTCCGCATTGGGCCAGGGAATGTGCCAGAAGATAGCCACACGCGCATCAGGCCGCGCTTCCTTGATCATTCGCGGCAGCAGCGCAAAGTGGTAGTCCTGAACCAGAAGGATGGGCGATTTGGTGCCTTCCATTTCCGCGAGGACGGCGTCGGCAAACCTTCGGTTCACCTGCTGGTACTGATACCAGTCCTCCGGACGGAATACCGGACGCGTATGTGCGATGTGACACAGGGGCCACAGACCCTCGTTGGAGAAGCCCGCATAGTAGCCCTTCTCTTCTTCGTTGCTGAGCCAGACGCGCCGCAGCGAATACGCGGGGTGATCGGGCGGCACTCGGAGGCAATCATGGGCATCGACTACTTCGCGGTCGGCGTTACCTGAACCATGAGCGATCCATGTGCCGTTGCAGGCAATCAGGACAGGTTCAAGCGCGGTGACCACGCCGCTGGCGGGTACGATGACATCCACGGATTTGTCTTTCTCACTAAAGACATGCATGTAAGGTTCGCGATTCGAGACCACGAACAGCGGCTTATTCTGCAGCTTGTTCCTCACACTGACGCGCAAGCGCTCCGCCGTCCACAGAGACACATTGGAATCGCGCAGGCGCGCTTCCTCTTCCGCATTGGCTCGGGCGGCGCTCAGATCGCGAGCCAGATGCGTGACTTCCCGATGGATCTGGTCAAAAACTTCTCCTTGGGCGAGAACCGGCGGATTGTCTGATTGTCCGGTGCGCAGCATGCGAAGCCATTTCGTGGTTTGCGCCAGCGGATCCGTGAAGTTCCAGCGAACCAGCACGAGCGCAAGGAGCGAGATGATCAGCGTTTGGAGGGTGGCGTTCAGCAAGGAATCGCGCAGTGTGTGAGAAATCTGCGTATCGATATAACCGGCGTCTTGCAGGATCACGAGGGAGCCCGCCGTTCGTCCATTGCGTCGGAGCGGCAAGGCATAAAGGTGAAGCGGTATTTCGCCAATGCGGACAAATTCGCCGTAGCCAAGGCCATGGCTGGCCGCACGGGCAGCAATCACTGGTTGAGATTGGAGTTCAGTTGCAAGGCCGGACGTCGCGGAGAGAATGGAACCGCTGGCGTCGTAAGCGGCAATTCCTTTCAAATTTTCGCGTTGGTTGAACCGTTCAATCGCCTGTTGAAGGCTTGCTTCGGGCGTTGGATCAAGCAGCGGTTCAATGGAATCCCGAAGGCTGGCGCCGAGAATTTCGGCGCGATGCGAGAGATCGCTGCGGAGGATCCGCCTCTGCGTATTCACCTGATACGCGGCAAAGAGCAGGCAGCCGGCGGCCACGCTCACAATCAGAGGGACAACCATTTTCAAAGTGGTGCGCATCGAAACGCCTATACTCCTAGAGCGCCGAAAGACAGCACAATCTGTTCCAAACTGGACAAGCGGCTCCCCGGAACCAATTCACATTGGCGATCCGCGGAGGTGCTCCTATGAATTGCGAAATCGACCATGGTGCTTCCATTGCCCTTTTTCCCAGTAAGTCGCTGTATTCAATGATCTCCTAGATGATACACGCGGTGAACCGGTCAGGATTGGCGCTTTATGATGAGCGGTGTTTACTGGTGACGGTCTGGGAAAGGGGGGAAATAGCCCCAGGGAGCACTCCTCGCACGGTTTTTCGGGGCAGCGTGCACCAGAAGGAGCGGCTTAACAGGCCGCGGGAAAAGGGCTTTTTTTTCCATCCCGTAGTCGCCGCGGCGACCGAGGGATCTGCTTTTCTTCGCGTAACCCAGGAAACAGCAGATTCCTCGGGCAAACTTCGCCCTTCGGAATGACACGTTGCTAGTTTTTCCGCAGCCTGTTAAAGCACGCAGGTATGTTCTTGAAGGCTCGAATGTCGCGAAGATCCCGGTCAACAGAAGAGACTAACTTTGTCCGCCGGGAAAATCACCATTTCAATTCGCCACAGCTAATTGTTATGGTCGCGCTGGCTAAAAGCATACAGGATAAGTTCCACGCGGCTGGATATTCCCAACTTCTCAAAGATTCGGCTGATGTAGTTCCTGATGGAATGTTCCTTTACTTTGAGGATCTGAGCAATTTCGCGGTTCTTCAGGCCGTCCGCAACGAGGTGAACCACTTCTTCCTCGCGATGGGTCAACAGGGGCATTCCATCGGATTCGCCAACGGGAAGCGGCTTAATATGAGTGAGAGCGTTTAAAAGAAGTTCGACATCCTGGTTGCTGGCCCAGATCTGTCCCTGATGAACGGCTTGGACGCACTTCGAGAGGGATTTCAGGGAATGGCTTCGATAGAAAACGCCCCTGGCGCCGTCACGAAAGGCGTTTACCACTCGTTCGGGCTTGGAACTCTCAAGGAGCATGATTGCGGGCGTGCCATGAGATTCCCGCGCTTTTTGAAGGACTTTGATGCCTGCTTCGGGGCCGTCCTGAAGCTCCTCACTGATCAATGCGACGTCCGCTTTGTGTGATCCCAGCTCGCCAATAATCTTCTGAGAGCTGCCTGTCAAGGTTTCCACGCTGAAACCTTTTCGGCCATGCGCAAACGCATTCTTCAGCAACTCGCCCGTCATGTTGTCCGCGGTGACAACAAGGACAGAGATCCGATCTTTAGGCCGTCGAAGAGGCTGGGACACCCGACTGCCTCCAAAACCGTTAATAGAACATGTTCGGGGGACGCCGAACGAAACTTGAGCCGCTGTCCATCGCAGGATCAGCGAGATCCGACTTGCAGAAACGTGCCTAATAATAACGGTTTAATGAATCACTTGCAATACATATCCATAGTGAACCCTAACCCCGCGGCACGTGAAACCCAGGGGAACAGATACAAGCTCCAAGCGACCAGTTCCTCCTGTTTGCAAGCGCTTCCTCCCTGAGAAGCAGCAGATCTAGCTGTGCTTACCCGAGCGAGCAAGGACCATGTTTCACTGAATACTCCACCTGGCAGCGACCTCAATTCTCGCCAATGTTCTAGGTTCTTAAGACACCAGACTGAGGATCTCCAGGCGTCGTTTCTGCGGCGGAAACTACCCTGGCACGGGGCCTGTCGATATATAACTGCTCTGAATACAACAAGATATGGGGTTGATTGCGAAGCGCGAGCCGGAACGATCCAGGTCCATTCTTGAATGGCAAACCTGAAAGGAAAATGAAAATTCATGGACAATTGACCCCTGTGAGTATGGACTAACGGCCCGAGGGGGGGTGTGCCCAATGTCCACTCGGGGCATGTCCACGGACTTGTGGATTAGATCCCTCAACGATGGGAGGTAGCTGGCGCAGGCATGAGGAATTTTAACTACGGCAGGAGGTCTCTCTGAAAGCGGGGCTTAAGGCCACTTGTGGACAATCCCGCATTCCCATACCCTTCCTAACACTGGGAAACGCCAACACCCCAGGCAAAGCGGAGACATTTCAATCGCACACCGATCCGAGTTTTCAGTCGAACGAAGGAAGGGCATTCGCTACCGGATGAATGCCTCGGTCCTGTTTCGCTGGGGTGGCCCGGAGAACGGACACTACCAAGGCGAAGGAGTCACACGAGACATGAGTGTGGCTGGCACATTCGTTTTGACCGCGACTTGTCCCCCTCCGAATTCTTTGGTCCAGATGGAAGTTTTTCTTCCTCTATCGGATGGCGGATCGAAGGCACTGATGAAAGCGGACATGATGGTATTGCGAGTGGAACACGATGTCGCCGGTAACAAGCGCAGTGGATTTTCGGCCGTCGGCAAAGGATTTTCGTTGCGCACCTTTTCGGACCGAGCTTCACAACTCGTTGACGGCCTGATCAAAGAATCGGAAGAGTCCATGGAAGGGCAAGAATGAGCTGTGCTGACCGGTTTGCCGGAAAGGGCCATCGCCATCTGGCCGCTCGTTCTTCGAACCGGGCCAAGAGAGGCGCAGGTTCGATTCAGAATTAGGCCGCGTAAGAAGCCAGCGCGTGTTCTAGATAGCCGAATTCGTTGCTGTTTCAACGAGGCCCCTGCGGAAGACGGTTGAGCGGGCTAGTTTTTAGGCAGAAATGGGACTGAGAGGGCGAAGCTGTGTCGACGTCACAGGTCAACATCAAATCTATCGCGCAAGTTCCTCCGCTCAATTACGTTCCGGAGGAATCGAGCTGGTACGCGGTTCACACCATGTCGCGGCACGAAAA
This sequence comes from uncultured Acidobacteriota bacterium, assembly GCA_963740035.1. GTDB lineage: Bacteria > Acidobacteriota > Terriglobia > Acidiferrales > UBA7541 > Palsa-360. The sequence goes on from CAVUDA010000034.1 coordinate 460,733, forward strand.
GCGGGTTGCCGCGCAGTTTGAAGAAAAACGTGTCTGCACGTTTCTTCCACTTCTCCGTCAAATCCACAAGTGGAGCGACCGAAAGAGCATGGTGGAAGTCCCCATGTTCAGCTGCTATGCCTTCGTTCGAATCGCGCAAACGACCGAGGAGCGGCTGAAAATATTGAGGACCCCTGGAGTGCTCGGATTCGTGGGCAGTGAAGGGCAAGGAACTCCAATTCCGGATCATCAGGTCGAGAGTCTGCGGACCGCGTTCAACGAGAACATTCCGTGTTTCCCGCATGCGTTCATTAGCGCAGGCAGGCGCGTGCGTATCCGGGGTGGATCGCTGGACGGCGTCGAGGGAATCCTCGTGCGACAAGGCGCGGATCAAAGCCTGGTTGTATCGGTGGAACTGCTACATCGATCGGTCGCGATTCGAGTCGAGGGGTACGACATCGAGTTGATTTGACTTTTTCAACCCTGAATCATCGAGACACGGAACGCTATTTCGCCCCAGCGCAGGAACCGGGACAGATGGGGGGAGAATTCGAAATGAAACTTTGTAGATCCACCTTGAAAATCCTGACTTTCATGTTGCTCTTGTTTTCTGCTGCGCTTTCCGCTACCGGACAGAAAAGTGCCGTGCCCAGCGCGAATGGGAGCGGGCAACCTGACCTCGCGAACAATGCGCCACAAGCGACATCCAACGAAGCCGGCACTGGCCTTCACAAACGAAACTGGCGCTACCGGGTCAATCCGAGCGACATCCTGGAACTGACTTTCCCGCTTTCGCCGGAATTTAATCAGACAGTCACCGTCCAACCGGACGGTTACATCACCCTGCACGGCGTTGGAGATTTGTCGGTCGCGGGACAAACGCTTCCGGAACTCACCGAATCCATCAAGACGGCGTATTCCAAAATCCTGCAAGACCCTGAGATCAACGTTGACCCCAAGGAATTCGAGAAGCCATTCTTCACCGTGGGCGGCCAGGTAGGAAAGCCCGGAAAATTTGACTGGTACGGCGACATCACCCTTACGCAGGCAATCGCCATTGCCGGAGGTTTCACCGACGCCTCCAAGCACTCGCAAGTGCTCCTGTTCCGGCGCGTTTCGGATCAGTGGACCGAGGCCAGAATCATCAACGTGAAAAAAATGATGAGCGCGCGTGATTTGCAGGAAGATCCGGAGCTGAAGCCCGGAGACATGCTGTTCGTTCCCAAGAACGCGCTCTCCAAGATCAAGCCCTTTCTGCCAACAACTTCGCTAGGGCTCTACGCTAACCCGGCCATTTTGTAGATTCAGGAAAACTAAGGATTGATTCACATGGACGTACAAGACTTTCAATCTGGCGCGAACGGCACGGACCGGCTACCCACACTCAGGGACATCGCGACGCCCCTGTTCCGTCACCCGAAGCTCGTGCTCTTGACCTTCCTGGGCCTCGTGTTGGCCACAGTTCTCGGAATCATTCTGCTTCCGAATGATTACGAGGCCAAAATGAAAATACTGGTCAAGCGTGACCGCGTGGATGAGGCAGTCTCGCCGGGTCGAGACGCCGTGGTCTCCAACCCCGGCGGAGTCACGGAAGAGGAGCTCAACTCGGAAGTGGAACTCCTGAAGAGCCGCGACCTCCTGGAAAAAGTGGTTTTCACCTGCCATCTTCAAGGATTGCCATCCGGCCTTTTCTGGAACCGGCTGTTTCCCGCGGCTGCAACCGGCGAGAGTGCTGACGGACAGTACAGTGAGAAGCAGATCTCACAGGCCGTGCAGGCCCTTGAGGAAAAACTGCAAATTGAAACGCTGAAAAAAACCGACTTGATTCAAGTGACTTTTGACTCGCCGGACCCGCAACTTGCCGCGCGCGTTCTGCGTGAACTCGGCAATCTCTATCTGGAGAAAACCGTGGCCGTTCACCGTCCCCCCGGCGCGTTTGAGTTCTTTCAGACGGAATCGCAACACTACGATGAGCAACTCCAGGCGGCGCAAGCTCAGCTCGCCAAATTCGACCGCGACAAGGGCGTGACCGATCCGCAACTCGAGAAACAGATCGCTCTCCAGAAGCTTTCCGAGTTTGAGGCTACCTTCAACGCGACTCAGGTGGCGATCAAAGAAATGGAGAAGCGAACCCGGGTTGTGGAGGAACAACTCGCGTCCACGCCGGCGCAGACCGTTTCTCAGGTCCGCGCGTCGGAAAACCAATATCTCATGCAGCAACTCAAGACCACCCTTCTGGACCTGCAATTGAAACGCACCACGCTGTTGGAGAAGTTCAAACCCGATTACCGGCCTGTGCAAGAAGTGCAAAAACAGATCGAGCAAACCATCGATACGATAGCCAAAGCGGAAAGTTCGCCGGACCGGGAGGAAACCACAGACCGGAACCCGTCTTACGAGTGGCTGCAGGCGGAACTCACCAAATCCAACGCGGAACTCGCCACCCTGCATGCTCGGGCCGCTGAAACACAGACCGTGATCCAGCAATACCGCCAACGGCTTGGGGTGATCGACGTGGACGGCGCGCAGCAGGAAAACCTTCTCCGGGAGGTCAAGGAAGCCGAAGGGAACGACCTGCTTTACAAGCAGAAGCGGGAAGAAGCGCGGATTGGCGATGCCCTGGACCGCTCGAGGATTATGAACGTGGCCATCGCCGAGGCGGCCACCGTCCCGGCTCTCCCGGCGCATCCTCACCGGGCTATGACTTTGCTCTTGGGGATTTTGCTGGCGGTCCTGGTTAGTCCGGGAGTTGCGTTTGCCGTGGATTACTTTGACCCGTCGTTGCGAACCCCGGACGAACTCCGGGATGTGCTGCAAATTCCGGTCCTGGCGGCGCTGCCGAAAGGGAAAGGAGCGAGACATGTTTCTTGATTTCTACCAGCTGAAAGAACAGCCCTTCGGCGTGACACCGGATCCGCGCTTTCTCTATCTCGGCCAGAGTCATCGCGAGGCGCTGGCGTCGCTCTACTACGGCATCGCGTCGGACCGCGGCTTTGTGGCCCTGATTGCTCCGCCGGGCCTTGGAAAGACCACGCTCACTTTTCAGCTGCTGGAAAAGCTCCAGCAGGCATCGCGCACGGCGTTCCTGTTTCAGACCAAATGCAACACCAAGGAGTTTTTTCACTATTTGCTGAACGGCCTCGGAGTGGATGCCGAAGGCATGGAATTGGTTTCCATGCACAGCAAGTTGAACGAGATCCTCTGCCGCGAAATGCTGGCCGGCCGCCGCTTCATTTTGGCCATCGATGAGGCGCAAAATCTCGATTCCGACGTGCTCGAGACGATCCGGCTGCTGTCGAATTTTGAAACCTCACGCGACAAGATGCTTCAGATCCTGCTGATCGGGCAGCCGCAACTGGCTCGCAAGCTGGCCACGCCCGAACTGGAGCAGTTGCAACAGCGGATTTCCGTTTTTGCCAGGCTGGAGCCGTTTGGTCCCGAGGACACTGCCAACTACGTTGCGCACCGCCTCCAGGTGGCGGGCTACGAGGGGAACCCTCTGTTCACTCCGGGAGCGCTTCGGCTGATCGCGGAACATTCGCAAGGGGTTCCGCGGAAAATCAACAGCTTGTGCTTCAGCGCGCTTTCCCTCGGCTGCGCGATGGACCGCAAACAGATTGACGCCGCGATGATGGAAGAGGTGATTGCCGACCGCGACGTGGAGTCCTTTCAGCGGCCGAGAGTCGCCCGGCGCGCTGCGCCCGCGCCCGAATCCGTGCCCACTCCCGCGCCGGCAATGCCGCGTCCCGTTCTTTCCAACTATCCTCCGGCAAAGCGAGAGCGGGGTTTTGGCCGGTGGGCGGTAGGCATCGCCGGCGTGGCGGCCGGCGTAATCATCGGGATCGGAATTCTTTTCTTTTCCCCCGGCGGGATCGACCGAACGATGCAAGGGTCATCCGAGGCATGGACATCAATTCGAACCGCCGCGGCATCTGTTCGAGGTTCCTCGGCTGTGAAATCTGAATCGGTCCCGCTTTCTTCCAATTTGGACGTCCAGGCGGCGGAGTTGCCCAATACCGCGTCCGGACAGCCATCACCTTCGGGTGACGCCGAAGCGATCAATACGGTCATCGTGCAACCCGGAGAGACTCTGCGACAGGTCATTCTCCGAACCATGGGAGACTACAACGGCGACGCGATCGAACAGATTCGAAAGCTGAACCCCGACATCGCGGATCTCGCCCACCTTAAAGCCGGCCAGGTGATTCGATTCCCATGGGTTGCCGAACCGGCTTCTTCCGCGGTTCCCAGTGGGGGAGCCGGCAGGGGCGGGAAGAACTAAGCAATGAGTTATCTCAAATGAGCAAGAATTTCGAATTATTGCAGCGGGTCGCGAAAGATGAATTTTTCAGCGTTCCGGACGAGCCTGATCCGGTTCCGCAGAAGGCCCCCGCGCTGGTTTCCGTCCAGAAAGAACCCGCGGACATCGAGATTCCGAAACTGGTTCCGCTCCGGAAAGAGCCCCCGGACCCCGAGATCACGAAACTCGTTCAGCGGCTGTTCCTGCAGGCCGGAAAAAATAGCGCACCCAGAGTCGTGTCTTTCTCGGGGATTGCGCGAGACGACCGAAGCAGCTGGATTTGCGCGCGAGCGGGAGAGATTCTGGCCGAGCAGGCGGACACTTCCGTTTGCATGGTGGAAGCCAATTTCTGGTCGCCGAAATTGCATATTCATTCGTCCGCCGCCAATCGCATCGGGTTCGCGGAAGCTCTCACCACCAAAGGTCCCATTCGGAATTTTGCGGTACAGCTCGGCGGGCAGAATCTGTGGCTGGTCCCTTCGGGCTTGGCGAAGCCGGGCTTTTACCCGTCGATCGAACGGTATCGAGACCGCTTCGCCGAACTGCGCGGGTCGTTTGATTACATCCTCGTCAGCGCGCCGCCGCTCAGCCGTGAGACGGAGGCGACCTTTATGGGGCAACTCGCCGACGGGGTCGTGCTAGTGGTCGAAGCCAATCAGAACAGGCGCGAGACGGTCCGGCGCGCCAAAGAGCAACTGGAAAGCGCGAAAGTGCGGCTCATCGGCGCGGTGCTCGATCAGCGCACCTTTCCCATTCCTGAGAAGTTGTATCAGAGGCTTTAACAAGCGGCCCCCAATTCGATGGAAATTTTTTCTGTTCCTGCGGCCAGCACAACTCTTTTCAGTGATCCGCGTCGATGGGATCCTGCCCGTTTTTCCAGATGATATTTCACGCGTTTGACTGCACGACGATCCGTCTAGACACGGTCCTTGTATGACAAGTTTCCGCCGCCAAATCCTGCTCAAGATGTTCATGCTGCTCGATCCGGGCATGCTCACCATTTCCTACCTGGTGGCTGCCGTCTTGACATGGCATCTCACGGAGTTCACTTCCTTCGCCGAATTCTTTTCCATGCGCATCAAATTGTCGAACTTTCTTCTATTCCTCGGCCTTTTCTATTTCTGGCATTTGATTTTCTCCGCCTACGGCCTGTACGGGTCCAGGCGTCTGGGGGAACGAAAAGAAGAGGTCGTCGTTCTCCTGAAGGCCATTTCGGCGGGTGCGCTGGTGCTCGGTTTCGTCGCCGCTTTCTTCCAGGTGCAAATGATCACTCCGTCCTTCATCGCGGTGTTCTGGATCGTCGCGACCTTTACCATTATTTTTTCCCGATTAACTTTGCGCGAGTTCCTCGGACGGGCGCGGGTACATGGACGCAATCTTCGCCATTTGCTGATCATCGGCACGAATGCGCGCGCCGTGGAATTTGCCCGCGCGATTGAAGGCCGGCCCGAATTGGGCTACCACCTGGTCGGTTTTGCGGACGAAGAATGGAAAGGAAACCGGGGGTTTGAGAAGGACGGGAAGTCCATCGTCAGCGATCTGGAGCACTTCTCCGACTTCTTGCGGGAGCGCGTCATCGATGAAGTCGCAATTGCCCTGCCCATGAAGTCCTACTACTCGCAGGCCGCACGCATTGTGGCCCAATGTCAGGAACAGGGAGTCATCGTTCGTGTCCTGGCGACCATATTCGACTTTCAAAAAGGCCCGGCAAGCAATAGCCGCATTGACGGAATGGCCGTGGCAACCTACAGCCCCAATTCGTCCGAAGGCTGGCCGATGATCTGCAAGCGTATGCTGGACATTCTTGTTTCTTCGCTTCTGCTGGTCATCCTCGCTCCGGTATTTCTAGTCGTCGCCGTATTGATCAAATTGGATTCGACTGGGCAGATATTCTTCGTCCAGGACCGGGTCGGCCTGAACAAGCGGCGCTTTCAAATGTTCAAATTCAGAACCATGGTGGGCAACGCCGCGGAAAAACAATCCGAGCTGGAGCGCTTGAATGAAGCGGATGGCCCGGTCTTCAAGATCAAAAACGATCCGCGAATCACTCGCCTGGGCAAGTATCTCCGAAAGGCGAGTATCGACGAGCTGCCCCAGTTGCTGAACGTTCTGAAGGGCGACATGAGCCTGGTGGGGCCTCGACCTCTTCCCATTCGCGACTATCAAGGATTTGACCAGGACTGGGTGCGCCGCCGATTCAGCGTTCGTCCGGGAATTACCTGCCTTTGGCAAGTCAACGGAAGAAGCTCGCTCTCTTTCAAAGAATGGATGGAGTTGGACTTGCACTACATCGATCATTGGTCTTTTTGGCTGGACGTGAAACTGATCGCAAAAACGATTCCCGCAGTGCTGAAGGGGGCCGGCGCCGCATGAGTACTGGTTTGAACCTGGGTTCTCCCTTGCGAAGAGTTGGAGACCTGTTGATGCCTGCGGAAGGGAACGGCGCGGCTTCGGCCATTGCGGTGGCCGATGCGGTCGAGGCGAAACCCGTCGTGCTGGCCGGCGTCAGGAAGCTGCCTTTTGGCCTGTCCTTGTCTCCCGGGAGATCGCTGCATCAGGGCATCATTTCCCTGGCCGACCAGGCCGTGGCCAGCGCCACAAATTTTGCGACCGGCATCATCATCGCGCGCGCCTGCTCCAAGGAAGAGCTAGGCCTGTACATGCTCGGCTTCAGCCTCATTTTCCTGATGACCGACTTTCAGACGTCGCTGATTACGACGCCTTATATGGTTTACGCCCCGCGCCTGAAGGGAAAAGCCCACGCTCTGTACACGGGAAGCACTCTGATTCACCAGCTGGCATTTTGTCTCTTCACCGTGTTCGGAGTGGTGTGCGGCGCCTTGGTGGTCGGTAGGGGAATCGGTCCCAAAGGCTTGGGGCCGGTCCTGTGGGCGTTGTCACTTGTGATCGCTCTGATCATGCTTCGGGAACATGCTCGCCGCGTCAGTTTCGCCCGCCTGAGGCTTAAGACCGCATTTCTATTCGATACTTCCATAGCGGTGGGACAAATCGGCGGCCTGCTTCTCCTAGCCCGTTTCGGTCTGTTGTCGGCGAGTCGCGCGTTTTGGCTGATTGGATCGGTCTGTGGGATTGCCGTTCTGGTATGGCTCTGGACGGATCGCGAGTGCTATCAGCCGCGGATGAGCGAATCCCGGACGGACCTGAAAAAGAACTGGGTGTTTGGAAAATGGGTTTTCGCCAGCGGACTGGTGTGGGCGCTGGCCATGAATCTGTATCCGTGGTTTCTGGCCTACTTCCACGGCACGGCCTCGACCGGCGTGTGGGCGGCGTGCCTCGGAGTCGTGTCGGTCGGTAACCCGGCGCTTCTGGGAATACAGAACTTCGTGGGCCCGAAAATCGCGCACGTTTACGCCGAATCCGGGACCAAGGCTTTGCGCCGGTTTGTGCTCAAGATCACCGCAGCCATCTTTTTCCCCGTGTCTCTTCTGTGTCTGGTGTTGATCGTTTGGGGCGGGCGGATCATCGCCCTGATCTACGGGCGGCAGTACGCCGGCAACAACCTGGTGGTAGCGGTCCTGGCGGTGAATGTTCTGGTCTTCGCGGCGTCCTTCACATTTTCGCGCGCCCTCATGGCCATCGAGCGCGCCGATCTGGATTTCCTGGCCAATTCCGCCGCGTTGTTCGTCATGGTCGTGCTGGGATTTTGGCTGGTGCGGTCCTTCGGAATACTCGGCGCGGCGATCGGATTTTTGGCGGCCAATTTTGTCACCTCGGCAGTAAGGGCGGGAATCTTCCTGAGGCTGCCAGGTCATACGGCAGTTGCGCAGGCAGGCGACTAAGTGGGTGACAGCAATCATCAGCCTGCAAGATCAGCGCTGCAGGTCAGACCGGCGCCCTGGCTTTTGTTCCTGTTCATTACCGCCATCTCGTTTTTTATCTACAACGATTTATCCAACGCTCAGAATGGGATCGGCAACTACGATGGCGTTGAAGACACGATCGTGGGAGCGGTCGCGGAGGGTTCCGCTTCGCGGCGAGCCGCCCTGGTCTCGCTGGCGATTCTTGCGATTGTCCTCTTGATTCGTCATCGGGCAAGCGTCCGGCTTCGAATCCAAAACTCATTGGGATGGATTCTTATCGGTTTTGCCGCCTTGGCGCTCGCGAGCCCGCTGTGGGCGGAGGACAGGCGTCTGACGCTCACGAGGGTAGCCGTCTTCGCGATTCTGTGCCTTGCCGCCGTGGCCGTCGTTCACCGCTTTTCAGTCAGGGAAATTATCCTGTGGGCGTTCTTCACCACCGGTTCGTATCTGGTTCTTGGCGTTGTTGCGGAGGCGCTCTTCGGGACGTTTCGACCCTTCGCGTCCGGGTACCGCTTTGCGGGGACGCTGCATCCGAACAATGAGGGAATCAATTGCGCGCTTTTTCTGCTTTCGGGGTTGGCAGCCGCCGATTTGGAAAAACAGAAAAAAATAACCTATTGGATCTGCACACTGGTCGGATTCGTTTTCCTGGTGCTGACCGCTTCGAGAACGGCGTTTGCCTCGGCCCTGGTCGCCCTGGCGGTTTACTTGGGGACCCTATCGTCCAAGCGGGCGAAAATTTTGACGGCCTATGCCCTGAGCATTGTTTTCTGTGTTCTGTTGATGGCTCTTGGGAATGCTTTCCTACCCGACCTGAAGAGCGCCGTGATGCTCGGAAGGGACGACTCGACCGTTGGCTCGTTCAACGGCCGGACGGGGGTCTGGGATGAAATCAGCCATTACGTCCAGCGGCGCCCGATTCTTGGCTATGGCTACGGCGGGTTCTGGACGCCGGCACACATCAGCGAGGTCTCCGAGGGAGAAAAATGGGGGATTCCGAACAGCCATTCGGCTTATCTCGACAATCTTCTAATGCTGGGGGCAGTAGGGCTCGCTGGTTACGTACTCATACTCTTGACTGGAATCAGGATCGCATTTCGTTCCTACAGTCGCTTCAAGGGCTCGGCCTTCGCTTTTTTTGGGGCATTCCTGGTGTTCTGCGGATTGGATGGACTGCTGGAGTCGGCCCCCATCGAACCATCGCTTCTGATGTTCCTGAGTATGGTCGTCCTAATTTATCTAAGCTGTTTGGATGACTCGCATCCTTATCGATTCGCCGCTCTCTCCCGGGGCGCTGCAACCCAGCCGGCACGGAACTAGAGTGATGAACTCTTGATGTCTACCATGCACAAAGCGCACATTCGAGCGGCGGAGAATGAGTGGGGCTCCGCGGAGTTGGCCGATCCTCGGGTCAATTACCAGGTGATCTGCCTTTGCCGCGGCACCGGTTTTCCGTTTGGCGCCGGCGATTCCCCGCGAATCATCAACGTGGGCAAGGCGCTGCTAAAAGCCGGGATCGAGTTCCGCGTGCTGCATTGCGGCCCGAGTCCGATCGCCGCGAACAAGGACACCGCGGGAATTTATGAAGGCATTCGGTACGAGTACACGACTTTTACGACCAAGCGGCCTGCTAACCGCCTCTTGCGCATCCTGCTCTATGCGTGGGGCGTCTCGATGCTCGCAGTGCGGCTCATCGCCTTGTTTCCCGAGCGGCGGCGCTCCAGCCTTTATATCTATATCCAAAGCGGCCCGATCGGTGTGTTCGCCGCGGCCTTGTCCCGCCTCCTGGGGATCCCCGTGGTTCAGGAAGTAAACGAATGGTGGCCCGGAACCGGAGCGCCCGACGCTTCGCGATTCACCGATTGGCTGTATCGCGGCCCGATGTTTTCACTTTCCACCGGGACGCTCGTGATTTCCGCCTTGATTGAGGAACGCGCGCGCGCCGCAGCGCAAAGGTTGAAGCGGCCCCTGATCATCCAGAGAACTCCCATCCTCGTGGATATCAATGAGTTTCATCCGGCCGAGGCTGTCCTTGCCACCCTCGACGAGGGCATTCCGCAATTTGTTTGGTGCGGCGGGGTAGCGGGTTACGCCCAGGATGTTGACTTCATGATCCGCGCCCTTGCGCGGGTCATTCAGAAGGGAATGACGTGCCGGTTGACAATCGTCGGCGGCGCCAGCGAGAACGATTTTCAGAGGGTGAAGGACTACGCGCGGTCCCAGGGTGTGGCCGAGGCGGTCGCGCTCACCGGCTACATTGACGACCAGCAGCTGGACGCCCTGTATCGGTCCGCGGCGGGCCTGTTGCTGCCCATGTTCGACGACGATCGTTCGCGGACCAGGATGCCCACCAAACTGGGCGGCTATCTGGCTTCCGGCACGCCGGTCATCACCTGCAACGTAGGCGATCTGGCCGGCCTGCTGACGCATGAACGCAATGCCTATGCCGGGCCGGCCGGGGATGAGACGGCCTTTGCCGAGAACATGGGCTCTGTGCTGCGCGATCGAGCGGCCGCGCGCAAAATCGGCGCGGCGGGCCGGCGCTTATGCGAAACTGAAATTCACTATGAAGTACATTCCGAGCGGCTGGCGGACTTCTTTTCCGCGTGCATTCGGAGCGGGCACTCGAGAGGCGCAACGCGGTGAAGGTGCTGCAAATCTATAACGAGCAGCGGAGCCGTTTCGGCGGCGAGCCGGCGGTGATTGACGCCACCCTGCGGGTCCTACTGCAAAACGGGCACGAGCCGCGGCTGGTGATGAAATCCAGCAGAGTTCTGGAGAACTCCATCCTCAAGCGCATGAATGCGTTCTGGGGCGGGATCTACAACTTCGGCGCTGGCCGCGAAATGCGCCGCCTGATCGAAAAGGACCGGCCGGATGTAGTTCACGTCCACAGCGTTTATCCGATGTTTTCGCCTTCGATTCTGGTCGCCTGCAGGCGAAAGAATGTGCCGGTCGTGATGACCGTGCACAGCCATAACCTGACCTGCCCGACCTGGTACCACCTCTACGAGGGCCGCATATGCGAGGACTGCGTGGGGGGGCACGAGTATAAATGCGTGATCAAGAACTGCCGCAACAATATTCTGGAGAGTTCCGCCTATGCATTGAGGAGCGCCGTGGCCAGACGCTTCCGGCTCTTCCACGACAATGTAAGCGTGCTCATCGTCATGACGCCGTTTGCCAAGGCCAAGCTGCTGCAAGCTGGCTTTCGAGAGGACCAGATTGCCGTAGTTCCAAACCCCGCGTCCGTAAGGGAGGCCGCAACTGACCCGGCCGCCGGAGAGTATGTGGCGTTTGCCGGCCGAATCAGCTCGGAAAAAGGAATCGACACTTTGCTGGCGGCCGCCGCGCACATGCCGAACGTTCCTTTCAAAGTGGCGGGCGACGGGCCTGCTCTATCGGAATTGCAGGGCAAAGCCCCACGCAATGTTGAGTTCGTTGGCAGACTGGGACCCCAGGAGCTTGGCGAATTCTATTGCCGGTCCCGGATGCTGGTGGTGCCGAGCGTTTGCTTCGAACAGTTCCCGATGGTGGTTCTGGAAGCAATGGGACGGGCCTTGCCGGTCATTGGATCGAGGATCGGAGGTCTTCCCGAAATCATCGAGGAAGATCGGACCGGCAGCCTCTTCGAACCGGGAAACCCGGAGGACCTGGTAGGGAAAGTGCGCCGGCTTTGGGAACACCCCGAACTTTGCCGCCGGATGGGGATTGCGGGCCGGGAGAAGGTCATACGTGAATTCACAGAGGAAGCCTATTTCCACAATCTGATGGCGGTTTATCAATCGGCCATGCAGCGCTCCAAGAGCGATCCAGGCTTCATTCCAGTCTCCTCGCTTGGCGCTAGCCGCGCTCGCGCTGCATCTGCATCGAGCTAATCGAGCGAAACAATATCAGCAGACTTGGAATCAACGCGCTTCAACAGCGGCAAACTCGTTGGCCGTTACTTTGCACCCCGGGAGGGAAGCGATGAATAGCATGCAAGTAGCCGGTTCCCAATCCATAGAAGATCTTCCCTTTCACCACTTCACGCTGAAGTCCCGCCTGGCGTTCTGGATCAGCAGGCATCTTTTCGATTCCAGAACCTATACGGTTCGTCATGGTCTGTTGAAAGGCATGAAGCTCAAGGGCGGGCTCGGATGGCTTCCGACTTGGCTGACGCCCGGCGGCATGGTCGCCGAACAGCAGTTTTGGAGCAGCCTCGACCTCAGCGGGATGACCGTCTACGATGTTGGCGCGTACCGCGGTTTGTTGACTCTGTGCTTCGCTTCGCGGGCCAAGCAAGTCGTCTCCTTCGAGCCCAACACCAAAAATCACAACCGCTTGCAGGAAAACTTGAGGTTGAACGGAATCAAGAATGTGGAGGTCCGCAAGGTCGGCGTCGGCTCCCGGAACGAGACGCGCACCATGGTGGGGAACCCGCTCGTGCCCGCGTGCTCGAGCGTCGACGAAAAAACAGTCGCCGAGATGTTGCGGACGGGAGCGGGAACGGTAGCCGAAGAGATTTCCATCGTTGCGCTGGACGAGGAGGTCCCTCGAGCCGGTCTGCCCCTCCCCGATTTCATCAAAATCGATACCGAGGGTTGGGAAATCGAAGCGCTGAGAGGGGCGCGCAACACTCTGGAGTTGCACAAACCCGCGTTGTTTCTCGAGATGCACGGCGAAACCATACGGGAGAAGAAGCGTAAAGCGGCCGAAATTGTCAACTTTCTGTGGGAGATGAACTACCGGAATATCCGCCACATCGAGACCGGAACGATGATTACGCCCTCGAACACTCCTGCGGCGATGGGTGGCCATCTGTATTGCCGGATGGACGGGCCCCTCAGCGCATAAAGCAAACCCGGCGGATGGTGACGCGCATTTTTCACGCCTGTCGCGCGGGATTGAACCGGCACTCTGATCCGATGCGAAGCCGAATATGACCAAGAAGATGAATATTCTAGGGATCGATATGGATTGTCTTTCCTATGAAGACATGCATCGGACCTTCCAGAATTGGCTGTCCGACAAGGAGTCGCGCTCGCATTCCCTAGCGCTCATCAACGTCAATTGCTGCGTTTCCGCTCTCTTCGACGCGCGTCTCATCGCTCTCTATAATTCAGCGGATATCGTGGGGATTGACAGCATGCCGTTCCTGAAGTGGGCCCGCGCGTTCCATAATCGGAGTTGCGACCGTTTCTACGCTCCGGATCTGATGTTGGAGGTCAGCAGCAAGGCGAAAGAGTGCGGCTATACGTTCTTTCTGTACGGAGGGACGGAAGACGCGCCCGACAAGATCGAGAAATATCTCAGCGAGCGCTTTGAGGGCATCAAAGTGGTGGGAAAATACTCGCCGCCCTTCCGGCCGCTCACGGAAGAAGAAGACCAGGCCGTGTGCGACAGGATCAACCAGGCGCGGCCCGATTTTCTTTGGGTGGGGCTGGGGTCGCCGAAACAGGACGTATGGATTAGCGAGCATCGGGACAAAATTCGCGGCACCATCATGGTCGCCTCGGGAGCCACATTCGATTTTTTTAGCGGCAGGATCAAGCAGGCGCCGCTCTGGATTCGGGAAGCGGGTTTCGAGTGGATGTACCGGCTGACGAAAGACTTCCGCCGGCTGTGGGTCCGATACCTGGTTTACAATTTCATATTCGTTTTTATGTTTGCCCTTCAGTTGACCGGGCTGCGCTCATTCACGGCGAGCAGGGAATCGACTCAGTTGGATTAATTCGCGGATGGTGAATCCTCCCTGCCCGTCACCGGACCGTCGCGCTGATATTGGTGGGTGGCGCTGGTGAGGAGGAGGAGGGGGAAGAAGCGCATCCCGTTGTGACTAGGCCTTGCGGGAGGTTCACGTTACACAACCATTGCGGGAACAGTGGATCGGACGCCGGCGACGTGCTCGGCGCCTGGTATCCGAATGCCTTTGCCGCTGCCGTAGTGGGCGTGAAGTTGGCGATCACCGCCGCCATGCAATTCGTGACATTCGCCGCCGACCCGCAGCTTGGGGCCCCGGGAATGGATGGGTTGGAGAAGCCGGGATTTGTGCCGAACACATTGGCGGGCCCGTAGGCGAATCCGCTGCTGTTAAATTGAAACGTGTACGCCGATGATGTCGGGCCATACCCCCAATTGTCGTTCACGGTAACCGAACCATCCACAGCGGCCATGGAAAATGCGAAGATCGGATTGGCCCCGCAGCCATTCGTCGCGCTGGTCATGGCCAGGTTATGCAGCGCCGTCACGTCCAGGGAACTCGAGATTTCGATTTCGCCGCAGCCCTGCCAATTCTGATTCGTGGCGTTGTTGTTGCCCCACACCGTGTTGTATTCCAGGTAAATCGGGGCGTGCGCCGATCCGGCTCGGTTGTTATAGATTTCCAGGCCGCGCCCGCCGTTGCCGAGAAGCATATTGTTGTAGGCCACGGCCTGCTGCGTGTAGGGAGAAAGACCGCTTTGACTTCCGTCGAAACTATCGAGAATAATGCCCTCGCCGTCCGTCGGGCTCCCTCCGCGCACGGACTCGGATTGAGATTGGCAATCGAGAAATTTCCGGCGACATAAATGTGCGTTCCGGCCGCGGTGTCGTGGTTTTGAGGCTCCCAGATGCTGAATCCGCTGTTGCACGATGCACTTCCCGTTGCCGCGTTGTAGGCGATGTTTCCGACAAAAACGATGTAGTCCACGCTCGCCCCGCCGCCTCCCGAGTAGCCGGCGAAAAATCCCGATCCGCAATCGTGGGCGATATTATTGGCCAGAACAACGTGATGAACCGAAGAACCGGAGCCGCGTACGGTGAAGCAATTGTGAATGGCTCCGCTCGTGGTTATTTCCCATCCTTGCGCGCCCCAGAAGCTCGCCGAAATGGTCATAATATCGCTGGAAGAGGACGAAATCTTGCAACCGTCGAACGACGCGCACTGAAGCCAGGCGACATTGTTTCCCGCGGGACAATTGACCGTCCCCCATTTGCCGGAGCCGAAATCGGCCGCGGAATAGGACGTGCTCGCCGCCGCAATAATCACATCCCCGCAGTTGACAGGGTGATTCGGACTCAGCCAGGGAGTGCTCGCCGACGTTCCGTTGTTGGAATCGTTGCCGCCCCCGGACGCGGGCGCGAGGTGGTATGTGGTTGCCCAAGCGGGAGATGCAAGCAGGATAAACAGGATGGTTAGCGCGTATTTCTTCATTTTAGTAGTTAAGGTGTCCATGATAGTGGAGAAAGCTCAAAGTAAGATAGCTCATCACCACTCCAACTTAATAGCTCTCCTCGATCGGGAGATACTGGCTCATGGGACAGGTAAAGAACAGGTGTCCTGCCGAAGTTAGGTCCTGAAAGAGTTATACCCTATTCCAGGTAAGAATAATGATCCGCACCCCCAAACCGCAACCATCTAAAAGAGAGGAAATTATGTCCGAAACTACCCCCCCACGGACAAATTTGGAAAGAGAGCTTGTTCGTATTTGGGAGCAAGTGCTCCAGCGCGCGCCCATAGGGATACAGGAGAATTTCTTCGACTTGGGTGGCACATCCGTTCAGGCGGTTCGTATCTTCGCTAGAATCGAAGAACTGGTTCATCAGCGGCTCCCTCTTTCCCTAGTCCTTGGCGCGTCCACCATTGAACAACTAGCTTTGTGCCTCCTTCCGGGCAAGTCTCGAGACAGAAAGGCATATGTGGTTCCCATTCAATCCGGGGGTGAAAAACCAGTCTTTTTTTGTGTGGGGGAAGGAGTTCTGTGGCGGCCCCTGTCCGAGCATCTGGGGCCGGACCAGCCGGTCCTCAACGTCGGGCTGATGCCCGGGGCGATCGATCAAATGAAGACGCCGAATCCCATGGAAAAGCTCGCTCGCCACATGGTATCGGCAATCTGTGAGAAGCAGCCTCAAGGCCCCTATTATCTGGGCGGGTTTTGTTGCGAGGCCGTGTTTGCTTATGAAGTCGCGAGGCAGTTGACGATGTATGGCCATGAAGTCGGGCTGCTCGCTTTGGTTGAGCCGTTCACTCCCAGGGAAAGCGCAATCCCTCGATATGCGACATCGTTGAAACGCGTGGTCTTTCGGACCGGTTTTCGTTTTCGCGAATTGTGCCGGTTGGGGATCGGTGAATTCCCGCAATATGCGCTCAGCCGCTGGAAGGGTCTTAAGACCATGTGGACGGATGCAATGTGGCAAAAATCCGCGCGCTCCCAGGTTCTGAAGCAACAATCGGGTTCACCTGACCTGGGCCAGATCGTTTTCGTTGCGGCCAGTTCTTACAAACCGAAACCGCTTGCGTGCCCGACGGTAATTGTCCATTGCAAAGACTGGCCAATGTTGTCGGCCGGCGACCCGTATTTCGGGTGGCGCAAGTTCCTCACGGGGCCCACGGAAACGGTAGAGGTTCCCGGCGATCACATCGGGCTGTTCCGCGACCCGGGCGTCGGAGTGCTCGCCGAAAAGCTGCGAGTATGCCTTCAGAACACGAAGCATATGCAAACACGCGAACCCGATATGATCATGGACGTTGATCCAAGGCTTTATTCAGGCCAATCACGGGCTTGATGTCCTGACTTCAGCCCGGCTGCCGCTGATGATTTTGTCATTGCCGTCCTGCACGACCGCATGAGCTGAGGGAGAATCCTTGCTGTGCGGTTTGACGAAGCCCGCCAGTTGGCGGCCCTTGCTACTGGCAGGCCTCGAAATAGATGTTCACCCGCGGTTCCCAATTCCGCCAAAGTGTTTCGAGACCCTTCATTTGATCGTTTCATTCGGTAGTTTGCGATTCTTCGGCATCCGGCTCACACGACCGAGCCTCTGACCATCCCGCCGCGACACCTTCGCAGTTCTGTCACCTTCGCCCAGCCTGCCTGTTGAAGTTCTTAATTGTGAATGCCAGGGAGTAGTTCGTGGATTGTCAGCCGCCGTCTAATTGCCGCTTTCCCGGCGGCTGAATGCATAGAGGAAGAGCTCGACTCGGCTGGATACTCCCAGCTTCTCGAAGATCCGGTAAATGTAGTTCCTGATGGAATGTTCCTTGACCTTAAGCCGCTGAGCGATTTCGCGATTCTTCAGGCCGTCGGCGACAAGACGGACCACATCTTCCTCGCGGCGCGTCAACAGGGGCATTCCGTCGGATTTGCTGAGGTGAAGCGGCTTAATATGGGTTAGAGCGTTCAAGAGATGTTCGACATCCTGGTTGTTAACCCAAATCTGCCCTTGATGGACCGCCTGGATGCATTTCGAGAGGGATTTCAGGGAATGGCTTCGGTAAAAAACGCCGCGCGCGCCCTCACGAAAAGCGTTCACCACTCGTTCGGGTTTCGAATTCTGCAGAAGCATGATGGCCGAAGTGTGATTGGAATCTCGCGTCTTCTGAAGGACCTTCATACCCGCATCAGGGCCGTCCTGAAGCTCCTCACTGATCAATATGACGTCCGCTCTGTGCGATTCCAGCTCGCCGATAATTTTCTGAGAACTGCCGGTCAAGGTATCGACCGTGAAACCGCTGCGGCCATGCGCGAACGCGTTCTTCAGCAGCTCGCTGGTCATGTTGTCCGCCGTTACCACGAGCACGGAAATGCGATTTTTGTGCGCGGTTGAGCCATGCTGGGCGCGGGTATCCGGGACATTCGCTGCAATCGCGCGAGACCCGAAGGATCGAGAAGCAATCGCCGCGTTCGGTGACATGGAATTGCCTCCGCGTTCAGGCCCACGCAAGGGGCGTCTCAGGGGTGCTGCCACGGCATTCGCGCTAAGAGTTTGTTTCATAGAGTTCGGTGTTCCTTCCTGCTTTTCCGGGACTTGCGTCCGATTGTGCGCGTTTAACGCGCCATTTACGTTGTGGATCGCCGATTTCCTCTGCTTCGAGGAGCCGCCTGGTTCAAGTTCGGACCGGCGCCCCTGTCCTCAAACTTGTTCCATCATTTCAGAACGAACTCGCTTTCGACTGGTTCGCTCTGGCCCGAGAACGCCTGATCCAAGTTCTCCCGAAGTTTTTCCGCGAGCATCTGTACGAACGGCTTGGTGAAGATGCCGCCCGGATGTACAGGCAGCTCGATAATGTCTAATCCACCGGCAGCGGCTTCCCCCCAGCCGTTCAGTGGATCGCGCAGGAATTCATACTTTCTCCGCGGCTTGCAGACCGTCATTTTCCCCGGATAGACTCGGGGGACATAGGCAAGGAGCGCGCGATCGTTGATTTCGGCAAGAAATTCTTCCCTGGGACCCAAGACGTCGCGGTGCGGATTCAGCTTGAAGAGATGAACGATCTTGATTTGCCACCGTTCGATTTCTCTCCTCAGGGCGATCTTCGATTTTTCAGCAAAGTAGGTGATCCGGCTCTTGATGCCCAGGTGCGGGACGGCCGAAGAATGAAATACGATCTTCTGTTCCAGGTTTCCCACTTTTTCTCTCAGGATGAACCGCGGGGGAACCCCGTTGAAATTATAGGCGTCGATCGCGAATAGAAGATTCACTTGCTCTCCGTCCCGGACCAGCCTCTGCGCCATTTCAAATGCCACTTGCCCGCCCATGCAGAATCCGCCCAGGTAATAGGGCCCTTCCGGCTGCAGCTCGCGGATCTCGCGCAAGTAGCTTTCGGCCATCGCCTCAATCGTCGTCAGGTAGTCGTCGCTTTCATCAAGTCCTCGGGCCTGCAGGCCGTAAAATGGATAGTCCTCGCCGAGGTGGCGCGCCAGTTCGCGGTAGATGAGGACATTGCCGCCGCCTCCGTGCACGCAGAAGAATGGCGGTTTGCTTCCTCCCGGCTGAATCGGGACGAGGGAAACCCACTGCGGCGACCAGCCGCCTTTCCGGATCATGTCCGCCAGCTTTTCCACGGTGGGCGCCTGAAACAGGACCGACAGCGGGAAACTGCGGCCAAACAATTTCCGCATCTCCGAGAAGAGCCGCACGGCGACCAGCGAATTCCCGCCGAGGTCGAAAAAGTTGTCCCGCAGACCAACGGGCCGGACGTTCAGGACCTTTTCCCACAGCTTGATCAGCTGCAGATCGAGCGAATCCCGGGACGCGGCCGACGTAAAGCTTAGTTCTGCCGTCGAGCGCACCGGCGCCGGCAGAGCCTTGCGATCGACTTTCCCGTTGGGCGTCAGCGGCAAACGCTCCAGGACCACGATGGCCACGGGTACCATGTATTCCGGCAGCTTCGCGCGAAGATGCTCTTTCACTTGCTCCGGATCAATCGTCGCTCCCGCCTTGGCCACCACATATCCGACGAGGCGCTTCTCCCGCGGAGTATCCTCGCGAACGATCACGATGCACAAATCCACGCCCGCATGCTCCTGCAGCCGCGCTTCGATCTCTCCCAGCTCGATCCGGTAGCCCTGCACCTTGACTTGAAAATCTTCCCGGCCTAGAAACTCGATGTTGCCGTCGGGCAGAAATCGCCCGAGGTCTCCGGTTTTGTACAAGCGCTCGCCGTTTGCGGGATTCACGACAAAGCTGGCTCTCGTTTTTTGTTCGTCGTGCAGGTATCCCTTGGCGAGTCCCGCCCCGCCGATGTACAGCTGTCCCGGCACCCACGTCGGGCACGGCGCAAAAACCGGATTCATCACATGAAAACTCTGGTTGAGCATGGCCTTGCCGTAGGGAATGCTCTTCCAATTCGGATCCACTTTTCCGATGGGAAACAGGATCGACCAGATCGACGCCTCGGTCGCTCCGCCTAAACTGACCACGTTTACTTTGGGCAACACGCGGCGAATCTGGTCCGGCAAGCCCAGCGGAATCCAGTCTCCGCTCATCATGACGAGGCGCAGAGAATCGCCGAGAAGTTCCGGCTTCCCGGCCTGATCCACGAGCAATTGCAGCAACGCGGGCACCGTATCCCACAGGGTGATGCGCTCCGCAAGAATTAATTCAGCCCAGTGATTGGCATCGTAGGCCAGATCCGCGGCAGGCATCACAATCGTTCCGCCCGCCGCGAGCAATCCAAACACGTCGTACACCGAAAGATCGAAGCTGAGCCGGGAAACGGCCAGGATCCGATCTTGCGGGCCGACTCCGAATCTTTGATTGATGTCGAGGACGGTGTTCAGCGCGCCGCGGTGGTCGATCATCACGCCTTTGGGAACACCCGTGGAACCCGAAGTGTAGATGACGTAGGCGAGATCTTCCGGTTTTTGCCGCCGCCGGTCCGTTGGCGCAGCATCGTCGGCGGGCTTCAGTTGATCGACCTCGAACACTTCGACGGAGGCGGGCACGCTCAAGCGCGCTCGCACGCCAGATTGGGTCAATGCCACTTTCACATTGGCGTGCTCCAGCAGGAAGCGCTGGCGTTCCGCCGGCAATTCCGGATCGATGGGCAGATAAGCCGCGCCCGCAAAATGAATCCCCAGAACGGCAACGATCTGCTCCCAGCCCTTCTCCATCATCACGGCGACGAGATCGTTCGGCTTGACCTGGCAATGCAGCAATTCCTGTTCGATCCGGCAAGCGTAACGGTAGACCTCGCGGTAGGTGAGACGCCGCTTGGGCGTGCACACGGCCAACTGCTCAGGACGCTCAGCCACTTGCTTGAGAAAGGGGGTGTGCAGCAAATCGCCGGTCAAGGGCGCTGTCGTACTGTTCGCGGCATCGCGCAAGGCGATTTGCGCCGCCGGGATCAAGCGCCGCGCATTTTCCGCAAGCGTTCGCTGCCAGGCGGAATCGTCCGCGGCCAGATCGTGCAACAAGCGCTGATACGCGCCAAACATATCGTCCAATAGACCGGCGGGAAAAAGTTCCTCCACCGCGTCCCAATTGATGACAAGTTCTCCGGCGGATTCCTGGACCATGTAATCCAGGCACACTTGCGGTGTTTGACCCACGGTGTAAGCCGTTTTTCCGAGACGGCCAGCCCAGGTAGTCTCTTCACCGCCGTTTCCCAGGTTCAAGAGGCTTGTGAATACCACCGGCATGATCGCTTTCGGGCCCACGCCTTGGAATCTTGAAATCTCGCGTATCACTCGAACCCCGCTGAAATAACGGTGGTCGAGGTCCTGCCACAACTGTTCCTGAGTGCGGCGCGCGCGCGCTTTGAAACTTTCCGGCTTGGAGTTGTTCACTTCCAGGAGATTCACCGAAGTGAAATCTCCAACGATGTCGTTGGCCTGCGCATGCAACGGCAATCGATTGAACAAGGTCAGATTAATTGTGAAATGCGGGTTCTTGCTCCAAATGGCGAGCACTTCCGCATACGCCGCCAGCAAGACACCGGCGGGAGTCAGCCCGGCTCGCGCCGTTTTATCTTTCACAGCCTTCCAGGACGCCTGATCCAAGCAAGCTTGGCGCCGCTTGAATATCGGTTTTTGGATGGAGGCAGGACTCACGGCAAACGGAATGTCGGGAGATGCAGGCAGAGTAGGGAGGCGCTTTACCCAATAATCGCGCGACACACGGAATACATCGGTACCCTGGAAGCGATTGAACGCAAACAAGTAGTCGCGGAAGGACAATTCCAGGGGAGGCAGATCCACATTCAAGTTTCGGTATAACGCCGCCAATTCGCCGAAAATAATCTCGAAGCTGCGGCCATCTGCAATGAGCAAATCGAATCCGATATGCAACCGCGTGCGCTGGGGGCCGAGCATGGTGGCGCGGAACTCGAAAAGAGGCCAGACATCCGTGGGATGCACGAAAAGGGTCATCTTTCGCCGCACGTCCTCGAGATGGGCCTCAACGGCATCAGGATTTTGTCCCCGAAGGTCCGCGCATTTCACCTTGTATCGCGGCACTTTCTCGAGGACCTGCTGGCACCCTTCCGGTAAAACGATGCACCGCAGCATTTCGTGCCGGGCGATCAATTTGTCGAGGGCTGCTTCGAAGCGCTCCTGGTCCCAATCCGCGAGGTCCACTTCGAAATAGTTGTGGCAGGCGATGTTTCCGAGTTCGACGCCTTCTTCGCGCCCGATCAGGTACGCTTGCTGGAGATCGCTCAACGGAAACTGCTCAAAGCGGTTCTGCGGTTCCAGTTGGACCTTTGGAAGCGTGACCGTTTTCTCAGGCCCGCCTTTCCTCTCCGCCATCGAGAGTTTCAGAGCCAGCCGCGCCCTTTTCTCCGGCGAAAGCCGCTTCAGCCTTTCATTCAATTCCAGGTTGTTCGTCAGGTTCATACGCCATTCCTCGAACGGCCTTCACCTGGCGAGTAGCTCGGATTCGAACCGCCATCCTCTTGCTCGATCTCTCCAAGCAATTGTTCCAATTCACCCTCGTTGGCTTGTTCGAAGAGCATCTCCTGGATTCTTTCTGATTGCGCCCTCAGAACAGGCGTCATCAGAAACGCTTCCAGGGGAAATTCGACGTGGAACCTGTCGCGGACCTGGAAACTAATTTGCATCGCCAGCAAGGAGTGCCCACCCAGCTCGAAAAAATTGTCGTCAACCCCGACGGAGTCCACTTTGAGGAACTCAGCCCACAGCGATGCCAACGACTGCTGCAACTCAGTTTGAGGGGCGATGTATCCGTCCTTGTTTCTGTGCCGGACGGGCGTCTGCGCCTCAATGGCCCGTGACAATTGTTCCGGGTCACTGAGTTCGGTGGCGATGCGGTTGAAAATCCTGGACTTCATTCGCTCCTCTGAAATGCGATTCTTTCTCTAGACCCGATTAACGGAATCGTGAGACGTATTGGGCCGGCTTGCACCGCTCCCCGCATGTTCCACGCACAGGAAAGACGATAGTTCGGCGATGCGGTCCGACTCGAAATCAATCTGACAAGGGACGCCGTTTCCGGCTTCAATGATTGCGCCAATACTTTCTAAGAAATCGCGTGCCGGTTGGTTTTTCGGAGTCGGGACAAAGTTAATCTTTACGGTCTCGCGACCATCCTTCTGCGCAATCCGGCCCAAATGCGAAATCATCCGATGCTCGACCCGTCTTCCCAGGGCCCGGCAGCTCAGCATCACGTTGTCCACATCCAGCAGGCCTGGACGCCTCGTGAAGATCATCGCGCCCACCAATCCGTAATCGCCAAACCGATCGCGAAGCCTTATCACCAGGCACTCCGCATTCCCCGCCAGGCACAACTGTTCGACTTCGTTTTCCGTGCGCCGGACACTCGTGAAATTGAACTGGTTCGTTCGCTGCGTCAGTTGCGCGACCCGGGGCAATTCCGCCCTCGTCATCGGGAGGAATTCGAGCTGAAGTTCGAGTCCGGCAAGAAAGTCTTCCAGGCGCATCGATTGCGCCTGCAACTGCTCTCGCTCGGAGTTCCCGGCATAGAAATCACTTCTCCTCCGGTCTTCGTCCGTAATCTTGAGATGATCGAAAGCCCAGACATGAGATAGAAATCTTTTAAAATCGGTGGTCTGCTCGGGCAACTGCAGGGTGAGCGCTTCCGGGCAACGGGCCTCAACCTCCGCGCACTCTACCGCGCTATCGTCCAAGAAGATCAAGCTGTCCACTCCGAGCCGCAGTTCCGCCGAGAGCGATCGAAGATTTTCCGACTTGGGTTGCCAATTGATCCGCGAGGAAGCGAAATGTTCCCGCTTGAGAACCATGCCGGGGTTTTTCTCGAAAACGCTCCACACATCTTCTTCATTATTCTTGCTACAAAGACACACCAGCATCCCGGCATCGCGCTGGGCTAAGATAAATTCTTGCAGACCTCTGTAACTGGGTCCTACGCTGACTCCCGTTGCTCCATCTTCACCACACACGCCTTGCCACAGTGTGTTGTCACAATCCAATACGAGAATCTTGTGGGGGGGCGCATGGATTCGATAAAAGCGGCGGGCGATGATCGTGCCCAACGCGTGGAAATATTGCCGTGTGTACGGCACGTGCGAGACTTCGTTGGCCTCTTGATCCTCATATTCAGCCACGGGGTAAAGAGCCTTGCTTTGCGCTGATGTGACCACGTAGGTCCCGCTGACATTCATCAACCGTTCCGTAATTTGCGCCTCGAGCGTGTCGAAAAATATTGCCAGTGTTTCATCGCCCTGAATCCCCCGCGAAGCGGGACAGAAGCAAAGCAAGCAGGGAACTTTGGAGTTCGCCGAGGCGAATTTCATCGCGTCGAGAAGATCTTTACCATTGCGCTCAACCCGCTCTCGGGCGCCCTGCTGGCCGCCGTGGCCGGAATCCAGCCCTCCAGCTCCTCGCCACCAGTCTTCCAGCCGAATGAGGACTACGTTCAAGCCGCTTTGATTCGTGGACAGAATGCTGGCAGGATCCAGCAATTGTTGAAACACCTGGTCGTAAGGGCCGAATTTGACGATGCAAGGGATATCCAGCTCGTTCATCCAAAAATTCAACGGCTCCGCAACGGGCTCAGCCGTGAACGTGGCTGTCAGGGCGATGGTCTGGACGTTCTTGTTTTCGTGGTCTGTTGGTCCCGCTTCAAGCAAGGCGATCCCCCCACCGGCAAGAGCCGGATAGATCCTTGCGATGGAACTAGGAAGCATTTGAGGGTCCAGTTCAAGGGGATGAGCCGCCGCTTCCAGTCTTCGTAAGTCATTTAATTTCAATGACCCCGACAGGTCCATTTAACATATATGCAAAACATTTCCCTAACTTGGACAAATCGTTCTTACGGAAACCCATTTGGGCCATAGACTTACCTGAGGGGTGTGAACGATTGTGAACGCTATGCAAAATAATGCCCGCCGGCGGCCAAGTGGGCTTTGCTTTTTGGCCCCCCTAGCCTCCCAACGGGTAGGGCGGGGCGACACTAAACTAGCCCTTGAGAGTGTGCGCGGGAACTCGGTTTTGATTCGTGTAGCGCCCGCCTTCAGGCGGGCATCTTCGCTAGGTGCAAATGCCCGCCTGAAGGCGGGCGCTACAGAAGGCGAGCCCGTCTTGAGTTCTGACACAAACTATTGAGGGGTGAGGTTTCGGGGAAAGAAACGTGGCACGCATCCTGCTGGTAGACCAAGGGTTGAGTGTGCGTTCGTTGTTTCCCTCTGCCTAGGCGTCCAGCCTTGAAAGGCTTCGCCGGCAAATCTACTTTGCAATGCTGATTTCGAGGAACCGATGGTTCTCCACGACACTGGCCAACGCCTGAATTTGGACCAGTTGCAATTGCTGCGATGGCGCCTTCCGCCTCTTCAGATTCTCCGACGGAATTCCAGTCCGCGCAAAAGACTTTTCGCAATCCTGGTAAGAGGGTCCGCGCATGTTTCCTTCCAGGTATGCCAGCCCCGGGCAGCGCGTGCAGGTCCCTCCGTGAATGCATTGGGAACAAGCGGGCATGTCGCGCAGTCGGATCGAGCGAACTTCCTCAAACTGGGGAGAATGACGCCAGATGTCGGCGAATTTTGTGCGCCGCACATTGCCGCATTGCAGGGGGAACTGGACACAAGGATAGACGTCTCCATAGGGTGAGACATAGCAGGCTGTGTGGCCGGCGCTGCATGGAAGAGAGTCCAGGTCCTCCTGGCCGGGTCCTTGCGGAACGGCGCATAATTCCTCGACGTTTCCTGCGAGAGCTTCATTGTGGAAGACTTCCCGCAGTGTATCTTCATCGACATTCAAACTGAGAATCGATCTGTCGCCGTCCATCATGGGTGTGATTGTAGGATCGATGATGAACTGCGCCCCAAGTTCGGCGGCCAAGGCCTTCACACCGTCATAGTCGCGCACATTGTGGATCATCAGAACACTTGCCATGTCCACGTGGATTTCGTGTTTCCGCAAGAGGCGCACCGCTTCGATCGACTGGCGCAGCGAGCCGGGCATCTTGGTAATCGCGTCGTGCACTTCGGGGCGATGCGAATAGATGCTGATCTGCACGGACACCACGCCCAGTTCGCGAAGCCGGTGCGCTTCCTTCTTCCGAATGAGAACGCCATTGGTCTTGAGCTTGATGCAGAAAGTCCGCAGGCGGGCGTGCTCCAGGATCTCGAAGAAATCCCTGCGCATCATGATCTCGCCGCCACTGACGGTCAGGTAGAAGACTCCCGCGTCCGCCATCTGGTCGAGAAGATCCTTGATTTCCGCGGTGGTCATCTCTCCATGATCTTCGTGGTCGAGATAGCAATGGACGCATCGCTCGTTGCAGCGGTAAGTCAAGTCCAGTTGCACGCTGAGCGGAATGTTCAGTTTAAGGGCCTTGGCGGCCATCTCTACGATTAAGCCGCTCATAGCGTCCCCCCGCGCGAATTGGCCGGCCCGGCAAGGGGCTGGTCGGAAACCAAAAGAACACCGTGTGCGGCCAGATCCTCGACAAACGACTCCGCATCCTTCAGCGCCGCCTCGGGCGTGATGTCATATTCCGTGCAAATTTTGTTCGCGACGATCTGGTCGAGCGGAGTAACGCCGTCCGCCGCCGCCCAAATGACTGAAGCAATTTCATTCAGTGTGAACAAGGTGGAATTGGTGGCGGACATGACCATCGTTTCGTTGCCCAGCGCACGCGCGGCGATGGCCGTGCTTCGGGCCACATACCTGCTGTTTTTCATACGATCAGCTCCCATACTGAGGCATCTGGCACGAACGTCAACCGGCACACGGGCACGTGATTGGCAAACTCACACGCCGTATCGAAAATCAATTTCACGAATTCGGGATCGCGCGCGAAAAAAAGAATATTCCCCAGCAAGCCGCGGACGGCCGCGGCCTCTTCGATTGGCTCGATCTTGTTTTTTGGACCCTTGGCCAGCAAATACAGCGCCTCGATGGGCGCCCGCAGGTTTTCTCCAGGCTGAGCCAGCTCGCCGAAAAAAGGCGTCCCCACGGCAAGGTAAGAGCTGCCCTTCCGGGTCACGTAGGAAATCTCGTCGGTCAATAAAGCGGCATCCGGAGGAGCAAGCCTCGCCATGGTGGTCTTGCCCGCGCCGGAGACTCCGGAAAACAGAAACGCGCGGCCATTCCGGATGGCGCTCGAGGCGTGCAGGAGGAATCCCCCCTGGCGGGCCAGAAGGAGTGTGTGCACGATGCGCAGGACGGAATCGAGCGAATAGGGACTGATAGTCTGCTGGATACGCCCGCGCGCCGTCGAAGGATTCCACTCGGCGCGAAAATCCCCGCGCTTCATCAGCCAGCGTCCGGAATCCCAAGTCACGCGCACATCTTCGTCCTGGGAAACGGCGCCCGGCGGAGCCAGCTCAATTTCAAAATCGAAACCGGCGTCGTTCGAGGAACCCACATAGCCGGCATAACGCTCTTCAATCTGGCGAAGAAACTCGGGACTGTCGCAGCGCAATCGAATGGGAAGCCCGCCGATTTCGACCACCACGCCGCAACTCTCCGTTACAGGCGTCATGCCCGGCATTTTGCTCCCCAGAAAATCAGCGTCCGCCAGCGCGCACCGAGACGAAGATAGAGATACGTCGCGCGGTCGGAAGCACGCAGCAGGCGGGCGAACCGGCCGGTCGATCCATGCGGCGCAAGTTCAATTTTGCGGTTGTCGCGCTCGATGCAAACCACGCGTCCCAATAGCCCTCGCGAGGAAACAGGAGGGTCATCGTGACGCAGGCGATCGCCCCGGGTAATCAGGCAGGGCTTCTCGGGATTGCCCGCGGCAGACAATTCATTTCTGCCCACAACTCGATGGACAAATAATCGTCCGTTCTGCGCGAAGAGCACCACGTCTCCCAGGGAAATTTCATCCAGGCTGGCCCGGCGGATCGAAACCAAATCTCTCGGAAGCATGGCCGGCGCCATGCTCGTGCCGAGGACGCGCAGACGAACCTCTCCGATTGACCGGACAACTTCTTCCACCAATGCCTTCGAGGCATTCTCTCTGGCATTCATGGACGTCTGGCTCGCGCCCGGCCACTAAGATGCTCTCCTGCTGACCCTGCAGTTATGTTCCGTCGAATGGGCCTTGCCGCACGCCAGGGCCGTCACTTCGAAGACCTTGTCAAAGCGGAAGGCAGGCGCGACATACGGCCTTTTCGCAGTTGTCTTCGGCTTCTGTTTTTTATGTCCCGAAGACTTGTTGTTCTTCAAGTGGTCCGCCTCCCGCCAGTAAATCCAGCGCCCACAGGGTGGGCTGAATCGTGCCGCCTCTTGTTCCAGGGCAGAATGAATTCGCAAAATCTCATCGAGCCAAACGAAAATCAATCGTAAATCTATCGCCCAGTCGCGGGCAGCCTCGCCTGCGAACTCGCGTCACTGTAGTGCGGACTGCGTGGCTTTTACCAGGGTGTCCCCCGTCTTCGTCGCATAGTAAACGCTCGAGGCTTGGGTCAGAGTCGTAATGTCGTTATCGATGATGATGCCCGACGTCCCACCCGCAGCGGCAAGCGCCGTCGTTGCGGCATTGACCGTCGGAAAGCCGCCCGTGATGTCCAGCCTCATCACGCATCCGGCAGCTCCTCCGCCCGTCGTCGCTCTGCAATGGTTCGTGACTCCAACGAAAAGGTAGTCTTTCGCCAGCGAGGTGTTGAAATTCTCGGTCAGCGCCGATGCGTCGGCACCGGCGGCACTGGTGAGAGCCGTGGTCCCCGTGACGGTGCCGTTCATCAACCCACTCCCATTGAAGCCAACGCTGTAAAGAGTGGGAGTCGTTCCAGTGCCGGTTCCCACGACGTACAAAAGAGGGCCCGCCCCTCCCGTGTACCAGGCGTTGTTAAAGTCCACCCCGTACGGTCCCGTATACGTCGTATTGCCGGTGCCGACGGCGACCGACACGAAACTGGCAAGGCTGGTGGGGGCTTGCACAACAATGGCATTTGTGCCGTTGGTGTTGAAGGTGGCGTAGATATTCAGACTGCCGTTATCGACGATGACCGGATTCAGGGATGTAGTGCCGGCGGCAACGATCGGGCCATACGTAACCGTGGGCGACGGCCCACTATCCGTAACGAAGTCGATGCGTCCCTTGCTATCCGTAATAAAGACGCTGTTGGATGCTGTTTCGTAAACCGGGCTGGAAGGAATCGCGTTGATAGAGACGCTCCAAACGATGGTCGGCGCAGCGCTGCCGTTGAATACGTTGCTGATCTTGTACAGAAATCCGGAGCCCGCTCCCGCTGAGCTATAGGTTGTAACGTAGGCCATATCGTTAGTGTCATTGGTGGTGTACAGGATGAATGGGGCGCTGGTGGAGCTTTGATTGGTTACGCCGCCGTCGGGCGAAAGTAGGACAGTTTTGTCCACCGCGTTGTTGCCGGTTCCCGGCACAACTGCGGTAGTCGCGCTGGTTCCGTTCGCGCCGGTTGTTCCAATTGTCAGGACGTGAAAAAAAGATTTTCCTGTCGCCAGATTCTCGATGTACCCGAGCTGCGTTCCTTTCATCGAAATTGCCACGGGAGCCGGGACTTGACCTGTGCCGGACGCATACGCGAACATGAAAGTCGGTCCGTTTGTGGTGCAATTGGGCGCCGCGGACGCGGGACTGGTGCTGTACAGATTGTTTAACCCAACGATGTTGGCCTGTCCGCCCGATGCAGGGGTCGCCGCGATCCCAATCGCCACGTAATCGTTTGCGCAGCTGGGAGCCGCAGTCACATCAAAAACAAATTTCGACGGGAAGCTCTGCCCGCCGCCAGGAGCAGTCTGGAAGCTGAAGGCGCCCGTTGCGGTCAATTGCGTACCGTAGACACCGGGAGCGGTACTATCGTAGAACGAATAATTGTTTGCGCTGTTCCCCCAAACGTTGAGTTCTTTTCCGGCAGCTCCAAACAGAAGTCCATCGACATCGAGCGCCGGATTCGTAGACGGGGTGATCACATTGTCGTAAAGAAAGCTTCCGAGGGGGCTGGTGGTGATAGCCGGCCCGCCTGGAATGAGCGTGTAGGTTCCCACATCGCTCCCGCCGGTCACGGTAAGGCTGCCGGCGGTGGCCAGCCACTTACCGCCGCCCTGATCCGTTGCGTTCAGAGAACCGAATGCCGTCTGGGTAGAAATGGTGAAGCTGAAGTCGATGGTTGGCTGAAACGCGGCCGTGCCCAGGGCGACGCTCCAGTCTCTATGGCTCGCTTGGCCCGGCACGCGGGGCCTGCGATGATGCTCGCGTGGCCGGTCTCTTTCGCTGTCTTCCTCCGACGGGCCGGCCTCGGGATGGTATTCCGGCCACCACCTCTCCCGATGCCGAAGATACCAGTTCTGTTCCCAGCGAGGATCTCCTCGGAAGCGGGCCATCGCCGATTCGTCCTGAGTATCCGGGTAAAGGACATGACGCTGCGTCCAGTCCGAAACGATTCCTTTTGGAACGTGTGGAGCGGGCTTGCTCGCAAGCATGTTTCCCGTCAGCGCCAACACAATTCCGAAAAAAGCAGTTTTCATCGCCCCGCGAAATGCCCGCGGCCTCCTGATGCCAATCGGATCGCGATATTTCATCCACGCTCCCTGAACTGTATTTTCCTCGAAACGGCGGCCAGTTGAAACGGCCCGCCCGCGGCATGCACGGGGGGCGCGATGGAGTGTGCCATGTCGAACGAAGTGAGATGTAGGATTTGCACCAGCAGGCCTTGCCGAGAGCCATTTTGTTTCATTTTCACGCTCGCAGTGCGCGGTTCGCGCAAACCACACGTATGTGAAAAACATTGCGCGTCTCCGACCGACGCGTCCCCGGGTTTGCCGCGAAATTAAAGTGCTTGCGCTTTTTTGTAGCCAAAACGGTGGGATGATACACCAAATCGCGCGCTATTTCCTATAAATTTAATATGAATCATTGTTACATGTTTAGTTAATTGACGTCCATATCGAACCCGGTCCGTGGAACGATTGTTCCTGCAGGCTAGGGGAAGCCCGTCAAAAGCCGCGCGCAGGAACAAGAATATTAAAGGGAAAAATTCACTTCTAAGTGACAAGGCCGCCAAGTCCCGCTACGTCATCGTAGCTCTTACGAACATGGTCCATCGCGGTGGTCCTGAAAGATAGGCCGGCGCTTAACTGAAAATGATACCCTTTTCTTCGGAGAGGCCACGATGAAAACGATACGGTCTGTCTTGATCGCAGTGCTGGCTCTGGGAATCAGCGGCTGTGGCGGAAGCTCGAATCCAGAACCTGGGTCCAGCTCAACATCTCCGGTCGCTCGCTCCGGCCCGGTGTCCATGAACAAAGCGGACTACCCGGTCTTCCCGGATGCCGACGCCGGCGCCGATCCCTCCGTTCCCGCGGAGCAGGGAGGAAAGGGCTTCACTGGAAAAGGGTGGGAAACGAACACGGATTTCGATCTGATTGGGGACCCGCGGGCGATTAAGGGCGGCGTATTTAGAGATTACGTACCCGACTTCCCGGGCACGCTTCGCATGGTAGGGCCGGAATCAAATTCCCAATTTAACTACGGCATCACGGCGATGGCCTATGAGACTCTGCTCGGAGTACATCCTACGACCCTGGAGTTTGTTCCGGGGCTGGCCACGCACTGGCAAATTTCGCCCGACAAGATGACCTATCGCTTTCGCATCGATCCCAACGCCCGGTTTTCCGACGGCGTGCCTGTGACCAGTGAAGACGTTGCGGCTACCTACGACTTCCTGATGGATAAGACACTGCAAGACCCCATGGAGCAGATAACGTACTCGAAGCTCAGCCGGCCAGTTGCCGAAAGCAAATACATCGTTCGAGTCCAGGCCAAGGAATTGAACTGGAGAAATTTCCTGTACTTCTCTGGAATGCAGATTTTCCCGGCGCATGTCTTGAAGTCCGTCAACGGAGATAAATATCTCAAGGAATACAACTACAAGTTGCTGCCGGGTTCCGGTCCTTATACGATTCGTGAAGAAGATATTTCCAAGGGCCAGACCATCACCGTTCGGCGCCGCAAGGATTATTGGGCGGAGAAGGCAAGGGAGAATGTAGGGCTGGGCAATTTCGACGAGATGCAATTTGTGGTGGTTCGCGATGATAACCTCGCATTTGAGAAGTTCAAGAAGGGCGAGCTGGACACCTACGAGGTGAGGCAACCCCGGCAATGGGTGGAAGAGCTGAACTTTGAGAACGTCCAGAGGGGCCTGATCCAGAAGCGAAAAGTCTATAACAGCCAGCCACAGACAATCCGTGAATTTGCCTTCAACGCCCGGAAGCCCCCATTCGACGATATTCGCGTCCGCAAGGCGTTAACGCTGCTTCTGGACCGCAAGCAGATCATCGAGAAAATTTTGTTCAACGAGTTCCAGGCGGAAAATTCTTTTTATACCGGAACTCCCTACGAGAATCCCAACAACCCCAAGAACGAATACGATCCGCAGGAGGCGTTGAAACTCCTCGCGGACGCGGGCTGGAACAGCCGGGACAACCAGGGTAGGTTGGTCAAAAACGGCGCGCCTTTGCAAATCGAATTGCTCTACCGCAACAAGGTCAACGAGCCCGAATTGACTGTGTACCAGGAGGATTTGCGAAAAGTCGGGATCGGCCTGACTCTCCGCCTTTTGACTTTTGAGACGGAGATTCAAATGGTCGACCAACGTAAATATCAGATGGCGCATTTGGCATGGGGCGGTTTGCTGTTTCCCAATCCCGAGACCGAGTGGCAATCCACGCTCGCCGACGTGGACAACACCAATAACGTCACGGGATTCAAGAGCGCCCGAGTCGATGAGCTTTGCAAGCAGTATGACAAGTCGTTCGACACGCAGGAGCGGATTCGCATCATCCGCGAAATCGACGGAATTGTGGCGAATTCTTATAATTATGTGTTGCACTGGACCGCTCCCTTTACTCGCATCGCCTTCTGGAACAAGTTCGGAGCTCCGCCGGGCTATTTAACGCGCACGGGTGACACCTATACGGCCCATCAATTATGGTGGGTGGACCCTGATAAGGACGCCAAACTAAAGCGGGCCTTGGGCGACTCCTCCGTGAAACTGGAAGTTGGGCAGACCGACGATCATTACTGGGATGAATATGCGAAGGCGCACCCACCCGCAAAGTAGTGCGAGCAAGAAGATAAATTAAACCTCTATGACCGGATATTTTGTCCGTCGCTTCCTGCTGATCATACCGACCTTTGTCGGCATCACGCTGGCCGTGTTCCTCGTGATGAATTTCGTTCCGGGCGGCCCGGTGGAACGCCAAATCATGCAGTACAAGATGTCTTTGGCGCAGAGAGGCGGCGGCAGAGGTGTGGACGTCGATATTCCGCAGGAAGCGCTCGACGAGATGCGACGCTACTACGGTTTTGACAAGCCTGTGCACATCCGGTATGCGCAGTGGCTCTGGAAAGTTTTGCATCTCGATCTTGGGCGTTCCTACATTTATCAGGATCCCGTATGGGACGTCATCAAATCCCGGTTTCCCATTTCGATTTTCCTGGGTATGACGGGATTTTTTTTGAGTTATCTTGTATGTATTCCGCTCGGTGTATTCAAAGCAATTCGACACGGTTCCCGCTTCGATCTTTTCAGCAGTCTTATCGTGTTTCTAGGCTACTCAATCCCCGGTTGGGCGCTGGGGACGGCACTGCTTGTGCTTTTAGGCGGAGGGAGTTTCTTAAATCTCTTCCCGCTGGGCGGATTCCGTCCGGGCAATTGGGAATACTTGAGTTTCTTTGGGAAAGTTACCGCGCAGATCCACTACATGTTTCTTCCAGTTTTGTGCTACACGATCGAATCATTTGCCACGCTCACCATACTGATGAAGAACTCGCTGATGGAAAACTTGGGGCAGGATTATGTGCGCACGGCGTACGCCAAGGGTTTGACCGAACGCCGCGTCATCTTCGTCCATGCACTGAGGAATTCGCTCATTCCGATTGTCACCGGCCTGGGAAATGTAATCAGCATCATCCTGGCGGGCTCGTTTCTCATTGAGAAGGTGTTCAACATCGACGGGATGGGGTATCTGGGGTACACCTCAATTTTGCAGCGGGACTATCCCGTGGCGCTAGGCATTTTGGTGATCGACAGCGTGCTCCTGCTGGTCGGCAATATTCTCTCCGACATGATCTACGTTGTGGTGGATCCCAGGATTCGATTCAAATGAGCGAACGGGACACCCTTGTGAATCTCGAGGAGATTCCACCCACGCCCCAAACCCCGGGTCCGGCGGAACGTCCCTCGATCTCCGTCTTTCGCAAACGACTACGGAAGTTT
This sequence comes from uncultured Acidobacteriota bacterium, assembly GCA_963740035.1. Taxonomy (GTDB): domain Bacteria; phylum Acidobacteriota; class Terriglobia; order Acidiferrales; family UBA7541; genus Palsa-360. The sequence goes on from CAVUDA010000034.1 coordinate 494,718, forward strand.
CGGACCATCAAGCGGGGGTATTACTCCTTCCTTATTCTTCTCGCCGCATACGGGATTTCGTTTCTTCTTCCGATGCTCATCAACAACGAAGCATTGCTCGTGCGATACGACGGTAAGTTTTATTTTCCTCTGATTCATTACTACCCGGCGTCAACCTTCGGCCAGGAGAGAATCGGCGAGCCGGATTATCGGGATGTGGCGCAGCAATTCCGCCAAGAAAACAAGGGAAACTGGGCGATGCTCCCACCCTATCCGTACAGCCCCACCGAATCCCTCTTGGATCTTCCCGGCAGCCCTCCGAATCCGCCTTCACGCCAGCACATCTTCGGCACCGACGATCGCGGGCGGGATATTTTCGCGCGGCTGGCGTACGGCTTCAATGTTTCGCTTTCGTTTGCGCTTCTGGTTTTGGTGATCAGTTTGGCTATCGGGGTATCGGTCGGCGCGCTCTTGGGATATTTTGCGGGCAAACTGGATATTCTCGGCCAGCGCCTGATCGAAATATGGTCTTCGCTTCCGTTTCTTTACACCATCATCATCGTGAGCTCGATCGTGGTGCCGATTTACCTTCCGGGAAGAAATCTCGTATTGCAGCCGTCTTTTTGGCTGCTGATTTTGATCTTGACCGCGTTTGATTGGATGGGGATCACGTACTACGTGAGAGGCGAGTTCTACCGCGAGAAAACAAAGGACTATGTGGCGGCGGCCATTTCCATGGGAGCTTCCGACTCGTCCATCATCTTCAAGCATATTTTGCCCAACTCACTCACGCCCGTGGTCTCCTTTGCGCCGTTCATGGTTGTGGCGAACATCAGCGCGCTGGTAGCCCTGGATTTTCTGGGTTTTGGTTTGCCCGCTCCGACGCCGAGTTGGGGAGAATTGATTGAGCAGGGGGTAGAGAATCTCACCAAATGGTGGCTCGTCTTTTTCCCGCTGGCCGCGATGTTCGTCACTCTTCTGCTCATTGTCTTCATCGGCGAGGCGGTTCGCGAAGCGTTCGATCCCAAGGAATATTCGAGGCTGCGGTGAACACAACTCAAGTCCCACTCCTGCAGATCCGAAACTTGAGGACCTATTTCCAGACGGAGGCAGGGACCGCCAAGGCAGTCGATGGGGTGAACTTCGACATATTCCCCGGCGAAGTCCTTGGGTTGGTCGGCGAATCTGGGTCGGGCAAGAGCGTCACGGCATTGAGCATTCTTCGATTGATTCCCGACCCGCCCGGAAAGATCGTCGACGGGTCCATTTTCTTCAAGGATCGGGACTTGCTGCAGATTTCGTGGGACGAAATCCGAGACGTACGCGGCAAGGAAATCAGCATGATCTTTCAGGAGCCCATGACCTCGCTGAATCCGGTTTTCACCATCGGCATGCAGGTGATGGAGGCCGTTCTGGTGCACGAAAAGGTATCGAGGGATGAAGCGTTCCAGCGATCCGTCCAAATGCTCGAGCTGGTGGGTATCCCGGATCCGGCGTCACGCATGAACGATTATCCGCAGCAATTCTCCGGCGGCATGCGGCAGCGCGTCATGATCGCCATGGCGCTGGCGTGCAATCCGTCGTTGCTGATCGCGGACGAACCGACGACCGCTCTGGACGTGACGATTCAGGCGCAAATTCTGGAACTCATGCTGCAGATCAAGGACCAGCGGAAGGACGCGGCGATTCTATTGATCACGCACAATCTCGCCGTCGTGGCGGAGACTTGCCATCGCGTGATGGTCATGTATGGCGGAAAAATTCAGGAAGTGGCCACGGTGAAGGAGATCTTCAAGAATCCGCAGCATCCCTACACGCGAGGTCTTTTGGCATCGTTGCCGACAGTGGATGGCGATAGGCAGCGGCGGCTTACGACGATTCCGGGAAATGTCCCCAGCATTCTCGATCTGCCCGTCGGCTGCAAATTTGTAACAAGGTGCAGCGAGCGGCTGGAACGATGCGTGTTGATCGAGCCGGAACTGATCGAGTCTTCCCCGGGACACTGGGTGCGCTGCCATCTGGTGAATCCATGAAAATTCTCGAGGTGCAGGATTTGCGCGTGAGCTTCCCCGTACAGGGAGGCGTATTCGCGCGAAAGATTGCCGAAGTAAAAGCGGTGGACGGAGTAAGTTTCGGACTCGAGCAAGGCGAAACGCTGGGACTGGTGGGCGAATCGGGATGCGGAAAGAGCACGGTAGGACGGGCGATTGTGAACATTCTGCGCACGATGGTTTACGGCGTGGAAATCTCGGGCAGCATCGTCTATCACCATACGGCGGGCTCGGTGGATTTATCGCGGCTGAGCCGCGATAAGATGCGGTCTTACCGTCCGGACATTCAGATGATTTTCCAGGACCCCTATTCGTCGCTCAATCCGCGCATGATGGTCGGTCAGATCGTGGAAGAGCCATTGGGAATTCACACCAACGCGTCCTCAAAGGAGCGCAAAGATCGCGTGCGCTGGCTTTTGGGGAAAGTGGGATTTACGCCGGAACAGGCGAACCGCTACCCTCATGAATTTTCGGGCGGCCAGCGTCAGCGGATCGGCATTGCGCGGGCTCTGGCCACGAATCCCAAGATTGTGGTGGCGGACGAGCCCGTCAGCGCTCTCGACGTCTCGATCCAGGCCCAAGTGGTGAACATGATGCAGGACCTTCAGACCGAATTCGGCCTTTCCTACATCTTTATCGCTCACGATCTTTCTGTAGTGCGCCACATCTCGGACCGGATCGCGGTGATGTACCTCGGCAACATTGTGGAGATCGGGCCTGGGGAACAGATCTACAAGAATCCAATGCATCCCTATTCGCGCGCGCTTCTCTCCGCGGTCCCTCGTCCTGATCCGGAAGGCGCACACGATCGACGAATTCGCCTCTCCGGTGATGTGCCAAACCCTGTCCGCAAACCTTCCGGCTGCGCGTTTCGTACCCGCTGTCCCATTGCAAAGCCTTCCTGCGCGGACGCAGTGCCTCCCCTCGAACTTAAAGAAGGTAGGTTGGTCGCCTGCCCCTGGGTCTGAAACCAGATGCTGCTGGGGAAGAGGCCATCCTGATCTGAGCCACTGCCTCCACTAAAGGCCGAATACATCAGCGCCATCCAAATTGCCATTCTTCGTTTCTTGCTTGCAACTCTGAGGTGGACGATACCTCCCGATTATCCCACTGCAATATCACCCGCGAATTATCGGCACTTTCGGAGAGCTGGCGGAGGTCGCGGTCGGCGCGCTTGTCGCGGACGAATTGATCGGCGAGATCGGGCGCGAAGAGCGCGAAACGCTTGCGCATGCAGGCGCCCGGCGGTTGACTCCAGAATGTATGGAGTACAATGAAAACCTGGTTCACCATCGTGGAGGCCGCCATGAGCGAAAGGGTAATCCGCGTGATGCAGGTCATGTTTATCGCTGCAGCAGGCGTTTTGGGTCCAAGCGTGAGCTTGGGCTGGGCGCAGACGGCGAACCCGGCGCCCGCAGATCACCCTGAGATCACTGTTCATGGGCGCAAATTTACGCCGGGGTCGATCCTGGCGCGCAACATGGGCACGCCGGAAGACCAAACGGCGCAGTTTCCCCCGCACAAAATTATCGGCAACCTGTACTACGTGGGGACCAGGACCTTGAGTTCGTTCCTCATTGTCACACCGCAAGGCAATATTCTCATTAACAGCACGTATGAACGGAACGTGCCGACGATTGAGAAGTCGATCGAGCAATTGGGATTCAAATTCTCGGACATCAAGATCCTGCTCGGGACCCACGCGCACAACGATCATCAAGAAGGAGATGCCTTGGTGAAACAGTTGACCGGCGCGCAGACGATGGCGATGGCTGAGGACGTGCCGGCGCTTCAGGCCATGACGCCCGGCGGCAAGGAGCACCCGATTGACAAGATTTTGCACGACCGAGAGACGGTGACGCTTGGCGGTACGACGCTCACCGCGCACCTGACTCCCGGTCACACCCGCGGTTGCACAACCTGGACCATGAAGGCGCAGGAAGCTGGAAAGATGTACAACGTGGTCATCGGCTGCAGCTTGCGGCCACCGGCGACGCTAACGCCAAACGTGGTCGCCGAATTCAGACATACATTTCCGCTCGTGCGTTCGCTGGCATGCGATGTGCCCCTCGGCGACCACCCCGCCCAGTACAACATGCAGGAAAAGTACGCGAAGCTCCAAGGCGGCGCCCGGAATCCCTTCATCGATCCCGACGGGTGCACATACGAAGTGGACATCGAAGAGGCCATGTTCCACGCACTCCTGGATGAGCAGCAGAAAGGCGTTGGGCATTAGGAGTAAGTTGAGTGGTACTTTTACTGAATTAAAAACTGTTCCAACTTGCCGTCAGGCGCTGTAAGCGTGCTCAGGCGCAGGAACTTGTTTTTGAACCTGATCACGAAATGACGGTACGTCATGCCGCCGCGCAACTCCACATTGATTTGTCTCAAGAATTCCGGCGGTCCCAGGGCCTTCAGGCTGGCCGAAGCGTCATCGAGAACCTCACGGGTGAAGTAGGCATCGGCATCGGAGGTCAGCAGGCCCCGATCGATCTTGCCTTCCACCAATCCGTCGAAAATTTGCCGCGCTTGTTGCAACGCATGTTCCGCCTGTGAATCTTCCGCCTCCGTCAACAGAAGTGGCGCGATCTGATTGGCGATGGACTCCGGAGCATCGGAGCCGTCCAAATTGGCGAACACCACCACAGCCGCGCCTTGATCCGGCCAGACGGTATTGGAGCTCACAAATCCGGCCACCGCGCCGCCATGAGCCAGCTTGGGATGTCCGTCGGCGTCCCAGACCCCCACTCCCAGGGCGTAGTTCGTGGGCGTGCCATTGCGCAGCCGCACCGGAGTTGTCATGACATCGAACGATGAGGCCCTGAGGAGCTTATGCTCTATCAAAGATATGTCCCACAGAGCCAGGTCGTGCGCCGTCATGGCCAGTTCGCCAGCCGCGTAGAGCCAGCCACGGCCTTCCGCCTTCACTGGTCGCGGAGGCCCCAGCGCAAACCGTGTATACCCGGCGGCGTCTGAGGGGCCCAGCGCCTGCTCGTCCAGATTGATGGTGCTGGTCATCCCCAGCGGCTGCAGGATGCGCTTCGACAGGAAGGAGAAGAACGGTTCTCCCGCGATTCGCTCCACAATCTGGCCAACGATCACGTAATTCGTGTTGCTGTACTGCCAACGCGTGCCTGGATCGAAGTCCAGCGGCTTTCTGGCCCAGCGGTCGAGAATGCTCTCGGCGGTGACCTGTTCTTCCATGAACGGCGCCACGTAATCCTGCGGGTAATAATCCTGATATCCGGAAGTGTGCGTAAGCAGCTCGCGGATAGTGATCTCATCCGCGCGCGTCAGATTAGGAAGATAGCGCGAAACGTGATCGTCGAGGGACAGCTTGCCGTCTTGGACCAGCATCAGGACGGCAGACGCCAGGAACTGTTTGCTGACTGACCCGATGCTATAACGCATTTCCGGCTTGGCATCCGTCGCCGGATCGAGCCGAGCCTTGCCGAAGGCCTTTTCGTAGGCGACTTTTCCGCCTTGCACAATCGCAATCGAAACACTGGGTGCTTCGCCATTGGTGACTGCCCTGGTGGCAATCTCGTCGATCTTCTCCGCCGTGGCTGATGGTAGCTGCGCCGCGAGCCCGCTTGCAGTCGTGAACAGGAGCGCTGCGGAAAGGCTTAGGAAAGAATAGGACCGGCGCATGATAGCTGGCTCCGGGCGAGAATGACCACAACGCGAACGCTGCCTCAACAAGTCCCCCAATGAGAGAGACAATGACCAACGTTCACCGACGGGTTCTCTCCGACGTTCGCGGGGGATGACGGCGAACCTGAAAGCCATACCTATTGAGCTCAACATTTGGGGGATGGGCCACCGAAGATATCGCCCGTTCAAGAATCAGATGACCGGCCTCTAGATCTTAGAGTAGCAGTCAGAGGAAGTGACTGCTCCCTCAGAACCCGTTGTTCCCGAACCCGTTGTTCCCGAACCCGTTGTTCCCGAAGCCGTTGTTCCCGAAGCCGTTGTTCCCGAAGCCGTTGTTCCCGAAGCCGTTGTTCCCGAATCCGTTGTTCCCGAAGCCGTTGTTCCCGAAGCCGTTGTTCCCGAATCCGTTGTTCCCGAATCCGTTGTTCCCGAATCCGTTGTTTCCGAATCCGTTGTTGCCAAAGCCGTTGTTTCCACCGTTGTTACCGCCGTTGTTTCCACCGTTGTTACCGCCGTTGTTTCCACCGTTGTTTCCACCGTTGTTACCGCCGTTGTTTCCACCGTTGTTACCGCCGTTGTTTCCACCGTTGTTACCGCCGTTGTTTCCACCGTTGTTACCGCCGTTGTTTCCGCCGTTGTTACCGCCGTTGTTTCCGCCGTTGTTACCGCCGTTGTTACCGCCGTTGTTTCCGGCGGCAGCCCCGCCGGCAGTGGAGGCGATCTTGGTCGCCGCATTTGAAAATGCGTTTCCGACCTGATTCCCAAAGGACTTGACTGTGGAACCCACCACAAGGCCTACGAGGACCAGTAAAAGGGCATATTCAATCAGATCTTGAGCGGTCCGTTCCTTCCACAGGCGCAAGAGAAATTTTTTCATACCTGATCCCCGATCCTCGTTGGTAGTCCTTATTCCTCAATAACCGATCAGCAAACAAGATGCCAGGTGAGGAAGTGAACTGCGATAGCGTCAACCTCATTGCAATCAACTAGATAAATAAGGGTTGGAGAGTTCTAGAGGCGGGCTGGTGTAACCATATCAATCCATCTCGCTTTGGAACTTGCTATGTTTCAGATACAGAGGGTAAATGAGGTCTGTCTAGTCGTTTTGTCGCAAGGAAAAGCTCGTTGAACGCTCACCATGTATAGAAACTACTCCTTCTAGCCTGCCACTATGCCGATTATTTGCCGTGAGCCTCAGTGGGTTTTTGCGTGGCCATTGGGGAAGTGCGAACGCGCGAGGATGGGCGCGATGGATGGCGAATTTCTTTCTGATCGCAGCTCTGATGACGGCACACTAACCGGCCGTGCAGCAGGTCCCAAAGAAGTTGCGCGTTTGGTTGGTCCGGGCGAGAAGCCCGTCGCGGGACTTCTCGATCTGGCGCCGGAGACCGGTCAAATCAACGCCCACGAGTTTGCCCTGCCACTTCACGACCTTTCCGGCGATGAATACGTGTTCGACGTTGCTCGTATCCATCAGCGTTACCACTGTGCCGGGCACGTTGTTCAGCGGGAAAGTGTTGATCCGCTCAGTGCCTAACAGAATGATGTCAGCTTCCTTGCCCGGCGTTAGCGTGCCGACCTTGCCGTCCACGTGGGCCACGCGCGCGCCCGCGATGGTGGCGAACTTGATGACGTCGCGGCACGTCAACAGCGGGGGCAGGTTCTGTTCACCGGCGAGGGCGCGCTCGTTGACGAGCGCACGCTGAAGCGTGAAGGCCGTGCGCATGATCGAGAACATGTCCGCGGTCATGTTGCACTCGACATCCACGCTCAGGCTCGGCCGGATCCCGCGATCGAGCGCTGCCTGAATGGGAGGCATGCCGTGCCGCATTTGCATCTCGATGGCCGGGGCGATCGAGACTTTACCGCCGGTATCCGCGATTGTCTTCCACAGCGTTTCGTTTCCGGCCCGCGTGCAATGGATGTATTCATTGTCCGGCCCCATCAATCCCGCCTTGGCCAGCGGCTCCAGTGTGCTCATGTTCACGATGTGGGAGACGATGGGCGCACCCACCGATCGCGCCAGCTTCCAGCGGTCGGCATTGGTTTCATCACCTAGCGCCAGCGTCAACAGCTGATCGTCCGTAGAAAAATATTGTTTTCGAAGCCGGACGATGTCCTGCGGATATTGGCTCTTGGTTCCCGGTCCAGTCGAGTAAGCGAACACAGCCCGGCGCCCGGATTCCTTGAGGCCCGCAATGCAGGCGTCAGTGTGCTCGGGAGTGAGGGAAACCTGCGAGGTGTCAACCGTCATCGTAACGCCCGCGTTCATCTGGCTGAGCGATGCCACTAGCTCGCCGAGACGCGCATCCTCCGGCAGGTAAGCGGGAGCAAAGGTGCCGAGAATCATCCCCTGGTAAGTGCTTGTGGAATCTCCCGCAACACCCAGCAAACCATCGGAGAGAATGCTGCGTAGAGGAGTCTCAAACTGGTGGTGGTGCGTGTCGATAAATCCCGGCATCACGATCATACCCGCCGCGTTCACCATCAGAGCGTGAGCTGGCGCAGGGAGGTTTGGACCGACCGAAACAATTTTCTTTCCCTGGATCAGCACGTCGGCCTTCTCGAAATCGCCCACCTGGCTATCCAGGCTCAGAACGATGCCGTCCTTGAGCAGGATCGCGCGGCCGTTGGCGTTCCTGAGGCTTTCCAGGATCACGGGAGACGCGGAGGCCTGCTGTGCATCGGCACGTCCGGGCAGCCATTGTGCCGCGGCGACACCGGCGACGAGTCCCGCGCCGCTTTTCAGAAAGCCACGGCGGGATTTACGTTCGCACTTCTCGATGCGTTCCTTTTTTGGTTTCATTGCTAACCTCTTTTCTTGTAGCACCAAGAGGGGGTTGTTTCAGCAGCGCGCATTCTGACGAATGCACACTGCCTCCTCTTACAAACCGGCCTTGACCTCTGGCTCGCGCATCGTACGCTTCTCCAGCCCAGTACACAACGAACCGGCCGCCAGCGTGGCGCCCACCGAGATCGGCGGGGTTTCAAAGGCTCGTTTTTCGTCCCTCAGACTCATCTTCTTGCGGCCAATCCTGCTTTGCAATCCGTACGTGAAACCGTGTATTGCTCATATGGGTGCGCGGATGTACGTTTGCGTTCTGAGGCGCTCCCCCGGCTCAATGAGCTTCCTCACCGGAAGTTCCTCATGCAAAAGCGCATTCTGATCGTTGACGACAACCCACTTACGAGAGATTTAGTTCGCCTGTTCATCGAATCTCGCCCCGGCTTCGAAGTTTGCGGCGAAGCGGCCGATGGCGTGGAAGGAATCGAAAAGGGCGGGGAACTGAAGCCGGACTTGATCGTTCTGGATTTCTCAATGCCTCGAATCAACGGCTTGGAAGCGGCGATGATTCTGCACAAGGTCATACCGAATACGCCGATCATACTTTTGACGATCTACAAGGATGCAATACCTCTTCGTCTGGCCCGAACCGCCGGCGTGGCCTCGGTTCTATCCAAGACAGATCAGCTCACTCTTCTGGCCGATGAGGTCCAAAGACTCACTGGTTACGCGAATTAGTTGAGTCTAGGAGTCATTGGCTCCGACGAAATTCTCTTAAGATGCGAGGCGCTATCTATTTCGGTCAAAGAGCTTCAGGACGATAGGCCGGTTGTCAGAGATAGGAAATGGCGGGCGTCAATTTGCCGTGTGATTTGTCGAGGACGCAATCGATGGCGCGAGTAACGGCTCCGAGAATCGAATTGGAATTCCGAAATTCGAGCCCCCGAAACCCTTCAGGATCGCATACGTGACGCCGATGACTTTCCCCTGACGATTGAAGAGTGGCCCGCCGGAACCTCCAGACGTGGTTTGCGCGTCGAAGACGATTTTGTCTGCCAGAATATCTCCGATGTGGCCCTGCGTAATGATGGGATGAATGAGATCGCGGTGTGCCAACTCCTGCAAGACGCGCGAAACGTCGCCGCCGCTCTGATTCAATATCTGCTGAGCCGTACCTTCGTCGGTGCGCGCAAGAATGCCCGCAAGTCCGGTCGCATACCCCATCAATACGACCGGCTCGCCCGTCACTGCAGCACCCTTGCCTGAGTCAATCGAAAGGAGCGGGCGTTTCAAGTCTTGAATGTCGATCCGCATAGTAGCCAGGTCCGCGTCCTTCGAGATTTCCTGAATCTCGCCGCTGAACGCGCGGGGGTCGCCCGGGAAATAAGCATGAATCGAGGATATTTCAGCTAAAAAACCCTGGCTGGCCATCTGACTCAACTCGTCGTTATTCCACCAAGGTTCGGCAACGTGCCGGTTGGTGACAATACGTCCGGAGCTACCCACTGGGAACCCCGTGCCGAATATGTCCACCTTCACTTCGGGGCCGTTGCCCCCGACAGTGAGTATCGGATTGCCGTCGCTATCCTGCAGAGGTTCGCCATTCTGGTTCAACCCCGCGTAACGAAGCCGCTGGCCGTTCTGTTGATTCCGAAAGGCGATCGAAATATGCAGCAGACAAACGCTCCACACATCGTTCCGAATCAGGTTTTGCGCGGAATCGCCTTCCTGCTCAATTCGCTGCAGGCGGGCTTTCGTATCGTCCAGCTGTTTTTGTAGCGTGGCTCCCTGGTCGGAACCGGCGTTCGCCATCTTGGCCTTTAGGTCTTGTGCTTGCTTTTGCAGCTCGCCTTTCCCCAGGAGGCCCAGGGCGGGTTCATCGGCCCCTCGTTCCTGGTGCAGCTTTCGCAAGTCGGCGATCAAGGTTTGCTGGTGAAGAATTCCGCCTTCGAGACGCGCAATCGTGCTCGTCGTGTTTTTAAGGTCTTTCTGCGCGCTGTGGGCAAACAGGAAATAGATCCCGGCCATCACCAAGGCCATTGCAAAGACGGCAGCGAAACCGATTTTCAAACGCTTATCCAGCGAGTCGGCGTTGCTGGCCATTCGCTCGGTAACGGCTAGCGCGTCAAATGCCGTGTGCGCGATCTGCTGACCCTCGGTGGCGATGTGCATTTGTTCCAGGAGCTGTTTGTCGGCGCGCAGGGCGCGCAATTGCACGCGGGTGCGTGCCAGAAGCTCCGTCGCATCCCACGGGCGCGATACGGCGTCGTCGGCTCCGAGGTCAAGGCCCGCGGCACGATTGTCTGCCCCCGACCCAACAAGGGCGATCACGCGAACTCCGGCTGTAAGGGCAGAGCCGCGAACCGTCGCCAGCGTTTCGCGTGCGCTCAACGCGCCCGAACAGCAAAAATCCGTGTCCAGCAAAAACAAATCCGCGCCGCTCTGCTGCAGGGTATCGAGGCCCTCGCGGGCCGTGGAAAAGGCGGAGACTTCGTAGCCTCCGCTTTGCATGATGGAGACCAGTGAAATGCGGCTGCCTTCGTCCGCTTCGACGATAACGATTTTTTCGCGAACGTTATCCATAAAGTTCGTCCGGACGGTAAGCATAATTGCGCTCGCCGTTCAGTTGACGGCGAAGCAATAAAACAGGCCGGAGCCGCCCGTGCTCTCCAGCGCGGCTTGGCTGCAGCCCGTGGTGGCATGCGAGGAATTCCACGACGCGTTGTCATTACCGATCCGGTCGGAATGGCCTACTTGGGCGGAGCCCTTGCCGCTGCTCGTCCAATTGTTGCAGGTGTGGTCGGCCTTATCCGTATAGGCGCGGCCGTCGGTCTGCGAACCGGTGAGGATGTCGTGTTCGATCGGCGGCGCGTCGCCTACGCCGTGGATGACCTCGCCCTTCTCTGTTCGCGCGGACTGCTTGAAAAGATTGCTGCCACGCTCCGCTTGGACGAGCGTATCTCCGTGAAGTTCGCCGAGATCCTGGGAAATATTCGCGTTCTGCGGCTGGCCAAGCTGGCTTCGTGAAGTGTTGTACCAGGGACCGGTGCCGATGCGATCGCGCGCATTGACGGCGGGCTGACCCGGCCGCGCCTGCGTGCTGAGATAGGCGTGCCAGGTGTGATCGCCCGCGCCAACCGCGGTGGCCAGCGCCTGGCAGTGCGCGTCGGCTCCGGCCAGCCCGCCGAGATCGCCGCCTTTGCCAAGGCCCACGCTGGTCACAAAAAAGCTCATCGGGTGATGCTGCGGTTGAGGCCGGCCCTGTTGGCCGCCTCGCTGCTCTTCCTGGGCCAGCACCAGGAAAGAAGCCAGCAGTACGAGCGCCAATGCGGCCAGCAGAGATCGTTTCTCGGGCATCCTAGGCTCCTCTGCCTGTGTCAATTGATGGCGAAGCAGTAGAACATGCCGACGCCGTGCGTTTTCGGCAAAGATTCCTGGCTGCAGCCGCGCGTTCCATGGGACGAGTTCCAGGATCCGTTGCCGCCGCCGTTGCGGTCGGGAAAGCCGATCTGGGCATTGGGCCTGCCGTCCGGGGCGTTCAGGTTTCCATTCGCCGTGCCCGGCTCCGGGTCTTTGTTACTCGTCCAGTTATTGCATGTATGATCTACATTATCCGTAAATGCGCGGCCGTCCGGCTGCGAGCCGGTCAGCATTTCATGACGATTGGAAAACTGAGTCGTCTTGACGTAGTCCCAATCGTTGTCCCGCACATCGGCGTAATCATACAGGCCGGGAACGGTCTCGCCCTTCTCGGTGAGCCCAGTCAGCTTGTTGAGATTGTTGCCAAGGCGCGCCAGTTCCAGCGTGTCTCCATGCAGGTGCGCGAGGTCGGGAGCGATCATCTCTCCCTTGACGTTGTACCAGGGACCCGTGCCGATGCGGTCGCGCGCATTGACGGCGGGCTGTCCCGGGCGCGCCTGCGTGCTGAGGTACGCGTGCCAGGTCTTATTGCCCGCGCCAACCGCGGCAGCCAGCATTTGGCAGTGCGCGTCGGCTCCGGCCAATCCGCCGAGATTGCCCCCGTCGCCGATCGGGGCGCTGGTCACGAAGAAGTTCATGGGATGCCGCGGCGCCGGAGTCTGCTGCGCCAGCAGCAAGCAGGAAGCCAGCAAAGCAGGAGCCGTAGATGCAATAACCAGGGTTCGCGTCTTCCTCATCCATGCCTCCTCGCGTGTGCGCCTCGCTCGGGCGGCGACGTTAGCATAGGACGCGCGCGCGGACAAATGCGTTTCCGAAGGCTCCGCTTCGGGCAGAGTACTCGGAACGACCTCGCCAGTGAGTCCCGTTGCGATGTGCAGGGACAAGGGTGTTTACCTTGTCTCATCAACAGAGCGAAATATTTTCACGGCCGTACAAGTCTACCGGATTCACTTCTAAGGGAAAGAAGACGGCGGGACACGCCGTTTGGTCGCGTGCTCGAAACTGTAGGCGAGTTCAATCAATCTTGGCTCGCTACACGCGGTGCCGGTGAAGGCGACACCGAGAGGCGCAGGTTTCGCGGCGAACCCCGTCGGAAACGGGACTGTAGGAGCATTCGGAACCGTTCCGAAGGGGACAATTACGGTTGGATATCCTGCTTTGGCCGCGATGGCAGCACCGCTCGCGCCCGGAAAGACGAGCGCATCCAGATTGTATTTCTTCAGAGCTCCGTCAATTCCCTCGGCTCCGGCCAGCCTTACATCCTTTGTACGGTCCACTTCGTACCGAAGGCGGTCGGCCTCGAGATCCATCTCGTCGGAGATGTCCAGCTGCGACTGGCCGTACTTGATGGCGCCGGCATTGGCATGAGCCAGGTTGAACTTGCGAAGTTCGCTGAGCGATTTTACCGGTGCCGCGGCACCAAGCGACTCGAGCCACTTATTGAAATCGCGCTTCATTCCATACTTGAAAACCACGGAGCAGTCCGCATCCTTGCCCTTGGCGTTTTCGAGCCCGGAACAAGTGTTCCACTTCAGCAGATTATTCTGCGGATCGGTTGAAACGACGCTTGCAATGTCCGCGGGATCGACAATTACAGCGCCTTGCTGTTTCATCGCCACAATAGCTTCTTCCATTACTTTTTTCTGATCGGGATTGAGGCCGTCTCGAGGCGCTTTGTCGCCGGGCGGCGTGACGGGATCGTAGTAGAAGGCGCGAGGTATCCCGATCCGCGCTCCTTTGAGTCCGTCCGGCTTGAAGAACTTCCGGTAGTCGCGCCCGGGTGGCGGAGTGCACTTCTGCGTGGCCGGATCGTTTGGATCTGGAGTAGCGCTCTCGAGAGCGCCTAACAGAATGGCCGCGTCGGTTACATTTTTGGCCATCGGGCCTGCCGTATCCTGGTCCGCCGTAATCGGAATGACGCCGTACCGGCTGATCCGGCCCACGGTCGGCTTGATGCCCACGAGCATGTTCTGATTCGATGGGCTCAGAATCGAGCCGGACGTCTCGCTTCCCACATTCGCAGCCCAGAAATTTGCAGCCGTGCCCACGCCGGAACTCGATCCGCCGGTGGCAAGAGCCGGACGGCCGTCGAACGTATCCTCCCGCGGATCGCGCCGCGGGTCGTACGGATTCATGCTGTATCCGATGAGCCCGTTGTAACCGCCCGGCATCGGGGTCGGCCCGCCCGCAACCCAATTCGCGAGTTCCGTCATCGTGGTCTTCGCCATGATGATCGCGCCCGCATCCCGCAGATTTTTTGTGAGCGTGGCTTCGTAGGGCGGGATAAGGCCGGCAAATGCCAGCGCGCCGCCGGTCGTGTGCATGTCGGTCGTGTGCATGTTGTCTTTGAGCGCGATGGGAATGCCATGCAGCGGCCCACGCAACTTGCCCTGGGCTCGTTCGCGATCGCGCGCGTCCGCTTCATTTAAAGCGTTGGGATTTACGGCGATGACAGCGTTCAGTTTTCGATTGTAGAGCGCGATGCGCAGCAGGTACTGGGCTACGAGCCCGCGCGAAGTGACTCGTCCCTCTTTCATAGCGGCTTGCATTTCCGGGATCGAGGCTTCGACGACGCTAAACGATCGTGGCTTGGTCCGCGTATCCGGACGACGAGTCCGCGTCTGTCCAGACAACGCAGTGGCGCCAGACAATAGGAAAGCAGCAAAAAATGCCAGCTTCATAGTGGGCCGATTCTATCGCAATCAAGGATTAATCCCGCAATCGCTTGTAGGTTTGGAAGCACTGGCGCGTCGACAAATCAAAAATAGGAGCAAATTGTTCCTAATAGAAAAAGGGCCGATCCCGGGTTACGGGATCGGCCTTTTTTTTTGCGAGATGACTGCCCAAGCTACTGCGCGACCCATTTGTCGAAGCGCGAGGCAAAGGTGTGGGCAAGATAAACGGCCTTCTCATCCGGGCATGCTATCTGGTGAACGGAGTCAATCGTGCCGGCCATGCGGCCAGGGCGTCCGAAGGCGCCCAGGACTTTTCCCGTAAGATCCATCTTGTAGACCCGGCCCACGCTGCCCACGAACATCACCTGATTGGGTCCACCCGTGAGGCAGAGCGACCAGGGCGCGGTCGGCAACTTCCAGACAGCTTTCAGTTCGCCCTCCGTGTCGAAAACCTGGATGCGGCTGTTGCCGCGGTCGGCGACATAAATGACGTCGTTATTGTCGATCACAATACTGTGAGGGGTGTTGAAAAAGCCCGGCTGGTTGCCACGCCTGCCCCAGTCCTTGATGAAGTTGCCATCCTTATCGAACTTGGCGACGCGCGAATTGCCGTATCCGTCGGAGACGAACATGTTGCCATCCTTGCTCCAGGCGATGTCCGTCTCCTGATAGAAGGAGGCCTGGTCGGGCGCGGCGCGCTCAATCACATGCGTCAGCCAAGTCCAGGGTTCCGGATTTACTCCCAAGGTGCCCACGGTGCGGCCTTCGGAGTCGAAGCGGAAAATTTCGTTATCGGCGGCATCCACGTACCAGAGATTGCCTTGAGGATCGAAGCGCACGACATGGGCGCCTACGAACATCGTGGAGCCTTCGCCCCAGGAGCGCACGAAGGTACCGTCCGACTTGAACTCCATGACGGGGTGATAGCCGCGATTGAGCGTGACGATATTGCCCGTCTTGGGATTGACCGCCATGCCCGTCGTGCGGCCAACGACAGAGTTGGCGGGATAGTGGAAAAAGTTCTCCACCAGATGGAATTGCAGTTGCGGTATCGGCGCCGCGTCTCCGCCACCTTGCGCTTTCATCGGGGCAACGACGCAAAGCGAAATCGCCGCGGCGAAAACCGCTGACATCAAGAAGCGCTTTTTCATGAAAGCCTCCCCAAACTTTGGATGTGGGCGCAATCTTAGGCCCGGTCCCAAGATCTCGCAAGCACGGAGAAATTGCCTTCACCAGGACGGCAGCGTGTTGCCACAATGTCACCAAGACGAAGAACATTGCGCAGCGTGCTTACCACGGTATAATCGCCGAAACTCCTGGAGGGCTTTATGCGCATTTGTTCTGCAAATCACCGCGCCGTCGTAGTAGTGTGTGCGGTGTTTCTGAGTGGCGGTCTGTGGTCTGCTGGCAGAGCCCGTGAGGTTTCCATGACGAGCGAGCAAAATGTGCAGGTGCAGGACCAAGCGACGCGCAGGACCATTGACAGATTCAACGAGGCGTTCAATCGGCACGACGCTGATGCGTTGTCAGCGCTTTTGACCGACGACACGTTGTTCGAGGACACGTCGCCCGCGCCGGACGGAAGGCGGATCGAGGGGAATGCCGCCGTGATCGAGTTCTGGCGCGGCTGGTTCGTGCGCAATCCCGACGCGCGGTTCGAGGCCGAGGAGGTCATCGTGAGCGGCAATCAGGCCGTCGTGCGATGGGTTTATCACAAGATGAGGAACGGCCAGCCCTGGCATCTGCGCGGCGTTGACGTTTTTACCGTGCACGACGGTAAAGTAGCGGCGAAGCTCGCCTATGTGAAGAGTTGAAGATTGCGTTGATCGGGAGCGCAGCGGCTTGAAGTTCCAAATCGGAACGCTCGGAGTTAGCCGTTCATGCGCCGCCCAATGGATTTGAGTTGACGCGGGAGGCCAGTGGACGTATGTTTCGCTCACCGGCAGGAATTTCCACATTCCACAAGAGGTGAACTTATGCCAGCTCAAACCCCTAATGATCGCCGCCCCCGAGCAATTGCAATTTTTCTCGGCCTGATGGCTCTGTTGCTGGCAGGCGCGACGGCCCGCCTGGGCATGGCGAAGACGCCACCCAAGCCCCCGAAGGCGGCCGCGACCCCGGACATCTCTGCCGACGATCTCCAGCGGTCCCGTCGCTTGGATACGTATACGATCCTGGCCGATAGCGGCGCCTCGCGCGGTGAAAACATTTACTTCTATAAGTGTTGGATGTGCCACAACCAATACGCCAAAAGCGCCCCGTTATTGAAGAACCTCTTTCAGCGTGACAGCCTATCCTCCGGCGATCCCGTCAATGACGACAACGTCGCCGCCAAAATTAAAGATGGCGGCGCGGGAATGCCCGCATTCCGCACAAGTCTTTCGGATACCGACATATCGGATCTGGTCGCGTATTTTCATTCCGGAAAATGCTGCGTGGAAGGCGAAAATCCGCCGGTGAATCCCTGGTATCGCGCCGAGACGCAGAAATGGCCTGTTCAAAGCGGGCTCACGGGCGGCGCCACTGGGACGGTACGGATCGCGAGCGGAGATTCCCCTGAGGGCGTAGGCGTTCAGCTCGTCGCGCCGAACGGCATTCGAACCACCGTGTACACGAATGCCGATGGCAAATTCGAATTCCCCAAGATGCAAGCTGGCTCATATATCCTGCGCATCCCAACTCCAGTTCCATTCAAGCCCTATCGGAGAGATTCGGTCTCGATCAATGGGGCTACGAAGCTGGACGACATCGTGCTGGAGAGGGTCGCGGACTCGGACAATCTGCCTGCCACACCTGTGCTGGAGTCTCAGCTCAGCAGCGCGGAGATCCTGTGGAACTTGCCGGGCACGGCCGAAGAAAAAGCGATGTTGCAGAAGAATTGCTCCGGGTGCCATTCTTGGCAGCAGATTTTCAGGAATCGTTACGACGAGCATAGCTGGGGCCTGATCGTCGACCGCATGATGCATTTCAGCGGGACAGCGATTGCTGTCCGCAACAAGCCCATGTCTGCGCCGGACCCCGAATACAACATCCTCGTCAAGTTCCTTTCGCGAGTGCGCGGTCCGGATTCCAAGGACGACCCGCTTCGCGTCTTCCCGCGCCCCAGAGGAGAATCAACGAGAGTCGTCGTTACGGAGTACGAACTACCGCAGCAATTGCTGGCTCTTCACGATGCGACCGCGGACGGCCAGGGCAATATTTGGTTCACCAGCCACAAGACGCGCGTCGTCGGCAGGCTCGATCCGAAGACGGGCATTGTGAAGGAGTACAACATTCCCCTGACCCCCGGTTCCATGCCGGGAACGCATCACGCCGTCATCGACAAGAACGGCATCGCATGGATTTCGGAAAACTGGGCGCATCAACTCAACCGGCTGGATCCAAAGACGGGAGAAGTGAAGCAACTCCTCATCGAAAGCAAAACGCCCATCAATGCCCCCAGCTTCGGAAATTTCACGCTCGATCAGGATGGCTACGTGTGGGATGCCCGCGCGGACCGGGTTGTGAGGATGGATCCGAATACCGGAAAAGTCTTGCAGCAGTGGCCGCTTCAGGCCAACAGCAGCTACGACAACGCCATTTCTTACGACGGCAAGTATTGGGGAGGCAGCGGGCCGGCGAATTGGGGCAACACCGTCGAGATGCTGGACATTGAGACCGGGAAAATGGTGAATTTGAATAGCGGCACGCACATGATGACCGCGAAACGCGGAGGGTTCGATCCCTACGGAAATACGTGGTGGGGCGGAGCGGATGGCTCCTTGATCGAGCTCAATGCCAAGGCTGCCCGAATCGACGAATACACTCCCCCGATCGCCCCGCACCCTTACACCGATTTCTACGAAGCCATGCCGGACAAAAACGGCGAGGTGTGGGCAGGCGTGCTGCACGGCCGGCAGATGCTTCGTTTCAATCCCAAGACCAGCCACTGGTCCGCCTATCAAATGCCGGAGCCATACTCCTATGACCGGCGAACCTATATCGACGCCTCCACGCATCCAGTAACTGTGTGGTACGTTGATTATAATGGTTATTTAGTCCGCGTCCAGCCTCTCGACTAGGTGTGGTCGAAGGGAAGACCGTACCTTATTCTTAGCCACGTTCCACCGGGCGATTTTTGCCCCGCGGCAGCGGTACGTCTTGCGCGCAAAAAGCCATATTCCGAAAAGAGCACTTCTCGGGCGTTCGGAGTCGCATTGAACGTACGGGCGCTCGGTGGGAGTTCCGTTGAAGTGCTGTGATGCTGCGTCGTGGAAATCCCTGTTTTGTAACGGCGCGCCGCACCCGGCCATTTCAAGCTGACGGCCACGCCACCTTTTGAGACAATGGGTTCAGCAATCGGGGGTGACTTCGTCGATGGGCCTCACAAGGTCTGCCTCACCTGCCGGACCGCGCGCAGCCACGCGCTCCATCTGCATTGCCCTGCCGTATCTTGCATTTCTTTTCCTCGCGCGGTTCAGTGTTCTGACGCTCCAGGCTGAGACCGTCCAGGGGTGCTCGACCGTGAACGCACGCGTTCTTGGCGGGTATGTGGATAAGCAGGGGAATTTAACCGACGAAGTTCTTATGCGCGACGACGGCCAAATCCTCAGCTCCAGGCACACCTGCGGTGGTGGAGACAATCCGGGTGTCGATTTTGCGGACGACTTTTCGGACGGTCTGTTTCGATTCGTGGATTGCGGCCCGAACGGACCGGTCTCCACGTCCTATCTGACTCGCGATGGGGAAGTGGTTCTCACTGTTCCCTCGGCGAACACGGGACAGTTTTCAGAGGGGTTGGCGCCCCTTGAAGGCGCCCGCGGTCGCTGGGGTTACATGGACCGCCGCGGCGAAACGGTGATCCCGCCCCAATTTGATGAGGTGAGTCGATTCAGCGAAGGCGTGGCCGCGGTCCATGTGAAAGACCAATGGGAATACATCGACAGGAGCGGCGCCGTCGTGATCAGGCCCCCTCTCGTCGCCAAGCAGCGCATTGAGAATGCCTTCCCCTTCGAGTCCGGACTGGCGCTGGTATCGCTGTATGATCCCGGAAATCGCAAAAATTCGAATGAGCTCATCGACCACGCAGGAAAGGTAGTCATGCGCGGCGCGGCCGAGTTCGGCGAGGGACTCGCGCCCATGATTTCCCACGGCAAGTATGGCTTCGTCGACACGACCGGAAAGATGGTCGTCGAACCACAATTCACGTACGTTCCCGAGCTCCCATTTCAAGAAGGATTGGCCGCGGTATTCGTCGGCGAAGGCGCGAACAGGAGGGCTGGTTTCATCAACCGCCAGGGACAGTGGGCGATCCCGCCAAAATACGAAGATGCCCTTCACTTTTGTGACGGACTTGCCCCTGCAAAGATCGGCGGCCGTTGGGGCTATATCAATCCCTCAGGCGAGAGTGTTATTGCACCAAGATTCGAAGGGGCGGAGAGCTTCGACGACGGTATGGGCGCGGTCCTGGAACGAGACGACGACGGAAAATTGCGGCAGGAATTCATCAATCGAAAAGGAGAAGTCCTCTATCGCGAAACGGGGGAAATGCAAGTCATCAACATTGACGATTCATCGATCTTCAGAAAGCGATGTTTTCTGTTTTTCCGCTGTCATGTCTAGCCTCGCTGGCGCGCCGAGCCATTTCCTCGTCGCCGGGTGGACCATCTACGGCCTCTCGGGGCTTGGTTCCGATTCGCTGTGACAGGCGCCGTTCTGGGGTATTTTAGAACAATCTCTCGGATCCTGCGCGCCGCAACTGCTAATTGCGCGATTTATTTTTCCGCTTCGATCGAGTCCACTTGAATCGTCTTGGTCTTGGCGTCCAGGGCGCCAATTACTTTTACCTTTTTTCCTATGAATTTTGCCGGCGTCTTCTGGTCGCTCAGCGTGTAGAACTCTTTGCCATCATACAAACCGTACAAAGCGCCGTGGGCTTCGAGGCAGGCCATGGCGCACTCGGCGTCGGTCGGACCCATGCGCATTACGGAGTGATCCGCATTGGGACAATTGTCGTCCGTGATGGTGCCGGTAAAGGTTTGCTTGGCCGGAGACGCGGCCAGTGCCGCAATTACGAGAAGATTGAATATCAAATGCTTCATTGCTGCTCACTATTCCCGATCTGCGCGACGTCTAACGGACGCAATTTATGCGCCCGGAGTCATGAGGTGGGCGGTGGAGGTGCCCGCATTCATGATCCACACGGTGCCCGCCTTATTGTTGTCAGGCAGCCCGAGGGACTGCGTCGTGGCGCCCGGCACCGCAATGGTCACGTGGATGTGAGCGTGCTCCCGGTCGGGGCCGAGCATGTGGTACCACACCGATCCGTACTCGGGCTTCACACGGGTTCCGTCTTTTTCCGCGGCGTCGAGCATCGCCTGCGTTTTGACCTTATCGCCGATCGCCTCGAACTTCAGATTCTGAGCGACGCGGTCCAGGTTCGTAATGCTGGTGCACTCAACCGAGAACGGCTGCTGTTCCGGAAGGCCTGTCCGGTCGTAGCAGACCAGCCGGTTTGTGCCTTTCCTCAGCGTTTCATACGTGAAGTCAGACTTCCACTTTATAACCGCCGCACCGTCACGCAAGGTGGCTGGGGCGGCGAGCAAGGCTGTCTCGACGGCGGCGTCCGGCGCCTGCGCCCACGCGCTGGTCGAAAAAACCATCACACCGAAGAGAAACATGGCAATTCGTTTCATTCGAGACCTCCATTTTGCATGCGTTCAATTTTGCCTGTTGAGGGCGGTAGTATATCACTTCCATACCGCCATTGCCGATCGCACCATCTTGGTTCACGGAAGCTCGTGGCTGATTTTGGCGGCGCATCCAGCGGTGTCTCGTTTCTTGTCTTTCTTGATGCGCAAGGCCGGCTGCTGATCAATTCGAATCGGCCCGTCAAGCGCAAGCCGAACGGCGAAAACATCGGTTATCCCGCCCTGCCGGATGAAATTGATTGGTTCTTGACGATGCCCCAGAAAACTCTGCCATCTCTCACGAAAGCGGATGCTCAAATCATCAAGAACTGGCTGCGGAGGGAGTCGCCGGGCTGAATCGCGTCGGCGCGTTCATTTTCCTTGCCGGATGAAGTCGATGATCTCCTGGCCAAGCTGATCGTCCGCGGTGTTGATCGACAGGGTTGTCGACTGGTGATTGTGTCCGGCGAGGCGCAGAAATCGGGGACACTTTGAGCGCGCCTCGCACATTTTCGCGAACAGCTCCGCGCTGTACACGTCGAGAAACGGGTTATCGAATTCGGCGATTACAATAAAGGTAGGCAGCGGCGACCGGCCGCCGAAATTCACGGGCGATCGCTCAGCGTAAAGACTCGTGTCCTTTCCGAAGTAGGCCTCCACGCGCTGTCCATTGGGATCGTCGGCGCGATTGTCGGCTTTGAGACGCCCGCTGATCAGCACGACGCCTGAGACTCCTGGTCCTGCTGCGCCATGGATTTTGGGATCGAACGCCCAGGTCGCGACGTGCAAAGCGCCCGTCGACCGACCAATCAGATAAATGCGCTGCGGATCGCCCCCAAAGCGCCTCGCGTTCTCTTTGATCCAGGCAACGACGCTCCCCATATCTTGGGCCGCCGCTGGATAGACGTACTTTGGGGCGAGCCAGTAGTTGGTATTGATGCCCAGGAACCCGTGGCGCGCAAAATAGTAGAGAACATTGGCGTGGACCTCCTTGTTCTCGTTCTTGTCTCCCGACGTGAGCGCGCCCCCATGAACAAACACAACGACGGGAAGATCCTTCGCCCCCCGAGGTTGAAAGACGTCGAGAGTCTGCTGGGGGTCGGCGCCATAGGCTTGGTCGGCGGTGACGGAAACGCCGTCTTTCGGCCCCGCCGCAAGCAGGGGAGTGAACAATTCAATCGTTTCCGGACCGTATTTTCGGATGTTGCTTTGATAGAGGGGATTGATCTCCGCCAGCTTCTTCTGAATTGTCTCCGGAAGGCGGGAAACCTGGGCGCGCGCGGGCGTGGCGGCAAGTGCCAAGGCGAGACTCGCAACAAAAACAGCTTGCCTTCTAAACATGTGGCGACCTCCACTGAACCTGCGCCTGAGCCCACGTCCGAACGCACTTGCTCGCCAAATCTAAGAGGGCGAGTCTTTTTTTTCTCTATCGCTTTACCGCGACTCCAAGCATCTCGAAATGCGCGCCGCCCAATAGCGGCCCGGACCCCAAGAACGCCCTGGGAGGAAGTTGCTTCGAGAAGTAGGTGAGGTAAATGGCATTGAATTTGTTATACAGGGAAAGGTCCGGACAGTGCACCTGAACCATCACTACATCGTCCACTGTCATTCCGCCATTGGTTAAGGCAGTCTTGAAGCTGTCCATCAGGAACTTAATCTCCTGCTGTACGTCCTGCGGTATGGCGCCGTTTTTTGGATCGATGCCGGTCCGGCCCGCCACATACAGCGTGTTCCCTGCGAGCACGGCATCGCTGTAGGGAACCGGCAGTCCCTGCTTCTCAAGAGTCGGGTTGCTGGCCTTAAAATAACGCCGCTCTGGCGCCTTTTGCGCGGTTCCGACTAACGATGCTCCCATGACGAATCCGATCAGCAAAGAAAGCGATTTGCCTCTCATCGCGAGTTCTCCTGGTGGAAAAGATTTGGAATCTTAATTCGGGCATCCTACGCTTCTGCGGCCTTCGACGCAATGAACCGGCGGCCCAGTTCTGAGAAATGGGATTGTCTGAATGTGGCTCCCGCAATCCGAGGATGCAGCCATCCTCGACAAAACCGCAGATTTGGGTCATCGGTGAGCGTCAGTTGCCGGCACGGGCGTACGCTGCTTTGGTGCGGGAGTTCGCGAGGATGGGAAGCAGCAAGGTTGTCAGGAACAACGCGAACACCGTGCCGTCGTAGGCGGACATCACAAACGTAAACAGCGGAAACAACAATGTGCCGAAGACAAAGAATCGCCAGGCATCCGGCTGCGTAAGCCCGCCTCCGCAGAAACTCGCACTGAATGTCAACATCGATGGGCCAGCGATCCATATTCCTAGAACAGCGAATAGCGCCGGCGATAGCCGGCTCTCCTGTTTTAGAGACGGCCACAAAAAGGCGTGAAAAAATACGAGGGTCACCGCGGGCAAGAGAACCGTAAGACCGATCACGACGAACCCCGAAAACCGGTAAGCGATAATCCAGTGAACCACAACGTTGGGAGTCCAAAACACAAACGCTCCCAATAGGGCGTAGGTCAATGCTCTGGTCGCGCGCCTTAGTTTCTCTTTCATGGCCACCGTCACGCTTGACTAGGATTCCTCAACAATCGGTTTGCGCGAAAACTTGCCACGGGCTGAAATTGTGAGCTTAAGGAACGGCTGCAGCTAATTTGTACGCCAAGGCCTGAAAAACGCAATTGCAAAAATTTTTCAAAGTATGTTCATCTGGCGAGCGATCCAATCCCGTCGGAGGTTGATTTTAGAGCAGGCGACGAAATGCCCCCAATTGGGTGTATATTCGGTCGCAGCTTCAGGACCGAAATGGACATTTGCCTTCAGTCAAGGAGATATCTCATGCGACGATTTTGCTTACCCGTTTTGCTTGTAGTCGGGATCGCGATGCTGGCGTCCCTCGGATTGGCCCAGCAGGCCTCCACCACCGGCCCCTACAAGTTGCTGAAGACCGTCAAAGTTGGCGGCGATGGCGGCTTTGACTATGTTTATGCGGACGTTGCCGGACGCCGGTTATATGCTCCGCGAAGCGGGCCCACGGCCCGCATCACCGTTTTTGACCTGGATACCTTGGAACCGAAAGGCGAAGTTCCAAATATCAACGGACACGGAGCGATTGTCGACCCCAAGACCAATCACGGCTTCATCACCAGCAATCCCGTCGTGATGTTCGATTCAAAAACTCTCGCGGTCATCAAGACCATTGCCGTGCAGGGCAACCCGGACGGAATTCTGTTCGATCCTTTTAACCAGCATGTGTATGACCTCAGCCACGCCGCGCCGTACGCCACGGTGATCGATACGAAAGATGGTTCCATCGTCGGCACGATCGATCTGGGCGGAGCTCCCGAACAGGCCGTCACCGACGGCAAGGGTCACGTTTATGTCGATATCGAAGACAAAGGAAACGTCGCCGTGGTCGATGCCAAGACGCTTGCCGTGACCGCCCATTACGATGTTTCCGGGAAAGCCGGCACCTGCGCCGGGCTGGCCATCGATGCCAAAAATCGCGTTCTCTTCGTCGCCTGCCGCGACCCGCATGTCATGGTGATTCTCAACGCCGACGACGGCAACGTCATCACCACGCTGCCGCTCGCCGGCGTCACCGATGGAGCCGTGTTCAACCCCGCTACGATGGAAGCATTCAGCTCGCATGCCGAAGGCACGCTGACCGTGATCAAGGAAAAGAGTCCCACCAGCTTCGAAGTGGAAGAGAACTTGACCACCATGCCCAGCGCCAAGACGCTTACGCTCGACACCAAGACCAACCGCATCCTGCTGATCGCCGCCATGTTTGATCCGCCTCCGCCAGGTACTCCGCCACTGTCCAACGGACGCATTGCTCGCGGCCCCATGGTGCCCGGTTCGTTCTCCATTCTGATGGTGGGGAAGTAGACGGCCGACCCGAATCTTCAATCTCGGCAGTGACGGCAGCGTTCTCCGACGATCGCCGGAACGCTCTGTCACTGCCGATCGTTTCACCGCGATTCGTTCGGATATAGAAAGCCGGATTCGGACCTCGGGACTTAAATCCTCACTCGCCGATAACTGCAACGCCTTGAATTTCAATCACGATCCCCGGCTGCGCGAAGTTGGAAACAGTAATCAACGCGCTGGCAGGGAATTTGCCGTCCGGAAACATCTCGTGTCGCATTTTCACGAACTCGTCGCCGTTCCTGGGATCGTTGATAAAAACGGTCATGGTCACCAAGTTCCGGAGGCTTCCGCCACTGCGCTTCAAGGTGCGGTCGATCAGTGCGAAGTCCGTCCTCGCTTGACTCTGGAAGTCGCCCACAATGGACTTACCGTTTAGGTCCGCGGTCGTGGTTTGGCCCGCGAGCCAAATGATTTTCCCGCCTTTGGTAACGACTGCCGGCGAAAAAGCGCGCTCCTTTTGCGTCGCGCTGCCTTCCAGATATTGCACCGAGGATGAAGATGCAGTTTGCTGCGGGGCAGAGACGGCATTGCCCCCGTTGAGGAGCCCGAGTCCAGCTCCAACAATGCCAACCAATCCAAGCGCAAAGCGGCTCAATGTAGTTTCTCCCTTCCTGTGGAATCGACTGCCATGTCCCCTGATACGCGCGATGATAGCACCCGGACTCGGCAGGCCGTATTCCGATAAGGCGACGTCACGGGGCTTGGTCAATCCTCACTCGACGCGTTGGCAAGCCGGCCTCAGTTCCTATACGGCATTCACTGTATTGAGTGCGATGTCCGCGTTGGAATATCGTGCGCGGTCTAATGTCAGGGTCACCCCAACCGGCTCTCCGCGAAGTGGCCTTGCAACGGAACGACCTCGCTGTCACATTGCTGACGAAGAATCCCATGCGTTCAATTTGAAGGCTTGAAAGAGGCAGCTTATGAAACGGATCGCTTTCTTGGTAGTTGCAGTTACAACTCTGGCCGGCGTGGTCGCGTCCATCGCCCCAGCATCTGGTCGCGCCGATGATGAGGCCGTCCCAATTTTCGGAATCAAAATTCCCGCTGGATACCGCGACTGGAAGATGATTTCCGTGGCCCACGAAGAAGGCACACTGCATAGTTTTGCTGCGATTTTGGGCAACGATGTGGCGATCAAGGCCTACCGCGAAGGAAAGCTTCCATACCCGGACGGCTCAATCATTGCCGCTTTGCACCATGGCCACGTCCCATCGGAGGAAAACAATAAAGTCTTTGGCAATCCCCAATCTTTCGTTCCAGGGCCCCCTACGAACGTTCAGTTTATGGTCAAGGACTCAAAAAAGTACGCCTCCACTGGAGGATGGGGCTTCGCTCACTTCAATAAAGACGGTAAACCTGGCGACGAGGCCTTGCTCAAAACATGCTCGCCCTGCCACGCGAAGGCATCTCGCGACTTTGTCTTCACACGGTACGCACCTTGATACTGAGGATCGCAGCAGAAAGGAATGAGACGACGATCCGATGGCACTGCACAGGGGATAGGGCAAATGTTTCAATAGCTCAGCCACGATTGCAAACAAGATCTTCCGGCGGCCAGTGCACGAGAAACGGCCTCATCGGAATGTGGGAACTTGGCTCTGAGTGGCCCCTAAACCCGCATTCCGAGAAGACATACCGGCTCAGGAAGTGCGCAAAAACCCAACTCTTGGAGACAATCTTTCGGTCGAGCCACGTATCGAGGCATGATAATTGTGAACGATTCATGCGAAGCGTACAGCAATGACGGTCACCGTCAGACCACCCTGCGACGAAGGGACGATTCTTGCCGGGTGCTCAGCGGTGCCCACGGCGGGAAATAGCGGATGGATTTTGGCTGCCACAATCCTCGGCTCAAGCATGGCGTTCATCGACGGAACCGTTGTTAATGTCGCTCTTCCTGCACTGCAAACCGCGCTCCATGCCACGGTCAGCGACATCCAGTGGGTGGTGGAGGCATATGCGCTGTTGCTCGCTTCTTTGTTGCTCGTTGGTGGATCGCTCGGAGATCGCTACGGCCGAAGAAAGATATTTATCTATGGGGTCCTGCTGTTTGCAGGGGCATCAGTCTTTTGCGGATTTGCAACCTCCATCTCTTTGCTGGTCTTCGCGCGAGGCGCGCAAGGAGTGGGCGCGGCCTTGCTTGTGCCAGGTAGCTTGGCGCTCATCAGCGCATCCTTTCCAGTGGGCGAGCGGGGTCGGGCGATTGGCACTTGGTCAGGCTTCACAGCAATCACAGCAGCAATCGGGCCCGTCCTTGGCGGCTGGCTTGTCGATCATGCATCGTGGCGCTGGGTCTTCTTCATCAATCTTCCGCTTGCCGTCCTCGTGATTGGTATCACGCTGTGGCGCGTGCCGGAGAGCCGCAACGAAGAAATGAAAAGCAAGTTGGATTGGGCAGGCGCCTTGCTTGCTACCGTGGGCCTGGGCGCGATCACTTTCTCATTGATCGAAGCTCCACGCGGCGGGATTGCTGTGAGCCTGGCTGGTGTCCTCGGTATTGTTACGCTCGCTGGATTTCTGGAGGTTGAGGCTCGTTCGCCCTCGCCGATGGTCTCGTTGAGGCTCTTCCGGTCGCGCAATTTCAGCGGGGCCAACCTACTCACCTTTTTTCTCTATGCGGCTTTTGGCGGCATCTTGTTTTTCCTGTCCCTCAACTTGATTCAAGTGCAGGACTATTCAGCCACAGAAGCCGGAGCCGCGTTGCTCCCCCTAATTTTGATGATATTTTTGCTCTCTCGCTGGTCAGGGGGCTTGATTAGCCGGTTCGGACCAAAAACGCCTCTCACAATCGGTCCATTGGTCGCTGCGCTTGGCTTTGCTCTTTTGCTTCGGCCAGGAATTGGAGGTTCCTATTGGACGACATTCTTTCCATCCCTCGTGGTTTTGGGTTTCGGTATGGCGATCAGTGTCGCCCCACTGACTACGACTGTAATGAACGCGGTGCCTCAAAGCCAGGCAGGCGTAGCGTCGGGCGTCAATAATGCCGTCTCACGAATCGCCGGCCTGCTTGCCGTCGCCGTCTTCGGCCTAATGTTGTACGCGGGCTTCAACCGTGCCCTGAATCACCGACTCGACGCACTTTCCCTTTCGCCCGCCGAGCGTCAAGACGTGGATCGGCTTCGTCCCAGCCTTGCCGCAACCAAGACCGGCAACCCGCGCGTGAATCGAGCGATCGCTGAGTCGTTCCTGTCGGGATATCGAGTCATCCTGTGGGCGGCGATTGGATTGGCGCTCGCAAGCGCTCTCAGTGCTCGAGGTCTGATTCCCGAGCAAACCGAGCGGAGATAGCCCTAAGCGTGTGATGTCCAACCATTGACTCACATTCCGATAAGAAGGGATTCACGGAATGTGGTGCTCAGTACCCGGTGAAGGTGAGTTGACGCCAAGTCTCTGGGCCAAGCGAACGTTCTCACGGCGCCGGGCTCGCTCCCCCTGGGCGACTGGATGGAACAGGCGGTACCGGAATTTGGTAAATGCCAGGCGGGCTCAGTTACTCTTATAAGCGCTGAAGACGAACTAGGAGGTTGTATGAATAAGACAATGGCACTAGCGGCTGTCCTGATCCTTTGTGCTCCTGTCATGGCCAAAGAGAATCCAGCCGACTATCCCTTAAAAGCGCACGTAGTTTCGGTGGTATCACCCAAGGACGGTCCAATACCGGGACCGCCGTTGAGATGCTCGCCCCCCCGGCTAGGGGAAACCATGATTCAGATCGGCAACGTGCTGTACACGGCTGAGTGCAGACACAAGGAAATCGAAGTTGGGCAAGACTATCAGGCCCAACTGTACGAAAAAAGCATTTCCTTGTTGTTAAACGATAAGGTCATTTCCTATCGGGTGCGCGGAAAGCAAGAGGTCGTTAAACCGTAAATGTGTCGCTAGAGCGCCCAGAAGCCGTCCCAGCCGAAGCCCACGAGGAAATTCTGGACGAATGGTCCACCCAACGGCTGCGCCGACAAACCGGGGGCACGTTTCCCCACTCCGGATAAACGCATTATAAAAGGGCGCCCCTTTGAAGTAGGTTTTGATCTCTCGCATCAACGCCTACAGGAAGGAGCACCCTCATGAATGATGCCAAGTATATTGGGCTGGATGTTCATCAAGCAACGATTTCGGTGGCGGTTCTGGATTCTGTTGGCAACCTGGTGATGGAAGCGATCCTGGAAACAAAAGCCGAAACGATTCTCCAGTTTATTGGTGGTCTGCGCGGCAGTTTGCATGTGACCTTGGAAGAAGGAACCTGCGCAGCGTGGTTGCACGATCTCCTGAAGCCGCATGTGGCACAAGTGTTGGTGTGTGATCCGCGCAAGAACGCACTCATCAAAGCCGGGAACAAGAGCGACCGCATCGATGCTCGCAAGCTTTCCGACCTGTTGTACCTGAACAAGCTCAACCCGGTCTATCACGGCGAAACAGGAATTCGTGTGCTCAGGGAAGTGGCCCGCAGCTACCTGGCTTTGACCCGCGATACCACACGGGTGATGAACCGCTTAAAAGCCCTTTATAGGAGTTGGGCGATTCCCTGCGCGGGACCGCGCGTGTACGCCCCACGCTATCGCTCGGAATGGCTCGCCAAGATCACCGAAGCCGGCGTGCGTCGCCGGGCGGAGATCTACTATCAGCAGTTGGACGCATTGCGGTCGTTGCGCGAGCAAGTACGACGAGATCTGTTGGCCGAAGGCCGGAAACACAGCGCGATGAAATTGCTGCGCCAGATTCCTTCGATTGGACCCATTCGGGCCGTTCTGTTGATTGCTCTGATGCAGACGCCGCATCGTTTTCGCACCAAGCGGCAACTGTGGGCCTACAGTGGTTTGGCATTGAAAACCTCCACGAGCGGGGAATACCGAATCGTGGAGGGCCGGCTGAAACGCTCCAGGAAATTCCTGGCCATTCGCGGGCTCAACGCCAACCACAATCACGATCTGAAAAATATCTTCAAGGGAGCCGCGACTCGGGCCGCTGCCGTTCCCGGACCGTTCCAAGAGTTCCACGCCGGTTTAGTGGCCCGAGGGATGAAGCCAACGATGGCGCGTCTCACCCTGGCGCGCAAGATCGCGGCCATCACTTTGCTCGTTTGGAAGAAAGGAGTTCGTTTCGACGCCGAATATCTAAAGCAACAAGCAGCTTGAGCGTCTGGGGAGAGTCCATCCCTGGATTCATTTCGGGCGATGACCGGTAGGTCCTCCAGACGCTCTGGTTCGAGGGCGAGTATCCAGAATCCCGTTAGGCGTGTGCTTTGGGCACTGAGTCTTTCGAGAAACCCTATGCCCCCTCGGACAACCAGAAAAAGCGATAGGCGAAAAGTCTCCGATAGAACCATGGTTGGCACTGTCCAGCCGGTCTGCTTGAGTGCGTCAGGAACTGAACGGCGTCGTTACGGCAGCACGATGAATCCGCGGAGAGGGAAAACTTACAGCGTCTCGTTACATTACCGGGGCTGGACGGCAAACACCCGCTGCTTTGCCGTCGCAGGGGAAGCATTTGTCTTGACATCCCCTTTTATAGAACGGGATTTTCGGAATTTGGGAAACCGCCGAAAAGCCACATTCCGATGATTGCTGCCTGCGCCTGCCACCTCCGCCAGGCGCAAGTGATCATCACTTGGCGTCCTTATTATTCTCCGAGCATAAATACTCGGCGATCTTCCAATCCGGCTTGGAATCGAAATCCATATGAACCGTCCAAGGCCGGCTAAACGTCTTGGGATCTTCGATCGTGATACTGTATTCCAAAATTGCTCCGCGGCGGTGAAAGCGCTCCACGGTATGAAGTTCCTCACTGTGCGTCATTCCATGGAGATCCAACCAGCTCTTGTCATTGAAACCGACGGTGTCCACAACCAGGGTGTCGCCTTCCCATTTCCCGACCGAGTTTCCAAACCAAGTGGGATCCAGATCCTTTGGATGTCCTTGCCCATCCGTGTAAATCCATCTGACGGCGTTCATGAATTCATGAATCACGACCACTTGGCCCGGCGTTTGCAGGATCGCCATCGGATAGATGGGCGCAAGCATCAGCCCCGGAATGCCGGGAGGTAAACAGCGCGTTGTTGGACTATCGGCCTCGTTAGCGGACTTATACCTGGCTTCTGCTTCCGGAAGAAACGGCACTACTGTCGCGCTGTCTGGCTTTCTCTTGTCCGCGGGATCCAGAAGGCTATCTTTGGGTCCACCAACTCGCCTGGGCGGTGTGGACATCCAGATCCCGCTTATGTCCGGCACGGACCCACCTGCGTTGGCTCCCGATGCTTTCGATGGGGTCGAACTCTGCGCAAACGTCGCTGTAGCCAGCCCGAGTAGGCCGAGCAGGCAACAGGCGCACCAGCCGAGGCGACGACCCTTCGTGAAAAGTTCTTCCTTGTACGTTCCGCGTCCGGATGTGCGAAGATCGTTCATTAAAATACCCTGCCATCTGCGGTCTGTATTTTCGTAAGCATCATCACCTTGGTTCCATCCTTAGTGGCATGGCCGGTCATCTTAACTTTATCGCCTGGTTTGAAGAGATGACTGGTCCAGCCACGCCGCGCTAACGTGCCGGGAGCGCCCGTCTCGCCACCCCACTCCTCGACTTCTCCCTTGTCGTTTGTAACCGTCACGTAGAGCCATGAGTGGGGACTAGACCACTGAAAATCTTTGACTACGCCCTCTACGGTAACTTCATGCGTGAAATCGTAAGTTGCGGTCCCGTGATGTGCGAATACTGGGATCCATGCCACAAAAGAAACAATGACAACGAGAAAAGAAGCAAGTTTTTTGCTCTTCATGATGGTGTCCTCGCAAAGCCGTTACGGCGGATTCTCAGGGAAACCTCTACGCAGGTGCGCCTGATTCAATTGTAGCCAGAGCCCCTTATGGCATAGTTTACGTTTACGGACCACAATTTGTTTCACCGAATGGCTGGTTTGGACAAGTACTAGCTGATTTTGAAGTTCGGGTCGCCGCAATCTCGCCCGGAGAGTGGGCTTGCGTCGACCGGTTGAGCCGGCACGACTTATCGGGCGCTATCCGACCTGCGATCCCGTGTTTTGCGGTTGATGCGGGAATTTTCCAACCAATTTCCAACTCGCTGACAGGGAAATCCCGCCCGAGGACAAATTTCGAGTAAGCAACAATTCCGCCGGAATGCGACTGAAAGATGCTCGAAATCAAACTTCTTCCCCCCTGAACAAATACTTCCAAAAAAAAGACTAAACTTGTCGATCCGGCTGCCCGTCGTTCGACATACTGATAGAGGAAGAGAAAGCGGAGGGTCTTTTCGCATGAAAAATCTCTTTGAAGCGGCCGAAGTGGAAGAACTGAAAGATCGAATGGCTCAGCTGAGTGCGGATAGCGAGAGGAAGTGGGGCAAGATGAATTCGGCGCAGATGCTGGCCCACTGCTCGGCGACGATCGGGATGGCGATGGGGAAGATAACTCCACCGCGAATCTTGGTTGGACGACTGTTTGGGCGGTTGGCGAAGAAGTCGCTGATCGTGAACGGGACACCGATGCGCCGCAATTCGATGACCGAGAAGAGTTGCCTGGTGGCCGATGAACGGAATTTCGTGGTGGAGAGGCAAAGGCTGCGCGAATTAATGGACCGCTTTGCAACGGGCGGGCCAGGCGTATGCACGAAGCATCCGCACTTCTTTTTCGGGCCGCTGACGCCGCTGGAATGGGCGACGTTGATGTACCTGCATCTGGACCATCATCTTCGGCAGTTCGGGGTATAGTGTCGGCGAGGGTTTCGTTCGCGGCGTGATGGTTCCCCTTGTAGCCAAAGCATTGACGAACTCGCAGTGGCCGCACCACTCGTCCTATGTTGACAATTACCCAAGTCCCGTGAAATGGGCTTCTCGGAATATGGGCCCGGATTAGATTTTCAGTAATTTCGCTGCCGTTCCTCCCAAAATCATCTTGCGTTGCTCGGGACTCAGGCGAAGCTGCTCGACGACTTCGACTGGACGGTCATCGCCGACGGCGAAGCAGTAGTCGCTGCCCATCATGATTCGCTCGACGCCCACCTGGGAGATGATGTACTCCATCATCGGCTTCGAATGAGAGATGGTGTCGTACATAAATCGATGCAAGTACGCACTGGGAATCTTGGCGGAGTGTTTGGCTGCCGGAATCGCATTCCAGCCGTGGTCGAGACGACCAATGAGGTTTGGCAGCACACCGCCGGCATGCGGCAGGACGATGAGGAGGTTCGGATGGCGGTCCATTACTCCACCAAAGATGAGGTGACAGGCCGCAATCGTGGTGTCAATCGGATAGGCAACCAAGCGGTTCAAGAAAAACGGCTGCAACCGATTACCGCCGACGATTGGCGCTAAAGGATGTAGGAAAACCGGGAGGCCGAGCGCTTCGATTCGCTCAAGAATGGGCTCGAACAGGGGATCATCGAGATCTCGATTGTCGATGTTGGTCCCCATGTAGACACCGCGCACTCCAGGAAGCTTCCTCACGCGGTTAAGTTCGTCCGTGGCGCGGTCGGGATCGAGCATGGGCAGAGTCGCCAAGACCACGAACCGATCAGGATGGGCCCGATGCGCAGCGATCGCTCCGTCATTCCATGCCACAGCGAGCCTATGTGACAATTCGCCGTCCGCCCAATACACCATGGGATCGGTTAGCGAGAGCGCGTGGACAGTTACGCCGCGTGCGTCCATGTCGGCGAGGCGTTCCGTCAGGTCGATAAATTTGGTCGGCAGCGGCCCATCGGATTCAGCGCGAGTTTTGAAGAAGAAGCCCTGCTCACTTGTGCGGAACTCGGCGTCGAAGCGTTGACCCTCCGAAACAAATAAATCGAAGTAGGCCTGCGGGTAGTAGTGGGCGTGGATGTCGATCGTGCGCGCCCCGATCGTCTTCAGAGCTGTGGGTACGTCAAGTTCAACGGTCAGCGGATCCCTCGCCGTGACCCTTGGGGTTACCGCTGCGGCCAGGCCTCCTAGGAGCACCTCTCGGCGCGACAGTCCATCATGGGAACCGCGTCCAATTCTTTTCTTCATTGCGCAGCCTTTGGCGAACGGAATTTCTGAATTAGACATCCGGCTCGCGCATCGTATGCTCCTCCTGTGCTCGATACAAACGAATTTGTTATTGGAGTAGGTCTGGCGGGAAAGCGAGAGTCTTCGGCTAGGCCCCGATAGACATATCAGGATGTCGGATTTGGTTATCCGGCTATCTCAATCGGGACAGAACTGAAAGGTAGAGTCCTAAATGTGCGTTGAGGGCATTGGGTCGTTCTAGTAGCCCCGTTGCGCCTGAAACTGCTTGGGAGTATTCTGCTCGAATGAAAGTATTAGGCATAGCTTTGCTTGTTCTAATCGCGTTGCCGCTGTTCTCAAAGGGACCAACGGAGAAGATAACATTAAGCCGAGAAGGGCGAAGTGCTGATGTCAGCGACGCCGAAAGGCTCAAACAGTTCAGTTTCGGCCCTGGCCCAGGGAACTGTAACGTCGGCGAAGATTGTTCGGCTCCCAGGGCGGGTTGGATTGCAGATTGGATTCACGGATCGATTCCAGAGCCCGACGCGTCGCTACCACGGTTCGAGGTCGCGTTCGACCTTAGCGAGCAACGCCGGTACGTTGTTTACTTTGTCTATTCCCCGGTCAATAGACAAGGGTACGTATATTTGCCTGGACTAGGAGAGACCCACTATTGGGAGAACGTGAGTCTGTTATATCGCGGAAAGCAGTGGGAAGGCCATTGGTTCTTGGCAACTCCAGAATGGACCTCAGTGGCCCAGAAAGTAATCGCACGGTTATATTAACAGATATTATATATTCCAAATGCGATTAATGATTCCGGCTTCCATCGCAGGCGTTATCCTCAGAGCTTTGCGGAGCCGACTAAAGTTGTAGAACGAAAACCACAGTGCATAGGCCGCTCATTCAGAAGGCGAAGGTGGCAGCTTCAAACCCTCCAAGCACATAGCTTCCGTTAAATGGTATTCCAAATGGCTCTTCAGGGAAAACCGCACGTCCCTGATTACC
This sequence comes from uncultured Acidobacteriota bacterium, assembly GCA_963740035.1. GTDB lineage: Bacteria > Acidobacteriota > Terriglobia > Acidiferrales > UBA7541 > Palsa-360. The sequence goes on from CAVUDA010000034.1 coordinate 529,858, forward strand.
GGCTCAGTACCTGATAAACGGATTCTCGAAATCTGGCCCCTCGGCATTGGTCGCCCAGGAGGTGTCCCAAAGTCTCTCGAACCAAGTCTTTGCTCTCTTCAAGATCCTTTGTGGTTAGCCTGGTCCGCGTACCGCTTAGCTGCCGCGAGGTCTTTGCGCAATTCCTCCGCCGTCCGACGGGGACCGTAGCCGGGCGTATCGCGCTGAATGCGCCACCCCTCCCTCAGCGGCCCCGCGTCGACCGTGTCGAATCCGAACTGATCAAGCAGGCGCGTGACGGTGGCCTTGGCACCGGGATCGTCGCCGGCAATGACCAGCGCGCGGCGGTTTTTCGAGCCCGGTGGCTTCCCGTCGGTGGTGAGCTGTGCGGCATAGATGTGGTTGAATGCCTTGACTACCTTCGAGGTTGGCAGGTGCGCTTGCAAGAGTTCGGAAGTCGTCGTCGACTCGTTGTCGAGTTCGAGGATGTGGCCATCCCGTTGGGGATAGTAGTTGTTGGTGTCGATCACCACCTTGCCCGCCAGCGCCTCGACCGGCACCGATCTGTAATTCTTCAGCGGCACGGTGACGACTACGATGTCGCCGTCCTTTGCCGCGTCAATCGCCATCGCCGCACGGGCTTTCTGTCCAAGCTCGGCGACGAGCGCAGACAAGGTTTCCGGTCCGCGCGAGTTGCTGATTACGACGTCGTACCCGTTTGCTACCGCCAGTCGCGCGATCTGGCTTCCGATGTGTCCGGCACCGATAAGTCCAATGGTCGTCATGGAGCTAAATATAGACCCTTGAGTGCCGCGCAGTCGAGCGAACCTGCGCGATAGCTCTGGTCGCCGGGCCATGCCGGCAAAGCCTTGCTCATCCATCCCCAGGAAATGCGCATTGATACAAATAGGAGTGTTGTCAGGAACGCAGAAGTATTTCTTTGTTGGCCCTTGTTATTGAAAAGAGCAACCTTCCATGTCTCAGGTCTTTTCATTCCCTATGGGCCCGGCCTACAGTTGTCACGATTCATCTGTCGCCGGGATCGGGCGCCTTGCATGATTGCATCGAGGATCGGTTAAAAGTCCCGGCAGAGTTCTGGAGCGTTACCAGGTCAATGACACCACACGAACGCCGTCAATATAGCCGGAAGACGCTGAACCCGCTTCCGCATATCAACCTGCCGTTTGACAACGGAGGCATCGTGCTCGACGTTTCCGAGCAAGGTCTCCGGTTTCGCGCCACCGCTCCCATAAAACCATCGGGGCCAATTCCTTTTTCGTTCACATCGCATTCCAAGCTGGTCACTGGGATTGGCGAATTGGTGTGGATGGACAAAACGAAAAAAACAGGCGGCTTGCGATTCACGGACCTGCCCTACAGCGCCCTGGAGCAAATTCGGAAATTGCCACAGAACACAAATCTGCGGCCGGGAATCGGGAATGACTTGACCTTGCATATCCCCGCGCCCGACGATTTTCCGTCATACGGCATACGTCCCACGCTCGCATCCAAGGTTGTTTCCGAGCTGGATAGGCTACTGCCCGAGTCATGGATGTCGAACGCTAGAGAGCAGTGGCTTCCCGCGCTGCGAAACGCTTCGGAGAAATTACGCGCGCTCACTCCCGACGCCTACTTCCAAAGCCACAACCGATGGATATTCAAGACAACTTTTGCATTATTTCTGGGAATTGTGATTTCGACTTTGGTCTACGTCGACCATCGCCCGGCCGGTGAATTGCTGATCAGGCTGGGATCAAGACTCGCCGGGGGAATTAGCACCCAAACGCCCGCGTCGATCGCTGCTTCGGTGGTCCCCCGCGTTGACGACGGCCCTGTATACAAATCAAACGTAGATGGCCCGGTGGCGCAGGCAGTTCCACAGCCCGTGAGTTCAGCCCCTGGGAAAACCGCCGAAGAAATCTCAATAGCAACGCCAGCCCCGCAGGCTCAGGAGACGCCTGTCCGGCTAGCGAAGCCCGAAGCCCGCCGCACGGAACTAGTCGTGCAAGTCGCGGCACTGAAGGAAGAAGGTGACGCCCGTGAGCTGACCGATCAGCTCCGGCAAAAGAATTTCCAGGCGTTTGTCGGCACCCTTCCGGTCGATTCATTTTATCGGGTGATGCTGGGCCCGTATGCAGACCAGGCGTCTGCACGCATTGTCCTCGACAAACTCAAAAAAGCAGGCTTCGACTCCTTTATCCGCCGAGAGCCTGTTGCTGAACGCCTCGGATCCTAACGGATGGCGACACGCCGGCAGTAATCGGCAACTTGGTCGCCTTGTTTCCAACCAATTCGCGTCCGATAGCAAACCGAACTACCGTCCTTCGATCTCGTTAGAAAAGGCGCCGCTACTTTTGGGCCCCTGGAAGGACAACTGTGCCAACTTGCTTGTTATACTCCGACATCTCTGATGGCGAGCAGAGCAACTCCGGGATATCGAAATCGGAGGGTAGCAAGTGGAGAGGGAACTTGTTGAGGCCCTGCCAAGGTTCCGTGTAAAACTTCGGGTCGAAGATTGTCACGGTGATCTCCATGTTGTCATGGTCCACGCGGTGAAACCGTTCCTCCACCCGCAACTCTTCGCTATGCGGGCGGCCAGCGTGATCCAGCCAGCTTTTTGGATTTAGCCCGGTCGTCTCGACCACGAACGTATAATCATCCACCCATTTTCCAACGGAGTATCCGTTCCACCGCGGCTCAGGGTCCTTGGGCAGATCTCGCCCATCGGTCCAGATGACGCGGTAATTACCGTAAAATGGACTTAAGATAATCATCTGCTTCGCAGTCTGAACGAGGTTGATGGTCCTGAATTCCCAAAACTCCATGTACGGAAACCCGAGCGGATCACACGAGTCCGCTGGATCATTTGCAAGCACGGAAGGGACTTGTCTGACACTCGGTCCAGAGGGCCGATTGGCCTTGAGCGCTTCCAGGCCCAGAGGCGTGTAGTGCAGAGGACGCATGATGCCCGTCTCGTCTGTGCGCCCCCCTTCAACGCCCTGTCCCCGGGGTGCTTCCAGCGCGGGGTGTTCGAGCACACCGCTTACCTGGAGCGCCCCATCCGCTTCCGGTGCATTCCAAATCCCGGAAAGGTCGCGGCGCGGAGCCGGAGCCGACTTTTTCCCGACATACGCGGATTTGGGCGGCGGGACGTCATTCCATGTTGGCGGAGCGGTTTGAGCGCGCAGATTCAGCGAGAACGTCGATCCTGCGATCACGGCAATCATCGAAACCACCAAGCGCTTGGACATTTTCGAAATCCCTCCTGTAACTTAGATTCCGACCATGCAATCTGCCTGCGACCGGGGCAGGAAATACCACACACCAAAATGGAATAGGCTCGGTCCGCTAGTTGTTGCGGTGCGCCCCTCAACCGAGCGATTCCTATAGCTGGTACCGCTTACCAGTGATCACGATACGCCTTCTCCGGCCAGTTGGGAATCCGCGGAACGGGCACATTCCGGTCTCCGACTCATAAGGACCAAGCCGACATGCGAATATCCTAAGGCAAGCCCACACGAATATTGATTACGTATTTTTATACTTGAGGATTGGTAGATTCTAGAGTACTCTTCGCCATCCCGCAAAGACACGTTAGGTTGGACACGTGGTCGCTATAAAACGTTTACAGCGCTCAACGATTTTTGTTCTGTGCCTCGTCTCAGCCGTGGCTCTGTCGAGGTGCGGAGGAGTGAACCAAACCGTACTTCCACTAACGATTTTGCCGGCCTCTTTGCCCAACGGTACATTAGCATCGCTCTATAGTCAGACCATCCAAGTGAGCGGCGGTGTTGCTCCTTTTAACTGGTCGTTGATCGGCGATCTGCCTCACAATCTTCAATTTGTTCCCGGCTCGGGAAACAGTGCCACGATTTCCGGCACGCCGGACACGGCGGCTCAAGGGGTGGCATTCAGTATCAAAGTCACGGATTCTGCGAATCAGACGGCCACTCAGCCCTTCACAGTTTCAATCCTAGCAGAGCCGGACACGCTCAGTTTTTCGCCCACCACCGGCTTGAGCTTCAGCCCGCAGCTCGTCGGAACCGCGAGTGCTACTCAGGCAGAGACGGTTACCAACAATGGCAGTTCGGCGGTCGCCATCAACAGCACAGGGCTCGCGGGGATCAACGCTGCGGATTTCAGCCAAACCAATAATTGCGGCTCGAGCCTCGCTGCGGGGGCAAGCTGCGGCCTGACAGTAACCTTCAGACCAAACCAGACGGGAATCCGCAGTGGATTGATTAAGATCGTCGATAGTACTTTGGGCAGTCCACACTCGGTTTCCCTGAATGGAGTGGGGCTCACTTCAGGCGCCAATGCCACTTTGTCGACCACCATCCTGACTTTCGGCGACCAGCTTTTAGGCACTACCAGTCCAGCGCAGTCACTCACGCTCAGCAATTACGGCACAACGACGCTCAACATCATGAGTATCGCCGCCAGCGCTGACTTCGGCGAGACCGACACTTGCAGCGGTTCGACCCTCGCATCCGGGGCAAGTTGCACGATCGACGTTACTTTCAAGCCGGGCGCCGCAGGCAGTGCCAGCGGCACGCTTTCGATTACCGACGACGCGCTCAGCAGCCCGCAGATCGTCCTCCTAAGTGGCACGGGCGTCACAGGTACGTGCATACCCCAAGGCGGGGCGTGTTTTGGACCTGGCCCAAAGAACCAATGTTGTCCTGCCCCTCGCGGCCATCATTCGTTCTGCAGTAACTCGACTGGCTGGGGAACGTGCACCGAAAGCTAGCTGGTGCCCGGGGCGCTCTTTTCTTTCCCTGATCGATTGAATATCCGCGGCTGGTACTTTCAAGAAGCACTTGCCAGGACCTCGCTAAAAAATCGGCCGCAGCACACAGGCCACGACTATTTCGAAATCGAATCACGCACCACCGTCTGATCGGCGATCGGCACCCACAACACCAGGCGGTCCTCAGGTCCGAGGTTGCGGTTCCGGTGGCCTTTGGTCGGGGCTAGGTCTTCAATGAGCTCTATGTCTCCAGGATTTAGAATGATTTTCTCCCCTCCCGAAAATTCCACCTCCTCATGGCCGGCAAGATCGAAAATATATTGCCGGCGCGGTCCTGGATGGAACGCTCCGAAATCAGCGCCGGGTGAATCGGGTTTTGACCGGCGGAGCATAGCTCCCGTTGTCGTGTCCATCAGGTTGGCGAAGTTATTCTGGTCGAAATTCTTCACTTCAATCTTTTCCACGTGCGAGAGCCCATCTTTGCCCGTATAGAACCGGTACATCGTCACCGGTTTGCCTCCCTGGGCGGCAACTACATCATTCCGCGTTTGCCCGCAAAACATGAGAAAACAGATCCCGACCGTCACAACAACGATGGAAAACCTGGGTATCGGTTTCATGGAGCGCTCCTAATTTTCGTTTTCAGGATTACCCAATTCCAGTTCTGAATGATCGGTGCTATTTGCGATTTTCACGGTGTGGCCAAGACGCATCCTAGGCAGTTCAATGCGGGATTTCAAGGAGAGTCTCAAACAAAGAGCCCGATGAACGGTGTTATCGAAATCTGGCCCAAATCGCATCCGGCTGAAATTTCCAGCTTCCGAGAAGCCGACTTCTCACCCCATCCGATAAACGGAAGCGCAAGGCACGATTCTCGCGGTTTGAATTCGAGCAGGCCGATGTCCGGCTTGGTACAGGTTCCTCTACCTATCCCGATTCTGTCCCTCGGGCCAGCAGATGGTCTGCTTCACCAAATAATAACTTGCAGTCATGTGGCCCTCACCCGCCGCCGTATCAATTCAGCTTGCCGTTCGCCCGTTTCAGGCGCGTTTTACCAGGAGGAAGGCATCATGATGAGCAGATTTTACGGGATTTTCGTCTTTGTCGCAGTCGTGGCGGTTTCATTGCCTGCCTCAGCGACGACGCGGTATGTGTCGCAGAGCGGCGGAGCTTTCTCCGGCGGATCGGCGTGTAACGGGCAAACGACGATCTCCATCGCTACGATGTCAAACACGACCAATTCAGCCGGCGACCACGACTATCTCTGCGGCGCGCTCACGAGCCCGCTCACGCTCAACGGGAGTGGTGTGAGCGGGAATGTCGTCCAGGTCACATTTGACGCCGGAGCGGGCTTTTCTTTTCCGGCGGTGCCCGCCGGCGGGGCCATCACCGTCAACGGAAACTACTATGACATTGACGGGGGCGGTGGGAACTGTGGGTATATGTCTACGACGAACACGAACGTGCCATGCAGCGTTGGCTACATCAAAAGCACATCGAACGGGACCGGCCTCGCGAACCATGTGAACTCGATCGCCATCCTAGCCGACAGCACCACGGGCGTGACCATCCACGGGCTAATGATTGGGCCGGTATATGTGCACACTGGCACGACGGATGTGAACTGCCCGATCCCCGGGTGCTGGGGTGTGCGCGGCTATGGCGCGAACTCGCTGTACATCCACAACAACACGTTTCAGGAGATGCTGTGGGCTACGGACATCGGCGACAGCACCCCGAATAGCTCGAAGGACATACGGATTTACAACAATGAGTTCTACCACTTTGACCATAACGCGCTGGGGAACAGCGTCACCAACTCCACCTTCCACGACAACCACCTGCACGACATGTCGAACTGGGATACCGGCAACACGGACGCCTATCACCACGACGGCCTCCACGTCTTCTCAGAACCGGGACAGACGATCAACGGCATCACCGAGTACAACAATCTGTTCGACGGGGACGTCGGCTTCAACACCACCTCGTGGATGTACAACGAGGACAACGGCGGGACGTTTGAGAACCTGGCGGAGTTCAATAACGTCTTCTTTATGACCGGCGCGTTCAACAACACGAACGAGCAGCGCTACTCCTGCTGCGGCGTGCTGATGGCTTGGGGGAACGCGGACAGTTTCGGCAGCAACGCGATTCTGGTGAACAACACGGTGTTCGGGCCGGGGTACTACTCCGGGGCTGGCTCCGGGGCGCTGCTCGAGATGGAGCTCAACGCGCGCTTTCAGAACAACCTGGTGGACAACGGGCAGAATGTGATCGGAGTGGCGTCGGGCACCACGTTCGTGGCGGGCGGACTGAGCAACAATGCCTATGAGGACGCTGGAACTGATCACGGAACGGGCGGCTCAGCGAATACCTTTAGTTGGAACGGTTCTCAGTTCTCCGACTGGGCGACTTGGAAGGCTGACAGCGGTGAGCCGGGCAGCGTCTTCAACACAGATGCGCTGTTTAAGCTGAACGCACTCGGGCAGCCCGGAGCCGGATCGACCGTCATCAACGCTGGCGCGAACCTGACTTCGCTGTGTTCCACGAGCGTCAACGCGATGCCATTGACAGCGTTGTGCTCCGACGCGAATGGAAATTCCAGGCCGGCGACCGGGCCATGGACCATCGGCGCCTACGCCGTGGCTGGTTCGAGCGGGACTCATACGCCGCCTCAGCCGCCGACCGGGGTTAAGGCGGTCGTGAACTGACATCCAGGAAGGGGCATGGAACTGGGACCGTGGCACAGCAACTCAATCTAATGTAAATGATTGGGGGAACATTTCGCACCAGTACGCCGAGTCCTATGAAACGGACTTATCGGGATGCGGGAAAACTGGCTCTATCCAGAAGTTGACCGAAACCCCAGAATAAAGATAGAGTCCTTCGCGTTGACCTCGAAATCGCCAAGCGCACTAAATGCTTCGGTCTTATCCATTCCCTCGGCTCGTCCCCGCTCGAGCGGGACGGCGGCGGCTTGGGGTGCGCGTCTGTTGGATCAGTATTTCTATTTCCTCATGTCCCTGTTGATCGCCGCGATCATCGTCTATGGCTTCCATTTCACCGTAGACAAGAATCTCTTCCATCCCTCTCCGCCACGCCCGCTGCTCCTATACTTCCACGCTGCCGTATTCTCTTTTTGGGTCGCCTTCTTCATTCTCCAATCATCCCTGGTGCGCACCGGAAACGTTCGCGTACATCGACTTATGGGCTGGTTCGGGCTCGCCCTTGGCATTGGTATTCTCCTCCTTGGTGTATCTACTGCCCTCACAATGGCACGCTTCGACATCGTGCAGCTTCATTCCCTCAATGCTCGCTGGCGGATGATCATCCCCCTCTTTGACATGGTCTGTTTCACACCGACGTTCTTCCTTGCCATTTACTGGCGCACGAAACCGCAATTGCATCGCCGTCTCATCTTCATCGCGACCTGCGGACTCACGGCCGCCGCCTGGGGGCGTTTTCCCGAATCCATCTTGCCGCACTATATGCTGTATGCCGGCGTGGACTTGCTCATCCTACTGGGCGCAGCCCGAGACCTAATCGTCGACCGCCGGATCCACGCGGTGTACCAATATGTGCTTCCCTTTTTCGTCATCGGACAATCCATCGTTGTCTACACCAGATGGCATGAATTGCACTATTGGCTCAGAGTTGCCGATTTTCTCCTGCGATGATCCGATCAGCTCCCGGCAGATGAGATTATCGATAACTGTGAAGCTGCCTGTTCGCATGGAAGTTGGTTATCGGCAAAGCCACTCAGGTCCACACTCAGCACTGCCAGGCTGAGACGGGGCCGCCGCTCCCTTAATCGCTTGACACTGGAGAGGAAAAAAGCTAAATGACTGCCAATATCCGCTGTCTCCCTCATTTCTAGTGTCGATGGTCGGGAGGGTCGGGCTCTGGGTTTCGCATGAGGGATCATAGTCGGCCTCATCGCTGAGTGGATGTTCAACAAGTCCCATGCAAGCGTCCGATTCGGTGCGGCTGCGCTGTAAAACAGCGCGGTATTTAGAACAGCCGTCGCGTACAGGTCAAACGGAATAAAGGAGAACGGACAATGAATGAACTCGTTCAGCTCGTCATGCAGAAAACCGGACTGCCTCAAGACAAGGCACAGGAACTGGTTGACGCGGTCGTGACCCACTTGAAAGGGCGGCTGCCCGACGCCGTCACCAGCCATCTCGACGCGTTTTTGAGCGGCGCCAACGCGGATGAGGCCGCCGGAATCGCCGACAAGGCCAAGTCTGTGGTCGCCGGGATCAGCGGGCTATTCGGGAAATCGGAGTAGACCATTCATCCAGCGGAAGACAAGGAGGATTCGATGAAAGCCACCGTAGCTAGGATTGTGCTTTGGTTTTCCGTGGTGCTTTTGATTTGCGGAGCAGTGGCCTCAACCGCACGAGCCGCCCAATCCGAAAAAAAATCGTCCAGTTCGTCGGCAAGCAAGGCCGTTTCATCCGCCGCAAAAGTGGACTTGAACACGGCCAGTGAAAAGGACCTCGACGCGCTGCCGGGCGTCGGCGCAGCGACAGCCAAGAAGATCATTGCCGGGCGGCCGTATTCGTCCGTTGCCGACCTGTCAAAAGCGGGCATTGCCGCTGCCATCTTGAAGAAGATCACGCCGCTCGTTACCGTCAGCGGCGGCACATCAACTGCGGCAAGCGCGCCATCCCAGCCTGCAGCAGCGTCCAAGAAGACCAAATCCACGAAGTCAACTCCGGCAAGTTCCGCGTCGGATGCCAGCACGAGCCAGCCGGCCCCTGCGGCCGCCGCTGCCCCTGCTGCCCAACCGGCGCCAAAGCCGGCCAAGGCGACCGCTCCCTCTTCCTCGGCGTCTGCGGGAACACCCGGCCCGGGACAGGTTTGGGTGAACCTGGATTCGGGTGTCTACCACTACCCGAACAGCCGGTACTATGGAAAAACAAAGAGCGGCAAATATTTGTCCGAAGCGGACGCGATGAAGGCTGGGTATCACGCTGCGAAGGATGAGAAGAAACCACAATAAAGGAGAACATTCGTGACTGCAAAGCGATCTCTATTGACGGCAACACTGGTTGTATTCGCGCTGGCATGCTTCGCAACGCTGGGCATGGCGCAATCGAACACGACGGCGAAGAAACCGGCCGCTGCTCCGGCGGCAGCCGCGACGAGCGCGGATTTGGTGGACATCAATTCCGCCACCAAAGACCAGCTCGACGCGCTGCCGGGAATCGGCGCCGTGTACTCGCAGAAGATTATCGACGGGCGGCCCTACAAAGCGAAGACCGACCTGGTGCAGAAAAAAATCCTGCCACAGGCTACCTACAACAAGATCGCGAAACTCATCATCGCGAAACAGTCCAAAAGCAAGTAGCCACGCAGCCTCGCGCAAACACGGAGACCTCGGCGGGTCTGGGAGCTTTGTCGCCGGCTCCCAATCCGAAGGGTGTTTTTGTGCGTCAATTGCGATAGCTTCTGTTGGGGTCCCCCCTTCCATGCTCGCGTAAATCGGCGGCGACTTCCATACATGGACCTCGTACGCGTGAAGGACCCATTTCACTGCGGCGGTTGCGAAACAAAGTATTTCGGGGATCCCTTCGAGGCGCCGGCCTGGCGGAGGCAATGGGTTCAGCAAATCACATAACGCCGCGCTGAGGATGAGGAAATTTGTTTGGCGGATAGCCGACGATAGATGCCAGGCAGTGAGCTTTCGCTACTGGTCCTTCCTTCCGAAACCGCGTGATTCAGGTAGGGCTGAAGGTTCAGCCTCGCTGGCGGGCTGCTCTGGTCGCAGATTTCTTGCGTTGAGTGTGGAAAGAGGATTAGGATGCACGAGTTGAAAGCCCAATTCGGAAATTCCGAAGAATATGAATTTAAACCCGGCTAGCGAGATGGCGTCGCTCTGTCCCGGAATAAAAATGATATTCATTTGTAACCTGCAATGGCCTATGAGGCTCACATGAGGATTCGTGTCTGGCGATTGGCGCTGGCCTTATTTCTTGCTCCCGCCATTTTCGCAATTCCCCCGCAACAAGGAAAAACGAATCGCGTGCCGCCGCCCTGGGCGTATGGCCTTAAGACCCCGCTGGGCTCACCCCCATCGGAAGAGCCAGCGCCCACGCCAACGGAAAAACTTGCCGTAGATGACGGTAAAGTAATCAGTCTCCCCGGCAGCCCCGTAAGCCTTACGCTGACGCAGATGCGCAATCAGGGGACGGTCGATTGGTATCCCGATGACCATCCCAAAATGCCGGAGATCGTGGCGCAAGGACGGAAACCGGACGTATTGGCCTGCCCTGCCTGCCACTATACAAACGGGAAAGGCGACCCCGCAAACGCCACGATCGAGGCCCTCCCTTACGCTTATTTCGTGCAGACGATGGAGGATTTCAAGGCCGGATTGAGGAAGAGCGCGGATCCCAGAAAATACAACACGCCCAATATGATTAAGTACGCCAAGGCCATGACGGACGATGAGATCAAAGAATCCGCCAAATATTATGGAGCGATTCCATTAATATCCAGGATCAGGGTCATCGAAAGCAAGACAGTTCCCAAGACACTTCTCGTCGCCGCCGGTTTGTACTTCCCCTTGCCGGGGAAGGAGACAGAGCCGCTCGGGAACCGCATGATTGAAATGCCGGAGACTCCCGAAGCGTTCATTTATAAAAACCCGCGTTCCAACGCCGTTGTCTATGTGCCGGTGGGTAGCATCAAGAAGGGTGAACGGTTGGTGATGAACGATGGCGATGGCAAGACCATTGCGTGTATCTATTGCCATGGACCGGACTTGCTGGGCCTCGGCCGCATCCCGGGAATCGCAGGACGCCTTCCTGGCTACATCGTGCGCCAGCTTTTTGACATGCAGAATGGGGCTCGCACTGGGACGTGGACGGACATGATGAAACCGGTGGTAGAGAAATTGACGATCGACGATATGGTTAACATGGCCGCTTACCTCTCCTCCCGTAAGATAGGTGACGCGCAGTAATCGTGGCTGAAGCGGACGGACATGATTCTGCGCCGCGTCGAGGAAATATTCCATTTCACGAGTTGGCGTGTCTCGGCGCCCTTCCTGAGATGCCGGTTTGAACCTCAATCCCAGAGAATCCTTCGCCAAAATCGGCCCTATTGGCGTGCAGACAGCGTTTAGGCGTGTGAAATTCCCGTTCTCGTTAAAAAAAAGCTTAGTTTTCGGTTTATCAAGGGTGCTCGGTGGGCCCCCAATAGGCCCGGTTTCATGTTGACCGGCATTGGGGCCAAGGAGCAGTCCCGGTGGCGAACACCGTAGAATCAACCGTGTGGCACAAGTTGGTCCGGGGGTGGGAGATTCTGAGCAAAAAGCCACAATCCGGTAAGAGGACTTCACAGATGGGATGAGAAGGCCGGTCTCCAGCGGGATGCGATACGCTCCCAATGATCGACGCGCTCAAGGCGCAATGGAAAGGAGACCGGCTTATGAAAAAGAATAGCACCGTGGCGAAAAACAGAAACAAGTTTTTCAAAGAGCCCAAGCTGACTATTGGCTTGGACCTGGGAGATCGGTTCAGCCATTACTGTATTTTGGATGAGTCCGGTAAGGTGATTCTGGAACACAACCTGCCGACCACACCGAAGGGAATGCACCAAGTCTTCGGCAAGATTCCGCGCTGCCGGATAGCACTGGAAACCGGGACCCACTCCCCTTGGGTCAGCCGACAGTTGACCGAGTTGGGCCACGAAGTGATCGTGGCGCATGCGCGGAACGTGCGACTCATTGGTGAGAGCAGTCGAAAAGATGATCGACTCGATGCCCGGACGCTGGCACGGTTAGCACGAATCGATCCCGGCTTGTTGGGACCGGTACGGCATCGCAGCGCCAAAGCGCAAATCCATCTGACGGTGATCCGGGCACGCGCGGCACTGGTGGGAACGCGCACGGCGCTGGTGAATGCGGCACGCGGGTTAACGAAATCGCACGGCGAGCGGCTGCGGAAGTGCGGCACCGGACAGATCAATCGAGAGATCGCCAAGGGACTGAGCCAGGAGTTGCGAGATGCCTTGGATCCGCTGTTGCGGGAAATCGAATCGTTGAACCAGGGAATCTCGGAATACGATCGTCGGATCGAGCAAATCGCCACGGAAGTTCACCCCGAAGTGGCCCGGCTGAAACAAGTGAAAGGTGTAGGGACCCTGATTGCCTTGACCTACGTTCTGACCTTGGACGATCCGCAGCGATTTCGCCGCAGCCGGGATGCCGGGTGTTTTCTCGGACTGCGTCCTGGGCGCAGGAACTCGGGCCAGAGCGAACCGCAACTGCACATCAGCAAGGAAGGAGACCGCTACCTGAGGACGCTGATGGTGCAAGGGGCGCACTACATTCTCGGCCCCTTTGGACAGGACAGCGATCTGCGGCGCTGGGGGCTGAAGCTGGCGGAGCGAGGAGGAAAGAATGCCAAGAAACGGGCGGTCGTTGCAGTGGCACGGAAGTTGGCCGTGCTGCTGCACAAGTTGTGGGTGAGCGGGGAAGTCTATGAGCCACTGCGGAACAACCACAAAGTGGTAAGCGCCGTGGCCTAGGGTTGGTTTCCAAGAGTCGAGCTCAACCGCCGAGTTCAGGTGACTGCGCCCAAGTCCTGGTCCGACTTCTGTCGAGAAGATGGGAGCCGAGGTCGATTCACAGGTAGCAGCACCTGCTGAACTGAGGACGCCCAACTGGCACCGAGCGAAAATCGCTCACCAAAGAGTGCGGATGGAAGGATGGCGGCAGAGGCGGATGAAATCCTAATAAGACCACTCGACGAACAAAGGCAACTGCAAAACCAACTTGACACTTACCGGCCTTCTCATGGAAGGACTTGGGACCGTCTCGCGCGGGTGCGTTCTACCTAACTTCCTCGGTGAAGGCTCGCGTCCACACATGTCCCCGCAACTCAAACGTGTTCGCTGGCACGGTGCCTGCCGCCGACACTTGGGTGATGCGAATCAACATTCCCAGCGCCCCATTGTGCAAGACTTCGATCCGGTGCGCTATTTCTGCACCGCCGAAGTCCTCGAAATCTGACCTCTGCGTCTCGATTCCCATGAAATAGGTCTTCACCAACCTCCCAGTGTCATCAAACCAGTAGCCCCGCGCGTGCACCGGGTCCAGTTCGCCATCGGGGTTTTCGTATCCCGTAAGCACCCGGATGGTATCCACTCCGCCGACCTTGTCCCGCTTGATCTTCCAGTCGGACTCCGTAAAAGTGTCGATAGCTGGAATTGGCTCTGTCATCTTCAACACAAGTTGCAAAAGTGAGGCGTCCGGCCCTTCAGCCAACAGATAGCGTTTATCCCCATTTCTTGACCGGACGTAACGGCTCTTCCCGAAGGATGCCTCTCTGCGCCACTGGCTATCGCTTAGCCATGTGTCTTCATATGATCCCTTTTCGACGGTTCCTGAACTTCCTTTCGCTTCGAAATCCGCGCGTAGCACGTATGGTGTACTGGTTCCAGCGGCAGGAAAGCCGATGTGCCTCCCACGCTCAAAGTAACTCTGTGCGCTATCGAATGTCTCCAGTCCCGGTGGACGCACCGTCTTGAATGGCAGGGAGACCCGCGACAAAACCTGGACTGCCACTCCGTTTTCCAGATACGGCGTGAACCGCATCGCTGCAAACGTCTTTCTAGCTACATCGTACACACCTTGGTTGTTTGCTACGACCGATCCAATCTCTCGCACTTGTCCGGTACGATCGATGACGATTTCGGTAGTGGCCGCGCCCTCCAAGGGACCATCCTGGAGAGGAGGCCACACTGGGGGTTCCATCGGAAGCAGATTCTTTCGCAACGAAGTTTCTTCGACCAGTGCCGTCCGCAGCAACGGCATATCACCGCCGACTGCGTCCGCATCAAAAAAGCCAGGTGGAATATCCCGAAGATCCTCGAGCGTCGTCACCTTCGCGGTCACCTCAGGTGTTCCGTTGCTAACAGTACGCGGCACCATGCGACCATGGAAGTTTTGGAAATCTTTAAACTCGCCGTCCCATCCTAATCCGCTTCCATAAGAGAGCAGTCCGGTATTGTCGGTAATGGCCACTCCCGCGCCCTCAGTCGTCCGCACGTTCCCGTCTGTGCTTTCAATCGTCCAGCTATAGTGGGTGATCCCCATAAGTCTCTTCACATCTGCTTCCTTCACGCCTTGAAGCACCTGATCCAGGGGGGAATCGGATCGATCAGTTCCACAGCAACCTCCCTGAGCCACTCCGGAAAGTAGTCCCCCTCGTTTTTCTGCCACTCCTTTCCATTGTTCACGATGGAGATCTGGTGAAACTCAGGCGATCGGAGTTCTCTCCTATATTGCGTCGGCGAAGTCCACCATATCTCGACTTCGCCGGTTCGGCCGGAGTCCTTGTCCCGTTCAAAGCTCGGTGTCAGCACTGCTTTCAGATGGAAGGGTTTTGTTCCAGGTTGATCTAGGGTGCTTCGCTCGACTGCCTTCTTAACAGTCTTCGCATCCTTCTCAGCGTCATCAGAAGCAGACATTCCCACCGCTATTGCCAACACCGCCACCAACACAGCAATCAGCCGGTATGCGCGCATGCCTCGAAGTGTACTCCTGAGTGTATCTCACGAACAATTAGCCAGGTTGCTCAGCCAAGTCCCGAGAAACGCATTATAAAAGGGCGCCCCTTTGAAGTAGGTTTTGATCTCTCGCATCAACGCCTACAGGAAGGAGCACCCTCATGAATGATGCCAAGTATATTGGGCTGGATGTTCATCAAGCAACGATTTCGGTGGCGGTTCTGGATTCTGTTGGCAACCTGGTGATGGAAGCGATCCTGGAAACAAAAGCCGAAACGATTCTCCAGTTTATTGGTGGTCTGCGCGGCAGTTTGCATGTGACCTTGGAAGAAGGAACCTGCGCAGCGTGGTTGCACGATCTCCTGAAGCCGCATGTGGCACAAGTGTTGGTGTGTGATCCGCGCAAGAACGCACTCATCAAAGCCGGGAACAAGAGCGACCGCATCGATGCTCGCAAGCTTTCCGACCTGTTGTACCTGAACAAGCTCAACCCGGTCTATCACGGCGAAACAGGAATTCGTGTGCTCAGGGAAGTGGCCCGCAGCTACCTGGCTTTGACCCGCGATACCACACGGGTGATGAACCGCTTAAAAGCCCTTTATAGGAGTTGGGCGATTCCCTGCGCGGGACCGCGCGTGTACGCCCCACGCTATCGCTCGGAATGGCTCGCCAAGATCACCGAAGCCGGCGTGCGTCGCCGGGCGGAGATCTACTATCAGCAGTTGGACGCATTGCGGTCGTTGCGCGAGCAAGTACGACGAGATCTGTTGGCCGAAGGCCGGAAACACAGCGCGATGAAATTGCTGCGCCAGATTCCTTCGATTGGACCCATTCGGGCCGTTCTGTTGATTGCTCTGATGCAGACGCCGCATCGTTTTCGCACCAAGCGGCAACTGTGGGCCTACAGTGGTTTGGCATTGAAAACCTCCACGAGCGGGGAATACCGAATCGTGGAGGGCCGGCTGAAACGCTCCAGGAAATTCCTGGCCATTCGCGGGCTCAACGCCAACCACAATCACGATCTGAAAAATATCTTCAAGGGAGCCGCGACTCGGGCCGCTGCCGTTCCCGGACCGTTCCAAGAGTTCCACGCCGGTTTAGTGGCCCGAGGGATGAAGCCAACGATGGCGCGTCTCACCCTGGCGCGCAAGATCGCGGCCATCACTTTGCTCGTTTGGAAGAAAGGAGTTCGTTTCGACGCCGAATATCTAAAGCAACAAGCAGCTTGAGCGTCTGGGGAGAGTCCATCCCTGGATTCATTTCGGGCGATGACCGGTAGGTCCTCCAGACGCTCTGGTTCGAGGGCGAGTATCCAGAATCCCGTTAGGCGTGTGCTTTGGGCACTGAGTCTTTCGAGAAACCCTATGCCCCCTCGGACAACCAGAAAAAGCGATAGGCGAAAAGTCTCCGATAGAACCATGGTTGGCACTGTCCAGCCGGTCTGCTTGAGTGCGTCAGGAACTGAACGGCGTCGTTACGGCAGCACGATGAATCCGCGGAGAGGGAAAACTTACAGCGTCTCGTTACATTACCGGGGCTGGACGGCAAACACCCGCTGCTTTGCCGTCGCAGGGGAAGCATTTGTCTTGACATCCCCTTTTATAGAACGGGATTCTCGGAATGTATGGTCCGCCGCAGAGTTGCAAGCGAAAAACGAAGAATGGCAGTTGGTCTGCGCCAATGTATTCGGCCTTCAGTGGAGTCGGTGACCCCGGGCCATGATGGATGTCCGCTCGCTCTCGTCCTCATAAACTGGACGGCCTCGAAGCGACCTTTTCCGATATCGGGTTTCGAGAGCGTGGGAGAGACCCATTGCCATCTCTATTTTCCGCCAGCAGACCTGGCAGGAATTTTTTTCCTAAACAGGGATTTTAAGTTGTCCCCGCAAAAACGGGAGCGCGATAGCGTTCGTTCTTGCATAAAACCGCCCAGGCCATGCGAACCAGTTTGTTGGCCAAAGCCACGACGACCACATTCTGGTGAGTGCGCGCCTGCAGTTGCGCGAGCCACTCGCTCAGGCCGGGAGCCTGCTTGTGTCGCTGTTGCAGTACGCTACGTGCGCCCTGAACGAAGAGTCTTCGTAAGTACTTATTGCCCCGTTTGCTGATGCCCAGCAACTTCTGTTTGCCACCGGTGGTGTACTCTCCCGGAACGATCCCCATCCAGGCCGACAGATTTCGCCCTTTTCCAAACGCGCTCGCGTTGCCCACCGCGGCG
The DNA here is from genome assembly GCA_963740035.1 of uncultured Acidobacteriota bacterium. Lineage (GTDB taxonomy): Bacteria > Acidobacteriota > Terriglobia > Acidiferrales > UBA7541 > Palsa-360. The sequence goes on from CAVUDA010000034.1 coordinate 547,331, forward strand.
ATCAGGGCTGTTGCGGTGACCGGGCCAACTCCGGGAATCTCCGTGAGTCGTTGGCAGGCTTCATTCTCTCTGGCCGTTTTCTGGATGACCCGATCCATTTCCTCAATACGTGCTGCGAGTTGCTCCAGTTCCAATTTGAGCTGAGCCAGCAGAACTCGGAACGAGTCGGACAGATTCAACTCAGCGTCTTCCAGGATACGAGGCAGTCGCTCCTCCAGATGACTTCGGCCCTTGGGCAGGGTCAGTCCACGTTCCAGAAGAAGACTGCGAATCTGGTTTACCACCGCCGTGCGTCGCATCACCCAACGCTCGCGCACCCGATGCAAAGCTTGCAAGTCGAGTTGTTCCTCCGTCTTGATCGGCACAAAACGCATCCTCGGCCGTTGCACCGCTTCGGCGATGGCTTCGGCATCCAGGTAGTCACTCTTGTTCGTCTGCACGTAGGGCTTCACGTATTGCGCCGGCATCAATCGCACTTCATGACCTTGTTCGCGCAGCGCCCGCCCCAGAAAGTGCGACCCACTACAAGCCTCCATGCCAATCAACTGCACCTGCAAATTCGCGGTGAACGCCAGCAATTGGGTGCGAGAACATCTCTTGCGGATCACCACCCTGCCTGTCGAATCCAGTCCCACCAAATGAAACACCGTCTTACCCAAATCAATGCCGAGTACGTGTAGCCTCATGGGATGCCTCCTTGTCACCGCACTCTACAACTTGTACAGATCTGCGGCGGACCATCCCATTAACTGCATTTTTGACCATTGCCGCCTTCCGATGCGCGTATCAGGAGATGGATTCGACGGCAACGCCCGGTTTGAACAGTTGGACAACCGAATCACGTCCGAAGACCAGAAACGAAAGGACACCCAGAGCAGTGCCATACGGAATTTCGAGACAACTAAAACCCGCTACGACCATACAGAATGTCCGCGATCTACGATTCTTGATGCAATAGGCCGCCCGGGCCTTGGCGGCAGCAAAGATCACCATGAGGAGGAATATCCCAGTCCCTATTCCAGCAAAAATCCAACCAACAAGAGCCGGGGCAGCTTGCGCCCCTGATGTCCGATCTCCTTGTTGTTGAATAGGGATTTTGCTTATCACGATGCCCATCACGGCATACATCAAACCAAAGAGAGAAGAAAGCAGTTGTAGCAGCCGAAATCATGTACCCAAGGGAAAGGAGTTTCAGATGTTCTTCATCGATGATGGACTGACGACTCAACTCGTCGGACTTGCAAAACCTCTCTGTTCGGGGGAGAGATCGCCACATTGAAATACGATTACATCTGTAGTTATGGGCGACAGCGACAGCCTAGCATTCTGAGTCCGATTTCCCAAGCCTGAGACTTATCGGGTCGCATCTGGCCTGTCATGTGCGGTCCGCCCTTGTGATGATAACTTTCGAGTGGGCGACGACGCTGCGCAACGAGGGCAAATGCAGCATGCTCGTTTTCCGCGCCACTCTTGCGATTGCGCCCGTATTACTGCGCCGAGGAGGTCGCTTTTCCGTTGAACACCGCGTCGATCGCCGCCTGGGCGCATTTCTCGCCGTCCGCACTGGACACGCCCATCGCGCCAATCACTTGGCCGTCGACCACGATTGGAAGTGCGCCCGGTTGCGGGAAGTCGTGCATGAAAGTCGGCGCCAAATTTTCGCCGCTGCGGACCATCTTGTTGGTCTCCGAAGTGGGGCGCCGCCAGCGCAGGGCGGACTTGGCCTTCAAGAGCGCTGTGTCGATCGAATTCATCGGCGCGCCTTCCATGGCGTGGGACTCGATGAGATTGCCTCCCCAATCAAGAATCGCCATCGCCACGATTTTCTTATTCTGCTCGGCCCAGGCGGAACAGGCGTCCGCCAGGGCGCGCGCGCCGGCGCTCGATATAATTTTGATATCCCTGGTCGCCTTGAGGTCGCTGGCTGCTTGCTTTGCCGGCGCCGCGTGTGCCTGCTGCTGAGCGTGCGATTGCACGGGCAGCGACAGCATCAGTCCTGCGAGTGTTCCTGAAATGATCAGAATTTTCTTCACGTCAACCCTCCTCCGGTCCTGAAAATTGAATCTGAAATCGCTTCAGCGAAAAAATTCGATCTTTGCCTCGCGGAACCAGACGAAATTCATCGGCGCGACCGAAATCGGCCCGTTGACGCCGAAGATTGCGATCTGGAACTTGTCGCCCGCCTTGACAGCGTCGGCGAGCAGCACGCGATTGGGCATGTTGAAGCCTTGAATCGTGGCCGGGCTGGGGTAACCCGGGCGGCGCGGCATCTGCCCGTTGATCCAGACTTCCGCGTAATCATCCACGTAGGCAGTGAGCACTACCGTTGCGCCTGCCGTGTCAAAGTCCCCGATTTTAGCCGGTATAGTCAGGCTCGCACGGTACCAGAGGAAGGATACTTTGCCGCCACCGCGCCGGTCGGCCAGCCCCTTGGCCTCGATTGTTGGCCATGACGAATCATCGAAGCCGCTCTCGCCGGCATGGGGCTGGATGTCGTACGACGTTTTATATCCGGGCATGGCGTTCGCAATCGCCGGTCCTTCGACAATCTTCGCCTCCATGGTCTTCCACTGCGCGCCGAACGCCGCTGATCCTTCCGCTGTCATTAGATCAACCACTTTCACGGGCACAAGTGAGGGCGGCATTTGAGGCAAGGGCGCAGGCGCGGCCGCAGGAGGAGCCGGCGCTTGCCCTGTTGCTAACGTCGGAATCATCATGGGAGCGCCGGCCAGCGCGGCGCAAATCAACACCTTGATAAGATCTTGCTTGCGCATCATTCCCCCTCAGTTTATCCGGGTTCCCCGTTTTGCAACCCGACCGCCCGCGAGCATACTCCCAATCGCTCGCGATGGAATGGATTTTTCATCCTTAACTTTTTTATGAATCCGAATTAGAAGGAAATCAGAAATATCGCGAAGCGTAGGAAGTTTCGTCGCGCGTGGTGCACTTCTGCTGCCGCCGGCAAAAGGAATTTCCAGCCTTGCCACACCGCTACAAAACCTCTTGCCATTTGGGGGGGCTCCCTTATAGGCTCCCTGCTGCGCGCCTACCCATAGCACGCCAACAGGAAATCCAATCGGCGAAAAATGCCATGGCTTGAATGTGCCAAGGCGTTTTAACCAGGGGCAAACGGAGAATTTTAGCTGGGCTGCCAAGTCTGTCGGGCAGTCTTTTTGGAGGAACCCCATGAAAAAAGTTGGTTTGATGTTTTTGATGTTGGTAGTTGGCGTGACCATTGGCGCCAGAATTTCCGGCAGGCTTTCCCCAGTCGAGGGGCAGGCGAAGCCTGGAACCGGATTCGCCGCCGTCCCCGGCGCAGTGGGAGGGCAGGATCTGACTGGGGCCTATGATGTGGTGAAGAACTGGCCGAAGGACGTCAGCACGCTGCCCGGAAACCAGAAGTGGACTTACGGCGCGGGCGAAAGCGTCTTCGCCGAAAGCCCCAATCGCATTTATGCACTCTACCGCGGTGAATTGCCGAAGATGGCGCCGCCGAAGGCGATGCTGCTGCCGCAAGCCGGCCCCAGCCTTAGCTACCCGGTTGCAGGATTCTGGCGCGATGCCACTGTGGCCTCGCTGCCTGGAACGGGAGGCACCGATCAGGACACCAGGGAATGGTTGACTTCCTGGGAAGGGAAGTCGCCCGACCTCGGAATCAAGGGCCCGCCCTACCGCGAACTGGGCGTGGACGCGAAGTGGGAGAATTGCCTGGTCGTCTACGACGGCAGCGGAAATATCATAGAGACCTGGAAGCAGTGGGACAAGCTCTTCCGCCGTCCTCACTCCGTCTACATCAGCCCCTACGATCCGGAAAAGAACGTGTGGGTGGTGGACGACAACATGCAAGTCATCTACCGGTTCACGCATGACGGCAGCAAGCTCCTGCAGACCATCGGTACGCCGGAAATCCCTGGCGAGGACTCCACACACTTCAACCGTCCGACATACCTCGATTGGCTCCCGGATGGCACCTTCTTCGTGTCCGACGGTTACACGGGAACGCGCATCGCCAAATTCGACAAGAACGGAAAATTCCTCATGCAATGGGGCATGAAAGGCGGCCCGCGCCGCGGTGGAGACAACAAGGCGCTCGAGACTCGTCCCGGTTATATGAGCAACGTGCATGGGGTCGCCGTTGACCAGAAGACCCGCCACGTTTTCGTGAACGATCGGAACAATCACCGCATCCAGGTGTTCGATGAAAACGGCAAGTATCTCTACGAATGGAAGATTGACAATTCGCCTTCCAGTCTCCACTTGCTCTACATCGGATCCGGAAGCACTCTCTGGACCTTCGATCGCACCACTAACAAAATGATCGAGTACGACTTGCAAGGCCATCTGCTGTACACCTGGGGCAGCATGGGCGACTATCCCGGCTACCACTGGGGCGTGCACGGATTGAGCGTCGATCAGGACGGCAATCTGTACCTCGCGGAAGTGGACTCGGGACGCATACAGAAATTCACGCCGAGACCCGGAGCCAATCCCGCGTTTCTGCTTGCCAAGCCGGTCTATTCGGCCTGGAAGCAGTAGCGAGACATTTGAAAGGGCTGGGCTGGCCGCGAATAGTTGCGGACGGTCCGGCCTTTTGCTTTTTCAAATGCCAGCGCACGGAAAATTTATCGAATAATCTAGGACTGTCCTGTATTCACCCCTTTCCCAACAATCGAATTTAGTGATGCCTTTAGGAGGTCCGACCTTCAGGTCGGACAACGAGCGACGCACGAACAGGCCTTTAGGCCCTGAAGCTCCAGGGGCTAAAGCCCGCGAATGGGCAACGCCGAACGTCGGGGCTGAAGCCCCGACCTCCTAAATGCGAAAGACTATCGAAAAGATTTTGGGCTGCTGACTTGGTATCTTCTTAGGAATTGAGCATATAATGTGGCCACTCTGCGATCTAGGGCGATGAAAAAATGAGGAGGTCCGCATGAACGGCGAAAAATTACGATCTTTAGAAGCGCGACGATTGTTTCTTACTCGGCTGGGCGCGGGAGCGGGTGTTGTTGGCGCGAGCGTCATAAGCGCTCCCGCGGCCGGAGCGCAAGTTTCGGCGGATACGCCGTGGCGGCCCGCTCGCCACACGCAGGATGATTGGTACGACAAGATTCCCGGCGTACACCGATTCCTGTTTGACGCCTCGACGGGGGAGAGCATGGGCTGGGCGCTCCAGTTCGCCTCCAACTACTTCACGGCGAACCAGGTGGCTTACGGCCTGAAAGAAAGCGACCTCGCCGTTGTCATCGTCGCGCGCCACAAGGCCACTTCGTTTGCTTACAACGACGCGATTTGGGCAAAGTATGGCAAGGCGATCACCGAGCAAGCCGAATTCATGGATCCGAAGACCAAGGAGCCGCCCAAAATCAATGTGTATGGTCCGGCGGGCGAGACACCGCAGGCTGGAAAAATGGAAGCGCTAATCAAGAACGGCGTGCAGTTTGCCGTCTGCTCGATGTCCACTCGAGGGATTGCCACCAGAATCGCCAAGGCCAACGGCCTCGAGATCGACAGCGTCGTCAAGGAAATCACTTCCAACCTCATTGCAAACGCGCGAATGGTTCCGGCAGGAATCCTGGCGGTGAATCGCGCGCAAGAACGAGGATACTCGTTCATCTACTCAACCTGAACTTTGGTCAGTCGCAGAATTCACACACATATCTTTCGGACCTACGGACACTTTCGTATGGTAATCTCTGCCTAGTTGCGTCGACCGCTCCAACAAAAACAAGAGGAGCCAGAAATGAAAACATTGCTCAGGGCATTCGCTCTCACGATTCTGTTTGCATCTTTTACCTATGCCGCTCCCGGTGGAGCGATTTCCGGCACCGTCAAAGGCCCGGATGGGTCGGCCTATAAGGGCGCCTTTGTCCGCGCGCAGAGCGCAAAAACAAAAATCACCGTGAATGTCCTCTCTGACCGGAACGGCGCCTACCGGATTCAAAACCTGGAGGCCGGCGAGTACGTGGTAACGGCAGCCGCAGTGGGCTTCAAGAGCGATCCTCGGCCCAACGTGAAAGTGGACGCGGACCAACCAGTATCTATGGATTTCGCTCTACAAAAAGGAATGGTCCGATGGGCGGACCTTTCCATTCACGAAGGGCAAGCCCTGATGCCCGAGGGCGCAGGCAAACAGTTGTTGTTTTACAGATGCATGAGCTGCCACGGACTCCAGACCAAGATAGCCGCGGTTCGCCGCGATGAAGAAGGCTGGCAAAACTGCGTCGCCTTTATGCGCGACCGTGCCAGCGGTGTTGGCGATCTGCGGATCACGGAGGAGGACGGCGCTGCTGTCGCCTCCTATCTCGGCAGAACTTTTAGCCCTGATTCCGACCTTCCCCGTTCTCCGGCGGACCTGCCCGGATATTCGAAAGCCAAACACACCGAGTTCAGTGACGAAGCGATGAAAATTGTCTACGTACTCTACGATTTGCCGAAGTTGGGCCGCATCCCCTGGGTCGCCTATCCGCAAAAGGATGGCAGCGTCTGGATGCCTCATTCCTGGACCGCCGATCAAATCGCGAAACTCGATCAGCGGACTGGCGAAGTCCAGGAGTTCGACGCTCCTATCGGCACAAGAAAAGCGTTGCACCTTCATTCCGTAACCGAAGCCCCCGATGGGATGGTTTGGTTCTCCGAAGATGCGGCCTGCAAGCTCGGAAAATTCGATCCCGAGACGCGCAAGTTCACCGAATATCAGCCCAATTTCTGCAAGCCGAAAGACGACGACGCGAAAACCGGGCGGGGAATGAACTCGATCGGCCTCGGAAGCATGAACTCGATTCGTCTCGATCGCTTCGGAAACATCTGGGCGGGCGGTTCGATCTTGCTGCGGTTTGATCCCAAGAAGGAAGAATTCATGGAGTTCCCCGAAGCGCGCACGCCTTATGGCATCGAGCTCGATCAACAAGGCAACATCTGGTTCGCCGAGTTTCCGCGCGAAGGCATGATCGGGAAGATGGACACGAAGACGCTGAAAATCACGAAATGGACTCCGCCCACCACGGAGAAACTCGCCGCGCTCAACAAGAATCAGCCCGATGAGAACTATGGCAACAGCGCCACTCATCCCAAGACGTCGGGTCCGCGGCGAATTACCGTTGACTCGCAAGGCGTCGTTTGGTTTGGCGAATGGTGGGGCAATCAGATCGGCCGCTTCGATCCCAAAACGGAAAAGTTCCAGGAATTTGCGTTGCCCGATCCCGATCCCACGCCTTATGCGATCGCAGTCGATCGCAACGACAATGTCTGGTACAGCTCCTACGATGACGACATTCTCGGCCGCCTCGACCTAAAAACGGGTTCGGTCGTCGAGTTTCCCATGCCATTTTCAGGGAATGGCATGCGGGAACTCATTCCGGATTCGCAAGGGAGGATCTGGTTCGGCACGCCCTTCAACAACAAGGTGGGCTACTTCATTCCGCCCGAGCAGCCGAAAACAGCGCAGCGGTAATTTAGCCAACCGACAACAGCGGGCCCAGCCAGTGACGACGCTACGGCCCCTGGGAATGCTCGGATCTATAGAATTTACTTTTTCGGACGGGAAGTGCTCAGCGAAGAATCGGCGATCAGAAGCCTTCCCTCCGCCGGATCAATCTTTTCGAGCCGTACCCCAGGTTGGCGATGTTCACTGTTTCTTTCGTCGACGTTCGCCTCGAAGTAATACACCTTTCCCGCTTCCGCCGTCAGGTTCGCCGCTGACGCTAGATTCGACGCCGGAGCGAGCCGGGCAATCTTGACCCACGTCGTTTGCCAACTCGCGCAAATCGAGTGCTCTCCCGGATCAATGGCGAAAGAGAAATACGACCTACCGTGGTTGGCGCCCACCCACTGGCCATCCAGCCCGACGCGAATGGTCGCGAGATTGACCGGCAGTTCATCGCCGTCCAATTTTACCTGCTCGAATACATACACGAGGGCCTTGCCTGGTTCCGGCTGGGACTCGATGTGTTGGTGTTTATCGGTCTTAACGTCGAATTGAACCTTCTCGGGGCCGCAGCCAGTGCCGGCAAGACCAGCGGCCGATTGATCTTGCGTATGCGCCGGAACGGCGGGGAGAGCGAAGAGAAGCAGTGCAAGCACAGTCCGCATAGGGTCACCACCTGAAGCGTCGGGCCAATATACTATCTAGTTAAAATACGGCTCCTTCTATGTAGATGCGCCCTGCGGCGCTTTGGTTTCGCCGGCGGGTTGAATTGTCCTACGATCTCGATCGCGCCGGAGCGGCGCGTAGATTCAGAGTATGGCCGACAGAAGTGAGGGAGGTTAGTATGGTGCGTGCGACAAAGTCTGGAAAGGACCGCGGATGAAGAATGAGGACAAAGCGCGGAGAATCGGGCCACTCGCAGGGCTGAAGGTGATCGATCTTTCGCACATCATGGCCGGCCCCGCCTGCTCGATGTTGCTGGCCGACATGGGAGCGGACGTCATTAAGGTGGAAAAAATGCCAGGCGGCGACGATGCGCGGCGCATGGTGCCGCCGACGGTTGCCGATGAATCCGCGGCGTTCCTGATCATGAACCGCAACAAGCGCGGCATCGCATTGAACCTGAAGACGGAAGAAGGACGCAGCGTCCTTTCACGTTTGCTGAAGGACGCTGACGTTTTGATCGAGAACTACCGGCGCGGCACGATGGAAAAGATGGGCTTCGGCTACGACGCGCTGCATGCGTTGAATCCGAAACTGATTTACTGCTCGATCTCCGGTTTCGGACGGACCGGGCCCTACGCCGATCGCGGTGGATTCGATCTGGTGGCCCAGGGCATGAGCGGATTGATGAGCATCACAGGCGAACGCCCAGGCTGCCCGCCAATGAAGGCAGGAGCGCCTTTAACCGACATCACCGCCGGCATTCTCGCGTGCGTGGGTGTGCTTGCAGCCTTGCATGCGCGCAAGTCCATCGGGCAAGGGCAGATGGTGGACACTTCGCTCTTTGAGGCAGGGATCACTCATACGTACTGGCATTCGGCCATCTGTTTTGCGACGGGCAAAGCGCCGGGGCCAATGGGGACGGCGCATCCATTGAACGCGCCCTATCAGGCGTTTCCCGCTTCGGACGGCTGGATCACGGTCGGCGCCGCGAATCAGGAAAATTGGCTGCGTCTGCTCGAGGCGCTGGGAGCGCCCGAACTCCGCGACGATCCGCGCTTTGTGAACAACGCGGGGCGGATGCGCAATCTATCCGAGCTGACGGAGGCGCTGTCGCCGCATTTCCGGCGCCGCACCGTGGCCGAATGGCTGCATCGTCTGGAGGAATCCGGCGTTCCAGCCGGGCCCGTGCTGGACATTGCCCAGATGCATGCCGATCCGCAGGCGCTCGCGCGGGAAATGATTGTCGAGACCACGCACCCCACGGCCGGAAAAGTGAAAGCGATCGGACTGCCGATTAAATTTTCGGACGCGCCGGGCGGCGTCCGCAAGCCCGCGCCGTTGTTCGGCCAGCACACCCGAGAAGTGCTGCACGAACTCGGCTTCTCCGATGCCGAGATTGACCGAATGGCGGAACTCGGTGCTATCCAAATGCCAGCCTCAACCAAGAAAGGCGCGACACGATGAGCCAGGAAATTCTCTACGAAGTCAAGGATGGGGTGGGCCGCATCACGTTCAATCGGCCACAGGCCCGAAATGCATTCACCTTCCGGATGTACGAGCGCCTATCGGAAATCTGCCAGCAGGCGACGGCCGATTCGTCGGTCAAGGTTCTGGTGCTGACAGGCGCGGATGAAAAAGCATTCGCGGCGGGAACAGATATTTCGGAGTTCAGGAATTTTTCCACCGCGCAGGACGCGCTGGATTACGAAGAACGAATCAACGGCCTGCTCGACTCTTTTGAACGCATCCCCATTCCAACCATCGCCGCCATAGCTGGGGCCTGCACGGGCGGCGGCACGACGATTGCCGCTTGCTGCGACCTGCGTATTGCCGCGGCCAATGCCCGTTTCGGCGTGCCGATCGGCCGCACGCTCGGCAATTGCCTGTCGATGTCGAATTACACGAGGCTAGTGGCTCTCTTAGGGCCGGCGCGCGTAAAGGAAATCATCTTCACCGCTCGCCTGATCGATTCCGCCGAAGCGCGCGCGATCGGACTGCTGAGCGAAGTGCTGCCCGATTACGCGTCTCTGCAGAGCCGTGCAGACGAACTCGCGCGAACGGTGGCCTCCCAGGCGCCTCTCACCCTGCGCGCCACCAAGGAAGCCCTGCGCCGCATCAAGGAAAAGATGACTCCCGAGGAGGACGGCAATCTGATCTTGACGTGCTACATGAGCCAGGATTTTCGCGAAGGCCTGGATGCTTTCTTGAACAAACGGACCCCTAAGTGGACGGGAACATAGCTCACATTTCTCATGTCGAACTCGATCAGCGAATTCTAGTTCTTGGAATGCACTGCGGAATGCGGTTAATTCGTGGCGCCGGCGTCTCGCCGGCGTTTTTGCGCTGCGAACCAATCATAAAACGCACCGGCGAGACGCCGGCGCCACAACCTCGCCTTATGGCATTTCTTGCGTCGGAACAACGGTCGTCGCATCACGCGTAAAATCGAATCGTAGCGTCCAAGTACTCAAGACGCCTCTGCCGCCAACCTTAGGCGGCTTGAATTTCCAATCTTGCGCCGCTGCCAGAGCCGCTCGCGCGAAGTATTTGCTCGGTCCGCGCGATTCGAGCTCCGCATCCTCCACGTTGCCCGAACGATCGACATTCACCTTGACGCTGACGCGCACCGTCCCCCGAATGCTATTTCTCGCGGACTGGAGCACTTCAGGCTCGGCTTGGTGAGCAACTTCCCCATGGGCCGCGGAGGCTGCCGGAAATTTCTCTACTGCGTTTGTTTCTTCTTCATGCATCGACTCGGGATGAATCAAGGCAGGCACAGGAACAGGAGCTTTGGGGCTCCGTTCCTCCTCAGCAAAGTTCGATTTGTACGGTTTAGTCGGACGTTCCTGCGGCGTGGGAGGAGATTGTTTCGGTGCGGGCGGTACGGCGGCCAGTTCTACGGAGGCGACGGGAACTTGCGGCGCATCTGAATGGCGACGCAAGAGTTTCGGCCCCGCCAGAATCGCCGCTAGCGCCAGCGCGCATCTGACGGCGATAGGCACAGCGTAACTGCGGCGCTTCGCAAGTGGCCTTGACGGCCGCGCGATAGCCTGCGGCTCAGCTAGCGCGGTGCGGACTTCGGGCGCGATCGATCGGACCTGAGATTTTTGTGCGCGGCCTTCCAATCGAGTCTCGATTTGAGCAACCGTCCATCGGCTCTGAGGCTGGCGAAGCAAACAGTGACGCGCTATATCGAGAAAAGGCTCCTGCAAGGTTTGCGGGAACTGCGGGTCCTGTTGCTCCGCCGTTCGAACCACAGGCAGATTTTGCGTCAGGGTCTCGACCAAGGTCATGCCCAGCGACCAAACGTCACCCGCCGCTGACATGGTTCGAAACACCGGGCTGATGCCGAGCGCATATTCGGGCGGATCGTAGGGAGTCTGGTGGCCGGGACCTTCCAGCGATTCCCCCGCGCGGCTTAGCGCGTCGCTCGATACCTTCAATTCATCGCCGCTGGCCATGATGTTGGCCGGTTTGATGTGGCCGTGAACGAATCCTTTCCGGTGAAGGTAGGTGAGGACATCCAGAACGGAGTCGAGCATCTCCCGGGCTTCGGCAGGCGTGAGCGCACGGCTCGGAAGAACTTGCGCGAGGTTCTCCTCGGCACACTCCATTACGGCATAGACAAATACCGCACCATCAAGATCGAAGCGACCCGTGTCATGGATCGGAATCAAGTGAGGGTGAGACAGTTGAGCGGCCTGTTGCCAACGCGAGAGTTGGAGTTCAGCATTTTCTGGAGCAGTGGGAATAATTTTGATGGCGGCTTTTACGAGACGATCACCCTCGTGGCGCTCGGTCAGAAATACCGCGCATTGTTCGGATCCGCCTATGTATCGAAGCAGCGGGAACTTCTGGTCGAGAATATGGTTTTCCCATTGTTTCCAGTTGTCGGACATGATTCGACCTTCTTGAAGGGTAGGCCAGGGAGTGACCACCATTGTACGCAAGTACGCAGGTCATGGTGTCAAGCGAATACGGGCGAAGTGCCCATGCGGATAAGGCGTGAGGGGAGGACGGAGTGGAAGGACTCTTACCACGCGCCACACAAGGGTGTGCGACGCCCAGACAGTTCAGCGATTCGTCCAAGTCTCTTTTGCGAGGTAGGGCAGGTCGTGGGCCCAGTCATCTTCCTTCACGCCGCCGGGGTAAATCACGTGGGCCAGATTGTCTTTCGTGTAGGCTAGAACAAATGCCGCGTGGCCTACTTCATAGGCTCCATCCGCGCGCACCGCGGATTTCTTGGCGGGAGATAGGTTCGCGGCAATTTGAGCAGCATCGATTGCCGCTTCGCTTCCGGTGAGGCCGATGAAGCGCTTGTCGAAATGATCGAGCCACGAGCGCAGCACCTGGGGTGTGTCGCGTTCGGGATCGGTGGTCACAAAGACGACCTTCAATCGGTCCGCGGAAGCGGCCGGTATTTTCTTGATGGCCTGAGCGATCGTGGACATCTGCAGCGGACACATATCCGGGCAATGGGTGTATCCGAAGAACAGCAGCGTGGTGTACCCCTCGGTCTTCGACGCAAAATCGAACGGGGCTCCGGACGTATCGGTCAGCGTAAATTTCGGCTTCGGGAGGGGAGGAGAAACCATGCCGCCGCGATATGTCGAATCGGCGCTGCGAGCCTGGACGGGCTCAGGCGTATTTTTCGTCGCCTGAGCCGACCCGAGGCAAACTGTCCCGAGCAGAAACGCCAGGACCAGCATTACTCTGTAGAACAATCGCGACTTCATGGGATTGGCCGACAACCTATTCGTCTTCGTCTCCTTCAACGATTACTTTTCCGTACATTCCATCCACGTCGTGAAGGGCGCAGTGATAATAGTAGACCCCTTTGTTGGGAAAGAAGATGCGGATTCGCGTCGTCCCGGGAGGCACCTGCGCGGTTCCGGTCCGATCTGGTGCCGCTGCCTGAATAAACCCGGAATTCAGGAAACTATTTTGATCAAAGGGCGGTGGCGGCGGGGCAACCGAGTTCTCCTGCGGCCTGAAGGCGGCGGAGCAGGGAGTGGTTCCAGCCGTTGCAGCCGGAGACGTCGTGCAATTGATCGTGGCGATCACCACGCCTGTCCCCAGATCCTGGCAATCGGTGGTCATAGCCAACGTGCAAGTGACCGGCGGATTGGGGATCGGCGGGCCGGCAGGGGGGAAAAGAGCAGGGGGAAGGGAATAGAGCGTAGGGACAAATCCCACAGGCTCCGTCCCGAACGTGACCGTATGCGGCTCGGTCGGATCCAGATTCGTCCACAATACGGACTCCCCCGCATGGATTCGAATCTCTCCGGGCAGAAAGCGCACCACGGAGCGGTATTGCAATCCTCCGCCCGTCGCTACGATCTCACCGATGCCGGCAGTCACCGTGTTATCCCCATCCCTGCCATGATCCCATCCACGATTGTCGTCACCGTCACGGCTATCATTGTCGGAAAGCAAAGCGTTCGCCTCATCCTGCGCCTGGTCGTTATAAAACCGTTGGCTGTGAATGAGGGGCGCATTCTGTGGAATATTTTCGACAACGTGAACTGTTCCGGTCATGTCGGTGTGAATCAGGCAGACCAGCTTGTAATTGCCCGCTTTTGGGAATGTCACGGTAAAGGTAGCCCCGCCGTTCATGCCGGCTTGAGTGGACACGCAGGCGCTGCCGTCGAAGTCAGGTCCAATACCGCAGTTCACGTGCTGGACCGCAAATGGAGGCCCTGCCGGCGGAGGCGCGGACGGACGAACTTGTCCGGTTGCCAATAAGGTAACCGTGTGCACCTCTTTCTTGGGAACGAAGGTCCACTGGATGCTGTCGCCCTCAAAAAGCCAAAGTTCATTTGGAAAAAAAGCGTCCGCCTGGACGGACTGGTCGCTGGTTTCTCCTCCGACGCTGGCGTTATACGTCGTCTGGGCCTTTGCCGGCGATGCGATGAACAACGCCGCCGCAAGCAACAGCAAGCACAAACTGCCTGGGAACAGAATGCGTTTCATTTAATCCCCCTCACATTTTCGAAGACATTTATCCGTCGAAATTGGGCTACATCAACTTCAACAAATAATTTCTTCCATTTTTCCGAGTAGCGTTAATAATTCGGCGCGCCCCATGCTGTCAAGTCAAAGGTGGATGAATCGTAAGATTTGTTTTGCCCGTACTAGGATTCTCAGTACTGAAAATCGGGTGTGAGTAGCAATAAAGCTTGGTTTGTGTGGGGCAGGCTTCCATCCTGCTTGGGTTGGTTGCAAGGAGATCGGGCCGTGGCGCAACTAAAACCCACAGGCTGAAGCCTGTGCCACTTAAACCTCCGAATTACTTAACGGACTGCGATCAAGGGATCACGACGAAATTGTTGAATCCGCGATTGGCGTCCTGGAGAGAAGACAGTCCTTCGTTCACTTCCTTGAGGGGGATGCGCCGGTGCTCCAACACCGAAAGATCCAGCGTCCCTGCGCGAGCCATTTCCGCAAGTTCCTGTCCTTCGCCAGTTGTGAACCAGCAGGAGCCGATCAGTTGGATATTCATTCCCATCAGTCGGTGCACGTTCAACGGCAGTGGTTCGCCCACGCCACCGATGTTGACGCCGCGCCCGCCGCGTCGCAAAGCATTCAACGCATCCTGCATGGCGCTCGAAGGAGAGCCTGGAGGCAGCGTGTCGATCACCGCATCGACGCCTTCACCGCCCGTCACTTCCCTGGTCCATTCGGGAATGGGACGTTTTCCGACTGCGAACACATCGATCCTTTTTGGCGCGAAAGCCTTCACGCGGTCCAGCAGTGTTTGATTGCGGCCGGTGCCGAGTATCTTTGTCACTCCCGTCGCCAAACCCACAAGCGCGACGCAAAGCCCCAGCGCGCCACCGATCCCGTTGACGAGCAATGAGCGTCCCGGACCAGCGCCCGCTTTGCGTATCGCGGCATAGGCTGTCCCCAGATATCCAAATCGAGCGGCCTGCTCGAAGCTGACATTGTCAGGCAGCTTGACGAGCGCACTCTGCGGCGCGGTGATGTATTCCGACATTCCGCCATAGGGATACGCGTCGAAGACCGCTTGCGACAAAGGCCCGCGCCCGAAATAACCCTGAAAGGTGAAGCCGGGGCAATTCACGATTTCGCCGCTTCGGCAGGGACGGCAGGATCCGCATCCTCGCGCCGGATTGACATAAACACGGTCGCCCGCTCGGATCGAATGAACCTGGCTGCCAACCTGCGACACGACGCCCGCCACATCCAGTCCGAATATCGCCGGGAGTTTCGGCAGCGGCAGGTAAGGAAACCATTCCGGCCATTTCGTCAGCACGTTCTTCAGATTCGGCACGACTCCGCAGGCTTTTACAGCTACGAGCACATCCGTCGGGCGAGGCTCCGGAATCGGGATCTGTTCGAGCAACATAGGCCCGCCGATTTCGTGCATGCGGGCTGCAAGCATCGTCTTCATCCCCGGCTCCCCTGAATTTAAATTTCTCCAAGTGCGCAGGCTGGCATATGCGATTTCCGCGACAGCCTATCACAACCCGTCCGCAAGCAGAGAGTTACACTCTGTGCCGCAAGGCATAAGAAAAGAGGGCACTGTCTTAATTTCAAAGTCTCCTCTTTCAGGAGGGCCGAGCTTCAGCTCGGCCATTCAGGTTGCGCTAAATTGCGGGCTTCAGCCCCTGAAGCTTCAGGGGTTAAAACCCCTGATTAGACGACGCTTTTCGTCGGGACTGAAGTCCCGACCTCCTATGGAACCTCGCCACGGCAACATCTTTCAAATTAGAACAGTGCCTAGAAGGGGGGAGAATTGAATTGCGGAAAAATGGCGGAACCGCAAGATATTCTAGATGTTGAAATGTCGTAGTGGGTCTAGGGCCGGGCAGGTGAGCAGCTCATCAGCTACAACGCGGGTGAATCAGTCCTGCTCGGACACAATTCACCCCGTAGCGCGAACTCACTTTAATTTCGAGCTAATTGGCCTTCCATGCGAGCGACGACTTAGTTTGCTGAGGCGCCGACTGGAAGCTCTTCGGTTTCCTTGCTTCCCTGAATCGATGATTGGGCGCGTTCGATCTCGATATGGCCCTTGAAATAGGCGCCTTCCTCGATGCTGATTCGGGTCGTCGTAATATCGCCGATCACCTGGCCGTCTTTCTTGATCTCGACGCGGTCGCGCGCGCGGAGATTGCCGGAGGCATTGCCGTAGACAATCACTTCGCGGGCGTTGATTTCGGAATTCAATTGCGCGGTGCGCCCGACCGTCAGGCGGTGGCCGCGAAGAGAAATGTTCCCTTCGACCTTGCCGTCGATCTGCAGGTCTTCGTCACTGGTGATTTCGCCCTTCACCACAATCGTTGATCCCAAACACGCCAAAGTGCGCGCGGCGGGAGCGTTGGGGCGGGCGGCCGGTCCAGCAGGTGCATTCATCGGTGCGCCGGGGATCCTCGACTCCTTGGACGAAGATGTGCCGGGCACCTCGGGCTGAGTTTCCTTATTCCACATGGTTCCTCCAACCTACGAGTCAAACATCGATTCGGTCCTATAGGACCAGTCTAAGGATTACTTTAGGCGGATGGGGCAAGCGGGGCTACCGCAAAATGGCAAACGATTGCTTACAACTAAACCTGCCCACCGGGACAGGTCGGGCGGAAGGGACCTTGTGGGCGCTAACTAGACAGTAGCAGCCTTGGCGCGTACGGGAACTTTCTTGCCCAGCCCCACTTTCATCAGTTGGATTTCGAGAATGCCGTCGCTTAGGGATGCTTTTACCTGGTCGGGGTCAATTTCAGACGGCAATTCCAGGGTACGAAAGATTTGGCTGGCGCGCCGTTCGGCAGAGACGCCCTTTTCGTCACTTTGTTCCGATGCCTCTTCCCGCTTCCCGGTAATGCAAATTGAGCGAGGGGCAACACGCACTTCTAATTCCTTCTCGGCGAATCCCGGCATGGCAGCAAGGACGGTGAGTCCGGTCTCTGTCTCCACAACATCCACTTGAACGTCCAGGAGAATTTCGGAAACAGCCTGGAGCCAATCTTCACGGTCACGGCCATCCACGGATCCCCGAAGTTCAAACAACTCGTAGGCGCGACGCGAGATCAGTTCTCGGAACTCTTGGGAGAGCTCAAAGAATGCATCGCCAGGATTCAGAGTCGACACCTCCGGCGCAAGGAATCGTTTTGATTCCGTTTCGATTCTCATGTCTGTTTTCTCCTTAGTGTGAGCTTTTCAGAGTGAGTGATTTTGACTTGAACAGGAAACGCATGCGGCGTGGACAACAGAATCATTAACGGGCACGGTAAATCAGGTCAACTGTGAATATCAAGAAACATTAAAAGGATATGATAGGTGAAAGACAACATCGGCCAAGGATGGAAAATTCATTGTGGAGGAGAAGCCAGTGCCGTTTTCCCTCCTCGCCCATGCAACGCATCTTTACGCCGCGCCTACTCGTAATAGGCCGGCGCATGTTTCAGCTTATCGCTTTGCGTTTTCTCGTGATTGATCCACAACTGCGCGTGATAAAAGGAAGTCAGATCGGCCATCCGCTGCATCGACAATTGCGTCTGAATTCTTTGTTCGGCGGGCATGGTACTGAAATAGGGGATTCGGCGAGTGTCCCAATTCTCCTGCAGGTGCACGGCGTCACCGCTCAGCAAAATCCAGCCTGTTTTTGACAGGTGAACGAGGCAGGACTGATGGCCCGGCGTATGGCCCGGAGTATAGATGATCATGACCGTGCCGTCGCCGAATACGTCCTGGTCTTCCTGCACCAAATTCACAGGATGATCCTTCAGGAACGTAGGTCTCGTGTCCGAGGGTGGTTTCGCAATCCCCGTTTTGCCTGGAGCAAAGTAGTATTCGTATTCAGCCTTCTGAATAAGAAACGGCACGGCTGAAAACAATTCGGCATTTCCGATGTGGTCGGGATGAGTATGAGAAATTCCCACGAACTTAATGTCCGACGGCTTGACGCCGATCGCGGCAAGCTGAGATTCGAGCGTCTTCGCGCGCGTCCAATGAATGTCCGTCGCCGGATTATTGCTCGGATACCAACCGTCGGGCATGGACGCAACCGCATCGGAGATTCCGGTGTCCCAGAGAAAATACCCGTCTGCGTGATGGATCAGATAGCAGCTGACCGAAATGTCGATCGGTTTGCCGACGTTCACGCCCACCGTCCATCGGGACTCGTCGTTGGCGTGCCCTTGACCGCAATCAAGCACATACAGCCGGTCGACGCCCTTGCTGCTCGGCTGCGCCCAGGATGCGCTCGGCAAAAAGAATCCGGCAATTGCCATGACAACAATACTGAATCGATTCATTGGAAGACTCCTGCGCAGTTTCACAGAGAATTCAAGTGATTGCCCCCGGGAACGCCAATCTCCTGATTGGCGCCGCGAAAAACGCCAATCAAGAGATTGGCGTTCCCAGGCCACCTCGTGGATTTTTATTTGTCCGGCCCACCGGGACATCCCCCGTTGGCCCCGCCGCAATCGCCCCCGATATGTTCCGGCATTCCTTTTCCAGCGACCTCGGTCCTCATCCCCGCGGGGTCCTGAATGGACCAGCCATACTTGCTATCCGCTTGCGGCTTGTAGCCGCGCCGCTCCAGTTCGGTTTTGGCGGCATCCCGATTGAAATTCTCGACCGCGAGCGAGAAATGCGCGATATACGCTTTCTTTTCGGGATGCTGGCTCTGGCGGAGATACATGTAATTCTCACCAAACCGGAGGAAACAGATCGGCCCGCCTTGCGAGTCCACGCCGAACACATTTCCAGGCTTGTAGTAGACCATTTTCAATCCAAGCAGGTTCATATAGAAGTCCCGCGATTGATCCACATCGGCGACGTTGTACACCAGATGGCTCACGGCGTAGGCCTTAAAACCCTTGCCGTCGGGGCCGGGAATCGAGGCAAGGTTTTTGGTGCCATCCGATTCCTTGGCGGTTGACGCCGCGGCCCCGGGAAAGACGCCCTTGATCGCGCAGATTTGAATCGTGGTGCCGCTCGGATCCTTGATGGACCAGGCGTAGGCGCCGTCCGGTTTCGGTTCGAGCCCCCTGCGCGTCAGTTCGGCTCCCACCGGCTCCAGTTGAAAATTCTCGATTGAGAATGCGAAGTGATCGACATTGCCCTGGCCCATTTGCGCGGACCAGTTGCCAGCCGGCCGGTCGAGCGGCTTGTTGAGCGGGCGAATGTAGATGGCGCTCGGCGGATCGCCGCATTCGACCGAACATTGTTTGCCGTCGTCATAAACCAGCTTCATCCCCAACAAATTTATATAGAAATCGCGGACCTTAGCGTAATCGGCAACTTGATAGTTGATGTGATTGTAGGCCACCGCCTTGAGAAGCATGCCGCCGGACATCGCCGCCTGCGCGCCGCCGCCGGCAAAGGCCGTAGCCTCGGGCGATATGCTTGCAGCGAATGCCGCGCCCGCTGTCAGGCCCAGCGCTTGCATGAGCTGGCGCCGATCGATTCTTCCGCTCTCGAACGCCTTACGGAGTCCTGCAATATTTTGTCTCATCGCTGATCCTCCAGGAAATGCCCGCTCAAAGTCGTTAGCCGCAGTGACGGGATTGTATGCCTGATCCGTTTCGTGTGGGACATGTTTTTAGTAGCACACGCTTCAGCCTGTGGGGTTTAGTGCTTGCAAGGACTAACCCCCACAGGCCGAAGCGTGTGCTACTAAAAGCTACTTCAAAAGCGGGGTTGCCTTCGCCGTCGGCGGATGCGAGCGCGACTGCAGGAATGCGTAGATGTCAGCCAACTCCTGCTCCGAAATGACTTTCGCGGTATACGGCGGCATCTCTCCCGTGGGCTTGCGTAGGTAGCGAGAGAGCACGTCGAACGGGACAGGATCCGGAGCGATCCGCGGTCCGGTCATCACTGAACCTTGTCCTTCGCGGCCGTGGCATTCGTAGCAGCCGTTCTTGTTGAAAATCTTCTTGCCGTTTTCTGCATTTCCGGTCGGCGCATCGGAAGGCTTTGACTCTTGGGCCGCATTCACTAGGCAAATATGACCAGAGCCGAAAAATAGCGCGATTGCGAGTGCAACAACGGCAGCCGAAAAGTTCCCACGAAACCTGTTCATGCTTGCTCCTTAATACTTTCCAAGACCACTTGGTGCGCCTTATCGAGGTTGCGTGACAACGTCGAGCAGTGCCGGCTCACCGCGTTTGACCACCGCAATCGCTCGCCGCAGAGCCGGTGCAACCTCGTTGGGATCCGTGATCGGGCCCTCCGCGTAAACGCCCATGCTCTGCGCGAGCTTTGCGAAATCCATGGTCGGGTCCTCGAACGTTGTGCCGATACCGGCGCGGTCGATGCCGCGATTGTGACGGTTGGCCATGCGCTGCACATGCATGAGCTCTTCGTGATAGGCGCGGTTGTTGTGCATCACGCTCAAGATCGGAATGCGGTGATGCGCCGCGGTCCACAAAACGGCGGGAGCAAACAGCAGATCGCCATCGTCCTGAATGCTGACCGAGAAGCGGCCATGCTTCTTGTTCGCCAGGGCCGCGCCAATCGACGCGGGGGCGTTGTATCCAATACCGCCGCCGCCCTGCGTGCCGATGTACTGGTATTGCTTTTCAAAGGGCCACAGCCGAAGCGGCCACCAGCTGAAGTGCCGGAGAATCGATACGAGCGACCAATCCTCGTCCTTGATCTGGTCCCAAATCTCGGCGCAAAGGCGGGCCGTGCTGATGGGGCTCGCGTCCCAGGCGTATGTCGCGTCGGTCCGCGCCTGCTCCAGAGCGCGATCGTGCGCCGACGCCAGCTTGGCGCCGCGATCCTTGAGGGCTTGTTTGCGATCCGCGGTGATCAGGCGCTTGGTTTCTTCAATCAGTGACGGCAGAGTCGCCTCCGCATCCGCCGCCATAGCCAAATCAACGCCGGTGTAACGGTAAAAATCCTGGTAGTTGGCTTTTGTGTAGAGGTCGCCGGTGGTGATGCTGATCAGTTTCGCATCGCCTTTCATAATCGGGCGCGAAGTGCGGTTCACTTGATCGTGCATCGTGTTCAGCGCGCTCCAGAAGTCCGTAGCTTCCAGTCCCATGATTACGTCCGCGTTCGCCACCACCGCGCCGCGGCGCGAGGATTGGTTGAGCGGATGCCGCGTGGGAAAATTCATGCGCCCGGCCTGATCGATGACCGGCGCCTGAAGCGTTTCGGCAAGCTCGACAAGCAGATCGATGCCGGCCTGCGTCCGCGCGTAGCGGTCCACGACGATCAACGGATTCTCAGCCTGAACCAGCATGCGGGCCGCCTCGGCGACCGAGCCGGAATCGCCCTGCGGAGGAGCCGCCAGCGTCAGCTTCGGAATGTGCAATGCAGCGTCCGCGGGAATCGGATTTTCCTGGAGTTCGCTGTCCGCCACGAGCAGCACGGGCGCCATCGGCGGCGTCATCGCGATCTTGTAGGCGCGCACGGCGGATTCCGCGAAGTGCGACAACGAGATGGGCGCGTCGTCCCACTTCACGTAGTCGCGGACCATCGCCGCGGCGTCCTGGACGCTGTGGGGCCACTCCCCGTAAGCCGAGTCGCGTTTGGTGGCGTCCAGATTGTTGCCAATCACGATGTAGACCGGCACGCGGTCGCAGTAGGCGTTGTAGATGGCCATCGCGGCATGCTGCAACCCGACGGTGCCGTGCGCGAAAATGCACAGCGGTTTGCCTTCGATCTTGGCGTAGCCGTGGCCCATGGCGACCGACGACTCTTCATGGCAGCAGGAAATGAACTCGGGGTTCTTATTGCCCCCATAGTTGATCACCGATTCATGCAGCGCACGAAAACTCGAGCCGGCCACGGAGCAAACGTATTCGATGCCGAGAGATTTGATGACGTCCACCATGAAGTCAGACCCGGAGCGATCCAGCGTCAGCACCTCGGCATCCGCCGGCGGATCGGCTTCGATCAGCGGCGGCAGCAACGGCATGGCGGCGGACGGGCGCTCTTCGACCGGCTGCGCAGGCAGAGCCTCTGCCGGTGCAGCAGCCAGCGTTGCTGCCCCTGCGACCACGCTCTTCAAGAAGTCTCGACGCCCAGCCGGCATTTTCTTGGATTTCGCCATGGGTCTATGCCTCCGCTATTGCACCAGAGTGGCACAGGCTTCAGCCTGTGGGGTTTAGTCCTTGCAAGGAACAACCCCCACAGGCTGGAAGCCTGCGCCAATAATCCCTCAAAATAATCCGCTGCCCAACCGGCAACATACGACTAACCGTCAACGAATGCAATCCTCGCCCGCGGCTACCGGACCTCCGGCCGCCTGGCGATAAGCACGCAAATCAATGCGACTACAGCCAACCCCGCGGCCGTATAGAAAGCGATCCCGTAGTTTTTGTACTTGTCGAAAAGAACTCCCCCGATGGTCGGGCCGAGAATTCCTGAAAATCCCCAGGCCGTGAAGATCGAGCCGTAGTTCGTCCCAGCATAGCGCGTGCCCCAAAAATCTGACACCGTTGCGGGAATCACAGAGGCTTGCGCGCCGTAGCAGAAATAGACAACAAAGATCAGCACATAGAGCGCAGCAACATGCGCGCCGGCCCAGTACAGCGCGGGCATGGCGACACCGGACATCGCCAGCACAACCCGCAAGGTATTGAGCCTGCCCATGATGTCCGACAGCCAGCCCGACAGGACACGCCCGGAGACGTTGCCGCAAGCTCCCACCACAAGCCCCAACGTCGCGACCGTTGCGCTTGCAATGCCCTGGTTCTGAGCGAACGGAATCAGCTGGCTGATCACCATTAACCCGGCGGTGGAACCCAGCCCGAACCCAAACCACAAAAGATAAAAAGCAGGCGTGCGCACGACTTCGCCAGGAGTGAATTGGTGGCGCGAGTAAATGATCGTGGAAACGGAATCCTTGGCTGCCGGTAGCCGGTTCGTCGGCGGATTTTTCATCAAAAAGGCGCCGGTCGCCGTCATGACGAAAAAGATTCCGCTGAGAATCACGCAGGAAGTCCGCCAGCCAAAATGGGGGAATAAAACGAGATTAGCGACTGTTCCGAAAATGGCCGAACCGCCGCCATATCCCGCCAGCGCCAGGCCGATCGCCAGCCCCATCTTGTCAGGAAACCACTTGGCCATGACCGGCACGACGGTCCCGTAACCAAATCCGTTCCCAATGCCTCCCAAAACGCCGTAGAAAAAATAGAGGAAGTACAGACTGGTCGTATAGGAAAAAAGGAAAAAACTCAGCGTAATCAAGATGCTTCCGGTTAGGGAAATCCAAAAGGGTCCGAAGCGGTCTTGAAGCCTGCCGGCAACAAGCAGCGAGGCGGCAAATACCACGGCCGCGAACGTAAAGACCGTGGAGGTCTGCGCCCGCTTCCATCCGAATTCCTTTTCCAGCGGAGTTACAAACACGCTCCATGCGTAGAGTGTGCCGAGGGCCAGAGTCATGAGCACGCCGCCGAGCAAACGCCACCAGCGGCTGATCGATGCGGCTTCTCCGCTTAGTCCGACGGGAAGTGCCATGGATCGTTCTGAAATGCCGCCGGGCGTAGGAGTCGCGGTCATCAACCCTCTTCGAATCATTTTTTCTGAGGTTCGATTTTCGGGCCTTCGATTCGTTGGGGAACATGCCCTCGCTTATAGATCATCACGGTGCGCTTGAATTCGATGACCACGGTTCCATCCTGTTTGAAGCCCGTGGTTTTGAAGCGCACAATTCCGACATTCGGTCTGGACTTGGATTCTCGCTTCTCGAGAACTTCGCTCTGCGAATACAGAGTATCTCCATCAAAGAGCGGATTCGGCAGGCGCACTTCATCCCAGCCCAAATTGGCCATCGCGTTTTGGGAAATGTCGGCAACCGATTGTCCGGTAACGACCGCGAGGGTGAATGTAGAGTCAACGAGCGCCCGGCCGAATTCTGTTTTGGCCGCATAAGCGTGATCGAAGTGGATCGGATTGGTGTTCATCGTCAGCAAGGTGAACCAAATATTGTCGGTCGCCAAAACCGTGCGGCCTAGCGCGTGTCGAAAAACATCTCCAACCTCGAAGTCTTCAAAAACTCGTCCGGTCCAACCCTCTTTTATGGCCATTATCGCCTTCCTTTATCTATCACCTGGGAACGCCAATCTCCCGATTGGCGTTCCCAGGGAAAATCAGATCATCCTATCGCGCCGCCAGCCCGCGATTGTCTCTGAGTCAAAGCCCAATTCAACCAAAATAGCGTCAGTCTGCTGCCCCAGCGCCGGCACTTCGTTCATGACAGTTTCCACATTTTCCATGGTGACCGGGGGAAGAAGCGCCGGCAGCGGCCCCGCCGGTGAATCCACCGTGCCCCAGCGCCCTCGGGCCTTCAATTGCGGATGCTCCACAAACTCCTGAACGGTGTTCAGCCTGGCGTTGGCAATTTGCGCGGTTTCGAGCCGCGCGATAATTTCGGCGGCGGTCAGCTGCAGGAAAACTTCCCGCATAGCTTGGTCGAGCTGCGGCCGATTCTGAACCCGCTTGGCGTTGGAATTAAAACGAGGATCGGCGAATAGCTGCGGCTTTTCCAAAACCACCTCGCAAAATTTTTTCCATTCGCGTTCATTCTGCAGGCCGATATACACCACTTTGTTGTCCCCGCTCTGTACCGGCCCGTAGGGCGCGATGGTGGCGTGGCTTGCGCCCGAGCGCCGCGGAGCCGATCCTCCGAACGAGTAGTACGCAGCGTAGCTCATCCATTCCGCGAGCGAATCGAAAAGGGAAGTCTCCAGCGCGACGCCTTCGCCCGTCTTCGACCTCACCAGCAGAGCCGTCAATATGCCCGTGTAGGCATACATGCCGCAGGCGATATCGGCGACGGAAATGCCAACTTTGCACGGCGTTTCCTCCGTCCCGGTGATGGAAATCAAGCCGGTCTCGGCCTGGATCAGCATATCGTACGCTTTCTTGTCCCGGTACGGCCCTGAAGATCCATAGCCCGAAAGATCGCAGATAATGAGACGCGGATATTTTTTGCGCATCTCCTGCGTAACGAAGCCGAGACGCTCCGTGGCCCCGGGCGCCAAATTCTGGACAAAGACGTCTGCCTTTTCGATCAGGCGATGGAGAACTAATTTCGCTCCCGCCTGCTTCAGATCCAACGTCAAGGATTCCTTGGAGCGATTGAGCCACACGAAGTGGCTGGAAAGCCCGTGCACGGTCGCATCATAGCCACGCGCAAAGTCTCCGACTTCCGGCCGCTCGATCTTAATCACGCGCGCGCCCAGATCCGCGAGTTGCCGAGTGGCGAACGGCGCGGCGACGGCCTGCTCCAGCGACACGACCGTGATTCCTTCGAGCGGCCGCATCAATACGACCTGGGCAGGCCCAGAACGTGCTCCGCCAGATAACTCAGAATCAGGTTCGTGGAAATGGGCGCTACTTGATAGAGCCGCGTCTCGCGGAACTTGCGCTCGATGTCGTACTCTTCCGCAAAGCCGAAACCGCCGTACGTCTGCACTGCGACATTTGCCAGTTCCCAGGAAACGTCGGCCGCCAGAAGCTTGGCCATGTTCGCTTCCGGGCCGCACGCTTTGCCGCTGTCGAAGAGTGTGGCCGCGCGCGAGACCATCAGCCTGGCCGCCTCCAGATTTGCGTATCCGCGGGCAATGGGGAATTGCACGCCTTGATTTTTTCCAATTGGTCTGCTGAAAACGATTCGCTCATTCGCATACCGGCAAGTGCGTTCCAGGAACCAGCGCGCATCGCCAATGCATTCCGAGGCGATCAGGATTCGCTCCGCATTCAAACTGTCCAGCAGATAGCGAAATCCCTGGCCTTCCTCGCCCACCAGGTTCTCGACGGGAACTTCCAAGTTATCGAAAAACAATTCCGTGGTGGCGTGGTTCATCATCGTGCGGATGGGGCGAATCCTCAACCCGTGGCCAACGGCCTGGCGCAGATCGACGAGAATGGTGGAGAGCCCTTCGGTCCTTTTCTTTACCTGGTCCGCCGGCGTGGTGCGCGCAAGCAGTAACATCAAGTCCGAATGTTCGGCGCGCGAAATCCAAATCTTCTGCCCGTTGATCACATAGCGGTCACCGTTTCTGACCGCCATGGTTTTCAGCTGCGTGGTATCCGTGCCCGTATTCGGTTCGCTCACTCCGAACGCTTGCAGCCGAAGAGAGCCATCGGCGATCTTTGGCAAATATTGCCGCTTATGCGCCTCCGACCCGTGCCGCAAAAGCGTGCCCATGATGTACATCTGCGCGTGGCAAGCCGCGGCATTTCCGCCGCTGTGGTGTATTTCTTCGAGGATGACGGAAGCTTCCGTGACGCCCAGACCGGCGCCGCCGTACTCCTCGGGAATCAGCGTAGCCATATACCCCGCATGCGTCAGGGCCTGGACGAAGGCCTCGGGGTAGGCGCGCTTCTCGTCGAGCTCGCGCCAGTATTTGTCGGGATAGTCGCGGCACAATTCGCGTACGGCGGATTTCAGTTCTTCGTGCGATTCATCCACAGAGCTGTTCATCGGATTCAACGGAAGACCTCGTCCTAGGGCGAGCGCTAGCGTAAACTCTGTCCCAAAGGATAAGCAATCGCTTAAATTCACAAACGGCAAGACGGCAGGATAGCAGAAATGATTTTCTGGGGTATCTTAACGGGTGCCGGGAATAAACAACGGCTGCCCGCCAAAAAAGCCGGCGGCCTCTACAAAACCCACCCCCAACAATACAGGACGGTTTTGTAGCGGCCGTCCGCCGCGGCGGACGGGCATCTTCATGGCTCTGCAGGATGGAAAAATCATGGAACCGATCACTCGAACGCTCGTGTTTTTTTCGCACGCGCTCAATTCCAAGGATCTGAGCGGTGAAGTCGTGGAGCGCGCCAAGTATTTGCTTCTCGACTACCTTGGTGTTGCCATCGCCGGCTCGCTCTCCGATTCCTCCCTCCCCGTTCATCGGATGGTCCATCGCTCGGCATCCATCGGTCCGTGTACGATCATTGGCACGGCGGCGAAAACTTCGCCGGAATTCGCGGCGCTCGCTAACGCCACGGCAGCTCACAGCTTGGAGCTGGACGATACGCATCAGGCCGGTTCCATCCATCCCGGCGTCGTCATTTTTTCAACTGCCATCGCGGTGAGTGAAGCTCATCCCGAAATCGACGCCGGCCAATTTTTGGCCGGCGTAATCGCCGGCTACGAAGTCACCGCCCGGTTGGCCATGGCGTTGCAGCCAAAGTTCCATTACGAGCTGGGTTTTCATCCGACTTCGACCTGCGGTGTTTTCGGCGCCGCCGTCACCGCAGCCAAACTTCTAGGCCTCAACGAAAAACAAATGCTTTCCGCCGTCGGAATCGCCGGCAGCATGGCCGCGGGCTCCCTGGAATTTCTGGCGGAAGGCGCGTGGACCAAGCGGCTGCATCCCGGCCTCGCCGCTCAGAACGGAATCCTGGCCGCCAAGCTCGCCGCGGAAGGTTTTCGAGGGCCGAGCACCATTTTAGAGGGACGTGATGGTTTTCTTTCGGCGTATTCGCGCAATCCAATCCCTGAACTCGCGACGCGCGATCTGGGAAAAAATACTGAAATCCTGCGCACCAGCGTCAAACCACACGCCTGCTGCCGCTACATGCAGGCCCCTATCGATGGCCTGATCGAGCTTGCGAAGGAGCACGACATTCATCCCGACCAAATCGCGCGCATCGAAGTCGCCGTCCTCGAAGCCGGATGGCCGCTGGTTTGCGAGCCGCGTGACCGAAAATACTCGCCGTCAAATGCAGTGGACGCGCAATTTTCGATGCCCTTCGGAGCCGCCATTGCCCTGGCCAATCGGTCGGCTGGCCTCGACCAATTTACCGACGAGAATTTCCACTCGCCACAGATCAGAAGCGTGATGGAAAAGGTGGTGCTGCAAAAGGATTCTCGCATCGAAAAAAACTTTCCCGAGGAATGGCCCGCCATCGTGAAGGTCCACCTGACGAATGGCAAACAGTTTGAAAAATACGTCCGTTTTCCGAAGGGCGACCCGGAAAACCCGCTGACCTGGCAGGAATTGACAACCAAGTTCCAGTCGCTGGCGATGCGTGTTTTTCCAAAGACTCGCTGCGAAGAAATAATCAGCTCAGTAAAGGACATGAACTCGTCCACCGTCCTTCGCGACATTTGGAAATTGACAGCGCGCCCGAAATCGCTATCGCAGCCGGCAAATTGATTCAAGTAGCACAGCCACTCTTGGCTGTGTGGTTTTTACGATCGTCGTTGGGCAGGATACTTTGCGCGTGCGGCTAACAAAACCACACAGCCAAAAGTGGCTGTGCTACTGAGGAGACACACGATGCCAGGCAGGCTGCAGGGGAAAGTGGCTCTGATCACCGGCGGCAACAGCGGGATCGGCGAAGCGACCGCTCGCCGCTTCACGCAAGAAGGAGCGAAGGTGACGATTCTGGCTCGCCGCGAAACGGAAGGCCGCGCGGTCCAGGAAGCGATCCGCGCCGAGGGCGGAGAGGTCACTTTTCTCCCGTGCGACGTCACCGACCGCGCGGCTGTGGAAGCCGCCGTCGCACAAACCGTCAGCCTCTATGGCGGCCTGCACGTTCTCATCAACAATGCCGGTGGCGGCGCACGCGAAATGTTTCCCGCGGAGTCAGATGAAACCTGGGACCGCGTTCTGCGTGTGAATCTGACCGCCTGCTTCCTCACTTGCAGGGCGGCCTGGCCGCATCTCATCAAGGCCGGGAGCGGGTCAATTGTTAATGTGTCTTCCCTGGCGTCCGTGTCAGGAGTGAGCGAAGCCGTTTTTGATCGCCACCCCGCACTTCCTTCGGCATCGTACATTGCCGCCAAAGCCGGCCTCGAGGGTTTTACTCGCTATATTGCGAGCTTGGGCGGACGCCACAATATCCGCGTTAACTGCGTCCGCCCCGGCCAAATTCTCACGCGGCGTCTCACCACCGCCGCCGGCGAGCATGTCTTCGCGCGCCATTTCGAGATGTGGCAATTGATCAAAGGACCTGGCTACGCGGAGGACGTGGCCAGCGCCATGCTATTCCTCGCTTCCGACGAATCGCGTTTCATAACGGCGGAGATGCTCAATATCGATGGCGGAGCGGCGGCAAAATTGTGAGTTTGCGGCGAAGGCGCGAAAAGATTTCGGCGCGGCCGATTTGAGGGGTGTAGAATACCGCCAATCGCGCGCGGTTGAGACGAACGACTCAGTTCATGGAGAACGAAATGAAAATAGTGTGGATCGGAGCCGTGGCAATATTTTCAATTTTGGTTGCGCTTCCGGGATCAGCGCATGCGCAATCGGCGCAAACCCTGCCCATACCAAGCGTAGATTCCGCCATCGATTTCCCCAACGAACATGAGATGCCGGATCCGAGTCTGACCTACAAGATCGTCTTCGATATCGGCAAGGCTTCCCCGAAAGTTGATGAAGTGAATCCCACTCTCACTTTCATCTCACGGTTCTACAACACGCTCGCCAAGGGCGGCGTCCCGGCCGATCATCGAAAATTCGTCGTGGTCTTCCATCAGGAGGGCACTGACATCGCTCTGAATAATGCAGCCTTCAAAGCCCTCCGGGACGGCCATGACAATCCCAACATCGCTTTGATCCACAGCATGAAGCAGGCAGGCGTCGACTTCCGCGTTTGTGGCCAGGGAGTGATGTCAAGGAAATTTGACATGGCCACGATCAATCCTGAGATTCAGATCGACCAGTGGGCCATGACGACGATCATGAATCTCCAGGTTCGCGGCTACATTCACGTGCCAGGAAATTGAGCCGCATCCGATCTGGGAACACCAATCTCCCGATTGGCGTCGCGCGAAACGCCAATCAGGATATTGGCGTTCCCGGGTCCGTCGCTCGTAAGTCCATATTATTTATATCGTTGACAGAGGCTCGCTTCCGGGGTTATATGAAAGCAAATCCTTATTCGAGGGAGTTCCGATGGCAGACCATGAACTGACGGACCCCGGCTGTTCCCACTCAGACACTACCAATCAGATTTCGAGGCGGGACGTCATCAAAAGCGTAATCGCGACGGGCGCCGTGTCCTCCACAAGTTATCTGTTCCGCGTCTCCAAAGTGTGGGCGCAGGCGTCGGCGCCGGGCGCGGTCGAGCGGCTGATCACTTTGAATGTGAACGGCCAGCAGCGGCGCGTGGACGTCATGAAGCAAGAGACGCTGGTGATGACGCTGCGCTACAAGCTCGGCCTTACCGGCACGAAGATCGGCTGCGACCGCGCCGAATGCGGCGCCTGCACGGTGCTGATTGACGATGTCCCGCACTACTCCTGCTCGGTGTTTACGCACACCGTGCGGGACAAGAAAATCGTGACGATCGAAGGGCTGGCCAAAGCCGATGGCACGCTGCACCCGGTGCAGCAGGGCGTCATCGACGAACAAGGTTTCCAGTGCGCGTTCTGCATGTCGGGTTTCGTGATGGCGACCGTGGGATTCCTGAAAACGAATCCGAATCCCACGCGCGCGCGAACTCGCTCACGGTATTTCCGGCAACCTGTGCCGGTGCCAGGACTACGACAAGATTCTCACCGCCATGATGCGCGGCGCAGAGAATCTGAGGAAGGCGTAAACATGCCAAACGTAACGCCACCAAACAAATACAAATATATTGGCAAGAACTACACGACGGCCGACCTCTTCGCGAAAGTAACGGGCAAGGCGAAATACGCCGAGGACTATCGCGCCGATGGCATGCTGTTCTGCAAGCTGCTGCTCAGCCCCATGCCTCACGCGCGCGTCCGCAATATCGATGCGAGCGCGGCGCTCGCGATGCCCGGCGTCAAGGCGATTCTCACCGTGAACGACCTGCCCGCTCCGGCCGACAGCATCACCGATAACGGCACTGTGATTATGGCCAACCACCAGGGGATTTCGGCGCTGACCAATGAGCCGCTGTTCCAGGGCGAGCCGATTCTTGCCGTGGCCGCGGTCGACGAGCTCACCGCCGCCGAAGCCATTGAAAAAATCAAAATCGATTTTGAGCCTTTGCCGTTCGTCGTCGATCCGCTGGTGAGCCTGCGGCCCGGCGGCCCGAATGCAAGAACGGACGGGAACGTGTGGGTGCGCGTGCCGCCCGCCTCCTCCGAAGCCGGGGGAACGGCCCGCGGTGACGCCGCCCGAGCTGCACGACCTCAAGTGGACCAAGGAAGATTTCGATCAGGCCACGGGTGGCCGTTTGCCGATGGGCAAGGCAACTGAAGAGTGGCAGTCGGCGATGTTGAGGCGGGCTTCAAGAACGCGGCGCTGGTCCTGGACGAAACTTTCGTCACGCCCAACACGAGCCACCAGTGCCTGGAGACTCGCACCACGATGGCGTATTGGCAGAACGGCAAGGTCTACGTTCACACCGGCACGCAGAGCACGGCGCAGACCGTCCCCGCGATCGCGCGATGGCTGGGCATCGATGTCAGCAACGTCGTATTTATCAGCGAGTACACAGGCGGAGGATTTGGCAGCAAGATAACCGGCGACATCACCCTGGTAATTCCCGCGCTCCTGGCGAAAAAGGCCAACGCTCCGGTCATGATGCGCATCACTCGCGAAGAGGAAAATGACATCGGCCGCGCGCGCCCCAGTCTGCACGGCCGCATGAAAGTCGGATTCTCCAAGGAGGGCCGGATCACGGCCCTCGATATGTTCGTCGTCTGCGACAACGGTCCGTACGACATGGTGGGCGATGCGGTTTCCTCGGGCCGAATTGTCTCCCTTCTTTACCAGCCACAGGCAATGCGCTGGCGCGGAGTGACAGTCCTGACGAACACGCCCCCGCGCAGTTCGCAAAGTTCGCCCGGCGGCATGCAGGGAATCGCCATCATGGAGCCGGTCCTCGCAAAAGCCGCGCGAAAGCTCGGGGTGGATCAGGTAGCCATCCGGCGCATGAATGCCCCCGAAGGCAAGGCCCAGTTCGGACCGCTCGTAGCCGGCAAGCAGCAATATGCGACGAGCGCATTCATCAAGGAAGCGCTCGACCGCGGCGCCGAGCAGTTCAAGTGGGATGAGAGGAAAGCGCACACCGGCAAGCGCAACGGCTCGAAGGTGCGCGGCGTCGGCGTATCGATGAGCTGTTATGTCGGCGGCTCGATCGGGTTTCGACGGGCTGTTCGTCATCAAGCCCGATGGCCGGGTCTATATCCAGTCGGGAATCGGCAATCTCGGAACGGAGTCTGTGAGCGACGTCCATCGCGTCGTCGCGGAACTCCTCGGCGTGCCGTGGGAAAAGTGCGATATCACCTGGGGCAACACGTCGAAGAACCTGCCATGGACTTGCCCTTCCGGCGGAAGCCAGACGACTCACGCCATGACGCGCGCGGCGCATGCTGTGGCGTCATGGACGCCACGAAGAAGCTGCAGCAGATTGCCGCCAAAGATCTCGGCGGCAAGCCCGAGGATTACGAGGTGGCCAACGAACGCGTCTTCCGCAAAGGCGGAGGCGCGGGCATGACCTTGGCGCACGCCGCTCAGCGCGCGATCCAGCTCGGAGGCGTATACGATGGCCACGAACTGCCCAAGGACATCAACAAATTTACGGTGGCTTCGGCTACAGCGCTTGCAGGCCAGGGCCTGCTGGCGGTCGCGAAGGACAACTACCCGCACGACGGCGAGACTCATTCCTTCGTCGCCACCTTTGCCGAAGTCGAAGTCGACGTCGAAACCGGCCAGTATCGCATTCTGGATTTTCTGGCGTATGCCGACGTGGGCACAGTGATCCATCCGCGCGCGCTGGGCGGCCAGATTCTTGGGCCGCTCGATCCTGGGCATCGGCCACGCCATCGGCCAGAAGTGGGTCTACGACCAGCATTACGGCCTGGCCGTCGCCAAGCGGTTCCACCACACCAAGCCGCCGACGATTTTGGACATTCCGGACAACATGGAATGGGCGGCGGTTGAAATTCCGGATCCGGAAACGCCCATCGGTGCGCGCGGCATCGGCGAGCCGCCTGTGGGAGGCGGGTGCGCCGCGATCTTGAACGCTATTTCGGACGCTCTCGGAGACGAGGTTTTCCGGCGCGCGCCTGTAACTGCCGACGTCATCCTGGCTTCGCTGGAAGCGGGCAAGCCGACTCAGGATCCGCTGAGATCCAATATTTAGGCTGCGCAGTGTCACGGAAATGATGCGTAGGCCATCGACCGGAACGGCTCGACTGTAAGCAATGAGGAGAACGGAACATGGCTGTAATTCGTGACGTAATGCCAGCGTTCGAACTCTTTCAGCCGACGACAGTTGAAGATGCCATGCGTTGTTGCAGGCTCGGTACGGCGCAAAGGCCTGGGTGCTGGCTGGCGGTCTCGACAGCTTCGACTGGTTCAAGGATCGAATCAAGCGGCCCGAAGTGGTCGTCGATCTGAGCCAGATCAAAGAGCTGCGCGGCGTGCGCGCGGCCGGCGACGGGCTTGAGATCGGCGCGATGACGACCTTGACCGAAGTGGTGCGCCATCCGATCGTGCGGGAGAAATACGGCATCCTGCCGAAGGCGGCCGAGGCGGCCGCGTCTCCGCAGATTCGCAACCAGGGAACGATCGGCGGCAACGTCTCCCAGGATGCCCGTTGCTGGTATTACCGAGGCGGCTGGCCGTGCTACCGTGCCGGCGGCAACATTTGCTACGCGGATACGCCGACGGGCCTGAACCGCGAGCACGCCATTCTTGACGCGGATCGCTGCGTTGCCGTGAATCCCTCGGACACGGCGCCTGCCCTGATCGCCCTCGATGCGAAAATGGTCATTCGAACGCCGAAGGGTGAGCGCGTGGTCAATGCCGAAGACTATTTCATCGGTCCCGGAATCGACATTACGCCGCATGACGATCTTGCAGCCGGGCGATCTGCTCACGGCCATTCGAATCCCGTCCACTTGGGCCGGCGCGCAATTCTATTTCGAAAAGGTTCGAGACCGGAAGGTTTGGGATTTTCCGCTGGTGAACGTGGCGTCTGCGGTGGTCATGTCAGGCGGCACGATCCAGCGCATACGCCTGGCGGTGAATGGCGTGGCCGCTCATCCGGTGCGGCTGAAGGCGGTCGAGGCCGCGGTGGTCGGAAAGCCGCGCAACGAAGAAACGGCGGAGATGGCCGGACAAATCGCGATCCGGGGAGCCAAACCCCTGCAATATAATGGCTTACAAGGTGCCGCTGCTGAGAAATCTGGTGAAGCGCGCGATTCGTGGGACGACTGCGTAGGAGGCAGCTTGAACCTCATACAGTGGGCACAAAGTCCGTGGGGTCAGCAGGTGCCGATCCATATTGCCTGGACCTCTTGTGGGTGTCCGCGATCGGGGCGTTGCTGTTCCTGATCGTCCATGCGCATTTACGTGAGAATTCTGGGCGAAAGCCGCGCGCATGCGAGCGGCCTCCTCCGGAGTTTCCGGCGCGGCTGCGGCGCAAATTCCTGAGCGCGTTCGCCGGCACAATCTCGGGCGCCCGGCTGTTTCACCTGATCATGGCGATGGCCATGCTGGCTTTGCTTTTCACCGCGTTTCTTCCGAAGGTGGGCGTCGAGTTTCCCTGGGTCACATACCACTGGATCGCGGGGATCGTTCTGACGATCTCTGTCATTTATCATATTTTCCACGCGACTTCTGGCTGGATTTCTGGTCGATCTGGCCTGACAAGGAAGACATCGAGGACGCTGGACGGAGAATGAAGCGCGCTATGGGGCAAGCCGCTCCCGACCGCGGAAATTCGCCAAGTATCCGCTGGAGAACAAGCTGTATCATCTGGTGGTCATGCTGGCCGGGCTTTCCGTGATCGGGACGGGCCTGTTCATGATGAAGCGCGTGCGCACGCCCTTCTTTCCTCGTAATCCGTATCTCTTCGGCGACATGACCTGGGGCTGGATGTACGTGTTGCATGGTCTGGCGGGCGTCGGATTTGTCGCGCTCGTCACGGTGCACATCTATTTCGCGATCCGGCCGGAAAAACTCTTCATCACCAAGTCGATGATCTTCGGCTGGATCACCCGCGAGCAATACCTGGAACACCACGATCCGCAACGCTGGCCCGTTGCGGAACAGGCGCCCGCCACGGCGCGTCCCAAATCGAAGAAAGCTCCCGCCTAGATGAGGCGCGAAGATATAAGCGCCCGTTGCAGTACCATCGAGGAATGCTACGAGTTCATGCTCGCCTACGCCGGCCAGGGACTTTCCGGTGAGGAAAACAGCCAATCCAGTTCGCAAGTGCGCGACTACTTGAATCGCGCCGTCGAAGCGCTCACGGGCTTGGCCGAAGCGTATGCCGGTGCGGTGAGACAGGAAAATTTTCAGCCCGCCGAACGCTACCACGCGTTTCTGGCCGTGCTGGAAAAGGATGCTCGCGATTCTCTCGCCGCGATTCAGCTGGTTCTCGCGCAGGCCACCATCAGTTCTCAGCTGATCGATAACCTGAATGCTTCGATCCATCTGCGCGCGCTGCTCACCGATCTTTTTCTCATCGACGAAATTTTGAAGCCGCAACCGCTCGCCGCCAAGCCCGTGATCACGAGCTGACCAGATTCGGTTTTAGTAGCACAGGCTTCAGCCTGTGGGGGTTCGTCCTTGCGCCGACCAAACCCCACAGGCTGAA
Organism: uncultured Acidobacteriota bacterium; assembly: GCA_963740035.1. GTDB lineage: Bacteria > Acidobacteriota > Terriglobia > Acidiferrales > UBA7541 > Palsa-360. The sequence goes on from CAVUDA010000034.1 coordinate 582,879, forward strand.
GCCTGTGCTACTTGACCCCTTCAAACTCTCGGCAAGATCGGAGCGACCACATCCGCCAGCGCGCGCCCCAGTGCCAGATGCTGGTCCGCGTCGAGGTGAATGCCGTCGACGCGGCTGCTGGTCGTCACACTTGCGGCGTCAAAGAAATGGCAGTCAAGTTCCGACGAGACTGCACGATATGCATCGGCGAGGCCGGCGCACCTCTGTTCCGCGCCGGAGAATTTTTCCGCGAGGACGCCCTTTGGAGAGCAAATCGGCGGCGGGCAAATCACGAGGATCGGAGGAATTGGCGTCCCGGGTTCGATCGGCGCCTTCCTGATTTCATTGACCAGTGTCGCGATGCCCTGAGCGGCTGACCACGCGTTGTTGTAGGGATGCGAGAACTGAAAATCATTTGTCCCGAGCATCAGGATCACGAGCGCCAGCGGGGAATGTTTTTCGATGCACGTCGCCAGGCCCGCCAAACCGTTGCGCCCCGGCTTGAACGGATCTTCCCAAACGGTGCGCCTGCCGTTCAAGCAATCCTCAATGAGGCGCACGCGCGGGCCAGGCTCATTCAATTTATTTTCGAGAACTCCGGGCCAGCGTTCGTCAAAGGGGAACCTCTTGCGCGTGTTCGGAACGATTCCCCAAGTCAGCGAATCGCCGTAGACCAGAACGTGGTGCACGCAAATTCCCCCGGAAGATCTTTCAGATTCTGCCAGAGTTTAACTTTCCTTGTCTTTGGCCGGCAGGGGTCCCTTGATGGTGGTCTCTTGCCTGTGAAACAGCTGCCAGCGGCCGTCTCGATTCACCCACACGCGAATGACGTGGTAGGGCGGTTCGCCGGCCGGCTGATGGTCGGCAATGATGATGGCCGCATTGCCGAAGACATACGACTCGCCCCAGAGCATTTTTGGCAAAACGAAGCGATTCGTGGTGATTCCAATTTGTCCCACGCGTCCCGCTTTTGTGTCGGGCGTTCCGAGGTAACGCCGGCCGATCCCGACAAATTCGTCGGCAACATGATAGGCCCAGGTCTTTTCGTCGTGGGAAACCACCGCGGTCTCGACGTCCATATAAGCTTTGACGACTTCTTTTTGTTCCGCTGTTTTCGGCGTATAGGGAAGGGTGCGGCAGGGATTTTCGCAAGCGGACGCAGTCGCCGGACCCTTTCCGGCGGGAGCGGCTTGCTGGCTCGGCGCACCCTTCTCAAGAATGGGGGTGTCCTGATGGGTGAGCAGCAGCCAACCGGCCGGCCGCTTTACCCAGATCCGCGCGAAGAATGCGCCCGCGTGTCCTGTGCGTTTGCCGATGCCTGTCACGACGGCCAGTTGCCCGTAATCGCCCGCCTTCAAATTGGTGTACTCGGTGTCGCCCACGGCCGTGCCCGCCGCGGCGTCCCGCAGAAATTGCGCGCTCGTCATGGTTTGGCCGGATTCATTGGTCCAGGTGAACTGCTGGTCGAGGAGCGCGCCGACTGCTTTTGCGTCCTTTTTTTTGAGGCCAATTTGCAAAGAAGTGTCGGCCTGCAGCGCCGCGGCGTCTCCGCCGCCGCCCTCCGCGAAGGTGATCGCTTTTTCCGCCGACCACGTGCCGAAACAAATCGAACCTATAACGAAAAAAATCGCGAGGAGCCGTTTCATAGACACCTCCCTTGTGGGCACACTTATACACTCAACCTTATTCCAAATGAACCAAATTATTCTTTCTCGTTTCATCGGCAATTTACGATTTTAGTAGGAGAGCCACTCCTGGCTGTCCGCTTTCACCCCGCCGAGACTGAGGAGGATAGCTCCGCCGCGGCGGATGGCTGTCCTACTAGAAAGTCATACCGATTGACAGGACAGTGCGGTCGCCATAGCATTCAGCGTATATATTATCTGCTATCCCTGCTGACTGCGATTCAACTGAAGGAGAACAAACGATGGAGTCACGCTCGAATCACCGTAAATTCACGGCACTCCCGATCCTAATGCTATTGGGGCTTCTGGGTGCGACGGCCGCAGCGACCGCGAACGACATGCAGGAGACGGCGCCGATGGGGCACAACCAAACCCAACCGCCGCCGCTCGTGCAGGAAGGCAAGACCATCAAAGTGTCCGAGCATGTCTATGCCATTCCGGACGGGCGCGTGAATCTGGTGCCAAATATCGGCATCATCGTCGGGAATCGGGCGACGCTGGTCGTGGACGCTGGAATGGGGCCACGAAATGGTCAGACCGTTCTGCGCGAACTCGCCAAGGTCAGCAAGAATACCGATCTGTATTTCACGACGACTCATTTCCATCCCGAGCACATGACCGGCGTGCAAGCGTTCCCGGCCAACACGATCATCATTCGCCCCGAGGCGCAGCAGGAAGAAGTGGAGAAAAAGCAGCCGGAGTTCATCCAAAATTTCAGCCGCCGGACCGCCGACTTGAAAGCGCTTCTCCAGGACGTGAAGCCCCGCCCGCCCGACATCCTTTTCGACCATGAAGCGAAACTCGATCTGGGCGGAATCACAGTGCGGCTGCTGTGGCTCGGGCCCGCGCATACGCGAGGCGATTGCTTTGTTTTCGTCGAGCAAGATGGAGTCCTATTCACGGGCGATGCGGTGATCAATCGCTTTTTCCCCATCTTCCCCGATGCGGACGCGAGCGGGAAAAACTGGCTGTCCATCCTGGATCAGCTCGATGAGCTTCACCCGCGCACGATTGTTCCCGGGCACGGCGAAGTTGGCGACGCATCGCTCATCAGCATTGAGCGTACTTACCTCAAAGCCGTGCAATCGCGCGTCGCGGAACTCAAGGCTCAGGGGAAATCCGCCGACGAATCGGAGAAGCTGCTGGCCGTGGAATTTCGCGCGAAATATCCTGACTGGGAAAATCCCGGCTGGGTGGGAGACGCGGTCAAGCGGTTCTACGCCGAGGCGAAATGATTGGGGTTTAGTAGAACAGGCTTCAGCCTGTTGGTTTTTGTCAGAGCATAGTCGTTCTCGCCGCAACCAAACCCCACAGGCTGAAGCCTGTGCTACTACGGAATCGGCAACAGCGGCCTATCGTTTGGCCGCACGTGCTGGTCGAATGTGTTCAGCAAAATTGCGGTAGAGGCGTAATCGCCAATCAGGGAAGCAATATTGACGAGCCCCTGATTGCCGAACAGGCTCAGCGCGCGTGCGGCGGTGGCGGAACTCACATGATGTTTGCCGATCACCTCGCGTCCTAGCACGATGATGACCGCATCTTTTTCGGCGAGCCCCTCCGTGGATTTGCGGTATTTCACGACGTCGATCGTCTGCTGTTGCAAGCCTGCCTTCAGACCCTGCGGCTCATGCGCGGTCCACACGTATTCGCAGTCTTCCTCTCGGGCCGTGACCAGGATCGCCAGCTCCACGAGCCGCGGATCAAGCCCGGATTTGTGCCGAAGAAAATCGTTCACTTCGCCCATGTCTTCCGCCACGGGCAGGCTATAGAGCCGCAGTCCACCCGGCCCGAATGAATCTGTCTGTGCCCGCGAATCGAAGAATTTCTTTCCGGCATCGTCCAGGTCATCGCGTTTGACGGCAGGGAGACGATTCCCCGTATTCGCGTAAACATCTTTTGGGAAAGTTCCCGTGGATGCTTGCGATGATGTTCCGGCGGCGCTGGCGGCTTGTTCGGATCGCCCGCTCAGTGTGCGCCCCGCGGCTACGCTTGTCCCGATCACCAGCAAGAGGCCGATCAGAGTGCGAAGTGGTTTCATGAGTTTCTCCTAGCGCGAAAATTGAACGGACCCATTTCCAAATGCAATTTCAGTTCGCCGGCGGCCATGCATGGCAGGTGGAACAGGCCGTCGGCGCGGCGTGCTCTTTGTGGCAACTCAGACAAACCGCCATGGTTGTGACGCTGGTCGCTTCGGACATCCTGTCCATCTGCGCGACCTGCCCGTGACACATCTGGCATTTCATTCCGGCATCCAGATGTTTGCGATGCGTCCAGGTGACGCCCGGCAGGATTTGGTAGACGCGAACCCACGGGATAGGCTGGCGAGATTTTGAAAACGCCGCGAGCTTCTCGATCGCCGGTTTTTTCGTGGCAATCGAAGCATGGCACGACATGCACTTGCTCGTGGCCGGAAACGTCATCAGGTCTCCGGGCGCCGGATTTGTATGACAGGTCGCACAAGGCAAGCCGAGAGCCAGGTGCGTTTTATGGCTATAGGGAAGTGGTTGCTCAGGCGGCGCGTGTTCCGCGGGATTGTCGGGAACTTCTTGCTTCACTTCGGCATTGGCAGAAGGCTGTTGAGCCTCGGCGTTCGGCGCCACGAAAAACGGCGCGGTGAATAAGGCGGCATTCAGCGCCACGACGATTATTCCAGCGACCCTTCTCAAAAATCTACCTCCCCGGCAACCTGGCGAGTTCCGCTACGAATTTTTATTTCCCTTTTTCCCCACGACTTCTTCCAGGCTTGTGCCGAGATCCTTGAGCATGACCATCGCGGCGTTGCGTCCAGGCTGGCCTGTCACAGCGCCACCAGGAGCCGTGGTCCCTCCGGTTTGATAGAGGCCGGGGATCGGCATTCGATAATTGGCCCAGCCGGGCATGGGGCGCATGGCTCCCGTTTGCGAAGGGCCCGAGGCTCCGGCGTGGCAACTGCCGTGCCAGTTGTGCGGGTTCATGCGTTCGAGATCGAGCGGGCTATGGACCACGCGCTCGAGGATTTTGTCGTTCGACAGATTCGGCGAGTAGCGCTGGATATATTTCAAGGTTGCGTCGGCGACTTCTTCCTTGATGTTGTCCCAGTGGTGCGGACCTTCTTTCAAATCGTACGGGTGGTACCCGACGACCTTAATGGTGTGCATTCCCGCCGGAGCCCGAGTCGGATCTGCGACTGTCGTCTGGATGATGTGGACTGGCGGCTCGTCCGTGTTGGCCGCTCCGATGGCGTAGTCATAGGCGAAGCGCAGCGCGCGCTCGGGATTGACCAGCAATTCCGAATGCACGGGCGAAAGCGGACCATCCGCGGTCGGGTACTTGATGGGCTCGCTGGTCGCGTAATTGGTACTCATCATCTGGAATTCCGGCTGCCAGGTTTCGACGCCGTCGATGAAGTCCGCTCCCCACATTTCCTTCGGCGCCATGTCCACCAGATGCTTGATGTGGATGGTGGAGAGCACGGCTTTGTCGGCGTGATACGCGCTCCCGTCCAGACACTCGACACCCGTGCACTTGCCGCTCTCGATGATGAGCCGCGCGACCGGCTTGTTGGTGAGGATCACGCCGTCATGCGCTTCGATGTAACGCGCGAGGGCTTCCGTTAATTTTCCCGAGCCTCCTTTCGGAAGCGGGCGGCCGTGGCGCTGCTGGTTGAACGAACCATAGGCGACGCGCCCGGTCATCGGAAACTGCGGAGGCTGTTGCGACCACGGGCAAGCCAGCATGAACGTGCGGCAATGAATGTCCTCGAAATTCATGCGGATGACGTCCCAATACGACATCGCCAGGCGGCGCTGCCAGAATTTCGCGGTGGGCTGAATATTTTCAGACTCTTTCCACATCCGCCAGTAGGCGTCGCCGTCTTTTTTGTTGATTTTTGCAAATTCGGCGCGGGTGCGCTCCGGATCGAGCCACTGCGTAACGTACGCGCCGTCGAGAAAAGGCATGTGGAAGACCGGATCGGGGGTGATGTATTCGAGGCCGTAGCCGCTGAGGTCGATTTCCTTGTCGCGGATCAGCGGGTTGTCTTGAATCCCGTTGTGAGCGGATGAGCAGGTGTCATGTATGAAACCGCGCAAGGTGAATTGCGCCGATTTAACGCCGCCGCCAACCGTGGGCCGGCCTTCGAGCACCACGCACCGAAATCCGGCTTTCGACAAATATGCGGCAGTGACCAGGCTATTGTGTCCGGCGCCCGCCACGACAATGTCGAAACGATCTGGCTTGGCTGCCGCCTGCCGCGCCATGGCATTGAACGGCGTGAGCGCCAGAGGAGCAAGCGCCGCGCCCTTCACGAATCCGCGCCGTGTGATTCCACTCATCCTGGGCCTCCTGCTGCGAATCGATTTCAGGTGGGGTCAAGCGTTCAGGTGCTGAGCTTGTTGCCGTTCAGACGTTTTGTCAATCATATTTGCTCCGCGCCGTAGCTTCCGCATCTTCACTCGAAAGATGAAAATATCCCCGAGGAAGTTGAAGTGGCGTATGATTGCGCCGCAAATGGCAGCGCGGCTTGCTTGAAGTTTTTTCCGTGTGGAGGGCAATATGCGTTTTCCATCCATCATCGCAGCGCCCGTAATTTCGCTGGTCCTTCTAGCGCTGCCTGGCGCCGCTTCCGCACAAAACCAGCCGAACGCTCCGGAAGCGGATTCGGCCGCCATCAAACAGGTTTGCGCGGATTTTTCCGAAAATTTCAGCCGTCACGATGCGCATGGCGTTGCAACGACTTTTGCGGAGGACGCGGACTTCACGAATATGGGGGGAAGGCACAGCCACGGCCGCGCGGATATCGAAAAATGGTTTTCGTCGCTTTTTCACGGGAATCTGAAACACTCGCATCGGACCGACACCGTGAAAAGTATTCGCTTCTTCACTCCGGACTTGGCGGCTGTCGATGCCGATACCGTCATCACTGGAACGAAAACGGCGGACGGATCGGAGATTCCGCCCCGCAAGGGCCTGATGATCCTCATGGTGACCAAACTGAACGGCCACTGGTTCATCGGCACGTTCCACGAGGCGGAATATCCCGCGCCTCGCGGCGGCGCCGCGAACGCTCCCGCAAGTGATCCTACCAGGTGAGCGCGTGTCCCTCTTTAGACCTAGCCCCTATTTCTCGGTGGAGGGGTGGCGCACGCTTCCAGCCTGTGGGTTTTAGACCTTGCAATGACTAACCCCCACAGGCTGAAGCCTGTGCCACTGAGATTCAGTCGCCTTACCTGCCGTAAATCAGCAACGTAAATGTGCCGGGAACCTGCGACGGCCGGGGATTCGGATTATCGGCGGTCGCCGCAGGCGGCGGACCGAAATCGGACGTGACGGTGAATACGCGATGGTTCGCGGTGTCGAGCGCCATGGTCCGCGCGCCCCGCTGCGTCGAAATTGTTTCCACGACGGTGTATTTGTCCGGTGAAGCCTCATGCGCCACGGTGATCGTGCCGTCGCCGCAGGAGGCGAAGGCAAACCCGGTTGCCGGATCGAAGGAAGCGGCGTCCACGCCCTGGCCGATCGGAACGCTGGCAACCACTTTGCCCGCGTAATCCGTCACCAGCATGACTTTGCTGTGGCAGCCGATGAACAGCCGCTTGTGGGCGGTATCGATGGCCATCCCAGTCGGCTCCTCGCAATTCGGCAGAGGCGAAGTGTTGAGCACCTTGTATTCCTTGGAATCAAATTCCACAAGCTGCGCCTTGTCTTCGATGTTGACCCACGCATGGCCCGCACCATCGGCCGCCGCGGCTTCAGGCTTGCCGCCCAGCGGGACCGTGCCTCCCACTTCACCCGTCTTGGCGTTCACCGCCGTGGCATCGTGGCTGCGGGCATTGAACACAAAAACGTTCTTCGATGCAGGGTCGTACATAAAACCATCCGGACCGTCCGCAGCAGGCAATTTTACTTCGCTGATGGGCGCGAGCGTTTTCAGATCGAAGATGGTTACCGAATTGGACCGTCCATTGCTGGAAAAGCCGCGGCCAAGCTCCGGCACCAATTGCGCGCCGTGGGTTCCTTGCAAGTTGGGTATATCGCCGACGACGTTGCCGTCAGCATCCGCAACCATGATGTGCGTGCCCCGCGAGATGAACAGGCGATGCGAAACGGGATCGGCGGAGAGGTAATCCCAGCCGCCTTCACCACCGAGCGTCAACTTCTTCAACTGGTGATAGCCCGAGTCCTGAGGGGCAGGGGCCGCCGCAAGAGTCGCAAACGCGGCGGCGCAAACTAGAAACAGAGCAGCCCAACTTGTTTTTCGCATACGTTTCTCCACGATCCTAAGATTTAGAATTTCTTGTTTGGCCTGCGGTGTACTTCTTCGCTCACCCTCAGACGTTAGCGACTGATAGGCAGTTACATGATTCTCGAAATCGCCTCGCCCCGGCGCCGCCTTGGCTGAGCAAAATTAATTTCCGCCCGCCATTTTCACTTTTCCCGACTCGGGTTCGAGTCGAGCCTTGATCCATGGCGTAACGATCTCTTCGGAGATCCTGGAATTCGGCCATTCCTGCGAACGTCCCGTATGTCCGCCGTCGGGATTCACCCACGACCACTTCGCCGAGCCGCCCGATTGCATCAGCATGTAAAGATCGGAGATGGGCACCTGGCTGTCTTTTTCTCCGTTGAGCACCAGCATCGGCGCCGAGGGTTGCCCGATGATTCCCTGCGTCTTCAGGGACAGACGCGGGCCGTAGGCATAAAATTCGTCCAGCGACTCAACGCCATAAATGGCGGCGCGCGCCGCGAACAGATCGAACAAATATTCGGGCGTGCCCAGGGATTTCTTCTGCCACTCCGCCGTGTAGTAGTCATGCACCGGTCCGCCCTGCACTACTGCGCCGCGGAGGCGGGTCTTCTCCAAATAAGCGAGGCTCGCCGACCAATGGCCGCCGTAGCTTACGCCCCAGGCGACGATGCGCTTGCTGTCCACGTCAGGCCGCGTGGCCAAGTAGTCGAGCACGCGCGAAAACATTCGCTCCGCGCCAACGTCCGCCTTCACGGGCGACTCGCCAGTGCCGGGCATATCCACTGCGACAACACCGATCCCGCTGCGGAACAAGGTGTCGCGCCCCTGAACTTCATCTTCCTTGCGCGAATCCGTCCCGTTGATCATGAAGACGAGCGGCGCCGGACGCACATCCTTTGGCAATCTGATGTAGCCCGAAATATCCTTGCCCTCAAACGGGATGTGTATATTTTCGACGGGTGGATCGAGGAACTTTCCGTAATTGCGGAATGCCGCTAACGCACTCAGGTAGGCTTTTTGCTTGCCGGAGGAGTTCGGCACGGGCCAGCGGGCCGCCGTGTAATAGCGGAAGGCCCAGAAATAATCGTCTCGCGCGGCGTCGTTATTTTTTGCCGCCTCTTCACTCTTCGCGCGCTTGTCATACCGCTCGCCGATCGCGCTCCAGGCTGCCGCCCATTCGTCGCGATCGAGACTGTGAATATTGGAGAGCGCTTCGCGCGCGTCCTCGGACTTGAGGCCGCCCACCGGGCCAAGGTTTTTGTCCACGCGCCTCTGAGTCTCTTGCTTGAGCTCTTCCCACGTGCGCGTCGGCGCCATTTGCGCCGCGACGGAAACCCCGGCGAGGAACACAAGGGATAGCGATGCCGCAAATTGGCGCAAGCTGAACCACGGTTTCGATAGATGCATGAGAGACCTCCCCTATTACCGGGCATGATGGCACACCTTCCAGTTACCCAGCAAGGAATGAAAGAAGGTACTGACTCAGCTTGGTTCTGGCGGTTGCAAACGGCTGCCCGCCCTAAGAACGGGCGGCCTCTACAAAAACCACAGCCTTCAGGCAGGACGGTTTTGTAGCGCCCGTTCCGTCCCGTGCATTTCGGGACGGAACGGGCATCTTCACTTCATGCCGGCAACATCGCGCCCGAAGCGCCAAAACCGGAGCGGGCGCGAAACTTGACGCCTGGGCCTGTGAGGCGTGTATATTAACAATCGGCCTTGGAACAGGAATCCTTATCTTGAGTCCATCTCACGGTGGAAAGGGAATCGGGGCTTCAGGAAATCCCGTAAGGCATGTCGGACACGAATGACAAACGGCCCACCAGGGAACAAATCGAGCAGCGGGCGCACCAGAGATTTTTGGAACGGGGCTGCCGAAGCGGCGACGAGCTGGAAGATTGGCTCGCCGCTGAAAAAGAATTAATGCAATTTTTGAACGTACCGGACAAGCCTGCAAAAGCTCTTTCATCTGACGCTCAGGCGAGCCCCGGGCCCACATCTATGTTTCTGGATTTCTACGGTTTGCGGGAACAGCCCTTTGGAGTGACGCCGGACCCGGCGTACCTGTACGCCAGCCGGACTCACAGCGAGGCGCTCGCCTCCCTCTCCCTTGGAATCGCGGACAATCGGGGATTTTTCGCGCTGATCGCCGAGCCGGGAATGGGCAAGACCACCCTCCTGTACCAGCTCATGGAACAGTTGCGCGACACTTCGCGCACCGTGCTTTTGTTTCAGACGCAGTGCAATTGCCGCGAATTTATCGAGTACATCCTGCACGAGCTGGCTGTCGATGTGAAAGGGATGAGTCTCGTCGCGATGCACGGCAAATTGAACGAGATCCTCTTTGAAGAATTGCTTGCGGGGAAACGATTTGTCCTGATCGTGGACGAAGCGCAAAATCTCGATGACACCGTGCTCGAAACCGTGCGCATGCTTTCCAATTTCGAGACGCACAACACCAAGTTGCTGCAGATCATTTTGGCCGGCCAGCCCCAGTTGGCTATGAAGCTCACCCAGCCGCGGCTGACGCAACTGCGCCAGCGCATCTCGGTTCTCGGCCGTCTGCAACCTTTCACCGCGGAGGAAACCGGGCTCTACATCGAGCACCGCCTCAAGGTAGCGGGTCATCGCGGCGATCCGATTTTCGACCCGGCTTCGATCAGCCAGATTGCCCGGCTGAGCCAGGGCATTCCCAGAAAAATCAACAACCTCTGCTACAACTCGCTTTTTTTGGCCTACACCCGCCGGCATCTGACCGTGACTGCTCCGGTCGTAAAAGAGGCGGGCGCGCGCCTGGATATGGAGTTCTTCGCCCCCAAACTGTCGCCCGCTGCCGCTGCCACTCCTGTTTCTGCGGCCGCTCCGCTCGCGTCAGCCGCGGCAGCTGGAGCGTCGGCACCTCGCTCCGCACAGGTTGCCGCACCCAGCGATAAAAAAGATGACCGACCGACTTCGCATCTTACCTATGGCGCGGGCGGAAAAGTCAGCTCATCGAAATGGCCCGTGCGATCGGCGATCCTGGTCGTCATTCTTTTGTCCGGGACATTGCTGCTCGCGCTCCTGGGCCGGTCGGAATCAAAACATGCGCTCACGCCGGCAATTTTCGATAGCTCTTCCAATGCCCTCGGGTCGGTAATCACCACAGATCGATCCGAAGGCCCGGCCGCGAATTACGACGCTGCGCCCCTGGACACCGGGAACGGGCAGGTGCTAACCGTCGTGGCAGGTCCGCAGCAAACACTAAAAGACCTAAGCCTGCGGTATCTGGGACATTTTGACAGCGAACTCTCCGAAAAAATTTCCAGTCTCAATCCCGGCCTGAAAGACCCCGATCATCTGGAAGCCGGGCAGCTCATCCGAATCCCTTTGCCCCCAGGAGCAATGAAAAAAGCAAACGATACGGCGGAAGCAGCCACCGCTTCGGGACCACAAGCTTCAGGAAGCCTCTTCGCCAGGTTCACCGCGCTGTTGCGGGAACGAAAATAAGGAACCTCGCGATCCGTAACATCACATCTCGAATGCCCGGAAAGTCGCGGTTGAAGAGACAACGGAATCTGCTGTAAGCTGTTGTGACGCAGTATGAAATGAAATGCGCCCGTAGCTCAGCTGGATAGAGTCCGCCAGCGGCGGAAACCAGACTGGCAGATGATAGGATAAGTCCGACGAATACGCGCCCGTAGCTCAGCTGGATAGAGCGTCTGGCTACGAACCAGAAGGCCGGGAGTTCGAATCTCTCCGGGCGCACCACTTTTCGCCATGTTTCACGTTTACGTTCTGCGCAGCGAGACCACGGACCGCCACTACGTGGGATACACTTCAGACCTAAGCCAACGCCTCGGCCAGCACAATCAGGGAATCACAAAATCGACCAAGAATCGCGGTCCATGGCAGATGGTTCATCACGAAGAATTCAATACGCGTCTGGAAGCTGTGCGAAGGGAACGTTTTTTGAAGACAGGGCAAGGCCGTGAGGAGCTAAAAAGAATCCTGGCTTCAGTCGGAGGCTCAGCTGGATAGAGTCCGCCGAAGGCGGAAACCAGAAGGCCGGGAGTTCGAATCTCTCCGGGCGCACCACTTTCCCTTATAATATGCATGTTTTGAAGATGGGCGCCAGTCGAAAGGTGCGTCATTTTACCTTGATTTTACCGTCGGGATGCCAAAGGCCCTAGGTGCTGCTGACAGTGCGAGTGCATCTAATCTGTTCAGGAGGACAGAATGAAGGTTTGCTTTCATTCACCAACCTGGCTTGCATTACCGGACAGGAGTTATGAATGCCTAGGAAAGTGGGATGCTCTCTATTGCGGCGCCACAGAGCAAAAAGGTAGGAGTGAACTAGTCGCTCTTTGTGATGAACACAGGACTTTACACTGGCTCGGAATATATGGTGACGATGAATTGATGATGGCATTTGAATGTATAGATCGACGGAACGGCATATGAGAGACGAAAAACTAGAGGCCCTGAGAGAACGGCAAAGAGGGTATGAGATGGAGATCGAAAAGCAGAAGCAGCGGGGTATGTTCGCTCAAGTAGCCGTGGCCCAAGCGGACCTAGATGCCGTTCTGCTAGAAATAGAACAACATTTGGCACAGCAAAATAATAAGGGCTAGTCGGGACGGGTGGTCCGACCTTTCACATGCCGCGAGATTGTCTGCTCTCTGCGCTCTAATATTGCTCCCGCACGTTGACTCGGAATTGTGATTCTGAACTTGGGGTGGCCCGTCCTTGACGACTTTTCAAGGGCGGGGCTTTTGGTTCCCCTGCCTCTTCTAGTCTGTGGCCGGAGATTTCATCGCGAACTGGATCGCCTGACCAGCCTTGAGGAATAAGTTAAAAGCCCCGCACTTCACAAACCGAAGGGCGGGCCACCCGAAGTTCAATTACAAAGGCCGGGCGACCCGGCTCAGAAAATCAAAACCGTCTCAAGAGCTGCGCCACCCGCCCGCAAAATCGCTTCTCGCTGCCCAAAACGCAAGCACTTGCACCTGTTATCTCTCCGCAGTACCATCCCGGCGATGCCATTCCGAGGAGGCTCCCTACACAGTGATGCGCCTGTTGCACGGCGGCGCTTGCTTTTGGTAATGTTCGCGCCTCTATTGATTTTCATGGGATGTGGCCGCGGTCAGAAGTCTTCGCAAAAGGTTGTCGATCTCTACATCGAAACAGACGGTGACTTCATCGCATTCAAGCCCGACACGCTGACCTGTCCGGCCGGTGCGCTGGTTCGCCTCACGTTCCACCATGCGGGCCGCCTCGTGACCGTGCGCCATAATTGGCTGCTGACGCGCGCGGTTCAACTGGAGGCGCTGAGCAAGGACCTCGCGGCCAACGACGGCGTCGTTGCGAGCGACGATCCGCGAATCATTACCGCGACGCCGATGTGCGATAAGGGCGAGTCCGTGATGGTGCAGTTTACGGCGCCCTCGCCCGGCGACTATCCGTTTTTGTGTTCGACTCATCCGGAGGACATGCGCGGGATCTTGCACGTCACGAAGTAAGCGTTCCACAAACAACAAGGAGAAAATTATGAAACCTGTAAGAATCGCGGCCGCTCTCATGACGATCGGATTAGCGCTGGGTATGGCATCCACTGTGGCGGCCCAACTGAAATCACCCGACGATGTGAAGACTGGACTCAGGCTTCTTATGCAGGTGTCCAATGACTTCAAGAGGCAAATCACCGCCAAGAACTTCGCGCGCGTACCGCACGAGTTCATGGAGTACACGGAATCCGCCGATGCCGTGCGCACAGCCGTAAAAGATGAGCCCGCCGCTTTCAAGGCCAAGGTGGAAACAAGGCTGAAGGCAGCCGTCGCAGCCTATCAGAAAGTATCGGACATGAGCTCCACTACGCCCGATGCCGATAAGCTGATGGCCGAACACGCCAAGGCCGTGACCGTGATGAACGCGCTGTTCAACCTCTTCCCGCCCGAGCTCAGACCCGACCCGAACGCGCCTGCGGGCATCCGCGGCGCGCCGAAAAACTGATTGTCGCCCGTCCAGGGGAGGATTGAATTCGGAGTAGCCTGTCATGACGGGCGGCCCAACTTTTCGCACGCCGCGATATTGTCTGCTCTCTTCGATCTGATATTACTCCCGCGCGTTGACTCGGAATTGTGATTCTGAACTTGGCGTGCGCCGTCCTTGACGACTTTTCAAGGGCGGGGCTCTTGGTTTCCCCTGCCTTTACAGACTGCGGAAAAAGTCAGCGAGGGACCGGTTTTCGTAGCACAGCCACTCTTGGCTGTGTGCCTTTGTTAAGTATTGGAAAACCACACAGCCAAGAGTGGCTGTGCTACGAAATCCGCCTCCGAAGCGGCGGATCTGGCTCTCCCGCGATAACTGGGTTCTAGTACTCACAATTTGATCCCGCGGCGTCATATCCGTTGACAAGTAACCTTGCCAATCGCTTACAGTTCACAAGGCAGCTATCTTTGTAAGTTTAATACGGATATCCATGATTATGTCATTACGGAACTTCAGGAGAATTTCTAACCCCCGGATCGGAGCGGCGCTATGGTGAGGACATTACTTGGGCTGATGGTAGCGCTGATGTTTGCAGTTTCGGCTGGCGCACAGATAAGCACGGTTCAGCACAGCAGTGGGTTTGCGAGGAGCGGCACGTCGGCCGCGGTGCCATTCAAGGGCAATGTGACCTCGGGAAACGTTCTCTTTGTGGCCGTCAGCACATATGCCAAGCAAACGTTGAGCGCCCCAACAGACTCTCAGGGGAACGTCTACACCCTGGCAGCGACCGCGACGAACCCGGGCAACTCGGTGGCTTCGATTTTCACGACCACGGTCACAAGTACCGGTGCGAATACCGTTACCTGCCACATAGCCGCGTCGGGCAACCTTCACTGCCATATTTATGAGGTGGCCGGCGTGACGACAACCGTGGACGCTTCGGGAACACGGTTGCTCACAGGAACCGCGTTGTCCGTGTCAACCACGGCCTCGACCACGAACGCAAGCGACTATGTATTTTCGTATTTCGCGGCCGATAACTCGCAACCGACATTTACGGCGGGGCCGGGCTATGCGGACGCGGAGACGACCAATTCTCCGAGCAATGATACGGCCTTTTCTGAAGATAGCATTCTGGCGGCGACAGGAGTTCCAACCGCGACCGCTACAGCCAGCGGATCCGATGCCTATGCTGAATTAGTGGTGGCATTCAAAGCCGCGATTCCGCCGGGTCCCAATCTTATCCTGGCGCCGACCGGCTTATCCTTCGCGGCCACGGCAGGGACGACCCCAGCCCAAAGCTCCTTTAACATTTCGATGAGCCTGGGTACTTCGAGTTATTCGGCAGCCAGCGACGCAGTATGGCTGTCGGTTTCACCAACGAGCGGGACCACGGATCTAACGACGACTACATTGACGGTGAACGCGGCATTGCAGCCCACCTGCCCGCAATACTTGATCGGGCACATTACGGTCACGGCCCCGGGCGCCTTAAATTCGCCCCAGACCGAAACCGTGACATATACCGCAAACTGTATTCAGCACACGGTTCAGTTGTCCTGGGCCACACCCGCGATGCCTCCCGCACTGGACGGCTACAACGCTTATCGATTTGCGGCGGGCGCCGGATGCTCCGGCGCTGTGACCAAGCTGAACAGTTCGTTGATCACGACGACGACGTTCGGGGATAACACCGTCGTGTCAGGCTCGACGTATTGCTATTACAGCACCGCCAGTTCAGCAGGAGTGGAATCGGCGCCGTCCAACATATTTTCGCTTACGGTGCCCACGCCATGAGGGTCGCTGCGTCAAGCCGCCGGGGGAGAGTCTGACATGTCCAAAAGACTCTTCGTCCTTTTGCCGTTGCTGATCCTTGCCTGTGCGCCTGCATGGGGACAGCAGATTCCGAACGTACAACACGTCTTCGTGGTGATGGAAGAGAATACGAATTTCGCCGACGTATGCGGGCCAAACAATGTAAGCATGCCGTTCTTGTGTGGTTTAAAGGCGCAGGGAAGTTTTTCCGCGAACTATTACTCTCCCGCGCATCCCAGCATCGGAAATTACGAGGACCTTGCCTGGGGATTGGTTTCGACGAACGATGACAGTTGCGCGCCAATGACTTGCGGGTTTGCCTTCAGCGGAGACAACGTCGTCCGGGAAGTCCTGGCCGCTGGAAAATCATGGAAAGGCTATGCGGAAAGCCTGCCGAGCGCGTGTTATTTTGGCGGTGATAACGGGCAATATGCGGCCCGGCATACTCCGATCGCCTATCTCAGCGATGTACAGGGCAATTGCTCGAATCGTCTTGTTGCCTTCGAGGATCCCAATCTAGGTTTTGCGCACGATTTGGCAAACAATTCGCTGCCAAGCTATGCCTTCATCACGCCGAATCTTTGTGACGACGCGAATGACTGCGCCTTGCCGGCTAGCCCCGTCCCCGACCGGTGGCTTCAGAACAATGTGCTTCAACCTCTCCTCAGCAGCGGACACTTGAACCAGACGACCGGGGACACGGTCGTCATCGTTACCTTTGACGAATCGGGCACGGACAATACGCATGGGGGCGGCGCCGTTTATTGGTTCATGATCGGCGTGGGTGTGAAGCAGAACTATCAGTCCACCGGCCCGGCGGTTTCACCGAATTATTATTCGCACGAAAGTTCGCTTCGCCTTACGGCCGAGCTGCTGGGGCTGAATTTCAGCGGCTTGGGCGGAGCAGCTACGGCGCCGAGCATGTCGGAGTTTTTTATATCTGGCTTGACGCCCAACTCACCGTCAGCTTTTATCGCGCAGGTTGTTGGAACGATGCCGCCAAATCCGCCGAGTGGCTTCTCCGCGATGGTGGCGCCGACTCCGCCCGCGATTTCGATCATCGCGCCCGCATCAGGCGCAACTGTTTCGGGCGCCATCACTGTCACGGCCAGCGTTACCGCGGACACCACGAGCGTGCAGTTCCTGGTGGACGGCAACAATGCAGGCGCCGCCGTGACCGGCCCTCTCTTCGACTTCCTCCTGGACACAACCACGCTATCGAATGGAAGCCACTTGCTCGCGGCTGTGGCCAGCAACGCGGCGGCGCAGTCAACCACGAGCGCCGCGATTGTAATCATCGCCAATAATCCACACTTGGCGATCACTTCGACCCTCTTGCCCAGCGGCCAGCTGCAGGTTGTCTACAGCGCGTCCTTGCAGGCCGTCAGCGGAACCCCGCCTTATACCTGGTCCATTTTGAGCGGCCAGCTCCCCGCGGGCCTCTTCCTGTCTTCCACGACCGGAATTATTTCAGGAATTCCCACTGCCGCCGGATCGTTCACTGTCGCTTTCCAGGTAATGGACAGCGCTGGAGGCGCCGCGTCGGCTGCGTTCAGCTTGAACATCGCGACGCCTTTGCCCGCTGCACCCTTCGGGCACGTCTTTATCGTGGCCGAAGAGAATGCGAACTACGCGGACATCATCGGCAATTCGACCATGCCGTATCTGAATAGCCTGGCCAATCAGTATGGCCTTGCTACGCAATACTACGCCAACATCCCGGGATCGATCAGCGACTACTTCCTGTGGACCACCGGTCAAAGCCTGACGCTCGACAATGGTCTAACCCCACTCACTTTCCCGGTTTCAGTGGATAACGTAGTCCGGGAGTTAGTGGCAGCGGGCCTGACGTGGAAGCAGTACGCCGAATCCGTTCCGTCGGTCGGGTATATCGGAGGCGATGCGGTCGGCCCGGATGGAGGCACATTCTACACGCGCCACGTTCCTCTGCCATATATGACAGACGTTCAAAACAGTCCGAGTCAAAAGCAGAACATCGTGCCATTCACGCAGCTCGCAGCGGACCTGGCCGCCGGGAATCTGCCCAACTATGCATTCATTACTCCGAATGGATGCGATGACACTCATGATTGCAGCTTCAATGCGGCGGATAACTGGTTGAAGGCGAATATCGATCCGCTGATCAAGAGCGCGGAGTTCCAAAAGGATGGGCTGCTCATCATCTCCTTCGACGAGTCGGGGAACGATACCACGCACGGCGGAGGGCGCGTCGCTACGGTCATCATCAGCCCGTTCTCAAAGCCTGGCTATCAGTCCGTCACGTTCTATCAGCACGAAAGCGTACTTCGTTTGATGCTCGAAGGTTTAGGCGTGACGACGTTACCCGGAGCGGCTGCCACCGCGCCGAAAATGTGGGAGTTCTTCACCTTCACTCCACCGAATTAGAGGGTGCGTTGCGAAGGTCGTGAAGGTAGAGGCGATATTCACCTGGCCAGCGCCGATTCTGAGTTGTACGAACCACTGGTTCCCGAGCGGAGATTGGAAATCGAAGGGAACATTTCTTGAAGGCTGGACAAGGCCTTGAAGAGCTAAGAAGAATCCTGGCTTCCGCGGGGGACTCAGTTGGATAGAGCCCGCCTGAGGCGGACCGGGAATTCCCCGCCACGGCGGGTCTCCAGGCGCACCACTCTTGCTCTAAACCCTCCGCCCCTTTCTGCCGCAGCGGACGAAGAAGCGGCCACCCGGATAATCAAAACCGTCTCAAATGCTGTGCCACCCGCCGATGGAGTACAGCTTGTTACTTTTTCGTTGTCTGGATCGACTCGATGTAGGCGGTCAGGTCGCGCACACGTTCCTCCAGAACCTTTGGACGAGAGTTCAGGAGATAAAAGACGTTGCCCCACGCGGGCATCTCAGGAGTACCATGCGCGGGAATCGAGCCTTTGAAGTAGATCGCATCTTTTACGCGGTCCGCCGGAAACTTCCCTGCACTCTGTTCGCTGAGTACCGTCAGATTGGCCGGTTTCACTCTTTTCTGAGGCTCGATTGATTCAGGGTCATACGTTGAGCCGGGACCCGGACCTTTTCCGTCCACACCATGGCATACCGAGCAATTTTGGCGGAACAACTCTCCGCCTGCGGCTAAATTGGCCTTGGAGCCGGTTTTAGTGGACGTTTGGGCGGAAGCGGCCACGGCAATGCCGATACCGAGTGCGAGAATTGCCAACCTCACGTTGCGCACTAATCACCTCTTTCCCCCGTTTCATCATCTCGCTATGGTGGGTGCTTTGGCTTTCTTCTGTTTCCCTTTGCTGGGCGGGGAGCGGAATACCAATCGACGAAGCTACCAGAAGCGCAACTGCAACTTGAATTGCTAGCGTAACTTTCTGTCCCAACTTCCCTCCCATGTTCACCCTCCTACCTGAGAGCATTCTGCTAAAGCCTTGAATTCGACTCTGTGACCCGCATCACTGTTGGCCGTGAGCTAAGCACCTCTTATCGGAATGTGCTTTTGGCCCCCGCACTGCGCCTGGCTCCGATACATCCTACAAATCTAATCCAGCGGAATCTCAACCCGCGGCACACTTGCCACGAAATCACCGAGAAAAGTTCTAAAATCGTCCCCTTGGGCGCACCATTTTTTCTCCAGACCCTCCGCCCCTTTCCGCCGCGGCGGACGAGGGAGCGGCCACCGTCTCGAAGGTTGTGCCACCCGCCCGGGAGTCCGAATCTCTCCGGGCGCACCATTCCTTCCCAAAAACCCCGTCCCTTCGAAAACCGCGAAGGAGCGGCCAGCCGGAAAATCAAAACCGTGTCAAAGGTGTGCCACCCGCCAATGAAAAAGTATGGGTGGGATACGTGCCCAATAAAATATCTCACGCAAAAAGTGGAGTATAATTTTTGTGTCATGCAATCATCAATTGTCTCGCGGCTGTTCGACCGGGCCTTTCTAGGTATGCGTAAATCAGTCATAGAACAGCGCGTTGCCCTAGTCCTCGCCCTGTTGGCGATTCCGGTGAATTATGCCCGTCATAAACTCTCGATGCAGGCGTTGAGGGACAATGCTTGGGACACACTGCTGCCGTGGATTTTGCTTTTGTGCCTTTTCTTTGCTTGGCATGTCTTGAAGGCAGCGGTGAGTGTTTATAAAGATGAGCAGCAAATTCCTGCGTCGCCTATTATTCTTACAGATCGACACAGAGAACTGATAATTCCTCCTCCGAAATTCCGATTGAATCTTTATGGAAGCGCTTGCTTGCTCTTAGCCATTCCGATACTGTTTTCCTATCTGGTATGGTTACGGGCAACAGAATCTGTTCAAGTTGCTCCTCCAGGACCGCAGCCAATCATCGCGGTTTTCGCTAAATGTGACTCGACCGCGCTCTCATTTGGAATACCCCCACATGATGCGATACGAATTGTTCCTGTGAATGAGAAAGGAATGAGGTCGGTAAATTGGGGGTCTTATGAAATTGCGAATAACACAGATAAACCCATGCAGTGGCCGGATAAGGATAAGTTTCTACAGGCTCGGAAGCAGCATGATACGGGAGGCTTCGGCTACAGATGTGAGATAAGCAACCATGGAGAAGTTAACCTCATCGATGTTGCGATGCCGATGCGGTTTTGGTTTGGTGGTAAGGGGGGAGAAGAGAACGCTGTGAAATATACTCCAATAATTAGTCCGCTGGATGTTGGCAAGGCTTTTGTTCTTTATTTCGTGAACGATTGCCCTGTTTATTCCAGTGCTGTATTACCGGATTATGCTACCGTTCTTGTGGTTGGTGAAACAACGAGACGAAATACAAAACTTAACCTTCCGCATAGGAATCCAGTTGATCCGATAATGATGTGGTTTCCCACAAAAATCAGATGGATTGGCTCAACTCAATGCGAATAATCTTTCACTAGGCTGCTGATTCAGCTTATGGGCAGATAGTTTTTTGCATTCAAGACTGTATCGCGGAAAGGCTAAGCGTTTCTGCGGCGTCCGTTCATCTCCCGACTTCCTCCAAATCCAACTCTTTTCCTATTTGCTTAGGCGACCAGCGACACGGGTCCCCCAGGTGCCCTACATTTTTAACAGTTTTCCGGCTTCTCAATGTGCTGCTATCAGACGTTCCAGCAATATGATTTATATTACTCATAATAAGCATGTTGAGTGGCTCATATCTGTTCCATATTGACAAGTGCAAATATTTCGTTTATCCTGTATTCGGCTTGCGAGGAGGGTTTTTATGGACACACAGTTCGAGCACTATCTGGTCGAGGCGAAGGACGCAGACTTGCGAGACAAACAAATCTTCAGTCGGTTGGTTGAAAACGGCCTGGCACTCACAGGAATGTCCCTCAGAGAAGCGGCAGTGACATTTAAGACAGCGCCCGGCACCGTAAGCAGATGGGGAAACGGGTATTGTGCTCCACCGATGATCGCGCGCGAAAAGATCGTGAGTATTCTCGCCGCACGAGTCCGGCGTATCCATGAGAGAATTGCAGTCCCCGCATAAATAATGCACGGTATCGCACTTCTCAAGTAAGATACGCCGGATGACCACTCCGGCGTTGTTCCTTGGCTTGGCCTCGCAGACTGATGCTCCAGCTATTTTTGAGTTGGTTTACAGGAATCCACACCCTTTTTTGCGGAAGGCGTCTCTCAACGATATACAAAACTGGATAGACAACGGTGCGTGTTGGATCGTCCGAGATTCGCAACGAGGGGAAATTGTCGGCGCATGTAACATCAAAGTTCCTGTAACTGACCGGAATCATCCTCCGGAGCCCGCAGAGTTTGGGGGCATTTTCCTTCATCCTAACTATCGAAAACCCGGCGTATCTGATGCGTTAGCCACGCTTTCGCTCTCGTCTTATTTTTGGGACACCGATCCTGATAGTCCTTCGCCAATTCCTCTCATTTCGCATGTGCACGTGAATAATCAGGATCCCCGACCGCTACTAGATCGTCTAGGGTTCGTCTACATGAAGACTATACATTAACCTAACAAATATGGCCCAGCGCGTTAGTCGGTCGTAAAGCGTAAGCAAAAGGACTATCGCGCCTGGGATGAAAATGATGGCCGGGGTCATGTAATCCACCAGCGAATTCGACTTAAGCGGAGGATAGAGCATGATAGCGAGTATCGTTCCGACAATTCCTGCAAGTGCCACCGGGAAAGAGAAGGCCAAGGTCTCCTCAATATCAGCCATGCGGGCGACACACACCCAGCACTGGTCGCTATCGAAAGCTTGTCCACATTCCGGGCAAATAATCTCCACGGCTATCCTTCACGCGAAGTAGTCTCCTTTGAAAGTACGCGTACCGCGACAATAAGCAAGAGAACGTGTTGTCTATGTTTCAGAAAGGATATCTACGTCATTTCGGAGAGACTCCGACATGTCAGGTGCGTTTGTCATTATCGAGGCTTGGAACGCCCGCAACTGGGTGTGTGTTCAGTGAATTAGGAACTTACAGGATTCTTGAACGTGGAACCCCAATTGCACCGACCACGTAGGGATAGCTTCTGTCGAACCGTCGATTTTGAAAGTGAAGTGGTTTATCCAGGAGATGGAAGACGCGATGAAAATCAGTGAGTGAAGTAGCCGAGAATGCATACAACCATCCAACGGCTGCCGAACCACTTCCACAGCGAAAAACCGGATTCGTGAGGCAAATGATGATCTCCCGACGACGTTCAAAGCTCTTTCCTTCACGAAAATGGCACGGTGCGACGATGGCGGTGGGCGTGCTCCTCCGATTGTTCTTGTTCCTCGTACTTGTACCGGCGCTGGCGCGCGCAGCGGACCGGCCTGAGATGCCCAAGCAGCTAACCCTTTCCCAAGCACTCGCCATTGCACTTTCTGGCAATTCGAATATCCAGATGGCACAGGCTCGTCTGGAGCAGGCCTCGGGCCGGTATGCGCAATCCCGCTCCACACTGCTGCCCCAGGTGGACGCCAACGTTCATCAAAGCTATCTGACGATCAATTTGCTTGGGCTGGGAATCGATATCCCCACCGTGCCACAGGGGAGGATAGGTCCGTTCGGATCGATGGACGCCCGGCTCACGCTAACTCAGGACCTGTTGAATATTGCAAACATGCAGGCTTGGAAGAGTTCCCGCTCGAGAGAGAATTCCTCCCGCCTGCTCGTGAACAACGCGCGTGAGGTTGTCGTGCTGGACGTTGTCGCCGCTTACCTGCAAGCACTCAGGGCGAAGGGGTCTCGGGACGCTCTGACGGAACAGACGAAGCTGGCGAACGACCTGTACAGGCTCACAGAGGATCAAGTAAAGCAGGGCGTCTCCTCGACACTGGAGTCCAATCGCGCGTTACAGCAGGTGAACTCGCTCGAGCAGCAGTCACAGGAGGCTGAGCAGAGCTACATCGCCGCGAAGCTCGCCCTCGCCAATGTGATGCAGGCGAATATCACCGCAGATTTCGAAGTAGTCGATGAAGCAGCTTACGGCGCCGAGACGACGCTGGACCGTGAATCCGCGCTCTCGGCCGCCTTAGCCTCTCGGCCGGATTACCTCTCGGCGCTGGCCAACGTCCGGGCGGCCAAGTTGCAGGTCCAGTCGATCAAGGCGTACCGCCTTCCTACCGTGAGTACCAGTTTCAGCGACGGGCAAAGCGGTGATTCACCGTCGAACAACGTGAACACATACCGTCTGACAGCTTCGATCAACGTCCCCATTTTCACGAGCGGACGTATCCGTGGGCAGATTGAGGAATCGGAAGGAGTGCTGCATGAGGCCCAAGCAGAGGTTGACCGGCTGCGTTCAGAGATTGAGGCCGAACTACTGACCGCGGCGTCTGGTGTCGAGTGGGCTCTTAAAGAAGTCACAACCAGTACCGCGAACGTGAAGCTGTCGCGACAGGAACTGGACTTGGCGCGTGAACGGTTTACTCAGGGCGTCGCAGACAACACCGAAGTCGTGAACGCGCAGGACCGCATATCGAGAGCCGATGACGCTCACGTACGGGCGCAGTACACACTTGGGCTGGCGCGAGCGAACCTTGCGCGGGCGACAGGCGCGGCCGAGAAGAATTACCGCAAGTGACATCATGAGAGGGAAGCTATGAATCGACTCTGGATATTATTGGGGATGGTTTTGCTGTTGGTGCTGGCAGGATGCGCGAAGAACGCCGAGCCCACAGGCACGTTGTTTGTGAGCGGCCGTATTGATGGCGATACGGTTGACATCTCGTCGAAGGTAGCAGGGAGAATCGTAGAGATCACGGTACGAGAAGGCGCTCCCGTGGAAAATGGCCAACTCCTGGCCCGGATCACAAGCCCGCAAGACGAGGCGCAACTGGACCAGCAGAAGGCAGATGTGATCGCTGCTGAGCGAAGGCTGGAGGAGGCAGAGGCAGCTGCCCCCGCGCGTGTGGCTGTCGCCGAGGCGAACGTTGCGACGAGCCGGGCAAACATCGCGGCGAGCCAGGCAGATCTCGTGCGTTGGCAAGCGGAACTTGAGCAAGACCAGGTCGACGCGAAACGGTATCCGCCCCTGGTCTTATCGGGCGCTGCTTCAGGCCAGACTGCTGACCAGCACGAATCAAGAGTGAAAATTGCGCTGGCATCCACAGACGCGAGCCGCCAGCAGGTAACCGCGGCAGAGGCCTCGCTCCGGCAAGCAGAGGCTTCGCTCGATCAGGCAAAAGCACAACTAGGACAGATCGCTACCGCCAAAGCGAGCCTAGCGGCGACTCGCGCGGCGCAACGCAAACAGGAAGCAAACGTAAACGACTTACTAATTACTTCACCAATCGCCGGAACTATTATCACGCGCTCCGCCGAACCAGGCCGAGTGGTGCAGCCAGGGCAGACGATCCTCACGATGTTGGATATGCACAAGCTCTATCTGCGCGGGTTTATTCCGGAAGGCGAAATTGGAAAGGTGAAAGTGGGCCAGAAGGCGCAGGTCTACCTCGATTCGAATACGAACGAGGCTGTTCCCGCCGAAGTGATGCGCATTGACCCAGAAGCCATGTTTACCCCCGAAAATATTTACTTCCAAGCGGACCGAGTAAAGCAGGTGGTTGGTGTAAAGGTGCTGTTGCAAGGGGCCTATGGCTTTGCCAAGCCGGGCATGCCGGCCGACGGACGAATTCAGATCGGGACACCGTAGTATGGCTGCCGGGTTGGTTGTCGAAGCTCGCGATCTCACGAAGAGCTACGGCTCCGTTCAGGCGCTGGATGCCGTCTCCTTCGATGTGCGGGAAGGAGAAATCTTCGGCCTGATCGGCGCCGACGGAGCCGGTAAGACGACCGCATTCCGCATCATCGGCGGAGTGCTCGTGCCGGGCAGTGGAGCGATCCGCGTGCTTGGCACAGCCGCTCGCGAAGCGCGTCCGAGTGTGGGATATCTCACACAGCCTTTCAGCCTGTACCAGGATTTGAGCATCGCCGAAAATCTCAAGTACGCGGCGGGCTTGCGCGAAGTCTCACCAGAGGATTTTGCGACGCGCAGCGAGCGTTACTGCAAGATGTTCGATCTGACCCGCTTCATGGATCGCCTTGCGGGCCGGCTCAGCGGGGGCATGAAACAGAAGCTGGCGCTGAGTTGTGCACTGATCTCGGACCCGAAGTTGCTGCTGTTGGACGAACCCACCACGGGGGTCGATCCGGTGACTCGCCGTGACTTCTGGGATGCGCTGACCTCGCTGGCGACAGGCGGCATGACGATCATAGTCGCCACTCCTTATCTGGACGAAGCGGAGCGGTGCCATCGCGTAGCGTTAATGGAAAGAGGCAAAATCTTCGAAATCGACTCGCCGGCGGATTTCCGCTCGAAGCTTGGGCTTACGCGTCTTGAAGTGCATGCCGAGCCCCTAAAAGACGCAGAGGAAGCTTTTGCTGGCTTGCCAGCCGTGCGGGATGTGCAGCGATTCGGCGACCGGTTGGACGTGATGACGCCGGATCCTGATGCCGCTGAACGGGATTTGCGGGAGCGGGCACATGTGAAGGGTATACGCGTGACCGAAATCCGCCGGTCTCTGCCGACGCTCGAAAATGCCTTCGTGAACCGGTTGCGGGAAATGCGCGGTGCAAGCGCCACGCCGGAATTTCCGAAGCCCTCTCCGCCGATCGACGGGCGACAGGTGGTGATCGGTGCCAAAGACCTCAACCGGCGATTCGGTTCGTTTCAGGCCGTAAAGGATTTCCAATTGGAAATCCGCAACGGAGAGATCTACGGACTGTTGGGGGCGAATGGCGCTGGAAAGACGACCTCAATCAAGATGATGTGCGGGCTGATCGAACCATCATCCGGTGGCGTTACGCTGCTGGGGAAGTCCAAGGGGTTGCGCTCGGCGGAGGTGCGCTCGCGGATTGGCTATATGTCGCAGAAATTCTCTCTTTACGATGACCTCACGATCGGCGAAAACCTCGATTTTTACGCTCGACTGTACGGGGTCGATGAGCACGTTCGCGAGGAGCGCAAGCAATGGGTGCTCGAGACCGCGGAACTGAAGGGCGAGGCGGGAATGCTGACCGAATCTCTACCTGGCGGGTGGAAGCAGCGAGTGGCGTTCGGAGCCGCCGTGATGCACGAACCTGAAGCTATTTTCCTGGATGAACCAACCTCCGGCGTTGACCCTCTGGCGCGCCGCACAATGTGGCGAATGATCAATTCACTCGCCGACCGCGGGGCGGGCATCCTGGTGGTGACGCATTATCTCGAGGAGGCCGAGCAATGCAACCGGCTCGGGTTTATGGTGGCGGGCGAGATCATCTCTGAGGGCTCCTCCGGCGAAGTCAAGTCGAGAATGCATGGCACGCTCTACCAGATCATAACTGACAAGCCGGAACGCGCTCTCAGCGTCTTGAAGGCAAAGTTCGGCGCTTCGCGCGTATCACTGTTTGGCGACCGCTTGCATCTGGTTACGGAGAACGACACGCAGCGGCAGGAAGCGGCAAGCGAATTGGAGCGCGTCGGCGTCCACGCGATTAAATGGACCCAGGCGGAGTTCTCGCTCGAAGATGTCTTTATTTCGCTCATTGAAACACGCCGGGAAGCGATTCCACTATGAAGAAGATGCTTGCGCAGGCCAACAAGGAGTGGATGCAGTTGCGGCGCGACAAGCTTCTGCTGGTTCTTGGCGTGCTCATGCCCGTTGTACTGCTCTACCTATATGGCAGCAGCCAGTCTCTGCGGCTGCGCAATGTACGGCTTGTTGTCTACGACTACGACATTACTCCGCTCAGCCGGGCTTACCTTGAGATCTATGGTGCCGCGCTCACCTTCCGCGTTGTACCGCACGGACCTCAAGAATTGCCAGAAGAAGCTCTTAACGGCGGACGGGGACAGGCCGCACTGATCGTCCCGCCGAATTTCGAACGGGATATCAAGAGGGGGGCTGACCCCACGGTGCAACTGCTGATTGATGGTACAGACGCAAACGCGGCCACGGTTCTGGGGAATATGGCGAAATCGCTCAACGCCAGTTTTCTGCAACGCAACGGTCTGAGTGAACCGGAGCAGAGAGTCGTGAGCCTGCAGCAAAGGCTGTGGTTCAACCCGGGCCTCTCCAATCCGATTTATTTCGGCACCGGTTCACTGGGCATGGTGCTGGCTCTATTTCCGGCGTTGCTCGGGGCTCTGGCGACGGCCCGCGAGTACGAAATGGGCAATATCATCCAGGCTTACGCCTCAAGCCTCACCGGTTTTCAGTGGCTCATCGGCAAGTCGTTGCCCTACGTTATTCTCGGATTCGTAGAGCTAGTGATTTGTTTCGCGTTTGGCATGATGTTTTATAGCTATCGCATACCCACCGATCCGACGGTGATGCTGGCAGCCACGTTCTTCTATCTCGTAGCGGGAGTGTACTACGGCATGCTGTTGGGCAATGCTACGGGCACACAGAGCGCCGCAATTCAGGGGGTGCAGATGGGAGCGTTCCTGCTGTCGCTGCTGCTCTCAGGCTTCCTGTTCCCGGTGCGTAATGTGCCGTCGCAGATTCGCTGGATAGCCTACATTCTGCCAGCAACCCATTATGTAACTGTTGTGCGCAACTCCCTGCTGCGCAATGCGGGATGGGAGGCCGTACATTGGCCAATGCTGTCACTTGTGGCGCTGGCGATCCTCTTTTTCGCCCTGAACATGCTCCAGGTACGCAAGATGCAATTCAAGGGATAAGGAGTTTCACGTGTCCGCATTTCTGCGACGCTACTGGGCGCTGACCGTCAAGGAAGTCCAGCAACTTCTGCGCAATCGCGGACTGCTGATTCAGTTGCTCATTCCGCCGACCATCGTGCTTATCATCTTCGGGTACGCCCTCAATCCGAAGGTGAGGCATCTGCAGATGGGCGTCGTAGATCAAAGCCTGACGCCGCAAAGCCGCGCGTTTATCAGTTCTCTAACGGAGAACCTGTCGTTCGATGTGGCCGGTCAGTTCCTCCGCATCAAAGAAGCCGAAGATGAGCTGAACAAACTGAAACTGGATATGATCGTCGTGATCCCGCCGGATTTCGCCGATAACCTGTTACGCAGCCGGCCGACCGGCGTTCAGGTGCTGATTGACGCCGTGGACGCTAACACGGCCCAGATCTCACAGGGCTATTTGCAGCAGGGATTGCAGCAGGCGCTGACGCATTACAACTCCTGGAACGGCCTCGATCCCCTGACCTCGCCAGGCGCAGTCGGCGTGCGCTCGACAGTTCTCTACAACCCAGGCCTCGTGACCCCATGGTTCTACGTGACCGGCATCATGAGCATTCTGATGTTCATCAATGGATCGCTCGTAGCCTCGGCCCTGGCGGTGAAGGAGAAAGAAACCGGGACCATCGAACAGTTGCTTATGACGCCAGCGCAGACGGCCGAGATGCTGCTGGCCAAGACGACGCCGGTCTTCGTACTCCTGATGATCGTGTTAATCATGGCGCTCATAGTCTCCATGATTGTGTTTGGCCTGCCATTCCGCGGGTCGTTCTGGCTCTTCCTGGTATCTGGTGCTTTTGCGGCGCTGGCCGGAATTGGGATCGGGGTGACGCTGGCCACTGTTTCCAAATCGCAGCAACAGGCTCAACTGCTGACGTTCTTCGTCAACCCGCCTCTGACATTAATTTCGGGCGCAAGTTCGCCGATCGATAACATGCCGATATTCTTTCAGAAGCTGTCGTATTTTGACCCTTTGCGTTACCTGGTGACAATCATTCGGGGCGTCACTATTAAGGATGCGCCGTTCAGCGCGCTGTGGCCGAACCTGGCCGTGCTGGCAGCGTTCTCGATCATTCTGTTCGCGTTTAGTGCATGGCGTTTCCGGAAGCAGTAACGTCAGCGGAGAGATAATGATGGCAAAACAGAAGAAAGAAACCGCGGGTCCCAAGCCAAAGCTAAAGCGCAAAGAATACGGAAAGGAACTGCGCCGGCTGCAATCCGAGCTCTGCACAATGCAGGAATGGGTGAAGCACGAGGCTCAGCGGATCATCATTATCTTTGAGGGGCGCGACGGCGCTGGGAAAGGCGGGATCATCAAGGCAATCACGGAGCGCGTGAGCCCGCGGGTGTTCCGGGTGGTGGCGCTTCCGGCCCCGTCAGACCGCGAGAAGAGCCAGATGTACATGCAGCGTTATTTTCAGCACTTCCCCGCCGCCGGTGAAATCGTGATCTTCGATCGCAGTTGGTACAACCGTGCGGGAGTGGAATATGTGATGGGTTTTTGCAGCAAAGATGAGCATGGTCGCTTTCTCCAGCTGTGCCCTCTCTTCGAGGAACAAATCGTAAAGTCGGGGATCCTGCTGATTAAGTACTGGCTCGAAGTAAGCAACGAGGAACAGGAGCGAAGGTTTGCGGCCCGCATCCACGATCCGCTGCGGCAGTGGAAGCTCAGCCCAATTGACTTGCCGTCCCGTACCCGCTGGTACGACTACTCCAGGGCACGCGACATGATGCTAAAGGCCACCGATACAAAGTCAGTTCCATGGCACATTGCAAGATCCGATAATAAGAAGCGGGCGCGTCTCAATTGCATTTCGCATCTGTTAAGCCTGATTCCATATAAGCGAATACCGCGGGGGAAGGTTAAACTGCCCAAGCGCTCCACCAAGAGAGCGTACGACGATCAGAGCACTCTCAAAGGCAGAAGATTCATTCCCGAAAAGTATTGAAATCGACAGAAGATCGGTGCATCGGCCGACTGCGCTCAGTCCGTACCACTGCTACTAATCACTTGGCTCTGGCGTCAAAGCTGTCGACGACCGAAACTAACAGGAGACGTGGCCACCTCGGGTCCTAAACGAAAGGAACACTCCTGAATGAAAGACCAGGCTCAGAGCGAGAAGGCCCTTGATGCCTCGACGAGGCTCTCAGTAGACCGCACGCGTCTTTCTTACGAGCGGACCTTAATGTCCTGGATCAGGACAGCGACTTCTCTAATTACTTTTGGCTTCACAATCTACAAATTCTTTCAGATCGAACTGGCGATAGCTGGCTCAAGAACCAATCTCCAAATAGGAACAACCGCATTTGCGCTGCTGATGATCGTGATGGGACTTGTGTCTCTGCTTATGGCAACGTTGGAGCATCGTCGGGCCTTGAATGCACTAAACGCGGAATACTCCGGGGGGCGCCCCCGCTCCCAGGCGAGAGTGCTGGCAGCGTTAATTTCAATCCTCGGGCTCGTGGCGTTTGCCATGGTCCTATTCCGACAATGACGCGGAGAGGCTCGAATGGAGTTTCTTCGAGCCGGGAAATTTTCTTCAGCCCGACTGGCTCCGAACTAATTAAACCGCTAAATCACTGTTGCTTACTCGACCCCTACGTCTCCCGGCTCGATGATGACTCGGAGGAATAACTTCTGCTTTGAGGCAAGACGGTTGGTGAATTATCGCTGGATATTGAGGCAACAAACGATTATTTCCAGGGGCTTCGTTCCCAGATTCCAGAAATGTTCCCACATGTGAAGGACGCTCAGAACGCCGGGGTGCCCTCATTGATCCGCAGAAGAAACGGTGCAGGAGGGAATGGGAGGCACCGCCCACATTCCGAGAAGCGGCTTATCGGATGTATGGTCCGCTGCAGAGTTGCAAGCGAAAAATGTTCAATGGCAGTTGGTCTGCGCCAATGTATTCGGCCTTTAGTGGAGTCAGTGACCCCGGGCCATGATGGATATCCGCTCGCTCTCGTCCTCATAAACTGGACGGCCTGGAAGCGACCTTTGACGATATCGGGTTTCGAGAGCGTGGGAGAGACCCATTGCCATCTCTATTTTCCGCCAGCAGACCTGGCAGGAACTTTTTTCTCTAAACAGGGATTTTAGGTTGTTACCGCAAGAACCGGAGCGCGATAGCGTTCGTTCTTGCATAAAACCGCCCAGGCCATGCGAACCAGTTTGTTGGCCAAAGCCACGACGACCACATTCTGGTGAGTGCGCGCCAGCAGTTGCGCGAGCCACTCGCTCAGGCCGGGAGCCTGTTTGTGTCGCTGTTGCAGTACGCTGCGTGCGCCCTGAATGAAAAGTCTTCGTAAGTACTTATTGCCCCGCTTGCTGATGCCCAGTAATTTCTGTTTGCCGCCGGTGGAGTATTCTCCCGGAACAATGCCCATCCAGGCCGCCAAATTTCGCCCTTTTTGAAATGTGCCTCCGTTGCCCACCGCAGCGATCAGTGCGGTTGCTGTGACTGGGCCGACTCCGGGGATCTCCGTGAGTCGTTGGCAGGCTTCATTCTCTCCGGCCGTTTTCTGGATGACACGATCCATCTCCTCAATGCGTGCTGCAAGTTGCTCTAGTTCTATTTTGAGCTGAGCCAACAGAACACGGAATGAGTCGGACAGATTCAACTCCGCGTCTTCCAGGATACGAGGCAGTCGCTCCTCCAGATGACTTCGGCCCTTCGGCACGGTCAGTCCACGTTCCAGAAGAAGACTGCGAATCTGGTTTACCACGGCCGTTCGTCGCATCACCCAACGCTCGCGCACGCGATGCAAAGCTTGTAGATCCAACTGCTCCTCCGTCTTGATCGGCACAAAACGCATTCTCGGTCGTTGCACCGCTTCGGCAATCGCTTCCGCATCCAGGTAGTCGCTCTTGTTCGTCTGCACGTAGGGCTTCACGTATTGCGCCGGCATTAGTCGCATTTCATGACCTTGTTCGCGCAGCGCCCGCCCGAGAAAGTGCGCTCCACTACAAGCTTCCATGCCAATTAACTGCACCTGTAAATTCGCGGTGAAAGCCAGAAGTTGGGCACGAGAACATCTCTTGCGGATCACGGCTCTGCCTGTTGAATCCAGTCCCACCAAATGAAAAACCGTCTTACCTAAATCAATACCAACCACGTGTAGTTTCATGAGATGCCTCCTTGCCCCGCACTCTACAACTTCTAGAGATCTGCGGCGGACCATCCCATTATGTGGCTTTTTGCACCGAGGTCATTCCGGCTCGAAATCGTCCTAAAGGCTCAATGGACTAGTGAAGTAAAATTATGGCAAACTTGCCACGAAATCGTGGAGAAAAGTTCTATAATCGTCCCCTTGGGCGCACCATTCTTCCCCAAACCCTCCTCCCCTTTCCGCCGCAGCGGACAAAGGAGCCGCCATCCGGAAGATCAAAGAAGTCTCAAACAGTGTGCGACCCGCCTTAGTTCTGTCCGATCGCGCTCCGCAGATCGCTGATGGTCACAAGACGGCCGTGAAGCGGGGCGATCTGCTGCACGTCGAGCTTCAGGCGATTGATGTTGTTGTAGAGGTTCACGCTTTCCTGCGAGACCGGTCCGGGCGGGGCATTGGGAGGCGCGGGGATGTACACGTCCGCCTCGATGAGCACTTTTTCTTTCGGGAGATAGGCGATCAACATCGTATCGGCGTGGTTGCTTCCCTGGAGGTGATAAAGCTCCAGGGCGCGCGTGCCATCGGTGATCGCGCGTTTGTCAACCACTGCCTCTATCACAGGCTTCTTCGGCGCTTTGGCCAATCGATCCGGGCTCAGCGTGTGCGGCATGGCCCATACTTTTTCATAATACGGCTTGTTTTCGGCCGCGGTCAGGATGGTAGCTCCTTCGGCCACGCAGGCCCTCAGGCCGCCTGCGTGATCGAAATGGTGATGTGAATTGACCACGTATCGAATCGGCTTGTTGGGAATGGTTTTCTTGACCGCCTGGATGACGGCTACGGTGCGATCATCATTCAGAGGGCATTCGACAAGCGCCACGAAATTCTTGAATTCCACGGCCACGCTGTGATGCGTGCCCCCGGTGATGTACCACACGCCGTCGGACACTCTCTGCATTTCAACGTTCACGGGAGCGGGGCCTCGCGGAGCCTTTTCAACGATGTCAGGCACCGGGAAGACCACGTATGGATTATTGGGATCGGTTTTCGTAATCGTCAGGTCCAGAACTGGGAAGCCACCCTGCTTCTGTACAATGTGCGTCGGGAACAGGACGTCGCTCGTGATCTCGCCGAGGTCCTTGTAGTCCGAATACGTGGTTTCCGTGAGCAGGTCGCCGAGCACCGGGTTGTCCGTTCGGGTCTCGACGCGTGCGACCTGGTTTTTGGCGTTGAGGGTCGCTTTCATCGTGATCCCCTCGAGCGTCCCCGAGAGCGGAAACGTGATCACGGTGGCTCCTGCTTCCGTCGTGACTTTCGCTTTCGCGCCGGCCTGCACCGCCATCTTGAGAACTCCGAAGGGAGTGGTCCAGAGCTGCAGCAGCCGGTCATTGAGCGCAGCCGGAGCATGAGTCGCCGTGCTCCCGGGAATGAAGCCGCCACCCGGCACGGACTCGTTCCAAGCAAATCCACCGCTCACCACCTGGATCTGCCGCTGAGGCGCAGCGAGAGGCAGCCCTCCTCCGCCCTGCACGAGTCCGTCCGGATTCGACCGCATCACATCGACACGCATCGCCGGAACGGCGTAACTCAAGCTGGCGTGATAGGTCACTTTGAATGCCGGCCAGGGCGAGTCCGGGCGGTAGGACTGACCGAACGCATAGGCGGATCCCGTGCCCCAGTATTCGAGCGTGGAGACCGCGTCGACTCGCTGGGGACCGCGGATCATCCCCAGAGCATACTCGGCGGTTTTGATGGTCGCGGACGCGTCCTGTGCGCGTGCACACGGAACGGCCAGCGTTCCCGCAATTAAGATGGAGAACAAGTAGTAGCGAATCATAATTTTTAGTGATGTTTATCTAAAACTCATCTCCCAAATTGCCTGCCATTCATACACGCCAACACTCCAGGGGCTAAAACTCTTGCTTTTAAGATCTCTGAATGTCGCGGCTGAACAGGCTGCGGAAAAACTCAAAGCGCTGTCATTCTGAGCGAAGCGAAGAATCTCTCCTTGATTCTTTTCTTATAGTTAAATCGAAGAGAGATTCTTCGCTTCGCTCAGAATGACAAAACAAGACATTTTTTCCGCAGCCTGTGAAGCCGCGACCCACAAAGATGATTCACAAGATAGCTTCTAATGATGTTCCTTGGTCACCAGGTGCGACAAATCTCTCTCCACGCAGGGCAGCGTTTCAGCCAGCACGGCTTTGGGATCGGGGTTGAGCTTCAGTGTACGCGGGCTCATGGCCCAGGGCTTCAGCAGCACGTCGGGATCTTCGACTGTGGCTTGCCAAGTGAGCGTGTTCCCATCGCGATGAAGCCGCTCGACGACGCGCATGTTTTCGCTATGAAAATATCCGCCAATATCGAGCCAGCTGGTGTCATTGAAACCAATCGTGTCGATGACCAGAGTATCTTCCTCCCAGTGGCCCAACGATTCCCCTTTCCACGTGCCATCCAAATCTTCAAGCGGGGTATGGGGCCGGCCATCCATCGGAATCACGCGGAACGTATCGCCCCAACCCTGGGCTCCGCCGCTGACGTGCAGGAAAATCATCTCCGTGGGCGTCTGAACGATCTTGGCGGGTGGGCCCATGCGCGGGACTCCGGCGGGCATGCAACCGAATGACGGGTCTTCGTTGTTCCCGTTCTGATCGAGCTTTTGAACTTTTTCCCAGAACTCCGGTTTGTACAGAGGCCTGTTGGGATTGGCTCGCCGGATGAGAGTGCCGTCGCGCTCGAAGTTCAACAGTGTGCCGTCTCGGGACTTGAGATTTGCCGCGAGAGGATCATCGGTTTTGGCGAACGGGGATGCAACGTTGCCGTTCCAGACTCCGCTCAGATCGGGGTGCCCGTCCGCAGTTCGCGGGGTGACTTGGTTTCCCTGGGCCGTCACGCGCGCAGAACTCAGGCACAACGCCGCGCATGCGAAGATGCAGACAAGACATGGTTGCTTCATCGCATCCCTCCAGCCTTACTTATTCGGCGTTCGGGTCCTGGGTCCAAATTGTGAACTTGCGGCCATCGGGAAGTGTCAAGTCTTTGATGAGCCCTGAATCAGTTCCATCCTTGGCGCGCACTCCATTCACGGTG
Source organism: uncultured Acidobacteriota bacterium (assembly GCA_963740035.1). Taxonomy (GTDB): domain Bacteria; phylum Acidobacteriota; class Terriglobia; order Acidiferrales; family UBA7541; genus Palsa-360. The sequence goes on from CAVUDA010000034.1 coordinate 617,864, forward strand.
ATGGTGTCCCCGACCTTCATCCCTCCGCGGTCCGCGCGGCTGAGCCCCGCCCTGCGGAGCGCGCCCGGGCCCGCCATCTCGAAGGCCCAACGCTTCACCGTGCCACTATCATCTTTTACGTCGAGATACAGGTAGGAGTGGGGATTGATCCATTCCACTTTCGTTACCACACCCGTTACCGTGAACGGCTTATTGAGGTCGAACTGCGCCTGCACCGAATGATGCGCCGAGGCGGGTACCCCTGCGATCAACAAGCCGACAATAGTAATTAATGTGCTAAATCCGCGCTTCATCGCCCGAACCTCCCCGTCACTGATTAGCAGAATGAAACACCTCATATAACACCTCTGTCAAGGCTATTCGATCATGTTTCTTGAATCGACGGCCGGAACCTCGAAACCAGTCCCAAGCTCATCTGCTCTCCTGCGTGTCCAAACTGCCAGCGATAACTGATTCCCAAGTCAGTTTGGAAATACTCGCTTCCGGGCACGCAAGGCCTCCTAAACTGGATCCTGGAAAGCAGGGCGCAATACGGTCCCGGGCGGGCAGAGGATTCCAAATGTTTGTGGATGACCAGCCAACAGCGGAATCTCGCGCCCTCCCGTTATTGTTAATCCTATTTGTCGGCAGCGGCTGTTCCGCGCTGATCTACGAAATCGTCTGGTACCAATTGCTACAGTTGGTCATCGGGTCGAGCGCTATTTCTTTGGGCGTGTTGCTCGCGACCTTCATGGGTGGATTGTGTTTGGGCAGCATGGCTGCGCCTCGCATCCTGGCGATGCGTCGCCTTCATCCCTTGCGAGTGTATGCCGACATCGAGTTGGGCATTGCATTCTGTGGGATCTTAGTCCTGTTCGGAATGCCCCTAATCAACCGAATGTACGTGGCGGCGCTGGGCCACGGCCTGCCGGCCATCCTGCTGCGCGCGACGATTTGCGCGATCTGCCTGCTGGTGCCGACCACGTTGATGGGCGCGTCGCTGCCGGCCGTTGCGATGTGGATCGGAGCGACTCCGCGGCGTGATTCGTGGCTGGGCCTCCTTTACGCCGGCAACACGTTGGGAGCCGTGCTCGGTTGCCTCGCGGCGGGATTCTTCCTGCTTCGAGTATTCGACATGGCGATCGCGACCTACGTCGCCGCAGCGATCAACATCGCGGTAGCGGTAATCAGTTTCGGCCTGGTGAAGCGAACGCCAAGTCCGGGCGAGTTGGATATTCCGCGGCAAGTGCGTGCGACGGAGGGCCCGCGGAACTGGACGGTGTACGTCACGATTGCCTTGTCTGGAGCATGTGCGTTGGGCGCCGAGGTGGTCTGGACGAGACTCTTGGGACTGATGCTGGGCGCCACGGTGTACACGTTCTCTATTATTTTGGCGGTGTTCCTGGTGGGATTGGCGATCGGAAGCGGCGCGGCATCATTTCTGCCGCTCGCCGTGCGGCCTCAAACGGCTTTGGGCTGTTGCCAGTTGCTCCTCGCCGCGGCCATTGCCTGGACCGCATTCATGCTTGCCAAGTCTCTTCCGTTTTGGCCGATCGATCCGAAACTTTCCACCAGTCCCTGGTTCACTTTCCAGGTCGATGTGTCGCGCGTTGTTTGGGCCCTGTGGCCGGGGCCGCTGCTGTGGGGAGCCACGTTCCCGCTGGCGCTGGCGGCCGTGGCACGGGACGATGACGACCCGGCGCGGGCGGTTGGGAATGTCTATGCGGCCAACACGGGTGGGGCAATTGTTGGAGCGCTGGCATTCAGCATGTTGCTGATTCCTCGGATTGGCACGCGGCATGCTGAGCGCGCGTTGATTGCGCTTTCTGTGGTGAGCGCGTTGTTCATGCTGGCGCCGGTCGTTTGGTCGCGGCGCGCGAAGGCCGGCTTGCTCTGGCTCGCGGCCTCGACGGTGACAGCTGGTCTTCTGGTCTTCAGTGTGCCCGGCGTTCCGGGGAAGGTCATCGCCGAAGGCCGCCAAAGCAGGACCGCCGGTGCATCCCAGATCTTGTACGTGGGCGAGGGAATGAACTCTTCGATCGCTGTTTCGCAGTTCGGTAACACGAGGCGGTTCCATGTCAGCGGCAAAGTAGAGGCGTCGACGAGTCCGAATGACATGCGATTGCAGCGGATGCTCGGCGGCATGCCGGGGCTGTTCCATCCGAGGCCGCGCGCGGTGCTCATCGTAGGATTTGGCGCCGGGGTTACCGCGGGCTCTTTCGTCGTGAATCCGGATGTGCAACGGATCGTCATTTGCGAAATAGAACCCCTGGTGCCGCCGGCCACAACAACCTACTTCGGCGAGGAAAATTACAATGTACTGCATGACGCGCGCACCGAAGTGATCTACGACGATGCGCGAAGCTACATTCTGACGACTCCGGAAACATTTGACATCATCACCTCCGACCCGATTCATCCGTGGGTGAGGGGCAGCGCCACGCTGTATACGAAAGAATATTTCGAGATGGCGCGCAAGCATCTGAATCCGGGAGGAATCGTGGTGCAGTGGGTGCCGCTCTACGAGACCGACGAGGATACGGTGAAAAGCGAGATGGCCACGTTTTTCGATGTTTTTCCAAACGGCACGATCTGGGCCAGCGACCAAAATGGCAAAGGCTCCGACATGATGATGCTCGGCGAAAAGGATCCGATCCCGATCAACGTGGCCGAATTGCAACAACGGCTGGATCGTCCCGAATACGCACGGGCGGCACAATCGCTCCGCGATGTGGGATTGGATTCGGCGCTTGAAATTCTCGGCACTTACGCAGGCCAGGCGGCTGACTTGAAATATTGGCTGAACGGCGCGGACATCAACCGGGACAGGAACCTTCGCCTGCAGTATCTGGCGGGGATGGCCGTCGACGACAACCGGGAAGGGGTCATTAACGCGGAAATGATGGTCTTCCGCCGTTTTCCGGCAAACTTGTTTGTAGGATCGGATCAGGATGTAAATGCGCTACGCCTTCGGCCGGGGTGGAGGTGAACCGCTGCCGGAGATCCGCTTCTTGTCTTCCCAGGGTGTGATCGCATTGCATGCCTGGGCTGCCAGGGGCCAGGCTGGCTATTTGTGGCGAATCGCTTGATTCGCAAAAGGTTTCTTGCTATATACCGAATGAACTGCCGGAGGTGCCGCAATGAGTACCCGGGCGAAATTGCAGCCGGACCCTCTTGAACAGCTGAAAACGACTCTGGAGGATGCGCCTCGGAGCTACGGTTTTCTATCGGAGTATGTGAGGGCGCTGGAGTGGCATCACCACGAAGAAGATATCTTTATCCACCAGGCGATTCAGAATGCAAACGCCAGTGGAGCGCATTTACTTCGTGGAACCCAGTGTTTTGTCACTGATGTATATACGGAGATGTACGAGCCCCTCCACGCTGCGGACAAGCTGGAAATCAGGCGATGGTGGCACGAGATGGTTCGCGGTAAAGCAAATCAGTTCACCGACCTGAGGGCGCGGCTGTCCAAGCTTCCCTAGCGAAGCAAATCCAGGCGAAGAGTTTACCTTTGGATCTAAGACACTCGTGTTCGCGGCGCTTTACAGTGCCATCCGGCCGGGATATGATTCACGCGTTTCCGCAGGCGAGAGAAGAAATCATCCCTTGCTTTCACCACCCGATTTTACCCGCCGAATCCCCCAGCTGGACGGATTAAGAGGAGTAGCAATCGCGCTGGTGGTTATCTTCCACTACGTCAACTTTGCCGTGGACTCCGGGGCTCCCCGAATTCTCAGCTTCCTGGTCCGCCCTACGAATCTCGGTTGGTCCGGAGTTGACCTTTTCTTCGTGCTTTCCGGATTCCTGATCGGCGGCATATTGCTCGATGCGCGCGAGTCTCCCAACTATTTCCGGGTGTTTTACCGGCGGCGCGTGTGCAGAATCTTTCCGGTGTATTTCGCCTTCCTGGCAGCGATTTTCGTCGTCGCTCATTTTGCGCGTCCGCCGCTCGATGAGAAGTTCATGCCGGCGATTCCGTGGGCCGCCCTGGCGACGTTCTGCCAGAATTTCTGGATGGCGATCCACAACATATTCGGGGCAGTCGTCCTGGCTCCGACCTGGTCCCTGGCAGTGGAAGAACAGTTCTACCTGACGCTTCCAGCCGTGATCTATTTTGTGAGGCATTCGCGTCTGATTTGGGTTTTGACCGGGGGAATTATTTTAGCTCCGCTGTTTCGCCTGGCTATGTTCCTCATGGGTCCAGGGTTCTACGCGGGAATCTACGTTTTACTTCCATGCAGGATGGACACCGTATTGTTTGGAGTCACGGCCGCCTACCTGATACGCCGGCCGGGAGCATGGGAATTTGCGCGCGCGCATCGCCAGCAGTTGTGGACCCTAACCGAACTGCTCACAGTTGTATGCGTTTTGTTTTTCTATAAGGCGTCTGCGATCGATCCGCCAACAATGCTCATCGGATACGATTGCATTGGTCTTCTCTATGCCTGCATTCTCGCGCTGTCCTTGGTTGACGAGTGGCTGGCGAGAGTGTTGCAAGCAAAATGGCTGATGGCTTTGGGCGCCATTTCCTATTGCTTGTACTTGATTCACCCCATCGTTTTCGAAATGGTATTCGCCCCGCTGAAAGATCAACACAACGGCGGGGCGATTGCGGCAAGCTTGGCTCTCGTTTTGACGATCGCAATTGCGAAATTGTCCTGGGAGTATTTTGAAAAACCGTTGGTGGGGTTCGGCCACAGAGCGCGCTATGAGGCGCCTGTATCCTCGGGGGCACTGCACTAGCCGGCCTTTCATTCCCAGGATTCCTCTGAACTGCAAGTTCGATTTCCTCTCCAATATTGCAGACTTTATGGATGGCCGGCTTGGCTACCATTGGCGGAATACTCGGCCCGAGTCGCCGGATTGATTCGGCCCGTCCTTCCGGCGCGACGATTGGAATCACGGCACTTATCCTGTCTACGGAAGGGAATCGTGTGCAACCAATCGTGGACTGGGCTAGGAGCCCGCGTTTCTGGTTATCTGGTAAATGATTGAATCCGCACGCCTTATTTGCCTAGGGCAATGGTTGCAGAAGTGCGAGTGAACTTATGGAGAATTGGCGCCCGAGCACGATGGAACTCTGTTCAAGATTAATTCCCGCCAGACTGTTTCTCGACCGCGAAGGATGAATTTCGTGCGCTAGCTCGGCCTTGAGGAGGCAAGTCCAATGGGAATTTTGGGGATGGCACTTGTCTTCGTTGTCAGCTTGTGCGGCATCGTAAGCCTCTGGCTGTTTGATTTCTACCGAGCAGAAACTCGCGGCGGTTCTTCCACGGCCGCGCACCGCCTGGTTGCTCGTTGGGAATTTTCGCCACAGGATCTCGGCGGATTCAGCCATGGGAAATTGGCGCTTGTGAGCGTGCTCGGATTATTTCTCGAGCTGCTGATGATTCGCTGGATTTCTTCGGAAATCCAAATCTTCGCCTATTTCAAGAATTTCGTTTTGATTGCCTGCTTCCTTGGATTTGGATTGGGATGCTACCTGGTCCGCCGCCGGATCAGTTTGTTGTCCCTGCTCGTTCCGCTGGCAACTCTTGCCGTGATCGTCAAGCTTCCTTGGCCTGCCTTGCGCCAGCTCATCATTGCTCTGCCGGGCTATATTGGCGCGAGCTCGGAGGTGAACGTCTGGGGCGTGCCGTACATCCCAGTGAGTTCAAATTCGTTGTTGCTTTTGGCCCTGGCGACGCTCGTGGTCGTGCCCATGTTTTCCCTGATTTCCTTCGCCTTCGTACCCATCGGCCAGCTGGTGGGCTGGTATCTGGAAAATGCACCCAACGGCATCTTCGGATACACGGTCAACATCGTGGGCAGTTTGGCGGGAATTGCACTGTACACGCTGCTTTGCTTCTGGTTTCAACCGCCGGCGGTGTGGTTCCTTCTGGCCGGCGTGATGCTGGTCTGGTTCGTTTGGCCTGTAGCCCGGTTGCGATGGGTTTCCGTTCTCGTTCTGGCTTTTTGCGTGGGCTTGACGGCTCTCGGTCCGGGCGGTGAAAGCAAGGTTTACTGGTCGCCTTACCAGAAGCTGACCGTGAGTCCCGTGCGCGAGGACGGCGAACTGATCGGCCATCAGCTTACGACCAACGGAAGTTGGTATCAGCAAATCCTGAATTTGTCGCCTTCGTTTGTCGCTTCGCACCCGCAATATTTCAAGCAGGAACCTATCGAGTGGAACGCTTATAACTTGCCGTATCATTTTTACCAGGCCCCGCCAAGCGTCCTGGTGCTCGGCGCGGGAACGGGGAATGATGTGGCTGCCGCGCTTCGTAACGGCGCCGGGCACGTCTCCGCTGTGGAAATCGATCCGCTAATCCTGCGTCTGGGCAAGACGCTGCACTTCGAAAAACCCTATGACTCGCCGCGAGTGACGCCCGTACTCGACGACGCCCGCAGCTACGTGGAAACCACAAGCGACCGCTACGATATGATCGTTTTCTCGCTGCTGGATTCCCATACCAACAGTTCCTATTACTCCAATATCCGCATCGATAACTACGTTTACACGCTCGAAGCGCTGCAAGCCACCAGGCGATTGCTCAAGCCGGACGGGATCATGGTCGTCAAGTTTCAGGTCTCGACCCCGTGGATCGCCGGGCGGCTGAACAACTTGCTCCAGGTTGTGTTTGGCCGCGTGCCGCTCGAAGTGCAGGCCGACCCATCCGTGTACGCTTCGTTCCTGGCCTCCGGCCGGTTTTTCATTGCCGGTTCCGAGGCGCGCATCGATCAATCGATGGCCGACCCGTCGCTCGCCGGCTACGTGAAAGCGCACCAGGATTTCCCGGTTGCCAAGGCCTCGCTCACCACCGACGATTGGCCGTACTTTTATCAGCATGAGCCGGGGTTGCCGGGATCGGTGATTGTCCTTTCGCTCGTGCTCATCCTTCTTTGCTGGGCGTTCATGCGCCAGACCGGGGCCATCGTCGGGTCTCTCCGCTGGCACTTCTTTTTCCTGGGCGCGGGCTTCCTCCTGCTCGAAGCCCAGATCATCAGCAAAATGGCGCTCCTCTTTGGCACCACGTGGCTGGTGAACTCGATCGTGATTGCCGGCCTAATGATACTGATCGTCGCTTCCAACTTCCTCGTGCAGTGGCAGCCGAAAATTCCGGTGAGTGTCGGCTATGCCGGCATTCTGTGTACGACTGCCGCCGGATATTTCCTCCCGCTCGAGCGCCTCTTTTTCCAATCGATCTGGGTGAAGGCCCTGGCGGCGACCGCCGTCCTTTGCCTCCCCGTCTTTTTCGCGGGGATCGTATTCATTCGGAGTTTCGCGCTCGAAGGATTCCGCAGCGAGGCCCTCGGCTCCAATCTTCTGGGAGCATTGACCGGCGGAATGCTCGAATCGCTTTCGATGTGGACGGGAATCCGCTCGCTCTTGATCATCGCCGCGGTGCTCTACCTGGCTTCGTGGTGGGCGCTCGGCGCGCAGGATCGGCTCGAGAAATTTACGCCGCAAGCGGATGCGATGGAGGCGGGGCCAGTCGGCTTTCGCGCGCAAAAATCTCAAATGACAACGTAGTCCGGTTTGGCCCGGCGCTGACTACCTAACATTTGGAGGGTGCCCCATTCTCGCAGAGCGAGGGTGGGGCTTTAGTTTTTCCTAAACCGGCATCAGACCTTCCTCCGCCTGCGACGCTTGGCCAACCTTGACGGTGCTGGACCGCGAGGCTAGTATCATCGCTGAAAGAGCGCGTTCTTCACGGCACCCAGAGCCGCGCATCGTAAGTTCAGCCACATGAAAATTGCCTATTTTGATTGCTTTTCCGGAATCAGCGGGGACATGACCCTCGGAGCGCTGGTGGACGCAGGGTGCAACCTTGCGGAAATGGAGGCGCATCTGCGCCGGCTGCCGGTTCCGGGCTGGAAAATTTCGTCCGAAAAAGTTGTTCGGCGGGGATTCCGCGCGACGCAGGTCAAAGTCGAGTCTTCCGATCCGCAGCGCCATCGATCGCTGAACGAAATCCTTCAGTTGATTGAGCGCGCCGGGCTGGCGGGCGCGATTTCAGAGAGGGCGTCGAACATCTTCCGGCGGCTCGGGCAAGCCGAAGCGCTCGTTCACGGCGTGGCCATCGAGAAGGTGCACTTTCACGAGGTCGGCGCGGTCGACGCGATCGTGGACATTGTCGGCGCCGCGGCCGGTTTCGAGCAGTTGGGCGTCGAGGAGTTTTTCTGCTCGGCGCTGAATGTGGGCGGCGGGCGCGTGGACACGCAACACGGCAACTTGCCCGTGCCGGCTCCCGCGACCGCGGAACTGCTGCGCGGCGCGCCAACGTATTCCAATGGAATTCAGCGCGAGCTGGTGACGCCGACCGGGGCGGCGATTGTCGCCACCATGGCGGCGCAGTTCGGTCCGCAGCCGGCGATGACAGTGGCGGCCATCGGACTAGGCGCCGGCAGCGCGGAGCTCGCCGAGCAACCGAACGTACTTCGGTTATTTGTCGGTGAAAATGCGGCGCGGCGGGATGACGCTACTCTGGATGAAGACATCATCGTCCTCGAAGCGAATTTGGATGACATGAGCCCGCAGGTCTACGGCTATTTCGCCGAGCGCGCGCTGGAAGCCGGGGCGCTGGATGTTTTCTCGATCCCCGTGCAGATGAAAAAGAATCGTCCGGGACAACTTGTAACGGTGCTTTGCAAGCCCGCGGACCGGGAAAAATTGTCCGACCTGCTGTTCCGCGAGACGACCACGCTGGGCGTGAGGCAATCGAGCGTCCGTCGGCGCACTTTGCTGCGCGAAAGCGTCGCCGTGGAAACTTCGCTCGGGCCGATCCGCATGAAGGTCGCGCGCCTTAACGGCCACATCCTGAACGTTGCGCCCGAGTATGAAGATTGCCAGAAGATCGCGGCGGAACGCGGTGTTCCTCTGAAGCAGGTGCTGGCCGAAGCGACGTTTCAATTTCAGAAATTGAACGGGGCCATAAAAAAGTAGATGGGGAGCGGAATGGAAGGCCGGAAAAACGGGAATGATTTGATCGCCATTCAAAACGATCCAGGTGAAAAGCAGGAAAAGTTAGCCGCGCGCCTGCGAGAACTTGGCTCGGTGCTTGTGGCATTTTCCGGGGGCGCGGATTCGGCCTACCTGGCCTGGATGGCGCACCAAACGCTGGGCGAGCGCGCCCTGGCCGTTACGGCGCTTTCGCCGAGTTTTTCCGCGTACGACCGGCAGGAAGCAGAAAAGTTCGCGAGCAAGGAAAACCTGCGGCACGAGTTCGTCGAGACGCATGAATTTGAGAATCCCTTGTACGTCGCCAATCAGGCGGACCGCTGCTACCACTGCAAGACGGAGTTGTTCGGCGTTCTTGCGAAGATGCGCGCAAGGCGGGGATTTGGAGCCGTGACGTACGGCGTGAATGCCGATGACATGAAGGATTTCCGCCCGGGCCACCGCGCCGCATCCGAATTCGGAGTCCATGCGCCGCTGCTCGACTCGGAGCTGACCAAGTCGGAGATCCGCGAGTTGTCGCGGCTAGGCGGTCTCGCGACGTGGGATCGTCCGGCGTCGGCGTGCCTGTCGTCGCGCGTTCCGTACGGGGTGCTGGTGACGATGGAAAATCTCGCGCGCATCGAACGGGCGGAAAACGCCTTGCGTGAATACGGCTTCCGGCAAATTCGGGTGCGCTCGCACGGGGAACTCGCCCGCATTGAAATCGCGCCGGATGAATTGCCCCGCGCGCTGCAAGTTGATATGGCGGAAGCGCTCGCGGCACGCATCCGGGAGACCGGCTTCACATCCGTTACGCTGGATCCGGAAGGATACCGGCAAGGATCGTTGAACGCCGCCTTAAAGAAGAAATAGTCCTGCCACACTCAGAATAATGGACAAGCAGAATATTCAGCATCTCTTGGAAGCTGTGCGGGCGGGAAAATTGCCCGTCGCGCGGGCACTTGAGCAGCTGCGGCACATGCCGTATGAGGATCTTGGGTTCGCCAAGATCGATCACCATCGCGGCCTGCGCCAGGGTTTTGCCGAAGTTGTGTACGCGAAGGGAAAAACACCCCAGCAAGTCGTCGCAATCGTCCGCGGGATGCTGCGCCCGCGAACGTCGCAGAACGTATTGATCACGCGCGCCGATGCGGGAATCTTCCGCGCGGTTCGCCGCCTGAACCGCCACGCCAAATTTCATCCTCTTTCCGGAGCAATCAGCATTCGCCGCAACCGCGAGATCGTGGGCAAAGGCGCCATCCTTGTCGTCGCGGCGGGCACCAGCGACATTCCCGTGGCGGAGGAAGCGGCCGTCACGGCGGAGATCATGGGGAACAGGGTTGAAAGTGTGTACGACGTTGGCGTGGCCGGTCTGCATCGGCTGTTGGACCACCGCGAAAAGATCGCCGCGGCGCGCGTGATTGTCTGTGTCGCGGGAATGGAAGGTGCGCTGCCGAGCGTCGTCGCGGGTTTAGTCGCCGTGCCGGTGATCGCCGTGCCGACCAGCGTGGGCTACGGAGCAAGTTTCGGAGGACTGGCCGCGCTCTTGGCGATGTTGAATAGCTGCGCTTCCAACGTGTGCGTCGTCAATATCGACAACGGATTCGGGGGCGGTTACGTCGCTAGCACAATGAATCGGCTGTAGAGGATAGCGGCATGGTTGACCACTGAATCTGGACCGGAGCTCGGGACATTCGGAGCGTGGTTGTAGCAGGGCGGAAGGCCGTGCCGATTTCGTGGTCGCGCTAAACGCCGGCGGCAATGTAGACAAGCAGAACGACAATCACGCTAACCAGAATGATGATCCAGGGTAAAAAGCCGAGAGATTCTTCCTTTGTCGCGGACATGCTCACATCCCCCCTCTCCGAGGAGTTGATCGCAATTCGGGGACCAAAAGTCAATCGCGCCTGGGAAGAGAGCGATTCCACCGTAATACCAAGTGAATCAATGGTCTAGCGCCATCCAACCGGGAAGAAACTATTTGCCATTCATGCCGGAAGAAACCGTACTGGTGTCGCCAAATGGAGACACCAAGTTCGATGCCCGGCGTGCTGACATGCGCCGGTTGCCCGGGTGGCTAGGAGGCTTAGCGGATATCAGGCGTGCTCATCCCTGATATTCACGGCTGTTGAGACTGCGTGCTGTACTTGTCCGGCCGCCCAAAGATGGCCGAATTTTCCGAGCCATTTTGTAGATTGACGGTGAAACCAGTTCCATGACCTCGAAAGATCCTCAGGCTCGACAAAATTTATGTAGGTTGCAACGATCATCCATTCAAAGAGTGGGATGTTCATGGCATATTCGATTCCCACATGCAGACATAGCCCCGCCAAGAGCACCGGGTATCGGGTTTCCTTGAACCAGATGAGCACACCCAACGCGAACTCGATCACCAGCGTTGACCAAGTGAGCGTCTTGATTAGAAACAGATTGTGCAGCGGCGGCAGCGGAAAGCGATGAAAATCCTCCAGCCGCAAGGCGTAGTACACAGCTGTGCCGTTGATCCACAAAATGCCCAGCGTTTTCCAGTAGAAGGTTGCGAAATAGACGACCGCCGTCTGGATCTGAAGCATGCGCTGAGCCCAAGGGCTGCAAAGCGGGGCGCCGGCGTCTTCCCGACCTCGCCGGACCCGCAACCAATGGTCGATCGAAAAAAGCGCACCGGACGGCGCGAACATGAGGAAGAAACCGCAGACCAGCATTAGGGTATCGCCGCTGTTCAGGATGAATCCGTTGCGCATTTCTATCGAACCCAGGCACAGGTAAACAGCGACGGCGGTGAAACGGGTCATGAACCCAGCTGTCAGGCACACGGCACAGAACAAAAACACCCAAAAGAAGATGTTGATGGCCAGGTCTGTCTGCGGGAGGATTTCAAACAAACTCATGGATGGCCCGCGGAAAAGAAAATGCGTCGTGTTGAGGCTCGTAAACGCATGGGGGCCGTACCACATGAGCCATTCCGGGCGCAGCATCAGGAGGTCTGCAAGTACGATCAGGCCATAAAAGATACGAAACAGGCATACGGGGCTTGGCGATTGTGGCTTGTAAAAGAACTCGTTCCAGCTTCGAAAAAGGCCGCGTAAAGTCATTTCAAGTCACCCGCTTTCACTGAATACGTATAGAGCACCTTGCTTGTCCACGGCTCAGGCAGTTCCGATCCTGGGGGCGCTATTTTTGACTGGTAGCTAACCAGGGCGACGGTGACCGGAGGGTTATTCGCCATCGTATTGTTTAACCTCGCTATGTAACGGGCCGCATCAGGCCGGAGATATGCAAACGTGTTATTTTCAAGCGAGTCGAAACCGAATTTGTGCTGGCGCTCCAGCGTGTACCTCTTGAGGTAGCCGTAATCTTGTGGATTCTTGAACTTCCAAAAGCCCTTTTGGCCGTCCTGATAAGTGATTTCGGCCTGCATGCGGTTATTCAGCGCCAACGGATTGGGGGCAAAAAGGTTCCAACCTTGAGCAAGGCCCGACCAAGCCATGTAGGGAGCAATCAGGGGCCTCGCGCTCGTAACCAGCCGTGAATTCAGCGGTAGGGACCAACAGAAGATGGTCGCGAGGTGAAAGACCAAAAAAGTGTTGATTGCGATCCGTTTCATCGTGATCGGCCTCTAACGTAGAAGTATTGAGTTCTTGGGTCGTTCGATTCATCGGGGATGTAGCACGTCAATTGCCAAGCATATGAACGGTAAATTCAGTGGAATGTGTTAGATACCTGTCCATAGTGGTCACATAAAGCGACATTGTCCACGTTCGGTGACTCTTGAATAGCCCTCGCAACCCGCAAAAGTGACCTTTTCGCGCCCAGCAGGTGCCAGTGTAGAGGCCAACTCGCACAGATACAGGGAGCTTCGCGCGAGGAACGCCTGTATGCGCTCTGGCAAGGGAAGTGCTGTACAACTAAAGAGATAAGTCAAACCCTTCTGCTATGGAAGACACAATCAAAAAGCGCGCACTGCCGTGGATTGGTCTCTCTCTTATCCTCGTCATGTACGCTGTATCCGTTTTTCGGTTCAATCCATTAGACTTATTTGGATCCACGCAAGACGATTCTCTCTATTTCAGCTCGGCCAAGGCTATTGCGAACCAGCAGGGCTATATCCTGCCGAGTGTGCCTGGCGGGCCTGTGGCTACAAAATACCCCATCCTCTACCCGTGGGTCCTTTCCTGGGTATGGCGCTGGAATCCATCGTTTCCTTCCAACCTGACTGGGGCTGTGGCGATAACCGCCGCCTTCGGCGTCCTGTTCATTGTGTCCTGCTTCGTCTTCCTGCGAAGGCTGGAGGGAATTGGGGATTCCGCCGCATTGTTGCTTACTTTCTTTACCGCTCTCCACCCCATGGTCCTTCATTACAGCGCCAGCGTCCTTTCCGACGTCCCATTTGCGGCACTCGCATTTACAGCCATGCTTGCGGCCGATCAAGCCATGCAGCCGAACGCGCCCCGCGCAAGAACAGCCGGTTGTGCTTTCTTGACTGGACTATCCATCCTGATGCGTGCTTTCGGAATTCCTGTTGCGGCAGGCATTCTGGCCGCCGCTGTGGCGCGGCGTGCGTGGCGCCAGATCGTAATTTTCTGCGCAGTGCTGGCTCCCTTTGGCGCGGCGTCGGTCTGGCGGTGGGTGTTTACGCGCTCCGCGATCTCGCCGGGTTCGAGCGGGGCGCTGACGAAACCTGGTTTTGTAAGCGAGTGGACATACTACACAAGCTACCAGGGGTTCTGGAAACTCAGCGTCCCGAACGGGCATATTCTGTGGGAAATGCTGAAGAATAACGCCTTTTTCGTTGTTCACACACCGTCCGATTATTTTCTCGCGCCTTTGCTCACGCGGCCCACCATATGGAGCTTGTCTCTGGAATTCCTGGTGACGGTCGGTATTTTCTCGGGCATCCTGCGGCTGTCGCGGAACCGCGAATGGAAAACGATTGAATGGGTGTTTCCGTTTTACGTTGCTCTAATGCTGGTCTGGAACTATCCCAACACCGCTCGCTTTGCGTTCCTGTTTGTGCCGCTTTTCGCGGCTGGATTGTGGTTCGAGGCCAGGCATTTCCTGGCCGTTGCGTACACAACGATCACCAAAAATCCGGCTCGAAGCGAAAGGGCTCTCGCAGGAGTCCTCGCATGTGGGGTCCTGGCATTGATCGGCGCTTTGGCCATCAACTACGTGAAGGGGGCCCGCCGGGTTTCGGTTGAAATCGCCGACATTCGCTCCGACCTATTGAGGGATAAGCGTGACGCCTACCAGTGGCTCTCCTGCTGCACGTCCCACGATGATGTTGTGATCGCTTACGAGGATGCCAGTCTTTATCTCTACAGCGGCCGGCAAAGCATGCGCCCCGGGGTATTCCCTACTTCGGTGCTCTTCGACCAGGCGTACATCGAGGAGTCGCTGGCGCATATGACGGACGTCGCGCATGTGATTGGCGCGCGATACTGGCTGATTTCTGACGACGATTTTGACCTGGAGTGGGACACAGCCGCCTCCATGGGACGAGCGCGGGAAAAGGAAATCGAGAAGACGCTCCCCGTCGTTTTCCAAAGCGGCAAAGGGCATGTTCGGATTTACAAAATCGGCTGCGATGCCCGTTCCAATTGCCAGCCTTGTCCGTGAACTAAGTTTTGGTAGTGACTCAATTTCGTTCGTGTGGCTGCAAACGGCTGCCCGCCCTAAAGACGGGCGGCCGCTACAAAACCCAACATGTCCGGACGGTTTTGTAGAGGCCGTTCCGTCCCGTGAATTTCGGGACGGAACGGGCATCTTCACTTGATTCTAAATGCTCCAAGGGCGGTTTGAATCTGCAGGTGGCATCGGAACGGGAATTGCACTTAGGTATCCGGGTGCTTGGAATTACAAAATCTCCAGCGTGAAAAACTCTGGACCTAGCCCCTGGCACCTGCAAGGCAAAGTGGTCGTATATGGTTTAGTTTCAGTAGATTGGTGGATGAGTCGAGCTCGAGCGTCAGGCAGACATCGGTGCAAAGACTGGGGGAAGTGTCTCCATTTGGAGACTCGGAGATTCTCCCCGTGTCTCTTTTTATCTGTTGAGTTTGGCGGGAACATTCAGCTTGGTTGTGCGGTTTTCTAGCAGAGTTTTTAAGCTTGTTGCTTGCGCGCAGAACTCATACGGAGCGGTTCGGATGAAAACGGGAGAGGTAATGGTGAAACGGAGAAGTGAAGCGGGCCAAACCCTGGCGCTTGTGTCCATCTGCTTGGTGACTTTCCTGGCTGCCGCAGGCCTGGCGGTGGACATGGGTTATATGCGCTATGAAAAGCGCCTGATGCAGTCCGCCGCCGACAGCGCCGCCCTGATCGCCGCGACCGACGCAAACCTCGGCGAGTCGGGTTCGGCCATCGCAGACGCACAAGCCGTCGCGACGGCCAATGGATTTCAGGACGGCGTAAACAACGTCTCTGTTACCTTCCCCAATCCCGGCCTAACCCTTGGGAATGCTTATGAGGTCACAATTCAGCAGGTATTGCCCACCTTCTTCATGAAAATCGTGGGCATTGGTACTTCCACGGTATTTGCTTCCGGAGTGGCCACCATCGGGACCTCGCCGGGGTGCATTTATGCCCTGCAGGTCGGCGGCGCCGGTCTGACGTCGGATGCAACAATCAATGCGCCGAATTGCGGGATTGTGGATAACGGACCGTTGAATGGATCCGCGGCAATCGGTGCTGCATCGATCGGGTTCTATGTGCCTGGCGGCTTCGGCGGCGTGGCTACGATTGCTCCTCTCGAACAGATCGCTCAACCTGCGGCCGATCCATTGGCATATATGACGGCCCCAACACCCGCGGGTTGTATACCAGATCCTATGGTGAGCGCGATGGCAACTCTAATCCCGGATACTTATT
Source organism: uncultured Acidobacteriota bacterium (assembly GCA_963740035.1). Classification (GTDB taxonomy): domain Bacteria; phylum Acidobacteriota; class Terriglobia; order Acidiferrales; family UBA7541; genus Palsa-360. The sequence goes on from CAVUDA010000034.1 coordinate 633,630, forward strand.
GCGGAATCACAATCTTACCCACCGGAATTGCAACTTTCAGCCCCGGCCTGTACATCCTCCATAATGGAACAGGATTAACGATCCAAGGCACGGGAACAGCGACCGGCACGGATGTTACCTTTTATATCGATCCGACTGGAGGCGCAGTCACCTTCAGCGGCATCGGTGCTGTTACGTTGTCGGCCCCGACTTCGGCTGGAACTCTCCCGGCGAATATTCTTTTCTATCAAGATCCGGGTAACACATCCGCGGCGGACGTGAGCGAGGCTGGACTCGGTAACGTGACCCTCAGCGGGGCGCTCTACTTTCCGAATGCGCCGCTGACCCTCGCCGGTTCCTTGAATCCGAATCACCATCCGCTGGTGGTCGCCCAGAGCGTTACAGTTGACGGGACCCTGCCATTGAATGTGGACTCGACTTCACCCGCGCTGGCACCGGGCGGATCTCCATTGGTAAATGTCTCATTGGTGGAATAAATATGAAACCTAGTCAACCATTGAAAGAAAATAATCTCTGCGGCAATCATCGCCATGCGGTCACGCCGGGCGCCTCGCGCGCACGAAAACAAAGAGGGCAGGCCATGGTCGAGTTGGCTATCGCCTTGCCGATTCTTCTGTTGCTCACACTTGGTGTAATCGAGCTTGGCCGAGCCGCTTACTTCAGCATCGAGGTTTCCGAGGCCGCGCGGGCCGGCGCCCAGTACGGGTCCCAAAGCCTTGCCGATGCGGCGAACACGGATAACATCAGACAAGCGGCGCTGAACAGCGTCCCGGACATTAGTTCCGGCGCGATGACAGTCCCCAGTATAAATCAATCTTGCGTGTGTCCCGGGACCGTTGCGGTGACCACCGGCCCTTGTGTGGGGCCGCTGGGATGCCCTTATCCCCTGGTGTATTTGACCGTCACAACTACGTACCCGTTGGATACTCTGTTTCATTACCCTGGGCTCCCCGCCAGTTTCAGTTTGAATGGCTCCGCCACGATGCCGGTGCAACGCCAATGAGCGCCATTCACAAACTCGGAGGGGCCGTGGAGATTCAAAACAAGACCGCGTCGATCCGCTTCCTTACCGCGCGCGCTCGAAAATCGGGAGAACGCGGAGCCACGATCCTCGAATTCGCGATTGCGCTGGTTCTCACCTTCGTGCTGATCTTCGGGATGATCGACTTCGCCCGCGCCTTGTATTCCTATCACTTCCTTTCCAACGCGGCGCGAGAGGGCGCGCGTTTTGCAAGCGTAAGAGGTGTGTTTTGCGACCCTTCCGCTGTCAGTCCGTGTTCCGCTGGAGCTGCGGACATTCAGACCTTTGTTCAGCAGATTGCTCCGCAAGGAATTGACAAGGCTTCGGTAACAATCAACCAGAATGGCAGCTTCCTTTACCCGAATCCAAACAACTTGCCGATCTGCGGTACAACGCCAAATTATCCAGGGTGTACGGTTCAGGTACAAGTAAACTACCCGTTCAACTTCATTTTCCCCGTGAGCTTCTACAACTCCAGTCCCGTCTCGTTTCAGGCGGCCACGATCAACATGAGCAGCACGTCTCGAATGACCATCTCGCGGTAAGTAAATTTCTCCGATCTTTTCGATGCGGCACGTTTTTGTAGCGCCCGCCTTCAGGCGGGCACCTTGGAATCAGGCGGATGCCCGCCTGAAGGCGGGCGCTACATAGACTAGAACCGAGTTCTCACACCGAATCTGAAGCCCGCAATTGAACGCAACTTGAACGGCCGGCGCTGAAGGCGCTGGCGCATGGTAGCCCAAGGCAACGCCCCGGGTTTCCGAATCCATTGATTGCAGTGCGCCCTGAAGGGGCGCAGGAGCTCCCCTCCGCCCTTTCAGGGCGGGCAACCCTGGCTGACGCGCTACCCGGGGCGTTGCCCCCGGGCTGGTTACCTTCGCGCCGTTGGCGCGAAATCGTGGCTGGGCTTTCAAGAGGAGAAAACTGCCTAGAGAGGCTGCGGAAAAAGTCAATCAGAGATCGGTTTTTGTAGCACAGCCATCGGCCGCGGCGGATGGCTGTGCCACCCGGCTTCTTCCGCAGCCTGTAAAGGGAATTATGAAGATACGTTCTAGTTGGAAAGCTTAAGTGAATCGAAGAATTTCTGAACGTTCTTGGAATCGAACGTTTGACCAACTGTTTCCACTTCAAGAACGACCAGTCGTTGTCCATCAGCGATTAATCGCAAGTTAAATACCGAGTTTTGGCTAGAGCGGGCCTGGATATCTCGCGCTTGGTGGCCGCCAATCTGGATGCGTTGCTCGTCGAGTAAAGCCCCGTGTGCGCCAGAAATAAACCCGTCGCGCGCGAGATTGAGCACTTCTTCGACTGTCTTGCCAGGTGATCCTGGGCTATCGTAATACGTGAAGATGTACGCGGTTGTTTTGTTCGGAGTGGCAGCAACCAATTTCATGACGGCAGTTTCGCCAGTTTCCAATTTCACTTGTTTACCCGCGGCCCGTGGCTTGCTCGGAAATTTCAGGGAGAAGCTCCCGCCTGGGTCATTGTACGTCTGCCACCAAATGGATCCCCAGCGGTCGTCGTGAAGAATGAACATGACCACGAGCATGCCGAGCGCAAATCCGGCAACTCGTGTGGCGATAGATTTCATGAATGCCAACCTCGACCATCCGGCATTCCAGAAAATCTAGTCGCCGGAGGAAGTAACCTGCGCCGGGGCCTCTGTTTGCGGGACGAGCGAGGAAATTTCCAGTTGATCGCCTACCTTCGTCCCGGTGCGATAGATCGTGTGCGGCGGCAGCTCCAGGACGCTGGACGCTTTCAAGGAAACCCTGGAGATGCGAAACGGCCGCACGTACTCCTCCGCATGGACGACTTCCTTGTCCTTGCTGAGAAAGAGCAAATCGATCGGAAACATCATCCCGATCGTATGCACGCCGCGCGAAGGCACGATCCACATACCTGTCCCTACCTTGGCCCACCGCTTCGTTTTACCGAGCAGCCCCACGAGACGGCGCACGTAACTGTCCGCGACGATCGCCTCCGTTGCGACGAACGCCTCACGGGTCCGGTTATAGACATACACTGTGCCCTGCCGCTGGTTTTTCACCACCGAAGCTCTCCCATTGTGCCCCCTCAGTTTGATTCCAAACGTATTGTTACTTCTACTCAATCGCCTTATTTCGACGGCGCCAGATGATAATGAAAAGCACCAGAACCGCCCCGATGCCGCAGCCCAATCGAATCATGGTTTCCATTTGTGTTCTCCTTTATTTCACTTACTTCCTTCGTTCCTTACGTGCCGTGCAACCCCCGCGCCAAAGAGCGGCGCGTCACTTAAAAAGCGGAAACAGCGTTTTCTTGACGATAATTACGGCCGGGCCCAAAATCACGAGTAACAGCGCCGGAAAGATAAAGAACACCAGAACAGGGACCATCTTCACGCTGACCTTGGCGCTCATCTCTTCGGCGCGCTGGCGGCGCTTGGTGCGCAATTCATCCGAAAAGGTGCGAAGGGATTGCACGATGCTTGTTCCGAAACGATCCGTTTGGGCCAGGATCGCCACCAGCGCCTTGATATCGTCGAGACCCGTGCGATGGGCCAAGTCCCGCAGCGCGTCGAGCCGGGTCTTTCCAACGCGCATTTCCAGATTGACCATGGTTAATTCCGCGCTCAGCTCCGGATGGACGATCGCAATTTCGTCGGCCACTTTCATGAGCGCCTGGTCCAGGCCAAGACCGACTTCGACGCAGATCACCATCAGGTCCATGGCATCCGGGAGGCTCAATCGCAGGCGCTTTTGGCGGGCCTTGGTTCGGGAGATGAGCCATATTTCAGGAATCATCCAGCCCAGGAGCAATGCCATCAAAATGAAAGCGATTGGATTAATGCTAGCGAGGCCTGTCCAGATGACGACCACGGGCACAAGGACGATAAAAAACAGCCGCGCGCCTCTGACCGCAATCACCGCGTTTTCGTGGCGATATCCGGCACGAGTTGCGAGAAGCTGGTCCTGGGACGTCTTTTTCCCCTTCGGTGGCGGCCAGATTTTTCCGATGGCGACGAAAACATTTTCTGCCGCGCGGCCGCCCGAACGAGACGCATCCTCTTCGTCGACCGCGCCGGCAGGCCTCAACGTCCGCGACAGCCGGCGGCCAATATCCACGGTCTGCGGACTGGACGCATAGACCAGGGCCATCAGAACGCCGACGGCCAACAGGAAGATGATAAATGCGGCAAAGAGCATTTCCGCGTTTCCTTTCTAGACCTCGATCGTCACGATTCGCCAGAGAAGTATGGCGCCAACCAATTGCAGGAGCGCCGCGAGCCCCAGGAGTATGGGACCTATCGGATCGCTAAATAGTACTGCTTCGTAATCATGTGCGACCGACATCATCAGCCCCAGCATGGCGAACGGCAGCAGGATCAGGATTCCCGCCGTCAGGCGCCCCAGGGCCGTTTTCGTTTTGACATCCCGATAAATGCGAAAGCGCTCGCGGATCACGCGGGACAGCTGATCCAGGATCTCGGCAAGATTTCCGCCGCTGTCCTTCTGAATGATCAGCGCCGTGACCAGAAAACGGACATCGAGCAGGGGTACTCGTTCGGCCAGATGCTCGAGCGCATCCCGAACGGGGATTCCGTAATTCTGCTCTTCAAAAGTGATGGCAAATTCCCCCGCGATCGGTTCGGGAGATTCTTGAGCGATCAATTCCAGGGCCGAAGTGAAGGCATGGCCCGCGCGCACGGCGCGGCCCAACATGTCCAAGGCATCCGGGAAACGCTCCTCAAATAGATTCAATCGTTTCCGGCGCGTGAAGGCCACCACGGCCAGAGGCAGCAAAGACGCCAGCAGGCCCGTAGGAAGCGCTAGATATATGGGGACGTATTGGACAGCGATGAGGTACGTGAAGAACGCGATCACCACGCTCAACAGAAAAAGTTTGGCCGGCTTTGTTTTCAGGCCGGACTGCGAAATATAGTTTCGCGCCCAGCCCGCCCCCGGCGCATCCGACAGGAATCGATGCAAAACCGGAATCGTGCTGAACATTTCATCGCGGACCAGCTTGAGATCCGCGGCGATGCCCGTCCAATTCTGGGCCGCGCGCAACTGCTCGATTCTTCCCCGAACCACTTCTTGCGTCGTTTCGCCCGTATACAAAACCCATATGCCCAGGATAATCGCGGCGGTTACGCCGAACGTGATTCCTGAGACCATCCAGATCATTTCGTGCTCCTTTCAGCCGGCTCAGAAGGGAGGAAGCGGTCGATCGTTCCTTCGAGCCCGACGAGTCTTCACAATTGGGCCCAATTTCACCGGTCCCGAGTTGCCTGGAACAAGGTCGCGGGCAGAGAGATTCCGGCCACAGCCAACTGCTCGGCGAACTTGGGGCGCACACCAGTCGGTCCGAACTCTCCGAGAACTTCTCCTGTTTCGAGGACTCCATGTTTTTTGAAGGCGAAAATTTCCTGCATGGTGATGATGTCTCCTTCCATTCCCGTAATCTCGCTGATGCTGGTTACCTTGCGAGTTCCGTCGCTAAGGCGGCTCACTTGAATGACGACGGAAATCGCCGAGGCGATCTGGCGGCGAACGGCAACAGTAGGAATATTCAAATTCGACATCGCCACCATGGTGTCCAAACGGGCCAGGGCGTCGCGTGGAGAGTTGGCGTGAACCGTCGTGAGAGACCCATCGTGGCCCGTATTCATGGCCTGCAACATATCGAGGGCTTCCTCTCCGCGTACTTCGCCGATGATTATGCGGTCTGGACGCATTCTCAAAGAGTTGATGACCAGTTGCCGCTGTTGAATAGCGCCCTTGCCTTCAATGTTGGGGCGCCGTGTTTCCAACCGCACCACATGCTCCTGATGCAGCTGCAATTCCGCCGCGTCCTCGATGGTCACAATTCGCTCTCGATTGGAAATGTAGGAGGACAATACGTTGAGCAGAGTGGTCTTGCCGGCTCCGGTGCCGCCGGAGATGATGATATTCAGCCGCGCCTTCACGCAGCCAATCAACAAATCCAACATGGACTGCGTCAACGTCCGATTGAGGACCAGATCGTCGGCTCCCAATCGTTCATGTGCAAAACGCCGGATCGAAAGGCATGGGCCGTCCAGCGCCAGGGGTGGAATGATGGCATTCACGCGCGAGCCATCGGCAAGACGCGCGTCGACCATCGGGGAGGATTCGTCGATGCGGCGCCCAATCGCGGTGACGATGCGGTCGATGATGCTCAGCAGATGCGCATCATCCCTGAATTCGATCCCCGTGAACTCCAGAAGTCCGCGGCGCTCGATATAGACGCTCTTGTAATTGTTCACCAGGATGTCGGAAATCGTGGGATCCCCCAATAGCCTCTCCAGGGGACCCAGGCCGAACACTTCGTCCAACACCTCCAGGGACAACCGCTCTCTTTCCTGAAGATTCATGGGCGTGGACTCGCCCGCGACCAGGCTCTCCAGAATTTGGCTCACCTCGCGCCTGACGTCTTCGCGCTTGAGCTGGTTGAGCCGGTCCAAATCCAATTTCTGGATGAGACGGCGGTGAATGGCCGCTTTCAGTGCATTGTAGTCCGTTCGCGCTGGTGTAGATGGAATCGGTGGCATGCTCGATTACCTCTTCGTTGAAAAAAATGTGCTCAATGTGCCGCGCTTGTATTCGGATTGCACTTTGATCCCCGTAAGCAGCGAGGCCAGTTGGCGATAGCGATTCGTCAGGAGGTTGTCGTGATTTTCCATCAGCGGCACCCCCATGTTGAAGGATATGTTTGCCTTCCGAAAATCGTTCGGCAAATGCGTCAGAACGGAATATTTATTTTCATCCTGAATCGCCTTCAGAGTTTCCTCATCGCCCTTGTGCCAGCGGTTGACGATGACGCGGATGCGCTCCGGATTCACGCCGATTCCGACCAGCGCCTGCATACGACGGTCAAGGTTCCATAGGGCGGGCACGTTGGTCTCCGTCACCAGGAGAATCATTCGCGCCGACTGCAAGATGGGGCTCCAATCGGAGGAGAACTGGGTGCCCAGGTCCATGAGCACCGAATCGAATTCAGCCTGAGCGACGTTCACGACCCGTTCCAGCGGAGCAACCGGAATGGTCTGCCACTCTTCCGGATGCAGGGAGCCACCCAGCAATTCCAGATTCGTTTTGTGATGAGTCAGAAGGCCGGCGAAGAAATGGCTGTCCAGCCGGTCCAGGTTCTCCACGGCGTCGCGCACGCCGAAACGCGGGTGCAAGTCCAGAAGAAGATGCGCGTTTCCGAGAGGGCGCGCGAAATCGAGCAGCACAGTGGACTTCTTGGCGAAGGTGCAGAGTTGGGCGCCCAGGTTTACGGCCACCGTGGTCGTTCCGACGCCGCCCTTCGATCCCATCAGGACGATCAGTTTCTCGGACGCGCGCTTCTGCGGGTGGCTCTCGTTGAGGCGATTTAAAATCTCATGCAAGGCTTCCGGCACAACGGGCTTGGCGACGAATTCCTGCACGCCGCTGCGCATGGCATCCATCAAAAGGTATTGGCTGGGCGGATAGGTTGAAGAGCACGCGATCAGGTGAACCGCCGGTTGCAGCCTGCGGATCTGCGCGGCCAGGGCCAGAAATGGCGCAGGGTCACGGCCCAAGTCCAGGAGAACAACATCGGGAATGATTCCAGTAACCTCGAGTGGTTTGTCCGGACGGACCGTCCACAACTGAATCGAGGACGCCAGTCCGACCTGCTGCAAGGCCGCCAGCAATTGGGCGGAGGTTGTAGCTTCACTACTCGCGATAGCCGCAGTTAGCATAGGCCGAAGGTCTCCATCAAACAGTGAGCACCCTATTTAGACTTTGGAGCTGCCGCGGGCTCGGGCGGTGCGGGCGTCGCCGGCCCAAGGAAAGACCTCGGAAACACAGGTCCCGCGGGATAGTTCTCGGGATTCAGCGGCTGCACAATCCGAGGCGTAACGACGATCAGCAATTCGTCTTTCGACTTGGAAAGCGAACGGCTTTGGAAGAGTTTTCCCAAAACCGGGATCGCGCTGATTCCGGGAATCTTGTTCATTTGCTCGGTTACTTGATTGTCAATCAGGCCGGCAATCGCAAAACTCTGCCCATCCCTGAGCTCCATATCCGATTCCGCGCGGCGGGTAGAAAGCGCTGGAACCGTGGTTCCAGAGATGGTAATCGCATTCGTAAAATCCAGCGAGCTGACTTCCGGTTTCACGTTGAGGTGAATCATCCCATCCGCCGTCACCGTCGGAGTGAAGTTCAACCGGACGCCGAATTCCTTGAACTGAATGGTGACTGGAGCGACCCCGCCTGCGACCGCACCCTGCACGACTGGAACAGGAAATTCGCCGCCCGCCAAAAAGCTTGCCTGTTTTCCCGATTCCGTGAGGAGATTGGGCTCGGCCAGAATTTGAAGCACGTTGTTGGCTTGCAGCGCCTCGATCATCATGGCCATATTGATATCGGGCCGGAAGATAGCGATATTCATCAGATTACTGATCGTAAATTGAGGCGGAGTCGCGCCCGTCGTTACGCCGTTGGCTGAAGTGATTGCCGGCGTGGCATTTTGAAATCCGGGCGGAGAAAACTGTTGCGTGGTGGTGGAGATGGGCATGTTGCTGCCGAATTGCCGCAGGATGTTCACTCCGAGTTGGCTGACGGCTAGGCGGTCGACCTCCGCGAATTTGACCTCGAGGAGAATCTGCTTCACAGGGGTCGGGGGAAACGTCATCAGGGTGATTACCTTCGGTGTTGAGCCCTTGACGATATCGAGAATCTGCGCCGCCACAACCACCGACGAGATCTTTCCCGAAAGCATCACGACGTCCTTGGAGGTTTCCAACTGAACCGCCTCGGCAGGGAAGACTTCGTGAATTTTCTCGCTCAAACTAAGAACATCGATGTCCACGGAAACTTCAAATGTTTGGCTCTGATCCGATTCGTCCCAAACCAGAAGGGACACTCCCCCGGGCGCTTTTCCATTCAGAAGAAGCTGATAGGGGCTCACGACCACCGCTTCGGCAATATTGGGATCGGCGACCGAGACGCGCTTGATCGGCGTGGGAGAAGTGATCACCAGGGAACGCCCGACGAGCAAATGTAAGGTGTGCGATCCGGCCGCATCCGGGGTCGCAACCGCAGGCGCAGCGGTCTGCGGAACCTGCGTACCCTGGTTGACCGCTCCGAGGGACGCAACATTCTTTTCCTGCGCCCGGGCGCCGGTTGCGACAAGCAGCAGGAACGCAGCTAGCGAAGCGAGCCCGCGGCCAAACGTCAGGCGATCGGTAGTCTTAGTGGCTTTGTTCTGTTTGGCCATTTGATTCTCCCGTGGATTTATCCAGACTCGGAAAGCTCTTGTTCTCCCGCTTGCCGCCGGCGATGACGTCGACCACGTAAGGGGGCGGCGGAGGAGTTGGTTTGTGAGGAGCGGCAGGGACAATATGTCTTTCCGGCGTCGGGGCTCCCTCCAAGCCGTAGATAGAGGCTTGCAGCACCGGAGGTGGACTCACACTCTGGCTGTCGATGGTGTTTCGGAGGGCCAGTTGAATCTTTCCCGAATTGCTGGCCATCGTCAGCTTTGCCGCATCCGCGGGCGTTACCAGCAAAGTTATAACGGTAACATTCTCGGGCCTGCCGTTGCGGCTCTCGAGTCTCTGGTTCGCGGCCAATACGCGCACGTTTTCGAGAATCGTCTTGGTAATGTTTCCACTTTCTTTCGTTGATCCCGTGGCAAGCACATCCACCATGGCCCCGGGGGTGACAAATCCCGCGACGGCTATGACGTCATTCACGGCCGCCGATAGCGCTCGCATCCCTTCGGGAATGGTGGCTGCCAAGCCGCCACCGGCCGCCACGGGGGCCAATTTGCTTTCCAGGATTGGCTCGTTTTCGGAGACGGACGTGATCAGGGCCCGGTTGGTGCAATCTTCCGGGCGCGCGAACATGTTGGCCATCGGCGCGTTCGACGGCCAGGGAATGGTCTTTAATTCCTTGGCATTGAGGAGGGTCCCGAGCGGCAGCGGGCCGGCGGCGACCACGATCTGCTTCATCACGATCACCGGCGCGGGCGTGGACGCCAGTTTGAACTCATGGTAGACAAAAGAAGCCAATAGAAAGGCAGCTAACCCTGCGAAGACCAATCCGGTAATCAATCGCTTTCGATCCATAGATCAAATCTCCTTATAAATCCTAATCACCATTTCCATTGAGTCGCCAGGAAGCACAGAACCGTTGCCACTGCTGCGGCGACGCCGAATGGCAGTTTCAGCAATCCCGGATTATCGAGCGTAATATCCGGAAAATTTCGCAGGCCGAAGGAAAGGAAGCCCTGGACCAAAACGAACACATTGATGAAAGTTTCCTTCACTCGCTTGGCTCGAATGATGATCACCATGGCCATGATTCCCGAAACGAAGACAGCGCCCGCCAGGACGAACAACATCATCACGGGCCCCAGGATCGCTCCTAGGGCGCCCATCAATTTCCAGTCACCCGCTCCCATGGCGCGCAAAAGGACCATCGGGAGCAGGCAAAGCAAAGCCAAAGACATTCCCTGGAGAGCCATTGACACGCCGTGCGGGCCAACTGCGAACCATTGCATGGCGATGCCCATCAGCGCCCCGCTTACAGTCAGCCAATTGGGTATTTGGCGGGTGCGGTAGTCAATCCAACCGGCCGTAAGGCCAACCAGCATCGCCAAGGCCCAGATTTTTGTTCCTGCATCCATCAATTCTTCCAGTCTCAAGGTAGGGAGTTCCCCTACGATGAACTATCTGGCTCCTCAGCGCCGATTCGCGAAGCCGGCTGGAGGAACGCCACAGAGAGCACCAAGCCCGATTCACACTTCGCTGGACGCCGCGGTGAACCCGGCGCGCGAAATCAGAATCCGAAAAATGTTCCAACAGCAGTTTTGCCTGCCGCAGCAGCAGTCGCAGCGTTCGCATCCGCGGCTAACTGATTGGCGCCAATACCAACCCCAAAGATCGTGGCGTTGTCGATGCCGGCTGCAGCGGCAAAGCCGGCGGCAGAATCCAGTGCCGCAGCAAGGGCATCGTCAGCAGCAACGACACCGTTGGAATTGGCAGTGGACTGCGCAGCATTGGCAGCAGCTTGATCGGCGGCGGCAGCGGCAAAATCAGCCGCAGCGGCTTGGTCGGCGGCTGAGTTGCCCGCAGCGTCAGCCGTAGCAGCTGCTAAAGCTTGCGCTGCTGAAATGCCTGGTCGACCGGCTCGCCCGCCAGCAGTGGCGACCGTGCCGACCGCAGCCTCGGCGGCAGCTACCTCGGCGTTTGCCGCGGCTTGTGCAGCATTCGCCGCAGCTTGCGCAGCAGTCGCCGCAGCCAGTGCAGCATTCCCCGCAGCGGCATTGACAGTCGCGGCCGCGTTGTCCACAGCAGCAATCCCGGCTGCGCCCGCGGCCACTACGCCGGTGGCATTACCGGGCAACTCAACCATCGCGATGGTTGCCTTCGTGAAAGCATTCGTGATCGATGAGCTAAAGGATTTCACGGTAGCAGCCACGGCCAGACCGACCATCAGCAGGAGCAGCGCGTACTCCACCAGATCCTGGGCGTCAGCGTTCTTCCAGAAATACTTCAGTTTTTTTAGAACGCTTCTACATTCGTTTTTCATAAACTCCGCTCCTCTTCCTCCCACACTATTGAAAACCCAACTGTCCCGAGCAGAAAAACTTCCCCCTTGCAGGAACCGAAAGGGAGCTTGACTGAATCGGCCGCCGGAATCGAAGCTCACCCCCAGCGGCCTTCAGCATGGCAATATCACCCGAGCACCGAACCCATCGACTAGGTTGTGTACGTGCCGAGCGCGGTGCTGGCGTTGGAAAACACGGTCTTGATCGCGGTTCCAAGCGTTTGGACAGTGGCGGCTGCGGCCAAGGCGATGAGGACAAGAAGCAACGCGTATTCCACGAGGTCTTGGCCCTCTTCGTCCTGCCAAAGGCGCTTTAAAAGATTTTGCATATCGCTTTCCCTCCATGATTTTTGAATTGAACGGCAGCTTCAGAGTGCAACCGCCCTGAACCTCTAATGCAGGTGGCGCGCCACTCTTCCGGTTTCCCCCGCACTAGATAAGTGCTTAGTTGTGTGCAGGATATGAATGGTCAGCGGATCCCAGAGAGGTCAAATGCCGGCGCTGCCCTCGAAAGCGTTACAATTTGATGACGCCCGCCGACCACATAAATAGTGATTTGGTGACGCTTGGCACCTGGTTGCGTGATTTGCGGCACATAAAGGCGGCTTCTAAACAGCAGGAAAGGCTATGACACAAGCCGACTCAAACAAGGGTGCCTGCGCCCAACTGGATCTGACCTAATGTAACTTTGTGTCCGCCCATACTTCCCGCACCGCGCTTACAATTGCCTCGGGGCTCTCAAATGGGATCATGTGGCCGCTATCGGGTACTAGGACCCACTTTCCCCGGCTCGACAGGCCCGCCAGGCGCTTCTCAAAATCGACCCATGAATTGTGCAGGTTGGCCTTGTCTGTTGGATTCATTGGCAAATCGAGCAGGCTATTTTCTGCGATGAGGACTATTAAGGGTTTGTCCACCAGATTGCCGGCGGCCCGCAGTTCCTCTTTCCCCTCTTTGACGTTCTCGAGTTCGCTTGCCGCGGCGGCAATAAATTTAGGTTGCATCACGAAGTACCACCATTCCTGCTGGTCGTAGGACAATGCGGGGTTGTCGATTTCATCCCTGGCTTCGAAGCGGCTGATACCGAACCAGTAGAAGAGTTGAGCCCATCTTCTATCGTGCTGGCGCTGTCTTAGCTCGCCATCGATCAATTTCTGGAAGCTGTCAGGGGATTTCAGATCTTCATGTCCCGTATCCGCCAGAACCATCCCCGCAACCTGGTCCGGGTAGAGGCGGTTGTAAATTCGAGCGTTGGTTCCACCGAAGGAATGCCCCACGAGCACGTACGGATGCTCCTCGCCGGCATTTTGCAGCAGCGTGTGGAGTTCCGCCGCACTTTGCGCGCTCGTTCGCGGCATCGGGCCGGCATCGCTCCAATCGTACCCGGCGCGGTCATAGGAGCAAACGCGTGTGAACTTGGCAATGCCCGGCTGCACGGCTCGCCAACTGATCGCGGGCACGCCTAGCCCAGCCTCCAAGACCACCGTGGGGCTTCCTTGCCCGGTGCAATTGAGATTGAGACTGTAACCGCCTACGGCGACAGACTTGCCTTCCTGGGGAAAACGGCGAGCGTCAGAGCTTGCTGTGATGAAATGGTACGAGACTCCCACAACCAGAAATAGAAGCGTGAATGCCGCGACCAGGATGGCAATTTTGCGCAACCAATGAAATACACTTCCACCTTCTACCCCTGCTGGGATAGAGGCTGAGTTTTCAGGAGTATTCCCCCCTACTATCTGTAAGGAGGTGGCCTGACCAGTTTGGAGATTAGCTTCCAATTCCATTTCGCTCCGACCAACGCTTCATGACCGGTTCATGCCGGCATTTGACCCTTTTTTCGTGAACCACCGCGGCGGATTCGCGAAGACTGCATATTTCCACGTCTCTAAATCAGGCCGGGGAACCAACGCCAGCGAACCCGCTTCATATATACCGAATACATCGGATCCGTTCGCAGGAACTCCTCTTCGGCATGAGTCCTGGCAACGAACCAGAAGATCCCCAACGAGTAAAGAACGAGATTCGGCAAAGAGAACGAGGACAACGCCCCCGCGGTGAGGAGAAGAAAGGCCGCGGTATAGATCGGGTGGCGCACCCACCGGTAGGCGCCGCGATCCACGATCTTGCGTTGAGCCGGCAACATGCCGATGTTTCTCCCCAGGCTCAAGCGTCCCCAGACGTCCATGAAAACGCCGAGAGGATAAAGCGGGAAGAGAATCCACGAAGCGACGAGATGCCGCCCAGGCTGTTCGACGCTCAAAAGAAAAAGACCCCAGTAAGAGGCCATGAAAGCCACGACCCAGTAGTACGGATTGGTCGAAATTCGCACCGGCAACCTGCGAATCACCATGGTGCCTATGAAGAGCAAAACCTGCGCGAGGTAGACGATCTCCCCGAATTTCAGGTTGTGCCTGAAGTGCATCGCGATGGGGTAGACGAAAGGCAGGACCGCAAGGATGGCCAGGATTTTGTCCACCCAGGGATTTGCCATCCACCGCGGGAAGGGCCGCTCAGCAAGCTGCCGGGGCGCGCCGGCTACTTCATTCCTTTCGATCGCCTCGCCAATCGGCGGTGAGATCGAGGCCGGCTGTGGCTGCACGAAGTCGCTCATTTCAGTTTCTCTCCAAGCTATCTTCGACAACGAAGCGTCCTACAGCACGTTGAACAAATTATGCGGCGCTGCCACTCGGGCAAGTTTTCCGGCCCGGAACTGAAATACAATTTTCAAATTTCAAATCTCAAATCTCGAATCTCATCCTAATTGCCGGCAGGCGCCGGAGCGTGCGACCGGACAAAGATCGCGCTCTGATCGTCCGCGTAAGCTTGCTTCCAATCGGGCGACGCGGACAGCAGCGTTGCTAAGCCGGTTTTTCGCTTGATCAAACAGGATTCGATATTGTATTTGCCCAACAGGGAGAGCGCGTTGCTTTCCAGATTTGAGATATGCGCGTAGTCCTGAAAGACCCCGCTGTACTCATACAAATCCGCGCGGCCATCGATAAACACCTTGTGCTGCGGACCCAGCTGCCAGATCAGGTATCCGCCATAGGAATAGTCGTTGAACATTCCCGTGGGCTGAGGGTGCTCTCGCAGATATTGGACGGCGCCCACCGGATAATCTTTGGCTAAAGAGTCTGCGACTTCGGTTCGTCCAGGCAGCAATTTCACCGCCCAAATCAACAGCACCGCGATGATCAGCAGATTCAGAGCGTACTTGTCCGTGCTTTGGTCGTACGCAGGCATCCACCTGGTGAGAAAGGCCGCCACGATCGGAACGAGAACCATTAAAAAGATCAGCATGAAGCGAATATGGACGCAGGCTGCGTAGACCGAGAACAAAAAGATGGCCAATTCATGGAGCCTGTATTTTATGGGGAAGAAAATGTGGGCCAGGAAAATCACCAGCATCAAAGCCAAAAAATATTTCCCGACTGCCAGTCCGAAGGTAAGAGGTTGCCACTCCGAGATATTCGCAATATTAAAGGGCTGGGTCGTGGCCATCAGCACCGGGTAAATCGCGGTTTCCACTCCATAGGGAGTGATTAGAACGGCCAGGCCGCAGAGGAAGGAAATAAGCAGCAGCTGTTTGCGTTGCAGGGCAGTCCAGGGTTCCGCGACCAGATTTCCCAGCTGAAAGCTCACCAGGCCGCTCGCGAAATAAACCCCGATGGCCGCCAGGCCGAACACAAAGGTGCCGTGCGTGTTCACCCAAATCAGCAGCAAGGGCGGGAGAATCCAAAGAGATCGGGAGTGCCCTTGCCGGAATCGCTCCAGACAAATCAGGGTCACCAGCAGAAAAATGTATCCGAAGATTTGCGGCCGCAGCGTAAAAATCACGCTGGCGACAGGCAGGACAAGTCCGGTGGCCAAGCAGGCGGCCTTCCAGTTGCCGCACCGAACATACGCGTAATAGTAAAGCAGAACGGTTACGAGGGCGACCAGGGCGATCTGCAGGAATGCAATTCCCAGAAGTCCGCCGATGCGCGCGGCAAGCGCCATCGCGACTTCCCCGAGCCATTCGTAGGCGATCCAGTGCATCCCAGGGGCTGTGAAAGAATACAGATCCGAAGTCGGCCAGCGATGCGTATCCATGATGCGTTGGCCAACGGCGATGTGCCACCAGGTGTCCGGGTCGAGCTTGATCAGGCGTGACCCGACGAGTGAAACGCCCGCGAGAAGAATTCCCATCAGGACTGGGAAAGAAGCCGCCTTGCGCGCAGTCAACCAGATCGATGTTCCGTTGCCCTTGGGAGCTGCCAAGGGCAGATTCGTCACGCCTGCTTCAGATTGCAGGGGCGGCTGTAAATTCACCCCTCCAACGGCGGGTGGCATGGCGGCATCTGATTGACTCATTGTCACCTCAATATTGCTTTCTGGGTATGGACGCCGTGCCTTCGCGTCCGAGCAAGGCACAGGTGTCACCAACTGATGACACTTCGCGCCTCGCGTGCATTGAAATATGGAGCAGTTTTAATTCCACACGGCCTTTCCGGAGTGGATCAGGGTGGCGCCATTTCGAGTGAGGCGGCCCTCATTCTTTGGCCTTCAAATGGGCAAAAGCATCGAGAACAGCAAAGGGAGTCTGAACGCTGGAAATGCTTTCACCGAGCTGTTGAATCTGCCCTGCCTGAATATGGCCAAGAAGCGTCGCTGCCCGGGCGATGTAATTGATCTTCTCGGGCAACAAGCCCATGATTCGAGTGCAGGTGGCATCCACCGCCACAGGGTCGTCACCTGCAACCAGGACGCCGCAATTCTTCGATTGACCTTGAATCGGGCCGTTTCCTTCCATGCCGACAATGCCATCCACAATCGCAAAATCCGGCCGAACAGCGGCATTAATATCCAGGATCGCGCGGTCGATTCCGGCCCAGTGCAATGCATTTTTGGGCCAGCCATAACAACCTCCGGGCACAACTCCAAACATGTTCTTCAGGGAAAGCGTGACCCCGGCCCAGTGGTGGGTTTTCAACTTCGGCAAGGAAACGAGGAAGTCGACGCCCAGAACGGTTTTGGGAAGATAAAGTTCGCTCAAGCGCGACGCATGCGTCTTCAGGCTGACTCGCTCTACATCATCCAAGTTCAAATCCACGAAAACCTGCGACAGAGGCCCCAAATACTCCCGCAAACGGATGGATTCGAGCACCGCGTGGGTGTCCCGCTCCAGCGCCGGTCCTTCCCCGATGAGAACGGTGGAAGCCCCCAGACGCAAAAAAGCTTCGCGCGCCGCATGAACGACCGCGGGGTGTGTATTGGTCATGCCCAGCGGGTCGAACCCGACAAAGTTTGGTTTTAACAGGACAGTTTTCCCGCGCACAGGCAGATCGAATTCGAGAAGCGTTTCGTGAAGCACCGCGGGAAGATCGGACTGGTAAGTGAGAGAGTTCCTGATGGCGACCCGCGATGGCGGCCTTGAAAACGAAGGAATCAGTGAAGGCGCTGGGCGCGGCATCAATCAACTCTTCCCGTTGGATTTTTGCTTCAACCAGTTCTGGGTGCTGCTGAGCGCCAGCGCGGCCCAGGCCACTTCAGGTACATCCCAAAGGATCTCATCCTTTTCATATTTTGTTTGCAGTGACTCGGCCAGCAGCGGGTGGGGCCGCCCGTAAGCGTTCATGGCCATTAGCGCGAGGGCGAGCGATGCCGGGCTGCGAATCGAATTCAATTCTCCTTGCAGCCAATCCAGACTTTGCCGAACTTCGGGCCGCTGAGGATGTTCTCTCAATGCAAGAAGCGCCCACACACTGGAACTCACTTGCGGTTCTCCCGGGACGCCGTACACCATCGGGTTTCCACAGTTCCATCCTCCTCCTGGACACATGCGGTCAAATAGCATGGCCTCCCCAATGCGGAGCCTGCGCTTTGCGGCCGCGGGCATCCACTCCGGCGGAGTCGCACGTATGGAGATAATCGCGTAGGACGTTGGCTCGACCCAGCTGGCGGTTCCAATTGTCCAGCTCCAGCCAAAATAAGATTCATTCTGAGTTCCGACCTTCTTCCTTGCAAAGAAGGACCGCACGATCCGGTGCAAAAGGCCTGCTTCACCCGGCAACTCCTTGCACAACCAGGCGAGCCCACGTTTTACGTTTCCCGATAATTCGTTTTGGCCGAGCAAGGCCAGGCAGGCCAGCGAAGTAACCCAAGAGCCTTCTCGCAGGGCAGGGGAGGAAGGCCAGGAGCCGTCGGGCAACTGCGCGGCATCCAGGAAATGAAATGCCCGGGATGCTGCGTCTTTGTGGACCTGCGTGGAAGCCCATTCAACCAGGGCCACAACTGCCCAAGCCGTGGGTTCGGCCCGGCTCGTGGACCCCCTGTGGAAACCCCATCCGCCGTCTTCATTCTGCGTGTCCAACAGAAAACGGAGACAAGTATTTTCCACAAAGGATGAGCTCATGTGGTCTTCAAGTTCTCCCAATGACCGCGGGCGCCGCAGCGAGTTCCCATGAATGCGAGGAACACGGCATCAGGAGAACTTCGGGGGCCCTGGAAATTTTTCCGGCTCATTTGAGAGAAGATTGTCTTCTTCGTATTGACTTATTTCAAGCTGATTGATCAGCCTGTGCAGATATCCGCGCGCCACACCCAGGCTGCGCGCGCTCTCCACCTTATTCCACCTATACTTGTTGAGCGCTCGAAGAATGAGCCTGCGCTTGAATTGGCGGATTTCCACTTCATACGTGCTATTGACACTCACCGCATCATCGGTCCCGGTGAACATTTCCGCTTCATGAGAATTCTTGCGGATATCCAGGGGAAGATGGCAAACATCCACGGTCTGTCCTTCCGACAGGACGGCGGCGCGTTGCACGGCATTTTCGAGTTCCCGGACATTCCCCGGCCACGCATACTCCTCGAGGGCGAGCAAAGCCTGGTGCGAAAACCGTTTCACTTTCTTGTTGAATCGCTGGGCGGCGGCGACAAGGAACAACTGCGCGAGCAGGACAATATCGTCCCGGCGTTCGCGAAGCGCGGGGATATGCATGTGAACCACATTCAGCCTGTAAAAAAGATCCTCGCGGAATTCGCCCTGCTGTACAAGCTGTTGAAGATTTTTATTCGTAGCCGAGATCAGGCGGATGTTGACGTTGACCGTCGTGTTGCCGCCGAGCCTCTCGAAGTTGCGCTCCTGCAGGACGCGAAGCAATTTGGGTTGCAGCCCCAATCCCAAGTCGCCAATTTCATCGAGGAACAAGCTTCCCTGGTCCGCGCTCTCCATGCGGCCCCGGCGCATCGCTATCGCGCCCGTGAACGCGCCTCGCTCATGGCCAAAAAGTTCGTCCTCGATCAGTGTGTCGGGCAAGTTCGCGCAGGAAAATGCAATGAAGGGACGGGAAGCCCGCAGACTGCTTTGGTGGATCGCTCGAGCGAGCAACTCCTTTCCCGTTCCCGTTTCTCCGGTGATCAGCACATTGACGTCGCACGGGCCGATTTTTCGGGCCAGGGCAAACAATTCCTGCATGGCTGGAGCGGTGCCATGCAGGTCGTGGAGCCTTGTGGCCCCGGCAACGCTGGTGCGCAGCCGCTGAATTTCTCTTTCCGCCGCCTGGAACTTGAAGGCTCTTCGCAAAATAAGGCGGAGCTCAACCATGTTGGGCGGATGAGTAATGCTGTCATAAGCGCCGAGTTCCATGACTTTCAGATTGAGATCTGTCCCGTCGTCATTATGAAGCACAACCACGGGGGGATGGGCAGGGAGCGCTAACAGCTCTTGCAGGAACCGCAATCCTTCTTCTTGAAGTCCGGAAGGGTAGGTAGCCCGAAGATCGAGTACAAGAACGTCGCTCCATTCCTTCAGCTCGCCAAATTTGCTGAGCTGGAATTCGCTAAACGTGCGCGTGGTGAAGTTTCTTCCGAGCACGCTTGTGAGAGCTTGAACCAAACCCGAATCCGGGGTCGCAAAACAGACACGAATCTCCTGATCAAACAAGGATATCCTCCTAAGTTGACACGGGGACGTGCGAATATGTGCACACGTGATACCAAAACTGCACAAAAATGATGCAATGCGATAAAAATCAACACAAGGTCAACGGCCTCAGCATCTTGTAGTCACCAAAATGTTATAGGTGGCCGAGTCCTGAGATGTGACACTTTTTTGATTTCTAAGCAAGAGAGGAAGTATTGAGTTACATTGGACGAAAATTTTGCGGTACTACGGGGACTAGTACTTCATCAATGCGGTCTCAAAATTTGCAGCGCTGCCTGCCCCAACCCACGGCGTGTTACTGCGATTCAATGGCCGGCGGAATCCCCACGAGAAGCTCAATGGCGACCGGCTTACCCGCTCGCATCGCCGGCTTGAACTTCCAGCGGCTAAACGCGAGACGCGCCGCCTCGTCCATTTGAGGCACGACGCCTTGATAGACTTCTAGGCCATCGACGGTTCCATCTTCCCGCAACATTCCCCTAAGAACTATCAATTGGCGGCTCTTGCCCGGAGGCACGCTTACTCGCTTGAAATCGAACCTGGATTCCAGGTCGGGATCCGGGGGAACGAGTCCAGTTTCGAGTTGAATGACGGTGGATCGCGGGTCCGACTCCTGGGTTTCGGCAGAGGCGCTGGATTTTTGGCAATACTGCATGGTCCAGTTGGAATCATTCATGGGCAGGAAAATCGTGTAGATTTTTGAGCAAGGCAACGCCCTGTAGACACCTAGTCCGCCTCCACCAACGGGTCCAGCGGAAATAATCATTTGATTCTTGCGAACTTTTAGCCCATTCATCGCCACGGGATAGATCATTTTCGCCTCAACGTGCGGATCAAGCATGGCAACGCCCGCAACGCCGTTTCCCGTGCCCTTGATGCTTATCGCACTCGCCGATCCGTCCTTGCCGCCGCCTCCGCCTTCCCGCCCAGGCCCAATTCCCACACTCTCGTCACCGGCGCGTCCGTTGCCGCCGCTGCCGCCACCGCCGGGCTCTCCACTCGCCCGTCCGCCAGGTGACCCTGAATTTCCCGCACCAGGAGCGATCGTAAAATCCCCCCAGCGGTTTCCAGGGGGCACTGCAATTCCGGCGTTCGGTCCAGAGGGATCAATCCCGATCGCCAGGATGGCCCTGTTGTCACCCGCAACGCCTACTTCAGGAGCTGCGGACCCCGCCGCTCCATCGGTTGCAGCATCCCGCCGAACGGGCCTCGGAATTGCGCCAGTGGGAAGAGGCAGCTTTGGTTGAGAATTCGTGGGCTGAAGAGTGGTAGCCAAGGCATAGTTGGCATTCGTTTCAGCCAACGGAGTTGCCATATCCGCCGCAAGCTTCTCATTTTCCTGGGTAGGCTTCTTTATACTCAGGTCGAAAGTTGGCTTCTTAGGCGCGGCTAACGTGCCCAGAGATAGATTGGGCAGGCGCAGATCATTCGGAATGCGAAGATCTGGAGGAGAAGCCGGCTGAATGATGGTTTGATGCGCATTGTCGGGGTGCAGCGGTTTCGAAATCACCGTAAGATCGCCGTTCGAAACTGTCTTGCCGGGTTCAGGGGATACTTTCGGGCGAATACCGCTGCCGGGGCGCCCTCCCGGTCCCCGCGGCGCGATGCGCGGTAGCTTGCTAGGAGTGCGGTGTTCAGGCACCGGGTAAAAAATCACTTCCGGGGGAAGGAACGCTGCACTCAAATGGGGCGCTTTTGTTGGAAACGTCATAGGAACAAAAATTATGCCCAGGATCATCGCCAGATGCAGAAGCAGGGAATTGAGAATGCCGAAGCCAGGGAGTTTGGGTCCAGTTAAGCTCGCATCCCGGTAAAGATGCCTCAGATTTTTTGAAGCAGGCAATTTTGGCCGCGCGCACAAAGCTGCCACGGAGGCCAGACAAGCCTGAAAGGCCGATTCAGGCTGCACCAAAAATCCTGGAATTTTTGCGGACTTTGCCGGTTCAAGCAATCGATTCGTTTGTGCGGTTCGGCGAGCGGAATCACGCGACTGGAACAGTCGATAAGCCTGATCTGTGCCCTGGAAGCTCACCGTATGCTCCTGGCTGCGGTCATGCGATAAATTCAGAGGCGATAGCCACTTGGGCGCAAATCCACCTTAGGCCACTCGTTAGGAAGAGCACGTGTCATACCAATTCCTCCGATGGCAGCACCCAGTCCTCCAGCGTCCAAGCAGCGGAAAACACTGCGAGAGTATCCATTTGGGTACTCAGTTCAGCACGGACTGTGACACTTTGGTTACTGGGGCAATAGCGTTCAATCCCTTCGAGCGGATCTGAAATCCGGGTGGTGCCATGAGTACTGGCACCAGGATCTTCCGCGGCGTGGAAGTGAATCGTTGGCGCCCGCTCAACGGCTCGCGCTTTGTCGTTTGCCGAATCGAAATACGATCCCCACCGAGACACTGGCGTTTTGCTGCGTCAGACTCAGAAAGCGCGTCAACAGGTATTCGCCATCAACGCGGATTGCAGCGCTGCGATTCAGGTTGAAATCCAGGCCGGCGCCGGGAGCCAGCGCGAATTTAAACGCGCTTTGAGAAATGCCCAGGTACTGCGCGCTGCCATGGACCGCTCCGATCTGCACGTGGCCGTAGGGAGTAATTCTGGAAAATCGCCGGTAGGAAAAAACGGGGCCGTACGTGATCGTCTGCGCGTTCACGGAATAGACCGTCGTTTGTCCTGAAGCCGTAATGGCCTCGTTGCCCTGAACACCGGTGAATTCGACCCGGCCGCCAAACCAGCTGTTCAGATTTTGCGTGAGGGAACCACTCGCGCCGTTCAGGTGGAAATGGGAGCCATTTAGATTTGCATCCAGGTAAGAATAGCCGCCGGAGATCTCCCAGGACGGCGTCTCCTGCGCCCTGGCTGTGAAAGAAAGTAGAAGAATTGCCGGGATGATCCAGATGACTCGTTTCATTTCGTCGTCTCCTCGCGCATGGTTTCGTTCTTCCACCGCGTTTCAGATAAATGCAGCATCCAGCGGCGCCGCCTAGAATTGTTTCCGCCATGCGACGCTAAAATCCCAGCTCCTAATTAACCTTCAAAGTCACTGTGGCCGGAACGTTGACTGACCCCGACGTTCCAGTCACGGTGATCTGATAAGTGCCGGCAGGCGTTCCCGAGGGCACGCCGGAAGGACCTCCGCCGCAAGCCACCGCGGCAAGTAGCAGGACCACTGCAAATCCAAACGCCGCCGAAATGGGCCGTCGCCTCAGGCCGGCAACGGTCAGGATCATCAGCGCGACAGCGAGCAAGATCAGCCAAGTCCTGCCGAACTGCCGCAGGAGATTAAGCGGGTCGATCTTGATCCCTGTGCTCGGAGGTACCGCCGTCCGCAATGCGGTGCTGATCGTGAGCAAGGTTGCCGGTGTTTGCGCTGCGGTCGGAGTAACGACGGAAGGCGAAACCGTGCAGGTTATCGTCGCCGGCGCTGAACAACTGAGTCCCACAGGTTGGTTAAACCCGACCGGCGAAGTGACGCTGAGAATGTACTGCGCTGTCTTTCCCGCCGAAACGGAAGGAGGTGCCGACAAGGTACTGATTTGGAAGGGAGGCTCCAGAATGCCGGTTCCAGTCGCCAGAATAACTTGCGGGCTGCCGGACCCGTTGTCGGCAATCGCGATGGAGCCCACGCTCCCGATTGCGGAGGAAGGCACAAACTCCACCTGGATCACGCAATTGGATCCAGGCTGCAGCGGGGCTCTGAGGCAAGTGTCCGCCGCAAAGAAATCACCGCTCGCTGTAATGCTCGAAAATGTGAGCGGGGTAGTCCCGCTATTGGTTACGGTCACGTCTTGAGGGCTGCTCACGGTGCCGACGGCCTGGGATCCAAACGAGAGACTCGAGGCTGACAGGGATACCGTGGAAGTATTGCCGGTCAAATTCACCACCTGGGGACTTCCCGGGGCGCTGTCAGTGATAATCAGAGATGCCTTCCGAATTCCCTGGCCCGTTGGAGTGAAGGACACCGTAATTGTGCAAGTGGCGCCCACGATCAACGAAGGGCCGCAAGTGTTTGTCTGAGCGAAATCCCCGGGGTTGTTTCCGGAGATAGAAATATTTGAAATAGTTTGTGCAGTGTCGCCATTCGTGACTGTTATCGTTTGCGACTGACTGGTTGTGTTGAGACTTTGCGCTGAGAAAATTAAGCCGCCCGGATTGAGAGAGAAACCGTCAAGAATACTGACTTTGGCTATGTAAGCGTCACAGTTGCCTCCAGGAACGGCCTGGAGCGGGTTGGCGAGAGGGAAATCGTTTGAACAGGTTTGGCCTGTAATGTAGGCGGAGCCGCTGGTGTCAACGGCGATGCCGGTCGCCAGTTCCGCGTTCGTGCCGCCCAGATAACTGGAGTACACCAGTGCCGCTCCCGCGGAATTGAGCTTTGCCACAAAGCTGTCGGTATTGCCGCCGCCGTAGGCTGGTTGAAAAACAGCGCCGGCGGTGGGGAAGTCAACGGAAGCGGTCGTTCCTGTTACGTACACATTGTTCGTGGAATCGACGGCGATTCCCGTGGCCGAGTCGGCATGAGTGCCGCCCAAATAGGTGAAGTAGGTGAGCGCACCGGCGGTGGTCAACTTGGTCACGAACGCATCGCCCTGGCCCGCGTAGGTCGTTTGAAAAGTGCCTGCCGGAGTGAAGCCAAAGGCGGCAGAGTTGGTGAGGCCTGCAACGTATGGGTTTCCGGCGCTGTCGAGAGTGATCGCATTTCCCTGGTCGAGGCCAGCGCCGCCGAGATAGGTTGCAAATACAAGCGATGCAGCGCCGGAGCCGACTGTGTTGACTTTCGCCACGAAGGCGTCGCCTGACCCGCCGTAAGTAGATTGAAGCGCCCCGGCGGTTACGGGGAAATTCGTCGCCGAATAGGTCAGTCCGGTGACGTAGGCATTTGCATTCTTATCTACAGCGATCCCGTACCCGACATCCTCGATTTCTCCGCCGAGGTAGCTGGAGTAGAGGGCTGAAGTCCCCGTGGCGTCGAGCACGCCGACGAAGGCGTTCACCGACGCATTCCCAGGATTGGCGCAGGAATTACAAAACGCGGATTGAAAAGCAGTGGGCGTGATCGGAAAAATTGCGAACGACGCAAAGTTTGCCGAGGTAGTGCCGGTGATGTAGGCGTTGCCGTTCGAATCGACGGCGATGGCTTGTCCCTTCACGTTTTGAAACTGCCCATAGAAGGTGGAGTAGAGAATCCCGGATCCGGCGGGATTCAGTTTGGTCACGAAACCGTTTGAGACGATCGGTCCGCCGGTAAATTTTGCGCCGCATTTGCCGTCGCCGCCGCACAATGTTTCGAATGATCCCGGCAACACGGGAAAGCCCGGAGACAGCGTATAACCGACCACGAAAGCATCGCCAAAGCTATCGACCGCGATTCCATTCGCCGCATCTTGATTTTCACCGCCGAGGTAGGTGGAGTACAAAAGCGTCGAGCCGTCCGCACTGATTTTGGCTACGAAGGCATCCTGCGGAAAGTCAGGATTGCCTCCGTCATTGGCTTGCAGGGGATGCGCCGTCGGGAAATCCGCGGAGAAAGTTGCGCCCGCTATGAACGCGGTATTGTCCGGGGCGACAGCGATGGAATTCGAGGTGTCGATATTGTTTCCGCCAAGATACGTCGAGTAGATGAGAATCGGATCGATCACCAGCGGGCTGCGAGGATCGTATTCCGCTACCTGAAAGGCGACGCTGTTGTTCTTCAGCACGTAGCCCACGGGCACTGGCTGTTTGGAACCGGCGATTTCCTGATAGGCGACGGGTTTGCGCAAGCGAACTTCGCCGGCCGCCGTATTAACACGGAGTTCCCCTTGCGCATCGATCCTGACATCTCGCGCGCCCTGGAACGCCAGGTGGATGACGGAGGGATCGGCCCCCGGAGCCACGTCAAAATCATACTCGAGCTGGCCTTGCGTGCCGTAATAGACTAGATTTACTCCGCGATAAACATTGCGCTCCAAAACCTTGCGATATTGCGGAATATTCGTATGCCAGTCCTCAGGCCTGTTGCCTATAAAGTAATTGCTTTTCCCGGGCAGTTGTTCCAGCGCGGTGAAGTCCGGGGCGGGATTTGCGCCCGCGAGTTGCATCCGGACGAGCCCCGAAGTCTTGGAATCCCCGCGAAGTTCGAGGACGGCATCATGATTTTCCAGGAAGAGCGCGTACCCGTTTCCTCTGGCCAGAAATTTCACTTCCTTGTTTGACCCGGGCAACGCCGGCTCAAATGCCAAGGGCAACTGGCCATAGTGTTTGGCCACATTGACTTTGTTGGACGATGCGACCGCGAAGATCGGCGCCGATGCAGGACGCAGGAGACCAGGCTGGCGCAGTCCCCCAATCCGCGCCGCTTGCTTTCCGGGAACACTGAGACCGAGCGCAAGAAATGAAGCCAGGCCGATTATTCCGCCAGTGGCTGTCAACCATTTTGCTTTACTCAGCACGCTCATGAAGGATCCTCTCGCTGGCCTGAAAAACTTTGCACACTATGGCTAAATGGGAGGTGAGTTCTCATCCACGTTGCGACAAGAAAACTCGCCGTCACCCTAGGGGTGCCTCATGGAGAAAGCATGTGCGCTGCCAATTGAAACCTGGAAGGGCTTTTCAGAATTTCAGGCCCATCCCGTTGGTTTATAGAGGGTTATCGCCGAGGGCGATCGGCCGAAAAAAGAGTGCAAGTGCAAAAAACCCCTACCTGTCTCTGGAAGTGCATCCTATTCCAAAGCGAATCGTCATCGGACGTTGACTGTTCCAGTCAGTGATTTTGCCTCAAAAGTTCAATCAAAAGGTATCACTGGGAGCAGGTGACACAAGGATCGAGAATTCTCAATGATCTTGTTTTAGTCCAGGGAAGGCGTTCTTTTCGCTAACTATTTGATCGTAGAGGAATAGCCTGTCGCCAATTGACAACGTTTCCTGAGGATTTGCGTGAGACCCGGTTTTCCAGCAACCCGATAAACCGCGGAATCACTTTAGATGTTTATCGCGAATGATTTGCCCAGTAACGGGCTCGCCAGTGCTCACGAATTTCTTGTTCGCGATGTAATTCCGAAACTGCAGGGGCAAACCTTCGCCCTTGAATAGAACGGGCGTATTCTGCAGGTGAATGTGAAGGTGAGGCACCGTTGCATTTCCGCTATTGCCGCACTGGCCGATCTTCTGCCCCGGTTGAACCTTGTCACCCACCTTTACTTTGATGCTGCCAAGCTTGAGATGGGCCAGGAGAGAGTACTCCGAGTTGCCATAGTCAATCATCACGAAGTTGCCCGCAGGAGGGCTATCGAAAGGCGCATTGATGGGGTTATCAGGAATGCCGTCACTCATGCCAACCACCGTACCGTCGCCCGGAGCAAGGATGGCCCTTCCGAAGCAAAAGTACTGCTCCAGTTGAGTGCCATCGCCGGAAAAGGTCCTGCCGTGCCGGATGGCCGTGATGTCGGCGGCAAAACGCTGGTCCACTGTTTCCGCGTGACGATTTTCGGCCACGCTGCGTCCGCCACTCAGAACCAGCCAGTTGCCCTTGAACGGCAAGCGGAGCGCCACCTTGTCTACATAATCCAGGAAATGGGTCTCCCCACCGACCGCCGATCGTATGAAGAAACCGGTAATAACCCCCTCATGATCGAAGGTCCACTGCACGATCTCGGGCGAAGTGAACTTCTGAAACATCACGATTCGCTCGTACACTACGAATTCTTCCTGCAGGAGGACGTGTTCCTCGACCACGTCGGTCTCCGCGCCAAGCTGCCCCTTCGTCTGCAACTGCAATCCAAGAATTGCGTCCTCCTCACCGAAAACTTTCTTCATGGAGGGGGACAAATTCGCCCAGATGTCGTTGGCCTTGCCGGCGTAGAAAAGATTTGTATAGTCCCGGCCCTCCTGGAGAAAATCTATTTTTTTCTGAGAGAATACCGGAACGGCCAGGATGAGGGCGACGAAAAGTGCGCAGGTCTTCATGAATTGTTCCAAACGATATTGCCGGAGCGAATTTACAAAGTAAAGGCCGGCCGCAATCGCACGCCGGAAATCCTGCCGAAGCGATCGGGCGACTTGCTTGTGGTCTCTTGCAAAGATAAAGTTGAGAGCGGAACTTTGACTTGAGCGTGGCAGCGACACAGAAGTCTGGGTGTCCTGAGAGGCCAGCGATTTGCAAATGACGGCGAACAGCGCCACGGAGCATTACCTGACAACCATGTCCAGATTCTTGAGAAGCGCGCTGCATGTATCAGCTCTGTCCGTCTTCCTTGTGCTTGTCTTTCAAATCCCTGCTCAGGCGCGGGGTCAGGACCAGGGCACGATCCGCGTGGACGTAAACCTTGTCTTGGTTGACGCGACCGTGAAGGCCAAGGACGGCCAAATCATGTCCGACCTGAAAAAAGACGACTTCGAGGTGCGCGAAGACGGCGTCGCGCAAAAAGTGGAAGTTTTCAGCCGCGACGAATTGCCGGTGAATGTTGCGCTCGTCCTGGATCTGAGCGATTCGATTGGTCCGTTCCTCGGCCCCTTGCGCGACGCCGCGACGATTGCCCTTGCGGCTCTCAAGCCCGAAGATGAAGTGGCGCTTTTTACGTTCGCCACCGAGGCGGAAATGCGCCTGGCCCTCACGAAAGACAAGAACAAGATTGCCGATCAGATCAATACATTCGACGCGCGCGGCGCCACCAATATTAATGACGGCATCTTTGTCGCCGCTGAATATCTCCTGAAGACGGCTCCGAACGCGCGCCGCGTAATTATTTTGATCAGCGATGGCGTGGGCACGGACGCGGGCGGGCAGGGGACGCGCGACATCGTCACCGAAGCGATCGCCGCGGACGCGGTTCTATATAACCTGAAAATTCCCGGATACAATCCGCCGGCAACGATGTTGCACTCGGCCATGACTCCTGGACTCGTGAACATCCACAAAGTGATGGAAGCGACGGGCGGGGAGCTCTTCGACGTCCAGGACGTGGCGCATCTGGATTCCGTGTTCAGCGCCCTGATTCACCGGATCAAGACGCGCTACACACTGGGATATTACACGATGGCCAACGGAGCCCAGGGAAAACCGCACAAGCTGGATGTTCGTCTGGCGTCCCCGTTTGGAAAAAAAGGGCACGATTACTTCATTTTGGCAAAGAACGGTTACTACATTCATTAGAGAGTGCGTCACGCATTCGTATCGTATTTCCGCAAATTCCTTGCGGAGGCAGTCCGCCCAGAAGTGAGGCAATGATAAAGCTTTCCGTTCTTGATCAATCCCCTGTGTCCGACGGATTTACTCCGGCGGACGCTCTACGCAATACAATCGAGCTGGCTCGCCTCGCTGACACGCTCGGCTACGAGCGGTATTGGATTGCCGAACATCATGCGATCGTGACGCTTGCCAGCCCGGCCCCGGAAATCCTGATTGCCAGGATTGGCGCCGAGACCTCCGGCATTCGCATCGGGTCTGGCGGCGTACTGCTTCCTCATTACAGTCCGCTCAAGGTGGCGGAAAATTTTCGCATGCTTCACGCGCTGTATCCGGGCCGCATCGATCTTGGCATCGGCCGCGCGCCCGGAGGAAGCGGCCTGGAAGCTTTCGCTCTGCGGCGCGACCGCAGCGACCGCATTCAGAATGACGATTTCGGAGAGCAGTTAGTTGAGCTGCTGGCGTTTCTCCATCACGATTTTCCGTCCGAGCATCCCTTCGCGCGCATCAAGGTTTCGCCTGATATGCCCGGCGCGCCCGAAGTGTGGCTGCTGGGTTCCAGTTCGTGGAGTTCGGCTGCGGCTGCAAAATTGGGCCTTCCGTATGCGTTTGCGCACTTCATAGCGCCTGAAGAGACGCCGACGGCGCTGGAGTTTTATCGCGCGAATTTCCAGCGGTCGAAACAACTTGCCCAGCCGCGTTCGATCGTTGCGCTGGGAGTGATCTGCGCCGACACGGAATCGGAGGCGAAACGCCTGTACACCAGCACGCAGCTGCACATTCGCCGCATTCGCCTGCAGGGCAAGCGCCTTCCTGTGCCAACTCCCGAACAGGCCATCGCGGAACTCGGGAACTTTGCGTTTGGGGCTGACCCGGTCGCGCGCGGAAGCGGCGAATGGCCTCGGTACGTCGTGGGCGCCCCTGAGCAAGTTCGCGATGAACTGGAGCGCATGGGCAGGAGCTTGCAAGTCGAAGAGATGATGATCATCGCCGTGCTGCATGACTACCAGGCGCGCTTGCGTTCGTATCAACTCATCGCCGAGGCAATCGGCGTTCCTTCTCGAGTGTCGAATGGCCCGCGGATACTTTCTTTGGGAACTTAATCCGGATCCTTCAAGCATGATCCCGTTTGTGAATGAGGATGGAATGTATTGTTTTGTGGCACCGGCGTCCCGCCGGTGTTTTTTCATTCTGTGGAGATCAACGAAATCGCCGGCGAGGGGCCGGCGCCACCAAATACGGGTTTTGTATGATGCAGAACATCCGGTCATGCTGTGCGGATCGGCTTCGTCATCAAATCGACAAAGAGTTTCTTGAAGCGATCGTGATCGATCTCCAGCAAGACGTTCACTAATCCCGCCGACGGCGGCGGCCCCAGATAGAACTGCCGCGGGTTCACAAAGACTCGCCGGTCTGCCGCGGACAGAGAATGTTTTCCCGCATCGGGATCGTCCTGCCAGTTCTTTGGCCAGAACATGGAATCGCCGTAGCGCGGACCGGGCGTCGTGCAAATGTCCACGTACATCTGTTCGGATTTTGTGAAGACGCTCGGATCGATCACCTGAGCGGCAATCATTTCATCCGCCATGCGGAAGAAATGCATGGTGGGATTGCGACGCAACGGTTCCACGGCATGCGTTCGGAAAAGATCGGAAATGGGGCTCTGTGCGCGGGCGGCGATTTCCTCGATCATTCTCCGGCCCGGCGTGATTTCGTCGCCTTCGTGAATCTCTTCGGCGATGTCCACGGTGACAATGCTGCATTTCGGCCACACGGCGCGCAGAACTTTTCGCGCAGACTCGGGATCGAAAAAAACATGGAAGGTGTTGGTGAACATGTGAAAGCCGGTTCCCATGATCACGACTTCGTGCACCAGGGGAACGATGTCAGGCGCAAGCGCAATCGCGAGCGCCAGATTCGTGAACGGTCCGCCAGCATAAATCGTCACCTGGCCGGGATTTTCGCGCACCGCTTTGATGATGAAGCGCGCGGCGTGTTCCTGCTGAGGTTTCAAATTCGCGAGCCGATCGTACGGCGGCGGCAGCGGCTTGATCTCGTTCGGCTCGCCATTTGCGCGGTTGAAAGCGCCCATCCAAGGGTCCAGCCGGTGGCCGCCGTAGAGATGTTGCCGGAGCTGCCATTCTTCTTTCGTATTGAGCATGGGGAACTCGGCGCCGGCGAAAACCGGAATATCCGTGCGTCCCATCATTTCCAGCAAGCGCAATGTGAAAGCCATCTCCTGTTTCATCCACGCGTCGCCCGTCACGAGCGTGATGCCGAGAAGGTCGATGTTGTCGGCTTGCAGCATCATCAGCGTTCCGAGAATGTCGGTGCCGAACGGGCCGGAATTATCCTGGTCGTAAATTACTTTTCGTCTCGCGGCGGGCTGCTGCGGAGACAGAGGTGTCGGCGAGGCCAGAGTTGCCAACGCTGCCGGTTCCGGTGGAATTTGCGACGTGGCAATTGCTGCTCCCACCGTTTTGATAAATTCGCGGCGTGTTGTGCTCATTGGTCCTCTTTTTAAGTAGAATGGGCTTCAGCCTGTTTGGTTTAGATTGTAAATTGGCGAAAACCAACAGGCTGAAGCCTGTTCTACTTGGACCGATTAATCGGTCGCGTCATCAAATCCGTGAACAGCTCCCGAAAGCGCTTCTTGTCGATTCCGTTCAGTACCTGCACTCGGCCTGCCTTGATCGAAGGATTGTTCTGGCCCGCAAGCTCTCCGCCTTGATCCCTCCAATTGGCGTCCCAAAAGG
This sequence comes from uncultured Acidobacteriota bacterium, assembly GCA_963740035.1. Taxonomy (GTDB): domain Bacteria; phylum Acidobacteriota; class Terriglobia; order Acidiferrales; family UBA7541; genus Palsa-360. Next base: position 665,085 of record CAVUDA010000034.1, read on the forward strand.
AAGTGTCGCCGTAGTGGCCGTCGTTATGCGTCACGATGTCGAAATACATTTCATCGTAGCCCGCAAAAATCGAGGGATCGATCGCGTGGGCGGCCATCATTTCATCGGGCATGCGGAAGGAACGCCTTTGCGGATTGGCGCGCTGCGGCTTCTGTTCGTACTCGCGGAACAAATCGGCGATCGGCGCGTGGGCGCGATCGACGATCGCGTCCACTTTGCCGTCGTCCTGCATGTGGACCTCTTCGGCCAGGTCCGTAGTGACGAGCGTGAATTTCGGCCAGGGCGCACGAAAGCCGATCTTGGCGGCTTCCGCGTCAAAATAAACGTTCACGGAACTGGTCGAATGGTGAATACCTCCGCCCATGAAAATCACTTCCTTAGTGATGGGCACAATGTCGGGAGCAAGCATCACGGCGAGCGCCAGGTTTGTCATGGGCCCGCCGCAATACATCGTCACTTCGTTCGGGTTGGCGCGGATTGTGCGGATGATGAAGTCCGCGGCCGGCTCGGGCTGTGCCTTGATCTGCGCGAACCGGTTGTAAGGTGGCGGCAGCGGCGTCAATTCGTCGCGGCCCGCGGCATCCTTCGCAAAACATCCCAGATATCCCTCGTTTCCAAGCGATCTTGACCCAAACATCTGATAGCGCATCTGCGCCTCAGCCTTCGTGTTCAGCAAAGGTTCCTGCGCGCCCATGAAAACGGGCACTTCGGGACGGCCCATGATTTCCAATAGGCGCAGCGCATAGGCGGTTTCCTGCTTGGCCCACATATCGCAACTCACGGTACAAATTCCCAGCAGATCGATGTTGTCCGCCTGGAGCAACATCAAGGTAGCAACCGTATCCGTGGAAAGCGGGCCGCGGTGGTCCTGGTCGTAGATCAGTTTTTTCTTCCCGCCAGAACCGGAAGGTGTTTGCGGCGAGGGAGAAAACATGGCGCTGTGGGCGAGCAGGTCGGAAGGTGATCGCATCGTATTCCTCACGTCGATCAACCGCTAAGATGAACGCAATTGACCGAGATTCAAAAGCGGATAAAGTCAAAGGCCCCATGCATGTCCGCCATGGCGGACATGCATGGGGCACTCAACACGTACTACCAATTAGAAGCATTCTTATTGCGCGGACCGCGCGTCGCTCGTCTAGAATTTCCGCGTGTGCTGCTCTCCCCAGCGTTCGATGACGACTTTTTTGTCGGTGTAGAACTCGATGGCGTCGCGTCCTTGCGCGTGCATGTCGCCGAAGAAACTGCCTTTCCATCCGGTAAAAGGAAAATAAGCCATTGGCGCGGCTACACCGATATTAATGCCGATGTTGCCTGCGGGCGCCTCATAACGGAATCGGCGTGCCGCCGGTCCGCTGGAAGTGAAAAGGGAAGCCTGGTTGCCAAACGGGCTTCGCTCCAGGAAGGCAATTGCTTCGCTCATGTCTCTCGCGTGGACCAGGCTCAGCACAGGGCCGAAGATTTCCGTGTCGGTCAGCTCGCTTGAGGGGGGCACGCCATCAAGTATTGTTGGCTTTACGAAATTTCCTGACTCATGTTTCGGAATCCTGGCGTTCCGGCCATCGAGGAGGACCTTCGCTCCTTCTTTTTCGCCGACTACGATCAGCGATTCGATGCGCGACTTGCTCTGCGCGGTAATGACCGGCCCCATTTGCACGCCTTCCTCAAGGCCATCGCCCACGCGCAAGGAGGCGGCGGCTTCGGTGATCGAGTCGCGAAAAGTCTTCTGCGCCTCATCGATCGTGACCGCTACCGAAACGGCCAGGCAACGCTGGCCGGCGCAACCGAAAGCGCTGTCGCTGATGATTTGCGTAGCCATCTTCATATCGGCATCGGGGAGAACAATGACGTGGTTTTTGGCGCCGCCTTGGCACTGCGCGCGTTTTCCGCTCGCGGCCGCGCGCGCATATACGTATTTCGCGATCGGAGTCGAACCCACAAAACTGACGGCGCGGACTTTGGGGTGGTCCAGAAGCGCATCGACCACCGCTTTCCCTCCATTTACCAGACTGACAACACCCTTGGGCAATCCAATTTGTTCGAGAAGCTCAAACACGCGCATCATCGTGAGCGGCACGCGTTCCGACGGTTTCAGCACGAACGTGTTGCCGGTCGCAATGGCGTAGGGCAGGAACCAGAAGGGAATCATTCCGGGGAAATTAAACGGCGTGATCGCGGCCACCACGCCGAGCGGCTGGCGGATCATCATCTCATCGACGCCGCGAGCGACGTCTTCGAGGTTGTAGCCCTGCATCATCGTCGGGATTCCGCAAGCCACTTCCACATTTTCGATGGCCCTGCGCAATTCCGCCTTGCCCTCGGCAAACGTTTTGCCATTTTCCTGGGAAATGATGCGGCCCAGCTCGTCCAAATGATCTTCGAGCAACATTTTCAGTTTGAAGAGCGGCTGAATGCGGTCTTCCGCTGGCGTGCGCCGCCAATCGCGATAAGCGGCGGCAGCCGCTTCCACGGCGGCGTCCACCTCAGCTGCAGTAGAGAGTGGTGTGAGCGCAATCGTCTCGCCCGTGGCCGGATTAATCACTTCTTTCCAATCCGCGGATTTCGATTCCTTCCAACAGCCATCGATATAGTTCAGAACTTTGGTGCGGGTTGCGGTAGTGCCGGTCATAACTGTCCCCCTATCGATATATTGCAAACTTGAGTGGCACAGGCTTCAGCCAGTGGGGGTTAGTCCTTGCGAGAACCAAAACCCACAGGCTGAAGCCTGCGCCACTGGACTGTACAAGGACTACGCGCTGGCTTTCGCCGCCGAATTGAGGAACCTCTCGATCCGGTCCAGAACATCCATGGCCGTGAGGCATTGGGCGACGCTGGCGTTCGGCTCTCGTTTTTCGCGGATCGCGGCGAAAAACTCGCGGTCTTGCAGCTCGATGCCGTTCATCGACACGTCCACTTTGGACACATCGATTTTGTTCTCCTCTCCATCCAGCAAGTCGTCGTACCGGGCGATGAACGTGCCGTTGTCGCATATGTAGCGGAAAAATGTGCCCAGCGGCCCTTTGTTGTTGAAGGAAAGCGATAGCGTGCAGATCGCTCCCGAGGGCGTCTTCAGGACGATGCCCATATCCATAGCGATCTTCAAATCCGGATGCATCGGGCCTTGCACGCCGTAACACTCGGAAACCAGCTCGCCGGTTTGATATTGGAACAAATCCACGGTGTGACAGGCGTGGTGCCACAGGAGATGATCGGTCCAGCTCCGGGGCTTTCCCGCCGCGTTCATGTTCGTGCGCCGGAAGAAATAAGTCTGCACATTCATTTGTTGGACCTTCAGCTCACCCGCTTTGATTTTTTTGTGTACGTATTGATGGCTGGGATTGAACCTGCGCGTGTGGCCGCCCATGCAGACCACGCCGGTTTCTTTCTGCACCTTCACGAGCCGCTCGGAATCCGCGAGAGTATCGGCGATAGGGATTTCGATCTGGACGTGTTTTCCCGCGCGCATGCACTGCTCGCCCTGCTTCGCGTGCATTTGGGTGGGTGTGGCGAGGATCATCGCCTCAAGGCCGGGTTGCTTCAAGCTTTCGGCGAGATCGCCCGTCCAATGGGGAATCTTGAATTTCTTCGCGACTTCTTCCGTGGCGGCCTGATTGCCGCCTGTCAACGTAATCACTTCGATGCCCGGAATCTTGGCGATGCCCTCCAGATGCTTTTGGCCAAACGCGCCTTGTCCCGCAACGCCAACCCTCATGTTTTTTCTCCCTGACTTTGAAGTTTTGCTTCACCACATTACCATAATCTGGCCGAGCGGCTGCGGGTCAGGGAATAACTCGCAGAACGATTACAGATGAACTCATCCTTTTTGGCAGAACCAAACGCAAACTATTTTGCCGCAGGAACGTATACTCGGTCGGCCGTCACGAGTTCCGCGTTCGGCACTTCGGTTTCGAGCCTCACATGGCGGTAGGAAGGTTTCTTGTCCGGCTTGATCAGGAACGTAAGCAGGTATTGGTGATTGAGCCGCTCGGCGAATTCATCCAGAAAAGGACCGAATGAGACCGGCGTATTGAGTCCCTGAAAATACGATTCGCCTCCGGTTTTATCCGCAAGTTCCGACAGGTTGTTTTGCCCCTGGTTTATTCTCCAAAGAGTATGGCCAAAATGGCCTGCCTCCGAGGCATAGATGGAATAAATTTGTGTCCCGGTTCGCTGGGCAGTTTCAATGGCTTGATCGAGATATGAATCCGTGATTCCCGGTTGCAACGGATCAATGCCATCGGAAATCAGGAAAATGGTGTGGCGAGACTTGGTTTCCGGCCAGCGCTTGACGACATCCGTGATCGAAAGATAGGGGCTGCTCCCTCCAGCCACTGCACCCAAGGGGATGCGCAAAGCTTTGCCCGCTGCGTCATGATCCTTTGTGAAATTCTGTGCCATTCGAACGGTTCCGTATTCCAGGTATCCAACGGCAATTTCCGTCGTTGGTGGCTGAGCGTTCATGAATCGTCGCACATCGTCAAATTGGGAGGCGACGGTCGCGCCGGCTGCTTCATCGATCAAGACGAGAAGTTCTAGATCAGCCTGGCTCCCCTGCAACGGAATCCAGTCCGTTACACGCAGCCGGTCACGTCCTTCAAAAACACGGACGTCTTCTTTGTTGTTCACCACGGGTATGTCCTTGCCATGCCTTGCCTCGACCGAGACCACCATGCTCGCAGGGACAGTCTCAGCCGCAGATTGCTGTGCGGACCAGATGTTAGTAACGCTGCTGAATCCCATTAGGATTCCGACAATTGCAAACCACTTGAGATACAGGGGTCTCATCGTCATTCCTCCTAGCGCGAAGTTGAGGTCGAGATTCATCCCGAAGGCTTGCATTTTGCATATTATTCGGGCCAGCGTGAGTAATGCGTGACGCACGTCACCATATGAAATAAGAGCCCACACAGGATTCGTTGTCCCGAGACCGCATTTGGTTGGCCGGGCCCTTGTGGGAAATTGAACTGTCATGCGTCAAAAGGTTGTGCGTACGCTTGAATAATGCAACAATTCCCGCCAGCGAGTCATTCCGGTCGCTGAAATCAAATGATCTTCCAAAATTGGAGAGCCAAGCCATGAGACGAGTTCTTTTGCCCATCGTCGCGGTTGCAATGCTGTTGAGCGTTTCCGACATCGCTCTTGCGCAGACGGAGGTTACGTTAATCGCGCCGGGAGGTATCCGCGCTGCGGTCGAAAAACTCATTCCGGGCTTCGAGAAAAAGACTGGCTACAAAGTCAATGCAACATTCGGTTCCGGCGGCGGCACCAAGCAGCAAGTCGTGCACGGCGATGTATTCGACGTGCCGATCGTCCAGCCGCCATACCCCGACGTGATCGCCTCGGGTAACGTTGTGGAAAGCACCGCGACGCCGCTCGCTTCCGTTGCCGTGGGAATTTGCGTGAAACAAGGCGCTGCCAAGCCCGACATCTCGACGCCCGAAGCCGTGAAGAAAATGCTGCTGTCGGCGAAGTCGATCGCCATCCCGGATGCGGCGCTCGGAGCGGCTGCCGGGGTCACCATCAACAAGATGCTGAAGGACATGGGCATCGACGACCAAGTCGAACCGAAGCTGAAGCGTCCCCGCGGCGGCGGCCCGGGAGGTTCCGGAGGCGGGAATGCAGTCGCATCCATGGTCGCGAAGGGCGAGGTGGAAATCGGGATGACGTTTTATAGCGAGATCAATGATCCCGGCGTGCTCAAGGTAGGAATGCTGCCGAAGGACGTTTCACCCCGGACGGCACTCGTGGGGTTCATCTCTTCTCATGCGAAAAATCCGGAATCTGCCAAGGCGCTTTTGCAATACCTCTCCTCGCCAGAAGCCATGGCCGTTTACACAGAAGTGGGGATGGTGCCGGGCAAGTGAGACGTGGAAGGGGTCTTACCTCTGATGTTGAAGGAAGGGGCGGATCAACAACCCAAGCCAGTTTAGGTCAACGGGTTGACGACACGAACCGAACCATAAGTCTGCCCATCCGAAGAACCTTCTGAGTAGAGAATCACGACGATTCGGCATAGTCATCACTCCTCTGGCATCTCGATCCAGCCTTCCACGCATTTTAGTACTCCGATGATTGACTCTCTGTGCACCTAAGGGACACGCGGGTTCATTTTCTGATACATTCGCGAACGGCGGTTTAAGCCGCTGAGGCCTTAGCATCCTTTGAACATTCGGCAGGCGACAACCAGTTACGAAAAGTGGGTGGCTTCCTGCATCCCTTTGGATCGTCACGCCCTCTCGTTCAAACATAAACAGATGACGCTGGGGCTTTTCCCGTTCCTGCGCGCGACGTTCTACCGGTGGGCCCAGATTTGGCGCGCAGTTGCAGGAAAGGCAGCGGTTGCGCCTTCGCTCCTGGCCGTGGGCGATCTCCATCTGGAAAATTTCGGCACTTGGCGGGACAGCGAAGGACGCTTGATCTGGGGCATCAACGACTTTGACGAAGTGTATTCGATGCCCTACACGATGGACCTCGTGCGCCTGGCGACGAGCGCGCACGCGGCGACCGTGGAAGAGCACTTGACCATTCGCCCGCGCGATGCAAGCGACGCGGTGCTGGAAGGTTACCGCGACGCGCTGAAAATTGGCGGGCAGCCATTCGTGCTTGCCGAAAATCATCGATGGTTGCGCAAGATCGCGCTCAATCGGCTGCGCGACGCCACCGTGTTCTGGCAAAAGCTGGAGCGTCTTCCCAAATCGCAAGCTCGCATGCCGCGCGATGTCGAATCGCAGCTTCGCAGACTGCTTCCGGATCAATCTTTGCCGTGCGAAAAGAAGCAACGCGTCTCCGGCTTGGGAAGTCTGGGGCACACGCGGGTGGTGCTGCTCGGCCAGTGGCACGGATGTTACGTCGCACGAGAGGCCAAGGAATTAACCCCTTCAGCGTGCGTTTGGGCGCGAGACAAGCGCGCGGAAGGACAACGCACCCGCTACGGAAAGATTCTCGACCGCGCCGTTCGTGTTCCGGACCCGTTCGTGCGCCCCTACGACGGCTGGCTTCTGCGTCGCCTCGCCCCGGACTGCTCGCGCATCGAACTAGCCTCCCTCCCCGGGAGCCGCCACGAGGAACGCTTGCTCTATTCGATGGGCTGGGAGACGGCCAACATCCATTTCGGCACGCCGCGCGCCATCCCCGCAATCAAGCGCGACCTGGCAAAACGCCACGGCAACTGGCTGCACAAGGCTGCTAAGGAGATGCTTCGCGCCACCGAACGCGATTGGCGCGAGTGGAAGCGCAAGTAGCGAGACAGCCACTCACTCAACCAAATCGGTTGAAATCCGGGAACGCCAATCTCCCGATTGGCGTTGCGTGAATCGCCAATCGGGAGATTGGCGTTCCCGGGACACATTCGCGGCGTTTTGTCTCGTCGCGCCATGTCCGTCATCGAAATTTATTGAGAAATTCGGGTTAGAGCTTGCCTTGCGCCGTGCCGGGCAGCGGCATGCTGCGCGCGAGAGCGTCGGCGTCCTCGGGCAGGACGAATCCTTGCTGCACGAGCGCATCGACGGCGTGCTTGCGTTTGTCGGCGTAATCCTGCGCGCTCTTGTAGCGCTCTTCTAGGGAGAGGCGTGGATCGCCGTTGGCGAGTCGCTCTTGCTTTGTCGCGGCGAAAGGAATGTAGGAGCCGGCAAGCCCGCACAATTCGCCAGCCGAAAAACCTTCTGCGCGAACGTTCCTGCCTGAATACGTCGCAATTGGCACCGCGATCTCGGGGAGAATGATGCCTCCCTGCGGATTGCCATCAGCGTCCACAGGAGGGAAGAACACGGGATAGTCTGGGCCGGATGCTTCGGGCGGCATGGTTTTCAAATCGATCACCTGAAGCTGACTGTACAGCGGGCTAAACGGAGCGCCCGGAATCGCAGGATAGGACGCCTGCACTTTGGCGAGCGGCAGCAAAGTGTGGCTTTTCAAATTTGGAAACGTGGTGGGCGGCGGGGCGACGCCTTCGGTGACCCAGCGATCGAGCGCCACGAGCAAGGCCCGCGCATAGGGCGCATAACTTAGCGCATTTTGAAATTGCTGGCAGTTGCCACGCGTGTTCCAGTTCGCCACCGGGTTATGTTCTTGTCCGGACAGCATGTAGGCGCGGACGTTTTCGGGGAGCGCGAATGGATGACCGCTCGTGTCGGTCACCAGAAGCGAGTCGCGTCCCTGCCAGAATTCCGTATCGGAATCCAGATGCACGATCCGCGGGCAGGTATGGGACTTTTCGCACGTCATCAGCATCCCGTCGGTTTTCCCGGTCACAGAATCTTTCGACGTGGCGTATGTGAATGGAAATTGGTCGCCGCCATATTGGTGGTCCTCATGCTGGCGCGAGAATCGGCCCGGCTGAGCGAATTCAAAATTCGTGTACGTCCGTTTCGTGGCGGAGAGAAGCGGCAACGCGCCGTCAAATACTATTCGTCCGTTGATATCGGCATTAAAACCCTGGTAGATGAAATCGTTGATCGCGCGGCCCGTCTGCGAGATGCCGAACGCAAGAGCTGCCTTGAACGGCGTGCCCGGGTCCCGCACAGGGTTGGGCTGGCCCGTGGCGTCCTGGTCGGCGTAGCGCAAAAACGAAACGAAGTCACGCGAGGCGGCCAGGCCAACGTCCGCAACAGATTCGTTCGTTGCGGGGTAGATCAGTTCGTAGAGCGCGCCGCGATCGAATCCGGGCGCCGCGGTGATTTCGACGTGGCGCTCGTCGATGAAATGCCAGCTCGATGCAGGCAGCGGCTTGCGCGGATCGGTTTCGCGCTCGCGGACGGTGAGCGTCGTTCCTGTTGAATCGAGTAGCGCGGGATAGTCGAGCGTTTGCGTGAAGACCAGCCCCGCAGGAACATCAGTAAATTCCTCCCGACTCATGCCCGTGACCGGCTTTCCGTTCGCCATGGCGATGGGCACGTACGCTCTGAGAAATCCGGGAGTTCCCGGCGCGTCCATCTGCCAGCCGCTCCAGGCAACGGTATAGCCTCGGTTCATCAGGAAACCGTTGCCGGCGTCCTTCGCGGTGAAGGAATCGCCGCTCTCATCAAGCCGCAAAATCGTGTTCCTGCCGCGGTTCACAAAATCGTAGATCAGCCTGCCATTGCCCTTTTTCGCCTCCACTGGCTTGAGGACCAGAAAGTCCACGCTGTACTCAACGTGACCTTTGGCATTGAGAGGGGCGCGGTTCACGTTGACGATGCCCGCGTTGCCGGACGCGCGCGGATCGAGTTCGCCGTAGGCTGTTCCGGCAAGAATTTCATATGCTCCAGCGCTGCCGAACGAAGCACCGCCAAAGGCGATCTGGCGTTTGGCTATGACCAGCCGGGTGATTCCCAGCCCGGCGGCCGGGGCGCTCTGCTGCGCGATTGCCGATCCGCTCAGGCAGAGTGCAAGTCCCACTCCCAAAACGCCAATTAACTTTTTCATCTGTATACTCCAGCGCGGAATGTTCACGGATCACACTTTTACTCCAAATATCGGGCCTGAGCAACACCTTCCCTTGGCGCGCGCCAGCTTGTCTTGAAGGTTATGTGTTCTGCTGATTTTACGGATCCCAGCCGATTGATCCGCGCGTCCTCGTGTAGTTCACGCCGTGCCGGAATTGTCCATCCGGCATTTTGAGGCAGTAGACGATGCTGGACATGCAAAATATGTTGGTGCTGGACTTGGTATACGGGACCGCGGCTTCGACCCGCGTTCCTTCGGGATATTCCTTGTGGCTTGTAAATCGAAAACCCTCTTTGGAAATGTCTTCGCAAGCGACGACGACTTCCACGCCTGAGAACCGAATGCACGCGGACGCCTTCATCGCCATCCGCCTATTTCTTCGGCGTTCTTCTATGGGGGACACGGCAAGCCGCAAATTTGGATCCTTTGAAAGCGATTTTCCCGGCTCTTTCACAACCGCTTCGCGGCGTGTTTCTCCCCATATCCTGGACGAGTTGCAGTTTTTGCACGTATGCGTCAATTCTCGCGTGGCTTCGAAAATCTCCACTTCAATACTCGAAAGGGCGAGTGTGCAAACGCAATGGCACGTTTTGCACTCCATTTGGACCATTCTTGCCGTTTGGGCAGCGGGGAATTGCATGTGCCACGGATCGGCCGGCGGATTCAGGTAGGCCAGCCCATAGATGTGGCCAGTGTTGTCTTCTCGAATCTGTCCGACCACATAGGCGACCGTTTCCTCGTTGGTTTCCGGATTCCGCAGGATCACTTCGGAATCCGGCGCCAGCGTGTTTTCAAGGAGAATCGAGACTCCGTCCCGGTGGATCGTCAGTGTCCGGGTGGGCTCGAAGAATTGCTGCCCGTAAAGATCCGCTCCAATGACCTCGACCGGCAATTGTAGTTTGGCGGGGGGTGTCTCGACAGGATTGGCCACAGAGTTCTCCCTCTTCTGACCCAAAGCTGGCGGATTCGCATAACTCCCAAGCGAAGAAGAGGACCATGTGGGTCGAAATCTACTGCACAAACTTTACTACCCGTCTCGCCACGATGCGAGTTCGTGTCAATCTCCGACATCGTAAGAATTATTCATTGAATGGTATCTGGAGTCTTCTATTGAAGAGGAATGCATCGCCCAATATTGCAGTCCCACGGCCCCAGCGGTATGATCGCGGTTGATTTTCTTTGACCGTCGCGGTGCCTGTTCAGCCTAGCTGCGATGAAAGCGGGAAATGCGTGTCTGCCTTTTATAACATCGATAAAGAACGCAGGCTTGTATTGAGTTCAGGGGATGGTGTGCTCACCAAGGCGGATCTCTTGGGCCATATGGATCAGCTATCGAAAGATCCGGATTTTGATCCGGATTTCTCTCAAGTGCTGGATTTTAGACAAATTACTGCGCTTGAAATCGGGCCGGAAGACGTTCGCCAACTCGCTCAAAGAAACATCTTTTCTCCGCGTTCCCGCCGAGCCTTTGTGGTGAAAGACGATCTCCAATTCGGGCTCGCCAGAATGTTTGAAATCCACCGCGAACTGAAGGGTGAGACGGGCATCCGCGTGTTTCGCACTTTCGACGAGGCGATGGATTGGATCATGGTCCGGGATAGCGCCTCGTAGACACTTTCCAAATTCCTTGGCACGATCCAGGTAGCGGCTCCTTCCCAAAAATGTTGAATTGAACCCGGCTCGAATTCGCCAATTTGCGGTAGAATTTACGGCCAGAAGATGGCTCAGCCTCGTCGCCGGCCATTTTTCTTCCTCTCGTCTTACGTCAATGACGGATTCATCCAGCGCCACGTTGCACGTAACTAATTTCCTACCAAGTCGTAGGCCGGCAAAAGAACAACTCGAATTGTCTGATACGCTGTGATCTCTGAACGGAGCGATTGGGAGAATTGGAATCGCGGATACTGCATTCCAGCGCATTCCCCCAATGCAGTATTGCGAAAATGGGGAGAAATCCCGGGGAAATTCTGACTGATGCCGATTAAAAAACTTCTGGCCCTGAATCGCGGGGAAATTGCGATCCGCATTTTCCGCGCCGCCAACGAACTGAAGATCCGCACCGCCGGCGTCTATTCCGACGAAGATCGCCTCAGCCTGCACCGATTCAAGGCGGACGAGGCCTATCTCATCGGCGAGGGCAAGGGACCTGTCCAGGCCTATCTCGACGTCGATGGGATCGTGGCGCTCGCGAAAGAGCGAGGCGTTGACGCCATCCACCCGGGCTACGGCTTCCTTTCGGAAAATCCAGCGTTGCCCCGGGCCTGCGCCGCGGCCGGAATTACTTTCGTTGGCCCGAGCGCGGATCTGCTCGACCTGCTGGGCGACAAGACGGCGGCCCGGCGGCTGGCGCAAAAAGCCGGCCTGCCGGTCGTGCCGGGCACGGAAGAGCCGGTGACGCAAAATGACGATGCGCAAAAAATCGCGGATAAAATCGGCTATCCCTTGATCGTGAAAGCCGCGTTCGGCGGCGGCGGGCGGGGCATGCGCGTCGTGCAGAGCGCCCAGTTGCTGCTTTCGGGCCTTCAGGAAGCGCGGGCCGAAGCTGGGGCGTCGTTCGGCAACGACGCTGTTTTTCTGGAGCGCTATATTCGCCGCGCGCGGCACATCGAAGTGCAAATCCTCGCCGACACCCACGGAAACATTCTCCACCTGCACGAGCGCGATTGCTCCGTGCAGCGGAGAAACCAGAAAGTCGTGGAAGTCGCGCCGGCCGTGAATCTCGATCCGAAAATTCGCACTGGACTTGCGAACGCCGCCGTCGCCTTGGCGCGCGAATCGAAGTATTACAGCGCGGCGACCGTCGAATTTCTGGTCGATGCGGACACCGGCGAATGGTTTTTCATCGAAGTGAATCCGCGCGTGCAGGTCGAGCACACGGTCACCGAAATGGTGACGGGCATCGACATCGTGCAGTCGCAAATTCAAATCGCGCAGGGCTTCGATTTGCACGGCCTGGAGATGAATCTCCCGCGGCAGAAAGATATTTCACTTCACGGTTACGCGCTGCAATGCCGCGTGACAACCGAGGATCCTGCCAACGGTTTCCTCCCCGATTACGGTAAGATTCAAACCTACCGTTCCCCGGCGGGTTTCGGCATTCGCCTCGATGGCGCTTCCGCGTACGGCGGCGCCGTCATCACGCCGTATTATGATTCTTTGCTGGTCAAGGTGACGGCGTGGGGCCGCGAATTTCCGCAGGCTTGCCGCCGGATGGACCGCTGCCTCAGTGAATTCCGCATTCGCGGGGTGAAAACGAATATTCCGTTTCTCGTAAATGTGGTGAATCACCCCCGCTTTCAGGAGGGCGGCGTCACGACTTCGTTTCTCGCGGAGTCGCCCGAACTTTTCCAGTTCACTCCGCTGAAGGATCGCGCGACCCGGCTCCTGCGCTATCTCGGCGAAGTCATCGTGAACGGAAATCCCGAAGTTGCGGACAAACCCAGGCCGCAGACGATTCGCCCCGCTCCCCGGCCTGCTCACATTCCGGGCGGCCCGCCGCCGGGCACGCGCCAGCTTCTCGACAAACTCGGCCCCGAAAAATTCGCGGAGTGGACGAAATCGCAGAAGCAACTTTTGATTACGGACACGACGTTCCGCGACGCGCACCAGTCGCTCATGGCCACGCGCGTTCGCACCTACGATTTGCTGGCGATCTCGAATTTCGTCGCGCACAAGCTGCACAACCTTTACAGCGTGGAAATGTGGGGCGGCGCGACGTTCGACGTGGCCATGCGGTTTCTTCTCGAAGATCCATGGGCGCGCCTCCAGCTCTTGAGGGAGGCGATCCCGAATATTTGCTTCCAGATGCTGTTTCGCTCGTCCAACGGCGTCGGGTACTCGGCGTATCCGGACAACGCGGTCGAGGCCTTCATTCTGGAATCCGCAAAGCAGGGCATCGATATTTTCCGCGTGTTCGACGCATTGAACTGGCTGCCCAACATGCAGCTTTCGATGGAGACGATTCGCAAAACGGACAAGGTGTGCGAAGCGGCCATCTGCTACACCGGCGACATTCTCGATCCGAAGCGCGACAAATATCCTTTGCAGTACTACATCCGCCTGGCGAAAGAACTGGAAAAGATGGGCGCGCACATTCTTTGCATCAAGGATATGGGCGGCTTGTGCAAGCCGTACGCAGCCGAGCGGCTATTCTCGGCCCTGCGCGAGGAAGTTGGCCTGCCCATTCATTTTCACACGCATGACACCAGCGGCATCAATGCCGCTTCGATCTTGAAAGCCGCGGAAGCCGGCGTGCACGCCGCCGACGCCGCGATCGCTTCGATGAGCGGGACGACCAGCCAGCCCAACCTGAATTCCGTGGTCGCAGCCCTCCAGCATACCGAGCGCGATACAGGTCTCGATCTCGATGCGCTCAATGCTTGCGCGGATTATTGGGAGACCGTCCGCACGTGGTACCGCCCGTTCGACAACGCGCCTCCGGCGGGAACGGCGGAAGTTTACATTCACGAAATGCCCGGCGGACAGTACACGAATCTGCGAGAACAAGCCGAATCCATGGGGCTCGGCACGCGGTGGCAGGAAATCGCGCACACGTATGCGGAATTAAATTTCGCGTTCGGCGACATCGTCAAGGTTACGCCTTCGAGCAAAGTCGTCGGCGACTGCGCGATTTTCCTGGTCAGCCACGATATGACGGTGAAAGATTTGGAGCGATTGGGGCCGAATCATAATCTGACGCTGCCGAATTCCGTCGTGGAAATGTTTGCCGGAGCGCTGGGCGAGCCCGAGGGCGGCTGGCCGCCGAAGCTTCAGTCCGTGATTTTGCGCGGCGCGAAGCCGGCGACAGGAAGGCCGGGCGAGCATCTTGCGCCCGTCGATTTGGAAGGGGCCAGAGCGGCAGCGGAGAAGAAAACGGAGCAAAACATTTCCGACACCGATCTGATGAGTTATTTGATGTACCCGGATGTATTCCTGAAATTTGCCGCCGCGCGTACGGCGTATGGAAATCTGGAAGTTCTGCCCACGCCTCAATTTTTCTACGGATTGGAGCAGGGACAGGAAATCGCCGTCCAACTGGAACCGGGAAAGATCCTGGTCGTGAAATTGCTCACGGTGAGCGACGCGCATCCCGACGGCACGCGAACAATATTTTTCGAGCTTAACGGCCAGCCGCGCGAAGTGACCGTCCGCGACCACGCCTTGCAAGCCACGGTGCAAGCCAGACCCAAAGCGGACCCCACCGTTCCCGGACAAGTTGGTTCGCCAATTCCCGGCGCCATCTCCAGCATCGTCGTGGAACTCGGCGAACAAGTGAAGAAGGGTGACCGCCTCCTGGTGCTGGAAGCCATGAAAATGCAATCCACCGTCTACGCGCCTGTGGATGGCAAAATAGCAAAAAAGCTGGCAAATGTGGGCGATAAAGTCGAGGCCAAAGATCTCCTGCTTGTTATTGAATAACGGACTTTTGTGGCACAGGCTTCAGCCTGTGGGGTTTCGTCCTCGCTAGCACAAACCCACAGGCTGCCCTTCAAAAGTGCTCAGGGTAAAAAGCCTGCGCTACAAAATGCCTGTGCGATCCATACCGTTTTCCCCTTGTTGTGTAATCCTCATGAACATGGAATAAGTATTCTGCTGGCTATTCCGCGACGAGGAGCCTCGTCCCATGAAATACGACGCAATCATCATCGGTTCGGGTCAGGCGGGAAATCCTCTTTCCTATAGGCTTGCCGAAGCAGGATGGCAGGTCGCCCTGATCGAAAAGAATAATGTCGGCGGCACGTGCATTAATACGGGCTGTACGCCCACCAAGACGATGGTCCACCGCGCGCAAATCGCGCACTACGCGCGGAATGCCTCGCGCTGGGGCGTGCGCGCCGAGAACGTCGCGGCCGACCTTCCAACCATCGTCGCGCAAAAAAACAACGTCGTCGCGAGTTTCCGCGGCGGAATACAAAAGAAGATCGCTCTGCATCCCAATATAAAACTCTACCAGGGGCAGGCTCGTTTCACGAATGCGCACCAGGTCCAAGTGGGCGAAACCCTTCTCGAATCCGATAAAATTTTTATCAACACCGGTGGCCGCCCGAACATCCCGGACATTCCGGGTCTCAACCCTGCCACCGTTCTCACCAATGAATCGATCATGGAGCTGAAGGAATTGCCCGAGCATCTGATTATTCTGGGCGGGGGGTACATAGGCCTCGAGTTCGGGCAGATGTTCCGCAGATTCGGGAGCCGGGTCACGATCCTTCACAATCAAGCGCAAATCGTTCCGCGCGAGGATCCGGAAATTGCTTTTGAACTTCAGAAAATTCTTGAGGGCGAGGGAATCGAGTTTCATCTGAATGTCCAAGTCAATCGGGTGGAACATACGATTGGTTCGGTCAAGGTTTCGGCAGCGGGCGCGCCTGCACCGTTGACGGTTTCCGGAACGCATCTTCTTGCCGCCACCGGGCGCCTTCCCAACACGGACGATCTCGGCCAGGAAAAGGCGGGAATCGAAACCGGCAAATCCGGCTACATCCGAGTGAACTCCAAGCTGGAGACAAATGTCCCGGGAATTTGGGCGCTCGGCGACGTGAAGGGCGGGCCGGCCTTCACGCATATCTCTTTCAACGATTTTCAAATCGTCGACGCCAATCTGACGCAAGGAAAAAATATGACGATCGAAAATCGCATCGTCCCGTATTGCGTTTTCACCGACCCGCAATTGGGCGGCGTGGGCATGACGGAAAAAGAAGCCCGAGCCGCGGGACACAAGCTCAAAATCGGCAAGATCCCCATGTCGTCCGTGGCGCGCGCCATTGAACGCGATGAAACGGCCGGGATGATGAAAGTGATTGTGGACGCCGCGAGCGACCGAATCTTGGGAGCGAGTATCCTGGCATGCGAGGGCGGCGAACTGGTTCATGTGCTCTACACATTGATGCTCGGAAATCTGCCCTATACCGTGTTGAAAGGCGCTGTGTTTATCCATCCCACGCTGACTGAAGGATTCTTCGCTCTTCTAGACAGCGTGAAACCTGTGGACTGATCGCGATGCGCAAGGAACAAGCAAAACCTCCCCTGCGTATTCGGCGCTTGCGCCGGGCGGAACTTCCCATCGATACGATCGCCCTTGCCAGATTCCTCATCGGCAAAACGCTCGTGCATGAACTGCCGCGCACGCGTCTCGCCGGCCGAATCGTCGAGACTGAAGCCTATCCAATCGGTGATGCGGCGGCGCACGCCTTCGGAGGCCTCACGCCAAGTCGCCGCTCTCTGTTTCTTCCGCACGGCCACGCCTACGTATATTTCACCTACGGCTCCTGCTTCATGATGAACGTCTCCAGCGAGGAAGCAGGGACCGGCGCGGGAGTCTTAGTGCGCGCGGTCGAGCCGCTGGAGGGGATCCCCTTCATGCAGCGGCGGCGCGGCACAACTCGTTTCCTCGACCTTGCGCGCGGCCCAGGACGGCTCGCACAAGCGATGGACATCAACAAGCGGTATGACGGACTGAATCTATGCGCTGGCGGCAAACTGTGGCTTGGTGCAGAGATTCGCCCCACAGGCCCAATCGGCGCCACCATTAGAATCGGCATCACTCGCGACGTTCATCGGCTGTGCCGATTCTACGAGCGCGGCAGCCCCTTCGTCAGCGGTCCAAAGCGTTTGCGGGAGTGAGTTGGCCTACAGTAGTTCAACATGCCAGAGATTCGGGAGGCGGACCTGGCTCCCCAGGAGATGCAGATCATCCATGTGGTGTGGTACAAGTGAAATCAAGCCCAAGGAGGACCCAATGCCAGAACTCGATGAATGTCCGCACGTCAAGGAAATCAGGAAAGTGCAGCCGAGCGCAAATGGCTGCGAGGAGTGTTTGAAGATGGGTGACACGTGGGTCCATCTGCGGATGTGCCTTATCTGCGGCCATGTCGGGTGCTGCGATTCCTCCAAGAACAAGCACGCCACCAAGCATTTTCATCGAAGCAAACATCCTATAGTGCAATCGATCGAGCCGGGCGAGAATTGGCGCTGGTGCTACGTGGACGAGATCATGCTGGACTAGAAGCTTAATGGGTTGTGGTCCTGTAGCGCCCGCCTTCAGGCGGGCACTTTGGAAGCAATCAGATGCCCGCCCGCCGCGGCGGACGGGCGCTACAAAAACCAGCCAACAGCAAGGAGCCAAGAGCAAGATCGGGAGGAATAATTGTCCGTTGCCAAACCAATAGTGGACTCCTCGGAATCCTGGCCGGCCTTGCCGCTTTCCGCCTGGGCGGATACGTATGCAACGCTGCATATGTGGACTCAGATCGTCGGTAAGGTCCGCCTGGCGCTGTCCCCGCGCGTTAATCATTGGTGGGAAGTCCCGCTCTACGTTAATGCCAGAGGATTGACAACCTCTCCGATCCCTTACAACAAGGGCGTATTTGAGATTCAGTTCGACTTCATCGATCATAGGCTCGAAGTCACCACATCCAGCGGCGAAACCAAAGTTATGCATCTCGAGCCGCGAACGGTCGCCGATTTCCGGACGGAATTTTTCTCTCTTCTGCAGTCTCTTGAAATCGACGTCAAGATTTGGAACATGCCCGTAGAAATTCCGAACCCGATACGTTTCGACCAGGACCGCGTGCACGGGGCGTACGATCCTAAATACGCACACACGTTCTGGCGAATTCTCGTGACCGTGGATGCCATATTCAAAGAATTTCGTTCTCGCTTTCTTGGCAAGGTTAGCCCAGTCCATTTCTTCTGGGGTAGCTTTGATCTCGCGGTCACGCGCTTTTCCGGACGCCGCGCCCCGGAACGCCCCGGCGCGGACGCAATGACCCGGGAAGCCTATTCGCACGAGGTCAGCAGCGTGGGTTTTTGGCCGGGCGGCGGCGATGTCAAAGGAGCGGCCTTCTACGCGTATGCCGTGCCGGCGCCGGATGGATTTGGCGAGAGGCCGGTGCGTCCCGCAGCCGCCTCCTTTAACAAACAGTTGGGAGAATTTCTGCTGATGTACGACGATGTGCGCGCCTTGGAATCACCCCGGGTTGCGTTGCTCGATTTTTGCCAGAGCACCTATGATGCAGCCGCCGATCTCGGACATTGGGACCGCGCAGCTTTGGAGAAGTCGGCCTCCAAGTAGCGGTGCGCGAAAAAATTCCCCATCCCCAGCACCCAAAAATACCAGCGTTGCACCGAGACTCATGGCGATGGGACTTCCTGAAGGTATCGCTCAATTTTTTACGATATGCTTACAAGGGAGCGATCCCGCCGGGTGCCAAGATAATTGCTTGTCCGGCGTACAAATAACGGATCCCGACTCGGTGTTCAAACCATGATGGCGCGTTTCATTCGGATTATCGGCTTGTTGGCTTGCGTATGGTTCCTGGCGCTGCCCGCAGCTGCACAAAGAGATCGCGGAGAACTGCAGATCGAAGTCCATGATCCGCAAGGTGCGGTCCTCAGCGCATCCGGAGAATTGGTAAGCGACGGCAATCAATTTCATCTGGACTTTAAGGTTGGTGACGACGGCCGTTACGCCGCGCAAGGTCTCGCGTTCGGCGTCTACCGCGTGAGCGTCTCGCGGTCAGGGTTTGCTACCGCTGTTCAGTTGGTGGAAATTCGGTCCATAGTCCCCCAGCATTTATCTTTGACACTGGGTTTGAAGCCGGTCGAAACGCAGGTGCAAGTCAGCGAGACGGAAACCCTGGTCGATCCTTCGACGACCAGCGCGGTCTATACGGTTGGCTCGCAAACCATCGACGAGCAACTCTCGCCCCAGGCGGGACGCGGAGTCCTCAATGTTGTGGACGCCCAACCGGGTTGGCTGCAAGAGGCCAACGGTGTCTTGCACCCACGCGGCTCGGAGTATGACGTTCAGTTCGTCGTGGACGGCTTGCCGATGACCGAAAATCGCTCGCCCGGTTTTGCGCCCCCGATCGAATCGAGCGACGTCGAGTCCATGCGGGTGATGACCGCCGGTTTTCCCGCCGAGTACGGACGAAAGCTTGGCGGCGTCGTGGAAGTTTCTTCCCCGAAAAACAATCCCGCTGGGCTGCACGGCGAATTTGAAGCGGAAGGTGGCAGTTTTTCGACGGCCTCGGGGAGCGGCGCGCTTTTTTATTCCAGCGGAGGAAACCGATTCTCCGTCACCGGCGACGGCTTTCATTCCGGCCGCTATCTGGACCCGCCGGTTCTTCAGAACTACACAAATATCGGCAACGCGGGCGGATTTTCGTCCTCTTACGAACGCGATTTCTCAAACGGCGACCGTCTTTTCCTTACATTTGCGCAACACGCGGTCCGCTACGAGGTTCCGAACGAGCTCGTCCAGCAGGAGGCGGGCCAGCGCCAGGATTCCAAGCAGAAAGAAACATCGGGCCAGGTCCATTACACACATGCATTTTCAGCAGACATTCTTTTGAGTATCGCGGGAAGCGTCCGTGATGCATACGCGCTTCTGAATTCCAATGCGCAATCCACGCCTATCATCGTCTCTCAGGACCGCGGCTATCGGGAAGGATACACGCGTGCGGACCTCGCCGGCCATCACGGACGGCACGAGTGGAAATTCGGCCTCGATGGAATCTTCAGCTCTGTGAATGAAAATTTGGAATACTCCATCACGAATCCCAAGCAATTCGATCCCGGAACAGAGGGGACGCTGACGCCGCCCTTTTCGGATCACCGTTGGGACGTCGAGCCCGCGGCCTACGCAGAGGACCAGATACGTCTCGGCAAATGGAACGTGAGCGCGGGATTGAGATTCGATCACTACGGTTTTGTCGTCAACGAATCGGCCTGGAGCCCGCGCATCGGTGTATCGCGATTTATTTCGTCGCTCGACCTCGTCATTCACGGCTCTTACGACCGCGTCTTTCAAACGCCGGCCATGGAGAACTTGCTGCTGGCAAGCTCGCCCCAGGTGGAATCGTTGAGTCCCGTGGTCGTAAGGCTCCGGGTGCGGCCGGCTCGTGCGAATTATTACGAGGTGGGGTTCACGAAATCGATTGCCGGCAGGATCAGAATTGACGGCAATGTTTTCCGGCGCGATTTCCGCAACTACTCGGACGATGATGTGCTTCTCGATACCGGGGTCAGCTTCCCGATCGCTTTTTCGAGCGCGGAAATTTACGGAGAAGAAATTCAAATAGCCGTCCCGCGCTGGGGACGCTTTTCAGGCGCTTTGAGCTATTCGAATCAGACGGGGACCGGACAGGGACCCATCACGGGCGGTTTATTTCTCGGTTCGGATGCCCAGGGGATCTCCGACACCAGCAAATTCCCAGTCTCGCAGGACCAGAGAAACACGGTGCGCGCGAGTGTGCGCTATCAGGCCACGGAACGCTTGTGGTTCGGCACATCCGCGGAATACGGGAGCGGCTTGCCCGTGGATTTGAATGGCCAAGTCGACTCCAGCCAAATCAATTTTTTGTTGCAGCAATATGGCCCCGCCATTCTGAACGAGGTGAATTTCAATGCCCGCCGCGTCCGTCCGAATTTCTCGTTTGATGCGGCCGCCGGCGCTACCCTGTTCCACAAAGAGGGAAAAGACATCTCGTTCGAAATCGAGGGCCACAACTTGACCGGCAAGCTGAATGTAATTAATTTCGCCAGCCTCTTCTCCGGAACCGCAGTGGCCCCGCCAGCCAGCGTCAGCGCTCGCCTCAAAGTCGGCTTCTGACCTGGGAACGCCAATCTCCCGATTGGCGGGTTTGGCGACGCCAATCGGGAGATTGGCGTTCCCGGCTAAGCGCACGCACTTCCTTCGGCCCACATTTGACAGCCTCGCAACCGCGGCATACGATTCTGGATGTTAGATGCTTTCCCTCGAATCCATACGAATGAAAAATACCGTCTCGCGCAAAACAACTTGTCCCGCGCGATGGCGCGCAGCCGGCGTGTCCGTCGTATTCGTACTTCTGGCCGTTCGCGTTGCGGCCGATACTAATTCCGCCGATCCCAAACGATACTTGGACGACGTCAAGACGCTTTCCTCTCCCGCCATGGAAGGCCGCGGCGCCGGGACCAAGGGCATCGAACGCGCCGCGAACTTGATCGAGGAGCGCTACCGTTCCCTGGGCATACAGCCGGCAGGCGCCAAATCTTATTTCCAGCCATTCACTGTAATTACCGGCGCAAAATTGAAAGAAGGCAATCGCCTGGAAGTAGAGGACGGCAAATCGAAGCAGGGATTGAGATTGAATCAAGATTTCGTTCCCTTCAGTTTTTCCGCTTCCGGTGAAGTCGCCGGCCCGATCGTATTTGCAGGCTATGGCGCAACGGCGCCCGAATTTGGTTACGACGATTACGCGCATCTTGACGTGAAAGACAAAATTGTCGTCGTCATGCGCTATGAGCCGGCAGGCTTCGCCGCGAAGAGCGGAAACGCCGGACTGACGCAACACTCCCAACTGATCACGAAGGCAATCAACGCGCGGAATCATGGCGCTAAAGCTGTGATCCTTGTCAACGGAAAATTGGGAGAGAACGAAGAGGATCTTCTTACGAAGTTCGGGAGCGTGAACGGCCCTGAAAACGCCGGCATCGTAATTGTGCAGGTGAAAAACGAAGCCGCGAACGCGTGGTTTGCGGCGGCAGGCAAGTCTCTCGCCGACACGCAAAATCAAATCAATTTGTCGTCCGCTCCGTCGTCCTTCGCATTTCCAGACAAATTGCAACTTTCGCTCGGCGTCAATATCGAGAAGACGCGCGCGACCGTGAACAATGTGCTCGCTTACCTTCCCGGCAAGATCGATGAGTACATCATCATCGGCGCGCACTACGATCATCTCGGTTACGGGAACGTCGATTCGCTCGCGCCCTCGCAGATCGGAAAAATTCATCCCGGCGCGGACGACAACGCCTCCGGCACCGCGGGCGTTCTCGAACTCGCGCGACTCCTGGCTCCCCGCAAAGGGCAACTTCAGCGCGGCATTCTTTTCGCGGATTTTGCGGGGGAAGAGCTCGGCTTGCTCGGTTCCGCGGAGTGGGTGAAGGAGCCAACCTTGCCGCTCGACAAGGCCGTCGCCATGATCAACATGGACATGATCGGCCGGATCAAGGACGAAAAAGTTTTCATTGGCGGCACGGGAACGGGGGCCATATTCAAAGAACTTCTCGATGAAGAGAAGAGCAAGTCGCCATTTCACATCGAGTATTCCGCCAGCGGCTACGCAGCGAGCGACCACACTTCGTTTGTCGGAAAGAAAATCCCAGTGCTCTTCTTTTTTTCGGGCTTGCATTCGGATTACCACAAGCCTTCCGACACCTGGGACAAGATCAATGCGCCGGACGCGGCGAAGCTTTTGGATTTCATCGATGACGTAGCCTTGAAAATTGATTCTGCGAACGAGCGCGTCGCGTTCGTCACCGTGAAGGAAGATCAGCCGGGCGGCCAGGCCGCCAGCGGTGGCGGCGGTGGTTATGGCCCCTATTTCGGCTCGATTCCGGATTTTGGCCAGGAAGAAAACGGCGTCAAATTTTCCGATGTCCGCCCGGGATCGCCCGCGGCGAAGGCGGGCTTCAAAGCCGGCGACATCCTCGTGCAATTTGGCGACAAGCCCATCCACAATTTGTACGATTTCACTGACGCCCTGCGCCGAAGCAAGGTAGGCGACGTATTGGATGTGCAAGTCATTCGCGACGGCAAGCCAGTGAAAGCATCCGTGAAACTGGAACAGCGGAAATAAACAACCATGCAGAAATCGCAGATTGCGCGTCCCGCACTTTCCCTTTTGCTGATCACCGCCTCCGCGACTTTGGTGACGTATTCTCAAGCGCCTAGCTCGGGGAAAACAAGTTCCGAGTCGCTCACGGTTCCCGGCGAGAAACATCTGGGCAACGTGCGCCAGCTCACCTTCGGCGGCACAAACGCCGAGGCCTATTTCTCCGCGGACGACAAATCCCTGATCTTCATGCATTCCGGCGCAGGCGTTCCGTGCGATCAGATGTACACCATGCCGGTAGATACGCCGGACGGTAAACCCGCCGTTCCAAAAATGGTGAGTACGGGCAAAGGACGCACCACGTGCGGCTACTTTTTTCCGAAGGGCGACCGCATCCTGTTTTCTTCGACGCACGAAGCCAGCGCCGAATGCCCGCCGCGCCCCGATTATTCGCACGGATACGTCTGGCCGATTTACAACTCCTACGAAATTTACACCGCAAAACCAGACGGCAGCGATCTACGCCCTCTGACCCATTCCCCCGGAAGCTACAACGCGGAATCGACCATCAGCCGCGACGGCAAAAAAATCGTCTTCACATCGACGCGCAACGGCGACCTTGATATTTTTGCGATGAATGCGGACGGCAGCGACGTCCGCCAGCTCACGCATGAGCTGGGCTACGACGGCGGAGCTTTCTTCTCGGACGACGGCAAGAAGATCGTTTACCGCTCGGAGCAACCGAAAACCCCGGAGCAGATCGCCGACTACAAGGACTTGCTCTCCCGCGGCTTGATTCGTCCCGGAAACCTCGAAATCTGGGTGATGGACGCCGACGGCAAGAACAAGCGCCAGGTCACGCACAACGGCGCCGCGAATTTCGCCCCGTATTTTTTCCCCGGCGGCAAGCGCATTATTTTTGCGTCAAATGTGGCCAACCAGAAAGATCCCAGCGGCTTCGATCTCTACGCCATCAACGTCGACGGCACGGGCCTCGAGCAGATCACCTATCATCCCGACTTTGACGCTTTCCCGATGTTCACTTCCGACGGCAAGCGCCTCGTCTGGGCTTCCAACCGCAACGGCAAAGCCCCGCACGAAACAAACATCTTCATCGCCGATTGGGTGGAGTGATTTGACGAGATGCTTTTTGTAGGACAGGCTCAAGCCTGTCCTACTCAGTGCTATACTTTCGCCCGTCTCCCTCATCAGAAAGCATCGGGTCACAAACGAAAAGGAGCCCGCCATGTATCGAAGCGATGTTGTCGGCAGCTTGTTGCGCCCCGCCTACCTTAAGAAAGCGCGCGATGAATTCGCGGCGGGCCGGCTAACGGATGCGGATTTCAAGCGTCTGGAGGACCGCGCCGTCGATGAGTCTGTTGCCCTCCAGCTCCGGACAGGCATGGACGTGCTGTCGGACGGGGAGATGCGCCGATACGCATTCTTCGGCCACCTGGTGGAAGCTACTGAAGGTTTTGACAAGGTTGGCGGCTGGTCCATCCCATTTCACAACGAAAAGGGCGAGGAAATTGTCCAGCCCAGGCCGGTTGTCGTTTCCCGCTTGCGGCGGAAGCGCCACATGTGCGCGGAAGAATTCACGTACCTGCGAGCGCGGACCGATCATCCCGCCAAGACGACTCTCCTAAGCGCGCAACAGGCGGCGGCCTATTACGACGCGAAAAAATCCGGCGGCGCCTATCCTACCGTCGATGCGTTTCTCGCCGACCTCGTCGATCTCCTCCGCGATGAAGTAGCCGAACTGGTCCGCCTGGGCTGCACGTATATCCAGGTGGACTCCCCGCAGTATGCCGCGCTGATCGATTCGAAAATTCGCGAGGGCTATCGCCAGCGGGGAAATGATCCTGACCGGCTCCTCGATCTATCCATCGAATTGGACAACGCCGTGATTGCCGGCCATCCCAACGTCGTATTCGGCCTGCACCTCTGCCGCGGCAACAATCAGAGCAAGTTCTACGCTTCAGGCGATTACGCCCCGATCGCGAAAGTTTTCCGCCAGACCAAATTCCAAAGGTTCCTGCTCGAATTTGACGATGAGCGGTCGGGCGGTTTCGAGCCACTCTCTCAAGTTCCTTCCGACCGGACCGTTGTATTGGGCCTCGTCAGCACCAAAAAATCCGCTCTGGAGAGCAAAGACGAGCTCAAGAGCCGCATTCGCTCCGCCGAGAAATTCGTCCCGCTCGACCGCCTGGCCCTGAGCCCGCAGTGCGGGTTTGCTTCGACGATCGAAGGAAATTTGCTTTCCGAGGCCGACCAGGAAGCCAAGCTGTCGCTCGTCGCGGAAACAGCGCGCGAAGTTTGGGGCGACGCGCGGCACTCGGGGGCATCAAACGTGAAAGGGAAGTCCGCTTAAGCTGAACCACCCTCCCTGCCCAAAGGGCGTTCCTCACAATGTGGCGGTAGTTAAGTGGCACAGGCTTCCAGCCTGTGGGTTTTAGTCCTTGCAAGGACTTACCCCCGCAGGCTGGAAGCCTGCGCCACTCGAACCTTCCCACAGTTTTCGCTCCTGTCCAACGGAGTTCGAGTAAGAGAGAAAGCTATGAGGCAGGTTTGGCGACAGGAGTCCCAATCGTCCGCCCGGGCTGGAGGTAATTCAAAACGTAATCGCGCACCGCGTCTTCGAGGGAAGTAATGGGCGAATCATAGCCGGTGGAGAGCAGCTTGCGCACGTCAGCCTGCGTAAAGTACTGATACTTGTCGCGAATCATTTCCGACATGTCGATATATTCGATGCGCGGTTCGATGCCCAGCGCCGCAAAAACGGCGCGAGCCAAATCATTCCACGTGCGCGCCACGCCTGAACCGATATTGAAAATGCCATTCGCGGCGGGATTCGCGGCCAGATGCAGCGTCATGGCCACGGCGTCCTTCACATAAAGAAAATCGCGCCGCTGCTCGCCATCCAGGTATTGCGGGCGGTAGCTTTTGAAGAGCTGAATCACGCCCGTCTTGAGCACCTCGGCGTAGCTCTTGCAGACCAGGCTTCGCATGTCTCCCTTGTGTTGTTCGTTTGGGCCGAAAACGTTGAAATATTTCAGCCCCACGATGCGGTCAAGCCATCCCTCTCGCCAGGCGTGCAGATCCATCCACTGTTTGGATTGCCCGTACAGATTCAGCGGCCGCATACGTTCCAGCTGGCGAGGATCCGAATCGTCCATCCCGGCGCTGCCGTCTCCATAAGTTGCCGCAGAGGACGCGTAGACAAAACGCACGCCCGCTCCCAGCGCCCATTCCGCAAGTGTGCGCGAATACTCGTAATTATTTTCGCGCAGATATTGTTCGTTGGTCTCCGTGGTGGAGGAACATGCGCCCAGATGAAAGATGCAGTCGAGCTTTCCCAATGATCCGGACGAGAGCCGCGTGAGCAGTTCCGCGGGTTCGATAATTTCTGTGTAGCGCAAACCGATAAGATTGGCGCTTTTTTCGTGGTCCACCGGAGAATCCGCAATCACCAATTGCGAGCAGCCTCGGCGATTAAGTTCCCAAACCAGCACGCTTCCGATAAATCCAGCACCGCCCGTCACAACAACGCGATTGCTCTTCCAATTCTCATTCGCCGAAGCCATAGGTGTTCTCAAGGTTGCCACGGCGCGGCAATCGAAGCAATCTGATCCGACTCGCGATACGCGAAACCATCTCTCCCCGCCTTGAGCTTTCCTATAGGCTGCGCTAGAGTAGGCGATTCCGACTTGACAGTAGGACAGGCTTCAGCCTGTCTGCATTTCGCGACGTGCCAAACAAAAACCAGACAGGCTGAAGCCTGTCCCACTTTGCCGGAGGGGATTTCCAGTGCATGGTCACGGGCAGGAGCATCTGAAGGTCCTGTTGCGCAGCAGCGCGATTCAGAAGCGCGTTCGCGAAATGGGCAATCAAATTTCCAAGGACTACAAGGGCCAGCGCGTTCACTTGATCGGCGTCCTCAAGGGCGCCGCCATTTTCCTTTCGGATTTGATCCGCCATATTCGCGTCGAGGTATCGCTCGATTTCATGTCCGTATCCAGCTACGGACACGGCAGCCAGACTTCCGGCCAGGTGCGCCTCAACAAGGACCTCGATACCAGCATCGAGGGGCTCAACGTCATTGTGGTCGAGGATATTTTGGATACGGGGCTCACTCTCGGATATCTGCTGCGCGTCCTGCAGCAGCGCAAGCCGAATTCGCTGAAGATCGCCGCGCTGCTCGACAAGCCGGAGCGGCGCATCAAGAAAGACGTCAAGGCGGATTACATCGGATTTCAGATTCCCAATGAATTCGTCGTTGGATATGGGCTGGACTATGCGGAGCGCTATCGCAACCTCAAGGACGTGTGCATTCTGTCGCTTCCACCATCGTAGCGCGTTTCAAGTAGCAGAGACTTCAGTCTGTGGGTTTCCATTGGAGCTTGCGAAAGCTTGTTCTTGAATCAAATGTCGGTTTTCAATAGCCCGTCGAACTTGCCTCACACGGTCATTCCCGGCTTGATGACAAAAACCCACAGACTGAAGTCTGTGCTACTAAGTCGTTGCGCGCACGAATTCGACCCGTCCTGATATTCATGAAGCCTCTCATCACAGCCGCGGATTTGGAACGCGTCCCGCAGAATGGCGAACTCGCCATAACGGACGACACGCTCATCACTCCTCTCGCGCGCGAAGAAGCTGAGCGGCGCGGGATCACATTTCGCATAGGCCCGGCCCGCGCCCTAGACAACGCAGCCTCACGAAAAAGCTCACCGGAAAAATCCGCCCGAGTCGTGGCGATTGGCGCCGATCACGGCGGCTTCGAACTCAAGCAACAATTGAAAGGCCATCTCCGCGATTGGGGCTACCAAGTTCTTGATCTCGGCACCGACAGCGCGGAGGCCGTGGATTATCCGGACTTCGCCGAAGCGGTCGGTAACGCGGTCGCGCGCGGGGAAGCGTGGCTCGGCATCGTGCTCGACAGCGCGGGCATCGGCAGCTCGATTGCCGCCAACAAGGTGCCTGGAGTGCGCGCAGCGCTATGCTATGATCGCGCGACGGCGCGCAACAGCCGCGAGCACAACGACGCGAACGTGCTGACGCTGGGCGCCAAGCTGACCGCCCCGGAAGCCGCGCGGGAAATCGTCGCGTTGTGGCTCTCCACGCCCTTCGCGGGAGGCCGCCACCAGCGCCGCGTGGACAAGATTCGCAGCATCGAGGAGCGCTCGGCAAAAAAGTAACGCTTTCGAATACTACCGGGCGTTTCGAAAAAGGCACCGCGAGTGGATCAAAGCGAATTCGAGCAGATAGTCCGTACTGTCACCGAAGAGGTGGTGCGCTACCTCGGCGCGCCCGAGAGGGCAGCAGCCAGTGTGGCAGCCGGCGACGACGAAATTTGCGCGGATTGCGACCTGAACTGCGCCGAGAAATGCGCCAAAAGAACTCGCGCGGTTGTCGAAGCCGGGGCTGACCGCATTTCCTGCGGCCCGTCGGTTGTTGAATTAGAGGCTGGCTTCGCGGGACTGATCGATCACACTTTGCTAAAGCCCGAAGCTTCGCGCGACGATATCTGCAAACTCTGCCAGGAAGCCGTGCGTTTCGGATTCGCGTCGGTCTGCATCAATCCCTGGAACGTTTCGCTTGCCGCGGAATTAGTGCACGGCACAAAAGTCAAAGTGTGCACCGTGATCGGATTTCCTCTGGGCGCAACGCTTTCCCAGGTCAAAATTCACGAAGCCGAGGAAGCGATCAAGCTCGGCGCGCAGGAAGTCGACATGGTCCTCAACATCGGCGCGCTGAAATCCGGCCAGGATGACGTGGTGGAATCGGACATTCGCGGAGTCGTGGAAATGGCGCACCGCGGCGGCGCAATCTGCAAAGTCATTTTTGAAACTTCGCTGCTCACGGTCGAGGAAAAAGTGCGCGCCGCGCTCGCGAGCAAAAGGGCGGGCGCCGATTTCGTCAAGACCTCGACCGGCTTCAGCACCGGCGGAGCCACGACCGAGGATGTTGCGTTGATGCGCGCCGTGGTGGGGACGGACATTGGCGTAAAAGCGTCGGGCGGAGTGCGCACCTTCGACGACTTGAAAAAAATGGTCTGCGCGGGCGCGACCCGAATCGGCGCCAGCGCCAGCGTCAAAATCATGGAACAAGCGGCAGGTTCGCGACAGTAGCACAGGCTTCAGCCTGTGGGGTTTAATGCCAGCATGGACCAAGCGCACAGGCTGAAACCTGTGCCACTCAAGCGGTGCCTCAATCTCGCAAGCATCAACTTCCTATTGATTTTTGCGAGTGAAATCCGATTTTCCCCGGAGCAGATCCCGCGCAATTCATCGGTTTTTCACAAGGGGATAATCTCTACCTGATATACTAAATGTTTCTTGAGGAGACGCGCTGCGTTCCCGGCAGCCTCGAGCGCGCTTCACAATCACAATTTATATATGGAACCCGCGCAAGCCCCATCACCGCTCAATGTTCCCGCGGAGGTTCTCGCGACGCTGGTCGAAATCGGCGAGGAAATAAATTCCTCGCTCGACCTCGACGAAGTGTTGCGAAAAACCGCGGCGCTCGTGAAGCGCCTGATCGACTACGAAATCTTCAGCGTGTTGCTGGTCGACGAGTCGATGCACAGGCTCTACCACCGCTTCACCATCGGATACGGTGAGGAAGCCGGCAAGGATTGGGTGATCCCGATCGGCCAGGGGATCACCGGCACGGCAGCGGCTACGGGCCGCGCGGTACGTGTGCCGGACGTTCGCGAAGACCCCCGGTACATCAACATCATCGATTCGGTCCGCTCCGAAATGGTGATTCCCCTCATGGTGAAGGGGCAGGCGATCGGCGTGCTCGACATCCAGAGTACCCAGCTCGATTACTTTACGCGCGATCAACAAAGCGTCTTGACGTTGATGGCCAGCCGCTTGGCTATCGCGATCGAAAACGCGCGGCTCTTTGAACGCGTCCGCAGCCAGGCGGACACTTTATTGGTTCTCAACGAAGTCGGCCGCGAGGCGAATTCCATCCTCGCCGTGGAGGAGTTGTTGCGCCGCGCCGCGGAACTCGTCAAGCGCGTCATCAACTATCAGATTTTGGGAATTCTGTTGTATGACAAATCGGCGAATTTGTATCGCCACCGCCTGGACGTGAAATACGGCCAGAGTGCGCAGGGAAAACTTCGAGTCACCCCGCACGAAGGAATTGTGGGAGCGGCAATCGCCACGGAACATCCCGTGCGCGTTCCCGATGTGACCCTCGATTCGCGGTACATCATGGTCAATCCGGAGACCCGGTCCGAGCTGGCGATACCGATGATTCACCAGGGCCGCGTCGTGGGTGTTCTCGATCTGGAAAGCCCCCAGGTCAATTATTTCACCGAAGACCACGAGCAGACGCTCATGATCCTGGCCGCGCACCTGGCGGTGTCGCTCGAAAACGCCAGGTTGTACGAGAAATTGGCGAAGGACGAGGCGCGAATGGAGCGCGAGCTTACGGCTGCCCAGCGCCTGCAGACCGCCTTGCTGCGGCCCGTGCCCGACACCGACTATGGCCTCGACATCACCGCGCGAATTCATTCCGCGCGGGAAGTTTGCGGCGATTTGTACGATTTCCTTTCCTATGGGACGCAGCAATTGGGCGTTGCTTTGGGAGACGTCAGCGGGAAGGGAAGCGCCGCTGCTCTCTACGGAGCGGTGGCCACCGGAATTCTGCGCAGCCTCTCACCGCACAAGCTGCAGCCCGCCGAGCTTCTCCGCCAGCTCAATCAACTGGTGTGCGACCGCCGAGTGGAAGGCCGCTACATGACGATTTGCTTCGCCACGTGGCAAAAAGGGCGCCACAAACTTCGGCTGGCTAATGCGGGCCAGACGCAGCCACTGCTCTGGAAAGACGGGCACGTCGAACAAATCAACCTCACCGGCTTCCCAATCGGCATTTTCGATGATGCCACCTACGAGGAATGGAGTGTGAATCTGACTTCCGGCGATATCCTCCTCTTTTTTTCCGACGGTCTGACCGAGGCGGCCAACCGGGAAGGAAAATTTTTCGGCACCGGCCGCATAAGGGAACTTTTAGCCGGTAACGCGCACTTGAGTTCAAGCGAACTTGCCGACCGCTTGCTCGAGGAAGTAGAGAAATTCACACACGGGGGCGCCATCACGGACGATCGCACGCTGGTGGTGATGAAAGTCAAGTGAGCGCCGCGTCTTCTCATTCACGCGCTTCCCGCTCCGCCGGAGTTGTCGATCCGGCGAGCTATACGTCCGGGTTTTCTTATCGCGGGTCTCAACTCTATTGCGAAGGCGTATCCGTCGCCGCAGCCGCGAAGCGGTTCGGAACGCCCGCGTATCTGTACAGCCGCGCGAGCATCGAGCAAGCCTATCGCCGCATGGATGCCGCGTTTGGCAAACTCCCGCACACGATTTGCTACGCCATGAAGGCTAATTCGAATCTGGGCATCCTGCGCGTGTTTGCAGCGCTCGGCAGCGGATTCGACATCGTTTCGGGCGGGGAGCTATATCGCCTGCAGCGGATCGGTGTGCCGGGGAATCGGATCGTGTTTTCCGGCGTCGGAAAATCTCGCGAAGAAATTCGAGAAGGACTGCGTGCGCGGATTCTTCTTTTCAATGTGGAGTCGCCCGCGGAGCTGGAAATACTGGTTTCAGAGGCGTCAAAGTTGCGCGTGCGCGCCGCAGCATCCATTCGCGTCAATCCGGACGTCATAGCAGGCGGTCATCCGCACATTGCTACTGGGCATCATCGCCACAAATTTGGAATCGATTGGGAGACGGCGAGAGGCCTCTACCTTCAATACCGCAATTCTCGCTGGATCGACTGGCAAGGAATCAGCGCGCATATCGGGTCGCAAATTCTGACGCTTACTCCGCACCGGCGCGCTCTGACAAGGCTGGCTGGATTTGTGCGCGAACTCGGAAGCGCGGGCATCACGCTTCGCTACCTCGATTGCGGCGGCGGACTCGGGATTCGCTATACGTCCGAGCAGCCGCCGGAAAAAGCGGCCTGGGCCGCGGAACTTGCGCGCATCGTTCGCCCGCTCGGCTGCCACTTGCTGATCGAGCCGGGACGATCGCTAATCGGTCCCGCCGCCGTCCTTCTGATGCGTGCTTTGTACACCAAGCAGAATCCCGGCAAGAAGTTTGTAATCGTTGACGCCGCCATGAACGATTTCATACGGCCTGTGCTATACGATGCGACGCATCCCATCACGCGCGCCCATCGCACTCCCGGATCACTCACGCGCGCCGATATCGTCGGCCCCGTTTGCGAGTCGGGCGATTGCTTCCTCCAGGACTGGCCGCTCGGAAAAGTGGCCCCGAATGATGTGCTGGTCCTGTGGGGAGCCGGCGCTTACGGCATAGTCCAAACTTCAAATTACAATTCGCGCCCGCGCCCCGCGGAAATTCTCGTAGAGGGAAGCCGGATGCGCCTGATCCGCCGCCGCGAATCTCGCGCCGATCTCGTCCGCGGCGAGTAAAGAAGAATATCGAAACCACAGATGCACACGGATGAACACGGATTCAGGAAAAAGAACAAATGGACTACCAAACAGGCTCAGGAAAAAACAAGAAATAGTTTTAGGTTTTGAATTTATCCGTGTTCATCTGTGTGCATCCGTGGTTCCCCTTTGTGGTTTACCGTTCGCCCCACTTTAATTTGCTGCGCAGGATTTGGTAGTAAGTCTTCTTGGCGGGGCGGACCAGTAGCAGTTTTTCCGCTGCTTTGCGCACGCGAATGTGGTCTCCGCGCATCAGCTCGATTCCGACTTGCCCGTCGAGTGTCAGGAAGACGGCATCATCCTCGGCTTTGAAATCCACTTCGATCGTGGCGGAATCGGGAATCACCAGCGGCCGATTCGTAAGCGTGTGCGGACAGATGGGGGTGACAACGAACGCTTCGACGATCGGGTACACGATCGGTCCGCCGGCCGCGAGGGAATAGGCGGTGGACCCGGTGGGCGTGGAGAGTATCAGGCCGTCCGCTTTGTACGTCGTCACGTATTCGCCATCGACGCGAAGCTCCAGATCCATGATGCGGGCGAGCGCTGCTTTGTTCAGCACCGCGTCGTTGAGCGCGATCTGCCGCCGGATGACCGTGCCCGCGCGGACAATCTCGGCGTCCAGCATGACGCGCTCGCTCACACGATGTTTTCCAGAAAAAATCTCCTCCAGAATCGAATAAATTTCGTCCTGTGAAACAGTCGTCAGGAATCCCAGGCCGCCCAGGTTGACGGCGAGGATGGGAACTTTGCGTTCCGCCGCGAGCCGCGCGGCGGAAAGCAATGTTCCGTCGCCGCCCAGCACGATCAGCAAATCCGTGCAGCCGGGGAGTTCCTCGCGTTTCCGGGTCTGTACCGCGAGCCCTCCAAGACAATCGCTCGTCTCGGAATCGCAAGTCACCGCCGCGCCATGGGCCTGCAACCAATTGACGAGAGGAGGGACGACGCGCGCGATGTCCTCGCGACGCGGACGGGAAATTATGCCGACAGTTTTGATCATTTTGGGTTTTGTCGAACCGCTTCCAAAGCGAACTCTACTTTAGCATCTGTCGCGCAGTTCCAATTCCATGAATTTTAATCGGTATTCCTCTGGAGTTCGGGTGTGATCTTCCTTGCGTGAAGGAAGAATTCCTGATTGCCTTCTGCGCCCGTAAGGCGGCTCGGGCGCACGCCCTCGACGTGTAACCCGGCGGCTTCCGCCGCCGCGCGCACCCGCTCGATTGCGCGTTCATGCAGAGAAGCCTCGCGCACGATGCCGCCACGGCCGATGTCTCCGCGATCGAGTTCAAACTGCGGCTTCACCAGTATCAGGTACTCCGCCTTGGGACCTGCCGCGGCGACGACGGCCGGAAGCACCTTGGCGGCGGAAATGAAAGAAACATCCATGGTCACGAGTTCGGCGGGCTCGGGAATTTGCTCTGGCCGAAGATTGCGCGCATTTGCCTTGATTTGCGTGACGCGAGCGTCGTGCACCAGACGCCACGCCATCTGCTGCGGCGTCACATCAACCGCGTAAACGCGGCGCGCGCCATGCTGCAACAGGCAATCCGTAAAGCCTCCGGTGGACGCGCCGATGTCGAGACAGATTTTCCCGGTCGCGTCGATGCCGAAATCTTCGAGCGCGCCCTCCAGCTTCAAGCCGCCGCGGCTCGCATATTTTCCCGAAGTTCCGCTGACTTCGATGCGCGCGTCACCGGCGATCTGCGCGCCGGCCTTATCGCTCCGTTCACCATTCACGCGGACTTCTCCAGCGAGAATCATGGCCTGCGCCTTTTCGCGAGATTCGGCGAGGCCTCGTTCGACGACCAGCAGGTCGAGCCTCTTTTTTGCGGTTTTGGGTTTGGATGGCAAAGCGCTTCATCGGCAACGTTGGGAATCATCGCGGTATTGCTGTAGCTCGTCCCGATTACATCGGGACGAGGGTTTTCGATGGCACCGGCAGAAACCCCCGCGTCTGAAGACGCGGGCTACAACAAACACATCCCTACAATCACGCGCGCCGGTGAACGATCATTTCAGCAAGCTCTCGCAATCGTGCGGCGCCCGGCCCGTACGGCTCGATCTCCGCCATCGCGCGAGCCTCCAGCTCTTTTGCAAATTGGCGCGACTTTTCCAGGCCGAACAGCGACGGATACGTTGCTTTTCGTTGGGCCGCGTCTTTGCCCGCTGTCTTTCCGAGGGCCGCCGACGACTCTTCCACGTCGAGTATGTCGTCGACCACCTGAAATGCCCAGCCGATCATTTCGCCGAATTCTTTCAAGTGCGACACATCGAAATCGTCAGCGCCGCCGCCAATCGCTCCGGCCACGACGGACGCACGAATCAGCGCCGCCGTTTTCGAGCGGTGAATATATTCGAGGTCCGCCGGCTGAATTGCCCGGCCCTCGGCTTCAAGGTCCGCGACCTGGCCGCCCACCATGCCGTTTATTGTCCCCGCCGATGCGGCCACGTGAGCAAGAATGGCCACGCGCCGAGCCGGCCCGATTGGAGCCTTGGCCAGCGTTTCGAACGCCAGCGTCAGCAACGCATCGCCCGCGAGGATGGCGGTCGCCTCGCCAAATTTCTTGTGGCAGGTGGGCTTTCCTCGCCGCAAGTCATCGTTGTCGAGCGCGGGGAGATCGTCATGGATGAGCGAGTAGGTATGAATAAATTCCAGCGCGCAGGCGACCGGCAGAATGGGAGTCACATCGGCGGCAAAAATTCGCGCTGATTCGAGACACAAAATCGGCCGGACACGTTTTCCCCCAGCCTGCACGCTATAGCGCATAGCACGGTGGATCGAGGGAGGCTGCACGTTTTCACCGGGCATCAGCCGGTCGAGGGCAGCGTCCACGGCGGCCCGGTCTTCTTCGAAAAATGCGGGGAGGTTCATCAGGTGGAGAGCGGCTCGGGCGCGCGCTCGCGGCGCGGCCGTTTAGGAATCTTCCTCACCTTCGGGATCGAAGGCTTCCGCTGCCAACTCGCCTCCGGCCTTTTTGAGCAGAATTTCCACTTTGCCCTCGGCTTGCCCCAGGTATTTCTGGCAGTCGCGCGAGAGTTGCACGCCTTCCTCGAACAGCTTCATGGCCTCATCGAGCGACAGATTCGCGCTCTCCAGTTTTCCGACAATCTCTTCGAGGCGCGCGAGCGAATATTCAAAATCAGGCTTCTTCGCACCTTCGGGCTTTTTTGTGGATGCAGGATTCACGGTTGTCATGGTTCACTTTCGCTGGTAATAAGCGCAATGCAAGTCGATCGCCCCCATCTCACCTCGCGGAAATCGGGCGGCGGATTTAGGCAACATTCTAATGCACGCGCGAGAACCGAAACAACCGCTTTATGAAATGCCCGGACTCCCTACCCGCCAGCCCTGGCATCTCACCAAGACGCGATGAAGCAGTACAGTGGTCGCGTGCTTCGCTGTGGAAAGTGGGATTTAGTAGCGCCGGCGTCCCGCCGGCAATTTTTGTACTCGTGTCGCGCCGCAAAACTGCCGGCGGGACGCCGGCGCTACCAAAGCGCCGCCAATAAGTCCTGTCTGGACGACTGTCCCTTTGGCCGGGGTGCTGAGGCTGCTAGAATGAGCCGGCGGAGGACCTTGTCGATTTGATCGGTCTGCGACTCCTCGGACTGTTCGCTCTCGTGGCCGTGAACGGATTTTTCGCGGCGGTCGAGTTTTCATTGGTTGCGGTGCGGCATTCGCGCGTGCGACAACTGGTGGATCAGGGGAGAGTTCGCGCGAAGATCGTTTTGGATTTGATCGGCAAGCTGGACCGGGTGGTTTCCGGCGTTCAGGTGGGAATCACACTCACCAGCCTGGGACTTGGCGCGCTGGGAGAATCGACACTTGCTTCCATCTTAAGCCCGCTGGTCGCGAACATTCCGGGAAGACACACGATTGCGCTGGTTCATGTAGTGTCGCTCGCGGTTGCGTTTTTATTCCTGACGACGCTGCACGTCGTTCTGGGCGAACTCGTTCCGAAAAGCATGAGCCTGCAGCGCGCGGAACGTGTCGCCCTTTTGGTTGCGCCTCCCTTTCAGTGGTATCTCGAGGTGTTCCGCCCGGCGATCAGTCTTCTTGATGGGGCCAGCCGCTGGGTGCTCAGCGGGCTGGGATTTTCCGGACGCACAAGCCACACGCAAGTTCATTCCGCGGAAGAATTGCAAATTCAGATTCAACAAGCGCGCGAACGCGGCCTCCTTGGAATGGAGGAAGAGAAATTCATCCTCGGAGCGATCGAGCTCGACCGGATGCAAGTCCGCGAGCTGATGGTCCCGCGGCCCGACATCCACTTTGTGACCGCCGACGCGACGCTGGATGACGTAATGCGCGTCTTCGTCACAACACAGCGTTCGCGGCTGCCTGTGTTCGAGGGCGCGGGAGAACAAGTGCTCGGCTACATTCACATCAAGGACATTGTGTGGGTGTTGCTCGACCGGGAGCGCCGCGCGGAGGAAGGCTGGACCGCAACCGAGTTCAATGTGCGGAGCCTGCTTCATGAGATGGCCATCGTGCCCGAAAGCAAGCCCGCGAGCGAAATGCTTCTGGAATTGCGCACCAGCCATGGCTGGATGGCGATGGTCGTCGATGAATTCGGGACCATCCTGGGATTGCTTACTCTCGAAGACGTTTTGGAACAGCTGGTCGGCGAAATTCACGATGAATTTGACGTCGTCGAAAAGCCCGTTGTCGTCGGCCAAGGAGCCGATGCGGCGATGATCTTCGACGCTTCGCTCGGCTTGCGCGATCTCGAATCGCAGTACAACATCGTCCTGCCGGAAGATCGCTCCTACGCCACCGTGGGAGGCTTCGTGCTCGCCCGTCTCGGTTTCATCCCACGCGGCGGGGAGAGTTTTGATTTTGACGGCTATCGCTTCACGGTGGTGGAAATGGATCGGCGGAGAGTGGCGCGCGTCAAAATCCAGCGATTGAAGACGCTGGCCGAGCGGGCCGCTTCGGCGCCGGTGGCCGACACGAAGCCCGCCGTCGACAAGGTGCTCAAACCCAAATGATCCGGCATTTCCTTCAGCGTCTCCTTTACACGCTGCCTGCCCTTTGGCTCATCCTCACGATGGTTTTTTTGATGATCCACATTGTTCCCGGCGATCCCGTGCTGCAAATGCTCGGCCAGGATGCGCGCGTCGAGGACCTTACGCAACTCCGCCATTCGCTCGGACTCGATCAGCCGCTCGGCGTGCAATACGTGCGATACCTTGCGGGCCTCGCGCGCGGCGATTGGGGACGATCCGTGCGATTTGCGGCCCCCGTGCGCCCGATTGTGCTCGAGCGCTTTCCCGCGACGCTTGAATTGTCGCTTGCCGCGCTGGCCGTGTGCCTCGCCATCGCCATTCCCGCGGGAGTATTTTCCGCGCGGCGCCGGGGAAGCCGGGCCGACCGCGCGACTTCATTCTTCACCCTGCTGGGTCTTTCGCTTCCCAACTTCGCGCTTGGCCCCATTTTGATCCTGGTTTTTTCCATCGAAATCGGATGGCTGCCGGTGTCTGGACGCGGAGGCATCAGCCACTTGATTTTGCCTGCCGCAACTCTTGGCGCGGCGCTCGCGGCCATCCTCACTCGCATGGTCCGCGGATCGATGATCGAGGAGCTTTCGAGCGACTACGTACGCACCGCACGCGCGAAGGGAATCTCGGAAACGGCGGTCCTGTTCCGGCACGCGTTTCCGAACGCGCTGATTCCGGTGATCACGATTGTGGGATTGCAATTCGGTTCTCTGCTCGCGGGGACGATCGTCACGGAAACCATTTTTTCGTGGCCGGGAATCGGCCGCCTCGCGGTGCAAGCAATTTCGGCGCGCGATTATCCGCTGTTGCAGGGCTGCATCCTGATCATCGCCGTATCCTACGTCGCCGTAAATTTCCTCACCGATTTGGTCTACGCCATCGTCGATCCCAGGGTGCGGCTGCAATGATTCGCACCAGTTTTGTAGCTCGCCTTTCTTGCCCTGAGTGGACACGAAGGGTCAGAGGTGAGGCTTTTTGCTCGGTCGGGTAAAACTTGATCGGATTGACGCGCGACAAAAGAATGTCATGCGCGGGCCGAGAACAATTTCGTGAAATTACTATCGCTAATTCGCCAATTCCTTCGCACGAGCGGTCTGGGCCGCTGGGGCTTTGCCGTCACCGTCCTGCTAATCGTGCTCGCCGTTCTCGCGCCATGGATCGCTCCTGCAAATCCCTCGGCGCAAAGCCTGCCCCATCGATTGCTTTCGCCAAGCGCACATCACTGGATGGGCACCGACGAATTGGGCCGCGACGTCCTCTCGCGAACACTGTATGGCGCGCGCGTTTCGCTGCTCGTCGGCGTATCGGTCGTCGTCGGCGCGGGAATTGTGGGGCTGGCGCTTGGCTCCCTCTCAGGCTATTTCGGCGGCGCGTTCGACCGCTTCATCAACATCGTCCTGATCAATTCGTTTCTATCGTTTCCCGGAATTCTCCTGGCCATCGCCTTCGCGGCGTTTCTGGGGCCGGGATTGGACAAAGTCATCCTGGCGCTGGTCATTACCGGATGGGCGGGATACGCGCGCCTGGCCCGCGCCCAGGTGATGAAAGTGCGCGAAATGGAATTCATCCTCGCCGCGCGATCGCTCGGCGCATCGCATGCGCGCATTTTGCTGCGGCACCTGTTGCCGAACACGTTGCAACCCGTCTTGATCCAGGCGACGATCGGAATGGCGGGAGCGATTTTGGCGGAGTCCACGCTGAGCTTTCTGGGCCTGGGCGTCGTCGCGCCCACTCCCAGCTGGGGCGCAATGCTCAACGACGCGCGCAATCATTTGTTTGATGCGCCGCACCTGGTGGTATTCCCCGCGCTGGGAATCATGGCTGCGGTTCTCGCATTCAACCTGTTGGGAGACGCTTTGCGCGACTGGCTCGATCCGCGCACACGCGCGTTCTTGACGACGATGGACTTGCAGCGCTGAAATATCCGATGAAGTAGGACAGGCTTCAGCCTGTCGCTTTTGCTGAATGAATTGAAATCTAAACCAGACAGGCTGAAGCCTGTCCTACGCAAGATCAAGCGTAACTTCAGCCCCGCGGTTCACTCCGAGCGTGCGCGCGGCGCTGCCGCGGTTCACGGCAATTTCCACGTAA
The DNA here is from genome assembly GCA_963740035.1 of uncultured Acidobacteriota bacterium. Classification (GTDB taxonomy): domain Bacteria; phylum Acidobacteriota; class Terriglobia; order Acidiferrales; family UBA7541; genus Palsa-360. The sequence goes on from CAVUDA010000034.1 coordinate 704,667, forward strand.
CCGGCCGAGCCCAGCACGGCGATCAGCTCTCCCGGATTGCCGGAAGCGAAGGTTCGCGCAAATCTCAGCACCGGCTTGCCGTTCACGGCCATCTTGATCGGCCCGCCATCCAGAGCGCCAATGGGCAGTTCTTCCTCTGTGAGATTGGTCATCAAGTTTCCAAAAGCATCCACGCGCAGGATCACGCCCTTCACGGCCTGCCCGCTGGCCTTGGCTTTCGGCATGGTGAACCGCACAAAATCCGTGATCACCTCTCCAAAGGCCTCCGTTTGAAACGCTTTCGAGAGCCATGCGGCCGTCGGCGCGAAAACGTCCCGCCCGTGAAATGTGGGGCTGACCGGATTCAAGAAATAGTGTTCCGCCGTAATGTGCCGGACGGTGCATGCTTCGCGTTCATAAATCATCGAGAGGACGCCATTGTCCGGCGCGACGAAGAATTGCTTCTCTCCGCTCACCAGAATCGGGCGGCGGTCCGTCCCCACTCCAGGGTCCACGATGACGACATGAATCGTGCGCGACGGGAAAAACTTGTAAGCGTTGGCAATCGAAAGGGCCCCGTCGAGAATGTCGTAGGGAACCACGCTGTGATTGATGTCCACAATCCGCGCGGCAGGATTGATGTTCAGCATGACGCCTTTCATTGACCCGACGAGGTGGTCGCTGGTGCCAAAATCCGTGGTGAGCGTGATGATGGGATCGGCCAAAGACAGTCTCCGTTTCAGACGTCGCTCGCGATTGAGGGACCGCGCGCTCGGTGCTTCACGTCTCCTGCAAACTATCGAAGGGCAACTCGCGTGTCAAGTCAGCGTGCCCGAGTGGCTACGGCATGAGTAGCACAGGCTTCAGCCTGTGGGGGTTGGTCAGAGCAGAGTCGCGCACCTAGCAACAAACCCACAGGCTGAAGCCTGTGCCACGATGCCCGTGCCTTGACCGCTACATCCGCGGACGATATTCTGCTTTCCTAGGCTCCAGGTAGCGACATTTACCTGGAAAGCTTCACATGAAGCGAATTTATTTCGATCACAACGCGACGACGCCTATTGCGCCCGAAGTTCTGGCGGCCATGCTCCCGTACCTCACTGAGGAATACGGAAACGCCAGTTCGATCCACGCGTTCGGCCAAAACGCGCGAGGAGCGGTGGAGGAGGCTCGCTCGTCCGTCGCGGCTCTCGTAGGCGCGCGCGCCGCGGATATCATGTTTACAAGCGGAGGCACGGAGTCGAATAACCACGCCATCCTAGGCGCAGTGGCAGCGGCACCCGGCAAAGCCAAGCACGTGATCACGTCCGCGATTGAGCATGTTGCCGTGCTCGATCCTTGTCGGGCCTTGGCTAAGAGCGGCATCGATCTCACAATTCTGCCGGTGGACCGCGATGGACTCGTAAACCTCGACGATCTCCGCGCCGCGATTCGTCCCGGGACCGCCCTGATCACGCTCATGCTCGCGAACAACGAGATTGGAACGATTGAACCCATCGAGGAGATCGGCAAAATTGCCGCCGAAAAGGGAATCGTGTTTCATACCGATGCCGTACAGGCCGCCGGAAAAATTCCAATCGAAATGGAAAAGCTTGGCGTCGACTTGCTCTCAATTTCCGCGCACAAGTTTTGCGGACCGAAGGGAGTGGGCGCGCTATACATCCGAAAGGGAACGCAACTTGGGCCGTTGATGTACGGCGGACACTCGGAACGGGATCGCCGTCCGGGAACCGAGGACGTCGCTGCCATCGCCGGCATGGGCAAAGCGGCAGAACTCGCGCTGGCGGGAATGCGCAAGGAGAGCGAACGCATACGCGGATTGCGGGACCGTTTGGAGCGAGGTCTTCTCGATCGCGTGCCGCACTCGTGGGTTAACGGCGCGCGGGCGCCGCGCGTTCCGAATACTGCCAATTTAACTTTTCCATTTATCGAAGGCGAGTCCATGGTGATCGCGCTGGACCTCAAGGGACTCGCGTGTTCCACGGGAGCGGCTTGCTCCTCGGGAGCACTTGAACCTTCGCACGTCCTGATGGCGCTCGGCCTTGTTCCGGAAGATGCGCGCGCCACGTTGCGCCTCAGCCTTGGCCACCAGACGACCGATGAGGAAATCGACTTCGCCCTCGAGACGATCCCACCCGTGATCGAGCGGCTGCGCCAGCTTTCCCCCACGTACAAGAAGCCTGCCATCGCCTAATCCTAATTTCTCTCTGCAAGCTGTGTTTTTAAAGGGCAGTAATACGCCGTCTTTCGGGATCTGGTGGTGCCGGCGTCCCGCCGGCGCCCCAAAACCCCTACCGCAATGCTGTCTTTGGGAAAGACTGACATTCAATCGCACCCACATTTCAAACTGCGGCTAATTTGACGGTATACTAGTTTCATGGACTCGAATCCAAATCAGAGCGCGATGACGGCCGTCGCAATGAGCGGCGGCGTGGACAGCTCTGCCGTCGCCGCGATCCTGAAGGAGCGCGGCTTTCCGGTCGTCGGCTTAACGATGCAGCTGTGGAACCAGCGGCGCTTGCCGGAGCTTGACCGCGACGGCGCGCACGGCCAGCGCTGCTGCTCGCTCGACGACGTCTACGACGCCAAGCGCGTGGCGCAACACCTCGGCATGCCTCACTATGTCGTGAATTACGAGCAGCGATTCGAGGAAACCGTGGTGCAGCCTTTTGTCGAAGAGTATCTTTCGGGCCGCACGCCCGTTCCATGCACGATGTGCAACAACCACGTGAAATTTGATCCGCTGCTCGTGACCGCGCGTCAGATCGGAGCCGACCGCCTGGCGACCGGCCACTACGCCCGAATTCGCCAGAATGAAATCACGGGGCGCTACGAATTGCTGCGCGCGCTGGATAATTCCAAGGACCAGACCTATTTTCTGTTCGGTCTCAAGCAGGAACAGATGTCGCGAACGGATTTCCCGCTCGGCGATCTCGACAAGACCGCGGTGCGCGAAATCGCCCGCCGCGCCGCGCTCCCGGTAGCGGAAAAGCCCGAGAGCCAGGAAATTTGTTTCGTGCCGTCAGGGAATTACGTCAAGTTCATCGCCGCCTACCTGGGCGAGCGCGGCGAATCGCTGTCTGAAGAGGAGGGCGACCTCGTTACCACGAGCGGCGAAGTGATAGGCCGCCACCGCGGCGTCCACAATTACACAGTAGGGCAGCGCAAGGGATTGGGCATTGCAGCCGGGAGGCCGCTCTACGTGGTTGAACTGGATCGCGCCGCCAATCGCGTTGTAGTTGGAGACGACTCAGATTTACGCGCCAACGTCTGCGAAATACGCGACGTGAATTGGATTTCGATTGCCGCCCTGGAAGCACCGGTGCGCGCGATGGTAAAAATTCGCCATCGCCACGAGCCGGCAGGAGCAATGGTCGAGCCTATCGATGCGACTACTGCGCGGGTGACCTTTGACGAGCCGCAGCGCGCCATTACTCCAGGACAAGCAGCAGTCTGTTATTCGGGAGACGTCGTTCTTGGCGGTGGCTGGATTCGTTAATGCTTTAAGTGGAATTCTTAACGCGGGCTTGAACTAGATAAACATTCCTTCATCTTGCTGTTCAGCTGACGCTTCCACGTGATCGATCGGGCCGCGCCTGTGCCGGGAAGTCCTGAAAAAATCAATTCCCGCCTGAACGCCGCGGATCATTGCTGTGGCTTTCACCACAGGTCCCCAGATCGTCTGCCGCAGATGCGTTCCCGCTTCTTCCACCGCTTCCATGGCGCCGGTTAGAATATGATCGACGTGAATCAACTGCATGCGCAGCCGTTCGAGGGCCTCGCTCAGGATTCGATCGACCTTCTGCGCTTCGCTGCGCGCCAGACGGGTAATCTCGGAAGCGTCCGCAACTATCCCGGTGATGCGCGGGGAAATATCTTCCACGAGGATCTGGACACGCGTAATGAGGGGATTCAGTTTGGTGTTGAGGTCCGCGACAGTCTGCTCGACGCGCTTGGCCGTGCGGCGCATCTGGACGAATAGAGCAATCAGCATGACCGCCTGCAAAACCACGGCAAGCGCCGTCACTACCACGAAAAAAGGCATCCAGCTTTCCATTCGTTTTCCTCGCCGCGATTACTGAGCTGCCTTGGCCTTTTCCCGTTGATAGGCGTCGCGTCCGGCATCGACCGCCGCTGAAATCGTTTCTTTCTGCCGCACCGCAGCCGTCTTGCTCCGCTCGAGAATATCTTCGGCCCGTTCGCGCAGTTCCCGCGCCTTGCGCTGGGCATACTCGCGGCCTTCATCGGCCTTCTCCGCTAGAAATTCGCGCGTTTCCTCGCCCGATTTCGGGGCAAACAGAATTCCAACCAGCGCGCCAATTCCGAGTCCGACCAGGAAGAAGCTCACTTTCGATCCCGCATTATTTTCCGACATGGCTTACTCCTTTCCAGCCTCGAAAGTAGCACAGGGGCCCGGCAGAAGCAATCGGGGGAACATGCGGGTAGTGAATTAGTTTCAATCTGGATGGAGCAAACGGCTGCCCGCCCAAAAAACGGGCGGCCCCTACAAAAGCTGCTGCCAGCATTGCGCGAAGGTTTTGTAGAGGCCGTTCCGTCCCGTGTATTTCGGCACGGAACGGGCATTTTCACGATGAAGAATAATCACTCAATCAGGACGAGCTATCGCCCTGGCAACTCCGTACCGCTTGCGCCCGCCAGGTGCGCGGACACTCGCTCGGCAAGCCCTCTTGGCACAACCTTGGCGATCTGTTCAATGCTGGCGGAACTGAGTTGCGCGACGCTTCCGAAATTCCGGAGCAGTTTTTGAGCCGTGCGCGGGCCGACGCCGGGAATGTTTTCCAGGCCCGTCTGAATCGTGCGTTTCGCGCGGCGTTGCCGATGAAAACCCACGGCGAAGCGGTGCGTTTCATCGCGAATTTGTTGGATCAGATGAAGGATCGGAGAGTGATGTTCCAGCCGGATAGGCTGGTCCTCCTGGCCGAGGACGTAGATAATTTCTTCTTGCTTGGCAATGCTGGCGACGGGCTGATTGATGACCTCGAGTTTTTCGAGAGCCGACGCGGCCGCATGGAGCTGGCCGATTCCGCCGTCGATCAGGATCAATCCCGGGAACGGTTTCTTCTCTTCCTGCAACCGACGATAGCGCCGCTCGACGGTTTCCTTCATGCTCGCGAAATCGTCGTTCCCCCATTCGCCGCGAACGATGAATTTCCGGTAGTCGGATTTTTTCATGCGCCCGTCTTCCCACACGACCATCGAGGCCACGGTGTCCGAACCCTGCAAGTGCGAGATGTCGAAGCTCTCGATTCTCCGCGGTGGTTCCGGCAGGCTGAGCGCCTGTTCGAGCGCCTCCACGATGGCCTTCGAGCTGGGCTTAAGAACGCGAAAGCGCTGCTCGAACGAGTGACGCGCGTTTTTCTCCACAAGTTCCAGGAAGGCGTGCTTCGCGCCGCGCTGCGGCATCAAAATTTCCACGCGGTTCCGGGGCGGTTCGAGGTGCGCCCCGCGTTCGGTGAGAATATCTTCAAGCAGTTCGCGATCCTCGAAGTCCATGGGCACGTGAATGGCGCGCGGCAGATACGCGGCATCGAGATAGATCTGCTTCAAAAGCGAGGACAGAAATTCGGCCGGCTCGAATTCCACAAGGTCTTCCCAGTAAAAATCGCGCCGGTCCACGACGCGCCCTCCGCGCAGGTGAAAGAGATTCACGGCCACCAGCGGAGGCTCCGCGTGCCATGCGAGGACGTCGATGTCGTCCCCTTGCGCGGCTGCAATTTTTTGACGTTCCTCGATCTCGGAAAGCGTGTGCAGTAGGTCCCGATACGCCGCGGCTTGCTCGAAGCGTTCGGTGTCGGAAGCCTCCATCATGCGCGATTCGAGGCTCTCCATCAGGTCGTGGCGGCGGCCCTCGAGGAATAATTTCGTGTCCCGCGCCGCTTCCGCGTATTTCTCATCCGTGGCGAGGCCGGGAACGCAGGGCCCGTGGCACCGGCGAATGTAATATTGCAAGCAGGGACGTGGGTGCGCGCGCGTCAGGTCCACTGTGCAGGACGGGATGCGGAACGTTTTGTGGATGAAGTGGACGATCCGGTACGCCAGGCTGTGCGGGAAGAACGGCCCGAAGTAGATCGAGCCGTCCTTGACCAGGCGCCGCGTCACGTACACGCGCGGAAATTTCTCGAATGCCGTGTATCGAATGTACGGGTACGTCTTGTCGTCGCGCAGCAGCACATTGAATTTCGGCTTGTACTGCTTGATCAGGCTATTTTCGAGCGCCAGGGCTTCGCGCTCATTGTCCACGACGATATAGTCGAGATCCGCGATTTCTCGCACCAGCGAACCGGTCTTGGCATCCATCCAGCGAGATTCGAGGAAATACGATTTCACGCGATTGCGCAGGGAACTCGATTTCCCCACGTACAAAACATTTCCCAGGGCGTCCTTGAACAGATAGACGCCCGGCTCGGCGGGAAAGCTGGCGGCTTTTTGATCGAGTTCCATTGCGGGAGTAGAATGAGAGGCGCGGCAATCCGCTCTCGGGCAACACCCATGATAGCAAAGTGAATCTTAATCTGCGCGCCACATGAACCGACTGGCCTACATCGTTTTCGGAATATTTCTGTTCGCAGGGGCTCGATCCCTGTGCGCGCAGCAAGTGAATCCGAGAGTTCCCCCGCCTCCGCCTCCGGCAGAAGCGCCCGCCGCGCCCCCTGCGGCCACCACAGCCGCGCCGCCGGCAGTAACCCCGCCACTCGCCGTGCAGCCGATCGACCCGACCGTTCCGCCGCCCCCTCCTTCGGAAGATTCGACGCCCGATCCTCCGGCCGCGCCTTCGGGACCGGTGTTCGATCCGCTTCATGCGGAGCGAAGCCTGGAGATCGGCAAGTTCTATTTCAACAAGGGAGCCTACGACGCGGCGATCGAACGTTTCGTGGAATCCTCCAACTACCAGCCCGGTCTGGCAATGCCGTGGAAATTTCTAGGCGAAGCCTACGAAAAAAAACACGAATACTCCAAGGCCGTCGAATCCTATAACAAATATCTCCAAATCCTCCCTCACGCAGCGGACGCCGCGAAAATAAAGAAGACCATCTCGGATCTCGAAGAAAAAGCCGCGCAGGAATCTCCCAAAAAAGCGGAGCGCCAGTAGCACAGACTTCAGTCTGTGGGTTTCCATTGGTGCTTGGCTGACGCGACCGCCCTGGGCGAACTGGTGGAAAGCCACAGACTGAAGTCTGTGCTACTGGGCGCGCCGCGCACGCCTTGCCGAAATTCGCAATATGGAGGTCTGCGCCCTATCGCACGTGCTCAAGAAATTTTCGAGCGCGTGCATAATGCGCGAATCGTTTTTCCTCAGCGCGAAATTCGGGCGAGTGCGCCTGCAGCCCGCAGGCCGCGGCGCGCAACGGATGCTTCACGTGCAGCATTTCGTGATAGAGAATGAATTCCACCGCGAAGGAAGGCACCTCGGCTTGGTCCAGCCGCTTGTTCATCACAATCTGATCGAGCGAAGAATCGTAGCAACCAAATTGGGAGCGCCAGGGCCGCGCGCTCCATCCGAGACGTGGCCGGCGAAGCCGCCCGTCAAAATATTCGGCGTTGAGCGAAACGAACATGGGATCCAGGTCGTGCGCCGCCCCGAGCGGATTATCCGGAATGCGCCTCGCGCGCTTGCGGCGCACGCGCGCGATGTGCCGCCTCGTCGTGTGCGCCAGCGCGAACTGGCGGTAGAGATCGCGCAACTCGCGAGGCACGCGCCGGCGATACATTTGCCCGAGCAATATCGCCGCGGCGGCTTCAATCACCGGGACCGGCGCCTCATGCAAAATATCGGAAAGCCGCACGTAGGCCACGTCCTGACGCAGGCGCAGCGTGTGCGAGAGATTGGCGTACGGGTACAACTCCACTTGAAATTGCGGCGGCCGGCCCTGGCATCCCAGGCGCGTGAAGATGCGTTGAAAAACGCGGTCGCCCCCAGGAAGCGCGAAGGGCGCGCGACGGTCCTTCCTCAGGCTTGAAGATCCTCTCACGACGGGTTGCGCCGCACCGGCGGCGCGGACGCCCCCTTGGAAGCCTTCTCCACATCCTTCGCCGCGTCCTGCGTCGCCTCGATTGCGTCCTCAAGATTAGATTTATATGTTTGGTGTTCCGGACCATTCATGGCCAGACCCTGAAGGTAGGGCAGAAACTCCTTGATCCCAGCCTGCATCGCTTTCACGCCGTCGCGAATGTCCTGCTGTTTTTCGATTCCGATTTCGATCAAGTCGGCGGCATCGTCGATGCAGCCGGTATACCCGTTGATCAGGCTGTTCAGGCGTTCGGTCCTTTTCTGGTCCGCCGGGTCGATGTGCGCGAATTCATACTGGAGTTTTTTGATGCGGTCCGAGGCGAAATTCTCGAACAGGACGATGCGCGGGCCCGTCGCCCCCGCCTCGCGAATCTTGTCGGCCTCCGCCTCGGACAGATACTCCTTCTTTTGGGGAGCGGCGTAGGCCCTGACTGAAGGAACAGCGCTCAAAATCGAAGCGAAGAGCAATACGGCGCCCGGTAAAATGATGGATCGCATGGGACACCTCAAGGATCTGATTTCGGCGAATTGCGCTCCGGCTTGCGCGGAAAAAGTTCGTCGATGAGCACGTTCTGATCCGTGAATAGATCGTTGCGAACCGACCGGAAAAAGGGACGCTTATCCACGGCAAGCGTAAGAATCAGATCGTCAATGTGCCGGATGGTTTCGCGAAGGCTGATTTGAAGCTCCTTGAATCCCGCGGGTTTTCGTTCCGCGTCAACGCCCATGGCGTTCAGCGCCGTGACCATGTCGTGAACCTCATCACGGTATTGTTCGAGGGTATACAGGGATGCGACCTCGTCCTCCTCCTTCAGCTGTTTCTTTGCGAGGTCGATCTGATCGTCTCCCAATTTTACCAGCGCCCGCGATTTATGCACCGGGTCGGTCTCATGCTGGTATTTCGCCAGATCCTCCGCCAAACGGTCCTGCGCGGCGAGAGGGGTGCCAAGCGCCGCCGCCGCAATCAAACCGATCCGAATTTTAGCCGCCACCTTCATCTTGGAAGGAAGAAGAACGCCGTCATCCATTTTTACTTTTTCTTGGACTGCCCTAGCTCTTTCTGCAGGACGGGGATGCGGTGGCGCGCCTGAAAATCCTGAGTGTCGTGCAGCCCGCCGTCTTGATCGAGGAACTTCTGATAGGCCTCAATCGCCTCCGCCTTACGCGAAAGTTTATCGTAACAGATTGCGCGGACAAACCACGATCCGGGCTTCGGAGTTTCCAGTTTGGCAAGACGGTCCATCGCCTCGAGGGCCTGCGCGTAGTTTTCATTCAGGTAAAAGGCGTCGGCGAGATCGCGAAACGCGTCCACGTTTTGCCCATTCTGCGCGTTCACTTGTCCCAAGATGCGGACCGCGCCGGGATAGTCGCGCAACTCGATGTCCACATGTCCGATCCACTCGGCCAGCTCCGCATCTTTGGGCGACACCGAAATCGCTTGCTTCAGCGTTTCCCCAGCCTGTTTCCACTTCTTCTGCTGCATGTAGATTTCGCCGCGCATTTTCATCGTATCGGCGGACGGCGCGTCGCCCGCGTCGGACAGGTCAAGCTCGGCAAGCGCTTCATCGAACCGGCTGAGATTTAATAGCGCTGAAGCCCGGTCAAAATGCGCGGCTCGGTCTCCCGGCTTGAGCTTCAAATATTCCGCGAGGGAATTGCTCGCCGCCTCATACTTTCTTTGCGTCAGGAGAGCGCTCGCAAGCCCTAATTGCGCCGGAGCCGCGTCGCCGCGCGATGCGATGGCCGCGCGGAATTGCTCTTCCGCGCCGGCCGCGTCATTCGTGCGAAGCAGTACGCGACCCAATGAGAAGTGAGCTTCGTAATCCTTTGGCGATAGCGAAAGGGCGGCGCGGTATTGCTCGATGGCCTCCGGAAATTTGCCGGCATGCTCCAGACAGAAACCGGCGAGAAAGCGCGGCCGGCTTTCCGTGGGCTGCAATTCGGCGACGTGTCGGAACGCGTCGGCCGCCGCGGCGGGATCGCGATCCATCAGGACCAGGCCGAGATTCAAGTGCGCCGCCGCCATCTTGGGATCGAGCGCAATCGCGCGCGTGAATTCACTCTTCGCATCTTCGGCGCGCTTTAATCCCACATAGGCAAATCCGAGCTGAAAATGCGGGTAGGCCACGTCCGGACGCTGCGCAATGTATTTCTGAAGCGGATCGAGCGCCGCGGCGAAATCCATTTTGTCGATCGCGTCACTCGCCTGCTGCAGCAGAGGGGCGAGCGAGTCTTCCTTTTCTTGCGGCGAAGATGCTGACGGCGATTTCCTTGGAGTTTTCTGTTGGGACTGAGCAGCGAACGAAATTCCCGCCGCGGCGATCCATACGAACGTCAATCCAACGGGAATCCAGCGCTTAGCGAACTCGTTCCCAAAATACATGTGCTTCATTTATTCCGCGCGGCGGCAGGTGGCGCGCCATGATTGTGATTTGCGTGAATATTTGCAAGCACGCGCGAAAGAAATTTCCCTGTAAACGAATGGGAATTCCGCGCGACTTGCTCGGGCGTTCCGGTAGCAACAATCTTCCCGCCCTGCACCCCGCCTTCCGGCCCCAGGTCGATAATCCAATCCGATGATTTGATGATGTCGAGATTGTGCTCGATGACTAGAATCGACGCGCCCCCGTCGATCAGCTTGCGGAACGCCGTCAGCAATTTCTGTATGTCGTCGAAGTGCAGGCCGGTCGTAGGCTCGTCAAAAATATACAAGACACCCTCGTTCGCCTGCGTGGTGAGATGCGCGGCGAGCTTCAGGCGTTGCGCCTCGCCGCCGGAGAGCGTCGTCGCGGACTGCCCCAGCCGCAAATAGCCGAGCCCCACCTCGTCGAGAATTCTCAGCTTCGAAGTGATCTTGGGCACTCCCGTGAAAAAGACCAGCGCCTCGCGCACCGTTAGTTGCAGCACTTCGTGCACATTTTTTTCGCGATAGCGCACTTCAAGGACGCCGCTCTTGAACCGCGTCCCACGGCATTCCTCGCAGATCAGCTCCACGTCCGCAAGAAACTGCATCTCCACGGTGACGATGCCTTCCCCCTGGCACGCTTCGCAGCGTCCTCCGGGAATGTTGAAGGAAAAATGCCCGGCCGTGTAGCCGCGCTTTTTCGCTTCGGGCGTCGAGGCAAAGGCTTCGCGGATCGCGTCGAACGCCTTGAGATACGTGGACGGATTCGATCGCGGCGTTCGCCCGATTGGAGACTGATCAACCAATACAACGCTTTGCAGCTGATGGTCTCCTTCGATCCGGTCGCACAGTTCCTGGAACTTCCCGCCGGTGCGTTTCGCTTCGATGGCCTTATAAATCACGTCGTGCACCAGCGTGGATTTTCCCGATCCCGATACGCCCGTGATCGCCACCAGCATGTGCAGAGGAATCATCAAATCGATGTTCTGTAGATTGTGTGCGCGCGCTCCGTGGATTCTCAAAAATCGGCCGCTCGGCTTGTGCCGCAGCGTTGGGACGGGAATGCGCAATTCGCCGTTGAGGTAGCGCGCCGTCAGGGATTCCCGGCTCTGCAAAAGTTCGCTGCGCGGCCCGGCAAAAAGCAGGCTCCCGCCATGTTCTCCCGCGCCGGGCCCCAAATCGATCACATAGTCGGCCGCGGCAATCATGTCCGGATCGTGCTCGACCACGAGGATCGTATTGCCCAGGTCGCGCAGGTGTTTCAGGATTTCGATCAAGCGGTGCGTATCGCGCGGATGCAGTCCAATGGAAGGCTCGTCCAGAACGTACAGCGCGCCGACAAGATGCGACCCGAGCGAGGTGGCCAGTTGAATGCGCTGCGCCTCGCCTCCGGAAAGCGTCGAGGAGAGCCGGTCGAGCGACAAATAGTCCAGACCCACCTCGTCGAGGAACAGAAGCCGCTGGCGAATTTCTTCCAGGATTTTATCGGCGATGGCGGACTGTTCCGCGCTCAATTCGAGGCTGTCCATGAATAGCCGCGCTTGGGCCACCGTCATGGCGCAGACTTCGGTAATGGCTTTTCCCGACACGCGCACCGCGCGCGCCTCGGCGCGAAGGCGCGATCCATTGCAATCCGGGCAAAGCGCATACCCGCGATAGCGGCTCAGGAAAACACGGACATGAAGCTTGTATTTTTTCCGCTCGAGCCACTGAAAAAAACCGTTCACGCCCACATAGTCGGATTTGGGGTCGCCCTCAATGATTTGGTTTTGCTGCGCAGCGGTCAGATGCCGGAAGGGAACATCCATAGGGATGTGGTTGGCCCGTGCGAATTTTTTCAACTCCAGAACCACGGCGCGGTAGCGGGGCTTGGTCCACGGTTGGATCGCGCCCTCGTTGAGAGATTTCCCGCGATCGGGAATCACCAGATTGATATCGAAATCGACGGTATTTCCAAATCCCTGGCAGCGCGGGCAAGCTCCATACGGGTTGTTGAACGAAAACAATCGCGGCTCCGGCTCCTGATACACCGCGCCGCACGTCTTGCACTCGAACCGCTCGTTGAACACCATCCTTTCAGATGGCCCGCCAGCCGCCTCGGGCACAAATTCGACGATGGCCTCGCCGCGTCCTTCGCGGTAGCAAATCTCGACCGAGTCGACGAGCCGCGAGCGCATTTCGGGACCGATGGAGAGCCGGTCGACAACGACGTACACCGGTTGCGAAAAATTGATGTCGAGCAGTGTCTCCGGTGACGAAAATTCGTGCATGCGTCCCGCTTGATAAAGCCGCTGGAATCCTCGGCGCTGCAGACCGGCCAGCGCCAGCCGGATCGTTTCGGGGGACGGTTTCCCCGTTTTTTTCGACGCACTTCGCCGCGCCGCCGCAGGCGCGCCCTGTGGAGAAGCTGCCGCAAGATCGAGCGTGAACAGCACATAAAATCGCCGTCCCTGCGGCAACGCAAGCACGCGCGCGGCGATTTCGTCCATCGTGTCTTTGCGAACTTCGCTGCCGCACTTCGCGCAAAACGTGCGGCCCGCGCGCGCATAGAGCAAGCGGAGATAATCGTAAATTTCAGTGGCCGTCGCCACGGTCGAGCGCGGATTGCGCGTCGAATTTTTCTGCTTGATCGCGATGGCAGGAGCGATTCCGGTAATCTCATCCACATCGGGCTTCTCGATGCGCTCGAGAAATTGCCGCGCGTACGCCGAAAGCGATTCGATGTATCGCCGCTGCCCCTCGGCGTAAATCGTGTCAAACGCGAGACTCGATTTTCCGGATCCCGAAACCCCCGTGACGACGGTGATGGCGTTATGCGGAATGTCGAAGCTGATATCCTTCAGGTTGTGAACGCGCGCCCCGAGCACATGGATCGCCTCCTGCTCGGCGGCTTCCGCAGCGGAGATCGTCGCCAACGGCTCTGCAGCGGAATGTTCTCTGGCAGCCACGCCACACCCTCCTCAGCGCCTTCGGCGGCGCACATCTAAACTCACGATTATACGTCGCCGCAGGATGTAGGGCAATTAACCCTCCCGCTAAATACTGACTCAGATTGCAACCGATATCCCTCCGCGCTAGACTGCGTGCATTATCCGCCGCAAAAGAAAGCGAGGAAGCCTTGCGAGAGTCCACAAATGATCTGTTTGCGTTGCTTGGCGGTAGCGTGTTTACACGCCGCCGGCTGATGCAAGGCCTCGCCGCCGCTCTAACGCCTGCCGCGTTGGTTACAGAGGCGCGCTCAGCCGGCGCCCCTCAACGGTCATCGGCCACGAATGCGACCGAGGCGCCCTACGATCCGGCCGTTCTCCCTCCGGGCATCCGCTCTCGCTTTGTAAACAACATCAACGGTCTCCGGATGCATGTCCTCGAAGCAGGCTTCGAGTCGAAGGATCGTCCCTTTGTCGTACTCCTTCACGGATTCCCCGAGCTCGCGTACAGCTGGCGAAAAGTAATGCTGCCCATCGCTTCGGCAGGATTTCATGTGATTGCGCCAGACCGCAGGGCGTACGGGCGAACCTCTGGCTGGGACGTCGGCTACGACGATGACATCGCCCCCTTCGATACGCTGAATCAGGTCAAGGATATCCTGGCGCTAGTTCTGGCGTTCGGCTATCGCTCTGTGGCCGCCGTGATCGGGCACGACCAGGGCTCGCCGATTGCCTCATGGGCTTCTCTCGTTCGGCCGGATGTATTTCGCTCCGTGGTCATGATGAGTTCGCCATTCGCAGGCCCACCGGCGTTGCCGTTCGATACTTCCGATGCACCGCAGGCAGCCGCCGCAGCGGGCCTGCCCGTCGATCCTATCGATGAGGAACTGGCCGCGCTGAACCCTCCGCGGAAGTACTACCAGAAGTATTACTCGACGCGCCCAGCCAATGAAGACATCTGGCACCCGCCGCAAGGGATTCACGCCTTCTTGCGCGCCTACTACAACATGAAGAGTGCGGACTGGAAACAGAACGCTCCCTTCCCGCTCAAAGCGAGAACCGCCAGCGAGTGGGCCAAGCTGCCCCGCTACTACGTGATGGACCTGAACAAGAACATGGCGGAGACCGTCGCCCCCGAAATTCCCTCGCCCGCCGCGATCGCCGCCTGCAAATGGCTCCCCGACGATGAGCTCAGGGTCTATAGCTCGGAGTTTGGAAGGACGGGGTTTCAGGGCGGACTGAATGGCTACCGCGTCCGGTGGTCCGCGAAGGATCCCGCGGAATTGCGTTTGTTCTCCGGCCGTTCGATTGATGTCCCCTCACTGTTTGTCAGCGGGAAAAGCGACTGGGCCGTCTTTCAAACCCCCGGAGATTTCGAGAAAATGCAGAAGACAGGATGCACACGAATGGCGGGGGTGCATCTTTTGGAAGGGGCCGGACATTGGGTGCAGCAAGAGCAGCCCGAGCAAGTGAGCAAATTGCTCGTGCAGTTTCTTCGCGACAATTCTCAACACGAAAATAAGTCGTGAATTGACCAAAAGCTAGTGACTCCGAGGTCCAAGCCATCTCAGTATCCGCTTCCAAAACGGCTCCTAATCGCGGCGTCATCCATCCCTTCGACCGGAAATATGGAACGGACACGAGCGGCTATCTCGGCCCGGAAGACCTTGTCAAAGGCCGGGCGAATGACGCGTTCAACCACGGCTATTCGGCGATTGCCCCGTCCGTGTTTCACGAATGGTGCCGGCGCTGGCGCGAAACTCTGCCCGCAGTGTCGGGCAGGATCAACGCGTATAGTTTTGTGGATGTTGGAGCAGGCAAAGGCCGCGCGCTCCTCCTTGCGGCGGAATTGCCATTCCGGAAAGTGATCGGCGTTGAAGTTAGTGAGGAATTAGCCCGCGTCGCGCAAAGAAATGTCGCCCGATGGAGCCGCGTCGCAAAACCTAAAGCCAAGATTCGCGTGGTCCACGAGGACGCGGCGAATTTCAGTTGGCCGCGGACTCCGCTGCTCCTCTACTTGTACAATCCGTTCGCCTGCTCGCTCGTCGCTCAGATGGCGGAACGCCTCGCAACGGTGGCAGCCTCCGGCTCAGGCCTCGTGGACCTGCTTTATGTAAACCCAACCTGCACAGACACATTGACGACCCAGGGCCTTTTCGTCCGCCTCTGGACCGCGCGCGTTCCGATGGACGCAGCCGACCAAAAGGCGGACCCATACGGCACATCTTCCGACCTCGTTTCGGGTTATCGCCTCAAGTAGCACAGCCACTCTTGGCTTTGTGGTTTTTGCCGTCGCCATTTCGACGCTGTTCTGTGTGTGAGGCCTGCAAAATCACACAGCCAAGAGTGGCTGTGCTACACGATCTTCAGCACCGCGTTGAGCCAACACAATAAAACTTCGTTGGCGACCCACCCTCAGAACAACTCGCCAATCTTGCTGTGTGACCTTCATCACGCGATAGCGTGACGGCACTCACTGTGCCAATTCCTCAGGTCTGTCTAAATAAACACTCGGCGCGCCGATGCTGCTCTCGGCCACAGGAGCCTTGCCATGACTCACGCAACCCACCCCGATGTCCACATTCCAGGCACGTACATGTTCGACGGCAAGGCGGCCATGAAGGGCTATGCGCTGAACAAAATGTGCTACTCCTTCAACAGCAAAGAGAACCGCGACGAGTTCGTGAAGGACGAAGACGCCTACTGCACGAAGTACGCTCTCAACGACGAGCAGCGCGCGGCCATCAAGGCGCGCAACGTGCTGGCGTTGATCCATGCCGGCGGCTGTATTTACTATCTCGCGAAATTCGCCGGGATTTTCGGCCTCTCGGTGCAGGATGTGGGCGCTCAGCAGACCGGCATGTCCGTGGATGAATTCAAAAAAATGGTTAGGGCACAGGGGGATTAGCACATGGCGCGCATCATTGGCGGACTCACGACGTCTCATATCCCGTCGATCGGGAATGCGGTTCCCAGGGAAGCGCAACTGGTCAACGACCCGTACTGGAAACCTTTTTTTGCCGGCTATCCCCCGGCGCGGGAATGGCTCCAAAAAGTGAAGCCGGACGTGGCCATCGTCATCTACAACGACCACGGCCTGAACTTCTTTCTCAACAACATGCCGACATTTGCGATTGGGGCTGCTGCTGAATACAGCAACGCCGACGAAGGTTGGGGCATCCCTACGATTCCCCCCTTCCAAGGCGACCCGGATCTTTCCTGGCACATTATCGAATCCGTCGTCGAGGATGAATTTGACGTAGCCTCATGCCAGGAAATGTTGGTGGACCACGGCTTCACCGTGCCTATGTCATTGTTCTGGCCCAATAATTCCTATTCCGGCGTGAAGACGATTCCTGTCTGCATCAACACAGTGCAGCATCCCCTGCCGACTCCCATGCGCTGCTTCAAATTCGGGCAGGCGATAGGCCGCGCGATTGAATCGTACCCGAAGGACATCAACGTGTTGGTGATGGGCACGGGCGGATTGTCTCATCAGCTCGATGGCGAGCGCGCTGGCTTCATCAACAAGGAATTCGACCTGCTCTGTATGGAAAAAATCGTCAGTGATCCGGAAGCACTGGCCCGCTACTCGATCCCCGAGCTGGTGCGCCTCTCGGGCGCACAGGGCGCCGAATTCATTCTTTGGCTGACGATGCGCGGCGCGCTCGGAGACAAGGTGAAGAAGATTCACAGCAACTACTACGTTGCCATCTCCAACACCGCGACGGCCCTGATGGTGCTGGAGAAAGCGGCGTAGTCTATTTGCTGATCCCCGCAATTTCGAAAGCCTGATTGACCAGGTCCAGCCCGTCCGTCAGGCTCATCTTCGAGACCGCATTATAGATTTGAGTGCGCGGGTCGTGGTCCAGAGTATAGGCAACCACCTCCGCATGGGTCGCCGTCTTCCCCAATTGACCGGAATCCCGTTGCTCTTTGTACTTGCGCATCTTCTCCATCGCGGGTTGGTACTTAGTCTTTTCCCATTCTTCGAGAGGAAGTTGGAAGTCAGGACTGATCATCTTTTGAGTGAGCAGGACGAGAAGAATATGAGTGGCCTGCGCGGGTGAGAGGTCGGCCGTACTGGGATTGACGCCCGTATCCTCCTTCTGGGATGAAGCCGGTGTCATGAAGGCAGGTGACGACAATTCCATGCCGAAACGAAGAACTTCCACCTGATGCAACGAAGTCCGCGCTAAGTCTGACAACCCGAATTTGTCCGCGAGGGTGTTTACGATTTGGACGACGCATTTTCCCGGAATTCCCGTATTCCGGCCGAGTTTGTAATTGATTTCCGCCTGCACGAGGCGTTGTTCCACGAGCTCTCGCATGATGGGCGGAATGCGGCCAAAAGAATTCGGAAAGTCGAGGATTTCGTCCATGAGCGCGCGAACCGAATTCCCGTCCGTTGGATTTTCAAGCTTTGCTTGGTCATTGAGCCTTTGCCAGGGGGACTTGAACGGCTGGCTTTGCTCCGACGGATTCTGTCCAGCTTCAGCAATTCCGCGACTTAGCGTGACGGAAATTCCAATGAGCGCCAAGACGACCAGGCCCAACCGCCATCGGTGATTTCTCATCTACGCCTCCGCAAACGCACAAAGCCGCCGGCCAAGTAAATAGAGTCCGGACGATTTTACACCCGCCTGGAAAATGGGGGTAGTGGCCTCCCCAGCCTTGTCCGCCGTGACAAGCGTCGTATACTCTTTCGCTTGAGGGAGCCATGTCATCGTTCGAACGAATCATCTGGATCGTGCTGGACAGCGTTGGAATCGGCGCGCTTCCGGACGCTGTGGATTACGGCGACACGGGCCGCGACACGCTCGGCCACATCGCTAGATCCCGCCCGCTGGCGTTGCCGAACCTTGTGAGCCTCGGACTTGCGAATATAGCCCCGCTCGACCACCTGACGCCTTCGGCGCATCCTGAGGGCTGCTATGGCAAAAGCGCCACGCATTCTCCGGGCAAGGACACGACGACAGGGCACTGGGAGATGGCCGGCATCTGGCTGCCGCAGGCATTCCCCGTTTACAAGCACGGTTTTCCGCGCGAATTGATCGAACAGTTCGAACGCGCTATCGGCCGAAAAACAATCGGCAACAAGCCCGCCTCGGGAACCGAAATTATCAAGGAGCTGGGCGAGGAGCACGTTCGATCGGGCTTCCCGATCGTTTACACCTCGGGCGACAGCGTCTTCCAAATCGCGGCGCACGAAGACGTGATTCCCATCGCCGAGCTTTACCGCATGTGCGAAATTGCCCGGAAAATGCTGGACGGACCGAACAAAGTGGGCCGCGTAATCGCACGACCGTTCACGGGCGCGCCGGGAAATTTTCGGCGTACCGAGCGGCGCCACGATTACGCGGTCGAGCCGCCACGGCCGATGCTGATGGACGTGCTCGTCGAAAGAAAAATTCCGATCTTCGGCATCGGCAAAATTCACGACATCTACAACGGCCGCGGCGTCGATCGTTACGTCACGACGAAGAGCAACGCGGACGGCATGCAGAAACTCCACGCCACGCTCGGGGAACAAAAGAGCGGCCTGATCTTCGCCAATCTTGTGGATTTCGACATGCTCTACGGACACCGCAAGGATGTGGAGGGATTTGCAAGATCGCTTGAGGAGTTCGACGCGCTTCTTGCACCGCTGCTGAAGGCGCTCGGGCCGCGAGACCTGCTGATGATCACCGCCGATCACGGTTGCGATCCCGATCCGGCATGGCCGACGACCGACCACTCGCGCGAGTACGTCCCCATCGTCACCTATAGCCCGGCGGGGAAGCGCGGCGTCAACCTGGGCATCCGCGATACGCTTGCCGACATGGGACAAACCATCGCTGACAATTTTGGCGCCGCAATCCCGCATGGAAAAAGCTTTTTGACTGATCTTCTAAATAATTGAAATTACGTGCAAGCAAAGTGGCACAGGCTTCAGCCTGTGGGGGTTAGTCCTTGCAGGACCAAAACCCACAGGCTGAAGCCTGTGCCACTTGTGCTGCAAGACCGCGTTTCTAATTGCCGGAAGAGGGCGCGCGAGACGCGTAATATCCGGTGCGCGTGCGCACCGTAAGTTTTCCCGCGCCGTGTGGCGGCGTCACCTGAACCGACACGGTGCGGAACGATCCATCGTGCGCCGCGTTGGTCGGATAGTAGGCCAGCGTGTATTGGTTGCGGATATCGTGGGCGATCTGCGTGCAAATCGATTCCGTGTCGTCGGCGGTTTCCGGGAAAAAGGCCAGGCCGCCGGTGGCGTTGGCCAGGTCGCTCAGCGCGCCTCGCGCTTTCTTCATGGCGCGATGGTTGTGCTTGATGTCGTCGTCGCTGAACACGCCCACCGCGTAAATGACGGCGTCGGCCCGCTGCGCTTGCTCCACCACGTTTTCCAGGCTGTGCCGGCTGGCATTGTCCTCGCCGTCGGTCACGACCAGGAGAACTTTTTTGTCGCGCGTGCCTTTTTTCAGGTGATCGAGCGAGCCGATGACGGCGTCGTACAGCGCCGTGCTGCCGCGCGCATCAATTCGTTCCAGCGCCGTTCTCATTTCCGCGAGATCGCTGGTGAAATCGTGCTCGGTGTCCAGGTAGTAGTCGTCGTTGAAATTGACGACAAAGCCCTCGTCCGACGGGTTAGAGGTCTTGACAAACGTAAGCGCCGCCGCATTCACCTGCGGGCGCTTGTCCCTCATGCTGCCGCTATTGTCCACGACCAGTCCGAAACTGACGGGCACGTCTTCCTGCTTGAAGACGGAAAGCTTTTGCTCGACCTTATCTTCGAGCACCCGGAAACTATCTTCCATCAGTCCAGGCACAAAGACGCTGCGGTCATTGAGCACGGACACGTGCAGGACGACCAGGTTGACCTGCGACTTGATCTTGTAAGTCCCCTGCGGCATTTCCTGCGGGGGAGCGTTTGGCGGCGGAGGCTGTTGGGAAGGAGATATGGGCGCTTGCTGTTGCTGCGCGGACGCGCCCGCCGCAAAGAACACACCTATAGCCGCGAGGAAAAAGGTGATCAGGAAAACGATAACTCGGCCGCGGCTACTGGTTCGGGGCGTAGTAGCCGGTCTTGGCATAGACGTTGAGGGGGGGAAGTCCCTTAGGTGGCCGCAGTTTGACCTTGATCTTTCGCCACGCGCCGTTGTGGTGCGCGTTGCTTGATTTGTATCCGATGACATATTGGTTTCGGAGCTCCATTCCGATCTTCGCGGCAATGTCGGGCAGTTCGCCAAGGTTTACTACAGGGAAGACACGGCCTCCGGTCATTTCCGTCATTTCAGAAAGCAGCGAGGGCCCTTCCAATTCTTCAGGCGTTCTGGAACGTATGCCGATCGGATCGAAGATGCCAATTGCGTAGAGCTGGCAGTCGGCTTCTTTCAGGTAGTTCTTAACATCGTTCTCATTGTACCGACTATGATTATCTCCTCCATCCGATATGATGAGCAAGGCCCGCTTGCCGTTGTGTGCACCCCTCATCTGGCTGAGCCCGAGATAGATGGCATCCAGGAGCGCGGTGCGCCCGCGCGAGGCGGTGAACATCATCCGGTTCTGCAGTTCGTCCACGCTGCTGGTGAAGCCGCTGGTCAATTCGGCGCGATCGTTGAAACTTACCAGGAAAAATTGATCCAGGGGATTCGCTGTGCGCATGAATTGCACGGCCGCTTCGCGAGCTTTCTCGACCTTGTCCGACATGCTGCCGCTCATGTCGAAAACCAGGCCGATCGAAACTGGCACATCCTCGCTCGAAAGGGTAAGAACCTCTTGTTCGACGTTATCTTCAAACACGCGAAAATGTCCTTTTTCGAGGCCGGTGACAAGACGGTCCAACGGATCCGTGACCGTAGCATTCACAAGGGTCATGTCTACATCGACTTTGATCCCTTGCCCTGGTTTGATAATTGGTTCGGGGGGTAATTTCGGAGGCTTGA
Organism: uncultured Acidobacteriota bacterium; assembly: GCA_963740035.1. Taxonomy (GTDB): domain Bacteria; phylum Acidobacteriota; class Terriglobia; order Acidiferrales; family UBA7541; genus Palsa-360. Next base: position 725,928 of record CAVUDA010000034.1, read on the forward strand.
CTGGGCCTTGGGTCTGACTAAACGCTGCGGCGGCAAACAGAGCGCACACAACAAGAGCAATTCCGCGGAGACATTCCCGTTTTTGTCCTGCCATCACCGCATTGCCTGCCTTCGCCGGCGCTGCCCGGGCGGTTACGGCCGGTTCCGACTAGCGAACCATACTAACATTCTACCACCCGAGGCAAGCGCCGCAAGTCCAGCGAATGTATTTTGACAATAAATTTACTTTAGGAACCGATCCAAACGTCTTGATTGCAGTACTACGAGCTGCGTGCAGGTTTGCTCGAACACTGTGATAGGATTTCTAAGTTTCGCAGCACTTCTCGTAAATCGGCGTGTGGAGAAAAATCTTTATGGCCATCGCTGTGATTCCCGCCCGTTATTCCGCCACCCGCTTGCCGGGCAAGCCCCTGGTGTCTCTCGCCGGAAAACCCATGATCCAGCGCGTGTGGGAGCGGACGCGGCAGGCCGAGCGCATCAGCCGCGTGATCATCGCCACCGACGATGAACGCATTCTGAAAGCGGCGGCTGGATTCGGGGCCGAGGCGGTCATGACCCGTTCGGAACACCGCTCCGGCACCGAGCGCGTGGCGGAAGTGGCCGTGCACCTGTCTGGTTCAGAGGAAGAGGTCTTCGTGAACGTGCAAGGGGACGAGCCGCTTGTCGAGCCGGAAGCGATTGACACCCTCGTTGAGGCCATTGAGTCGGAGGACGGCGTTTCGGTGGCCACGCTCATGGTTCCCATAGCGAAGCCCGCCGACATCATGGACCCCAATATCGTGAAGGTGGTTCTCGATTTTGACGGCAACGCGCTCTATTTTTCACGCGCGCCTATCCCGTGGGTGCGCGACCGCGACGCCCCGGTGCACGCGCAGCATATGAAACATCTCGGCCTGTACGCGTTTCGGCGCGCCGCCCTGCTTGATTTTCCGACGCTGCCTCTCGGAGACCTCGAACGCATCGAGCAGCTCGAACAGCTTCGCTGGATGGAAAACGGGTACAAGATTCGCGTCGCCGAAACGCACCACGATTCGATCAGCGTGGATGTGCAGGAGGATGTCGCGCGCGTCGAAAAGCTGTTGAGCAAATCGCACTCTGCTTGAGGGCGGCCCTGTGGAATGGCTTTTTAGAATTGCCGGAGAAGCGCGCCGGCGGCGAGTTGCGCAGGTTGGATTCCCAAGAGGTAGACCTGAGTGGGACTCACGACGTACGCGGCATAATTCAGCGTGCCGGAATTGAGAGTGAGCGTGGAGCGGCCAGTGGCGGCGGGAGCGGTGTAGGCGCCCGTGACGGCTTGCCCCGCGGCAAGTGTGCCTCCGGTGTTCGTATCAATATTTCCTGACGTTATTGCTCCTGCGCCATTGGCGCCGATTTGGCCCGTGCTGACTTGCAAGGACCCTACGGAAATGCCGCTTGTCTCGATCGCGTAGTTGCCCTGGATGGACGCCAGAGTGAACGGACCGCTTTGCTGCAGGGTGAAATTTCCATCGCTGGAAATCCCCGAATCGGTTTCCTGAAACACGGCGGTTGTGTTGGACCCCACCGGCCCCAGATAAAAAACAAACGTGTACGTCCGGCCCGCCGTTGTGAACGTCGCCGTGCCACGGCCATTCGGAGCGACCGTATAGTTGTCGCCCGCCGGGTTGGCTACGATCGGCAAGCCGAGAGCAGGCGCTCCCGGCGTCAGGTTTTCATCCACCACGCCGCTTTTTAGGTTGCCGCTGCCATCCGCAAAAAAACTTCCTGCCGTTGTGATCGTGCCGCCCAGTCCCGATCCCGCCAAAAGAAATGCGTAATTCCCGTTGAGGGTGGTCGCGTCCAACGTGGCATTGGGAGCCTGCTGGGATGTGTATCCCCCCACCAGCTTTACGATGTCAGTCCCGACGAATTTCGCAGCCCCGCGGTTGACGACATAGAAATTGAGCGTAAAAGTCGGACCGGGGAAGCAAGTGGGCAGCAGCGTCGTGAGCGACAACGTTCCTCGTCCGCTCGCGTCGATCGAATAGCTGGATAAGGGAACGGGCGGTGGCTGCGGCGCGGGCAATGGCGCGGGAGTGCACGCGGAATTGCTGACGTTGAATTGAGATTGGCTCAGCGTTCCTCCATCGTTGATGTCGATGGATCCGCTTCTAATCATGCCCGAGCCATCCGCGTTGAATTCGCCGATCTGCGAAAGTTTGTTCGACCCATCCACCCCGGAAAAATCAAAGACGTAGGTTCCGTTCAAAGCCGAGTTTGGCGCGCCTGTGAACGCTGAAGCATTCTGCGCGTTCGCCTGACCCGACGCGGTTCCCGAGCCGTCGAAACCGATGATCTGAAGTTGGGAGCCATTCACAAGGACGAAGTCGAAACTAGCGGGCGAGAGCCCGTCGCTCAATTGCAGCGTTCCACGGCCATCCGCGCCCACAGTATAGGAGCCGGTCGTGGAAATCGGTGTGGACGTTGCGCCCGCGGTGCTGTCGGTATCCTCCAAAACGCTGCTCAGATTCCCTGCGCCATCCGCCACAAAGCTGCCGGCCCTGAAAAAGTGAGCCGATCCGACGTTTCCGGCCATGGAAAAAGCGAACGGCCCCTTCAAGGATGAAGTGGAATACCCGGAAATGGTGACGGCCAGGCTCGCGGTGGAGGTCGGAGAATCCTGCGCCGCCGCCGTGACCGTCACGGTCTGCCCGATGGGCGGCGTGAGCGGCGGGCTATAGACGCCCGCTGCGTTGATCGTGCCGAGCGTTGCATTCCCGCCCAAAACTCCGAGCCCGCCCACAGGCCCCACGGACCAAAGAATCGTGTTGGTCGTTCCGCCGGTTTCCGTTGCGCTGAATGTCACGGTATTCGCGGCGCCGGAAGTTACCGTCACGGGAGAGGAAGGGGAAGTGATCGTTACGACTGGGGCAGGAACAATCGTGACCGTGGAAGTGGCGGAGACCTTTTGATCTTCAAACGAAACCGCACCCACCATCACGGTAGCGGGAGAAGGAACCGTCAGCGGGGCATGATACAGACCGTTGGAATCAATTTTGCCAAGGGTGTCGCTGCCGCCCGTCATGCCATTCACTTGCCAGATGGTGACGGAATTCGTGCCCCCCTGGATAAAATCCTGGAACTGCTGAGTTGTCACCACGTTCACGGAAACCGTGGCGGGCGAAATCGTGACGCTGATGTTCGTTACCGGGTCGGTGCATGTGGAGGTCGAGGTAGTGGTGGAAGAGGTCGAAGTGGTGGTCGTGCAAGTCACCGCAGTACTCGTCGGCGTCGAGCCGCACGAGGCCAGACCGAAGAGGGAAGTGAGCAAGATGAACAACAGAGGGCGGTTCACCGCGCCTCTCTCTTCTTGGTTCGATATTCCCGGCAAATATGCTTCCGTCTCAATCCTGATCCTCAAAATGTGAAATCAAAACTTGATGCTCGCATTTTACCCGTCTTGTCCCGGCGGTCCCTGCTCGGCAAGAAACCGCGCGCGATCCCGTCCTCGGTGCGCGCTTCCCGAATTTGTAATTCATTCCAACTGAACGGGCAGGCGTTTCCCTAGAACTGATTGTTGATCACGCCGATCGCGGTGCCCGTTGGGTCCGTGTCCAGAACATAAAAGAGTGTCGGACTCACCATGTACAGCACCAAATTCCGCGTGGTAGCACCCGATAGCGTCGTTAGGGGGAGAGTCATTGTCGCTCGAAGACTTCCCGCCGGAGCAGGGAGATACGTTCCATTTGCGATCGCCACGGGCGTTTGGGTCGCGCCGAAGTCATTGAGGTCGAGCGTGCCCGCCAGCCCAGTTCCCAAACCGGCGCTCGTCACTTGCACCAGAAGATCTTCCCGATTCCCGGCCGTTCCAGCGGCGTCTGCTCCGCCAAGCCGGAACCCGTAGCTGCCCGTCAAAGTGGTATCCACGAACGGCCCGCCGTTGGACGGAAGCATAAAACCATGAGCGATGATCCCGGTCGTTGCTTCCTGGAGCACGGCGTCGGACGGCGAAATAGTATAAAAAACATACGAGTGGCTGCCAACCGTTAGTGTGCCCCTGCCGCAGGGATCCATCGTGTAGTTGCCGGTGAGGGTTCCTACGGTCGAGGAAACCGTGCCGCCGCTATTTTCGTCAATCGAGGCGGCGCTGATGGCGCCAGTCGTGCCGTCGGCAGTGAAGTTGCCTATGTCGCCGATCACAACTCCCGGGGGACCTCCCAAACTATTTAATCCTGAGGTTTCAAACACGGTCGAGCCGCTCAAAGCGTTTAGCGCCCATCCGCAACTTGAGCTTGTTTGCTGGACGTAGGCATCGCCGACCAAGATCGACGCTGGTACCGTTGGAGTCGCCGCAGAGGCGGTATCGATTTCAATGAATTTCGCCCGGCTGGCCGAGACTGGATAAATACTGAATGTAAGGGTCACAGCTCCATTATTTAGAGTTACTGTTCCCCGGCCGTTTGAGCTAAACGAATAAGTGGTGCCGGGGAGAGGGGTAGGCAAACTGCCCGGTGTCGGATTGATATCGAATTCGCCGGGCACTGTCGAGCTTCCTGCGTTGATGGTGCCATGCCCATTTGCATTAAATTCTCCAAGGATAGATTCCTCGGTAGCACCGGTCGAAACACCGGCGAAATTAAACGAATAGGTGCCGGATAGATTTCCAGTCCCCGCGCCAAAGACCGACTGGTCCTGAGCATTCATCTCACCGCCCGCAATTATCGCCGCGGAACCTGCAGTCACCGTTGTGGGAGGAGGCGTTACGGGTTGACTGAATTCAATCATTTGAGCGCGTTGAGGAGAAATGACTACGATGTTGAAATAAGCGGTTGCGGGCGATCCCTGCGGGCAGGCCGCGCTGGAACCCTCGCAAAATTGCATTGTGCCGCGGCCGTCCGGACCGATGGAATAAGACCCTGTAAAGCTGCGCTGCGTGGTGACCGTATTGGGCGTTCCGCCCTGATTCGTATCCTCAATACCGATGAGGGAGCCTCCGCCTGCCGTGAAACTTCCCGCACGAGCCCAAAACGCGTGGGTAGGCAGCCTTCCGCTCGTGGAGAAGGCATACGGCCCGCTGAGGACCGCGTTTCCAAAAACCACGGTGGCCGTCACGCTCATCGTTTCCGTGGAGAGAGCCTTGGACGTGGCGGTTATGGAGACCATCTGTCCCGGCGGTGGAACCAGTGGCGCGGTGTAGACGCCCAGAGTCGAGATACCTCCCAGATTCAATAGCGAGCCCGGATTATTCTTGTTCGCGACGCTCCAATTGACAGGAACGGTCGTACCGGAGGACACGGAAGCGAATGCGGTGCAGGTCAGCGAGTTCAGGGAGGAAACGACCAACGGAGACGGGGAACTTCCGGAGGAATCGTTGCAGACGACGGCGGTGATCGCAGTGGCGGCCACGATGGTCAGGCTCGCCGTTGCGGTCAGCGTCGATTGCACCTGGGAAGTTGCGGTGATCGTGACGACGTTGGTGCTTGGCACCGTCGCCGGGGCGGTGTATAGCCCGCTGGTTTTATCAATCGAGCCGTTGCCGGTTCCGCTGACGGACCAATTCACAAGAGTGCTGCTGGCGTTCAGGACGGTGGCGGTGCATTGCGCGGTTCCCAGCACGGTCACGTCAGCGCCGGTACCCTGCGTGGGCACGCAGGAAGCCGTGATGGACGGCGTCACAGCCGTGCTGGCGCTGCTGCCGCATGAACTCAGGATCGCCGTCACGGCGATCAGAGTAACGAAAAAAAAGACGCGATCCCAACGCACCCTGCCACGCCCCAAGTGGAAATTTGATTCAAGCACCAGAAATCCCCCCGCCCGCACGACTCTGATTTTTCCGGAGAAGATACTTCTATCCCCCTATCCCCGGAGGCTCTTCTTCCCGCGCCAGGACAAACAAGTAGCGCCCGTACCCCTCCGATCGAGCAAACCTCGGATGCCTCGATCCGAACGAACGCTTCTCTTTGCTGTAAGAAAATGTCTCACAAACGCCGATGAGTTTCCGGCCCCTGAGATTATGTTTTCCCACTGCCGCCGAAACCCCGCATCCGCACACCTGCAACCATCCAGGTGGCAAGCCGTTTAGGAAACTGGACAGAATCACATTCCCCGCGAGGCATAGATGCGGCCTCGCATCATTGTGTCGCCTGCGGAAAAGCGGAATGTGACAATAGACCGTTGACCCCCGGTAAAGTCAAGAGAATTTTGCACTTCCCTGAAATTGGCGGACTCATTCCGCAGTGCGGAATTGCAAACGTGGGCACCGGAATTGCTGGACGATTCTAAACTATCCCGACGAGGAAGAATATCCCTCGTGCGAGTCGCGTAGGGAAGCAGTCCGGATGTTCCTGACTTCATCGAGCGGCCGTGTTTACCAAATTTTTTCATTCCTGTAACCCGCCGACAATAACCGGATTCCAGAGTATCGCCCGGTCGCGCCGGCCCTCTCCGTCCACAGAGCGGCGGCAATCCCAGCTTCCCGCAAAGGAAAGGTCATTGACATGTTGAAAAAAGCCGCAGCCCTGGGGCTTGCGTTCGCCTTGTTGTCGGCCCCGATGTTTGCAGACCGGGACGACGCTCCCAGAGGGATCCCTCATCTGGATCACGTCTTCGTTATCATGATGGAGAATCACGGGTATCAGCAGATCATCAATAATCCGAACGAGCCGTACCTGAACAGCCTGATCGCGAACAAGAAAGTCAATCTCGCGACGAACTACTTCGCCGTCGGGCATCCCAGCTTGACCAACTACCTGGAGGTTGTCGGCGGCTCCAATTTCGGCGTCCGCAGCGACAACCCTCCGGACTGGCATAACGCGGCCTGCACTCCCAATATCGCGACCGGAATCGTGAACGCCGATGACGGCGGGGGCACTACTGTGCCGGCGCCAGTCCCGTTCGAGACGACTAACATCTGCCCGATCGCCGGAACGGGCCAGGACGCCGCGACCGAGGCTGTCGACAATTGGAACGAAGTCACTCTGCCCACATTTCCTTTCCTCGCTGACATTGACGGCGTGAAGTCGGTTCCGGCGGCGTTTACCAAGGGCAAGACGATCGGCGACCAACTCGTGCGGGCCGGCTTGAGCTGGAAGAGCTACCAGGAAGACCTGCCAATCACGGGGGCGGACCTGGTCAATTACAGCAACGGTACAGCCAGCAATTTGACCGACTTCACTCCGCTCGCGCCTCTGACTTCGACCAGCGTCGTGCAGGCGTACGCTGTGAAGCACAATCCGTTCGCATATTTCAAGAACGTCCAGGAGGGAACGGAGTTCGGCAATAGTTTGGAAAACGTCGTCGGCTTCGACGGCCCGCGCGGCTTGTACGCCGACCTGGCGAGAGGCGATGTCCCGTCCCTGGCTTTCATTGCGCCGAACCAATGCAATGACCAGCACGGGCGGGGCAATGGCGACGCGTTCTGCGCGTTCGATCCCGGAAGCGGCGCCGCCGGCCTTACGAACGGCACGCAGGTTGGCCTGAATCCCGGCTTGATCCTGCAAGGCGACGCGACGATCGAGCGGCTGGTCAAGGCCATCAAGCACTCACCCGTATGGCACGACGGCCGCACAGCCATCGTGATCGTTTGGGATGAGAACGACTACAGCGGCATCAGCACGCCGCCGACCGGCCTCTTCCCGCCGCAGAATCAGAACACGGTCGTCCTCACCGTCGAGACTAACGGCGACTCCGAGGAAGGCATTCAAAGCAACCGGTATTACAACAGCTTCTCGCTGCTCAAGTCACTCGAGGCGGGATTCGGGCTGCCTTGCCTGAACCACGCTTGCGACGACGATGTCAAAGTGATGCGTGACCTGTTTGGCCACGATCGCGACTAAGACGGTGGCGATCGAACCTGCCACGGCTGCAATTGCGGAATGAACAAATCGCCGAGAGATGGCGCGGGGATATTACCTGCTCGCGCCATTTCCGGCGGTTTTGTTTTTCGAATGTCAGGGTGTAGGGAGGTAAATATGTGCGATCAATCGTATCCCCAAAGCCGGCGCGCCGAGGGGAACAAGCTGGGTTGCTAGCCGAGACCTAGATCAGAATAAAGTCGTTTTAATTCACGCCTTGATAGGAATGCGCCAAAAAACTATAAGCATCCCATAGAGGACGGAGAGCGCCGGGCGGAGAACGCCGAATCGCTTCAAGTATACGTAAACGAAAAAAAAGCTGAAGCACGCGATTGCTACGCAAATAATAAGCGCCGCAATCCAATGTATTCTTTTCCGCATTGCGTCCAGATCAGGTAGTTCCACCGCTCCGGTCACCACAGAGAGATCCACATATGTTGACCCGAGCGCTGCAATGGTTGCCAGGCCAAAGGTCGCGGTGCCGACTAGGGCCCTGAAATGATTAAGGGCGTCGTTTTTTTCCCACATCAGCATTTCTAAGTCCGAACCGAATTGGACTGACAGCAAGAACGCCCATATGCAGGTATTCAACGCTCCGCGTGCAATAGTATTTGTGCGCCGAACGGGCTTCGTGTGCATATTGGCTGGATAGTACACTGAACAAGCAGAAGGGGCCAGCACAAATTCTGGGCCAAGGCAAAGCAGGCGTCGCGTGCATATGCCTGGCCCAGCCCCCGAATTCCCTCACCAGCTCGGCCGCATTGACAGCGGCGTGCCTTCCCCCGTAGAATGCGTTGTACGCCAACATCTTTCTGGAGGATTTAACCAGTTCCGCGTCGCGTGTTTTTAGGTGGCCGGAACTGAACGGATGGGGCCGAAGTATATTTTTGTTACCGGTGGTGTTGTATCCTCCCTGGGCAAGGGCGTTGCAGCGGCGTCGATTGGCTGCCTGCTCGAAAGCCGCGGTCTCCGAGTTACCCTCCAAAAATGCGATCCCTACTTGAACGTGGATCCGGGCACCATGAGCCCGTATCAGCACGGCGAAGTGTACGTCACCGACGACGGCGCCGAAACCGATCTTGACCTCGGCCACTACGAGCGCTTCACGCACGCAAAGCTTACGCGCGAGAACAATTGGACGACCGGGAGAATCTACGAAGCCATCCTCACGAAGGAACGGCGCGGGGATTACCTTGGCAAAACCGTGCAGGTGATTCCGCACGTCACCGACGAGATCAAAGCTGCGTTCCGAAAAATTGCTGTCGATACCGACGTGGTGATCATCGAGATCGGCGGGACAGTCGGTGACATCGAATCGCTTCCATTTCTCGAAGCGGTCCGGCAGATGCGCCTCGAACTCGGTCCCGAAAATTTTGTCCACGTGCACGTGACGCTTGTCCCGTTTATCCCCACCGCCGGAGAATTGAAAACCAAGCCGACGCAACATTCGGTGAAGGAGCTGCTTTCCATCGGAATTCAGCCCGATCTGCTGCTGTGCCGCAGCGACCGCACTGTGCCGCAGGAATTGAAAAAGAAAATCGCGCTGTTCTGCAACGTGCCCGAAGCGCGCGTCATTTCCATGCCGGACATGGACACGATCTATGCCGTGCCGGTGGCGCTTGCGGACGAGGGTCTCGACGACCAGATTCTCCAGATGCTGCATCTCGAAGCGCGGGAACGCGATCTGAGCGCGTGGTTCGAGTTGCTGGACCGCATACGGAAGCCGCAGGGCGAAGTGCGCATCGCCGTGGTGGGCAAGTACGTGCAGCTCGAAGACGCCTACAAAAGTTTGCGTGAAGCGCTGATCCACGGCGGGCTCGCGCACAAGGACCGCACGATCATCGAGTGGGTCGAAGCCGAAGAGCTGGATTCGCGCGAGACGGCGGCGCTGCGTTTGCAGCACGCGGACGGAATCCTGATCCCCGGCGGATTTGGCAAGCGCGGCATTCAGGGAATGATCTACGCGATCGAGTATGCCCGCACGCACAAGGTTCCGTTTTTCGGCATTTGCCTGGGGATGCAGTGCGCGACGATTGAATACGCGCGCGACGTTGTGGGCCTGGCCGGCGCGGACAGCACCGAATTCGATCCGCAAACGCCGCATCGCGTGATTTACAAGCTGCGCGAACTGCTGGGCGTGGACGAAATGGGCGGCACGATGCGCCTCGGCGCGTGGCCCTGCAAGATCGAGAAAGATTCCACGGCCTTCCGCGCCTACGGAACCACCGACATCAGCGAACGCCACCGCCACCGCTACGAATTTAATTGCGAATACGAAAAAGTGCTGACCGACGCGGGATTCCGCATCACCGGCCGCTCGCCCGACGGCAAGTACGTCGAAATCATCGAAGCTCCGAACCATCCCTGGTTTCTCGCCTGCCAGTTCCATCCGGAATTTAAGTCCACGCCGCTTGTGCCGCATCCGCTCTTTTACGCGTTTATGGGAGCGGCGCACGCGCATCAGCATGGCGGCCGCGGCGTGGCATCTGGAAATTCCGCCGCGATTTCCATGTCGGCGAAGCCATCGCCTTCCAATTGAATTGGGGTTTCAGTGGCGCAGGCTTCCAGCCTGTGGGGGTTGGTCCTTGCAAGCACTAAACTCCGCAGGCTGGAAGCCTGCGCCACTAGGAGTCGCGCTGGCAATTGTGGACGACGCTTGTGCCAGTCCGTGGCTTGTTCGTAGGCGTGGGCGAGCTGGAAGATAACGGGTTCCCCTCCATTGGGGCCGATGATCTGCAAGCCCATCGGGAGGCCCTGGCTCGTGAAACCGCAGGGGAGGGAAATTGCGGGCCAGCCGTTGACGTCGAACGGCGAGGTGTTGCGCACCGCCGGCAAAATATCATCAGCGTGAGGATCCGAAATCGCGGCGGCGGAATGGGGAGCGTGGGAGTGACCAGTACGTCCACCGACTCAAACCATTTTTCGGCCGTTCGGCGGACTTGCGCGAGGTCGCGGCGCCCTTGGATGTAGGCGGGAGTTGTCACGTCAGCGCCCGCGCTAATTCGTTTCAAGGTCAGCGGCTGGTAGAGCTCCGGAGTTTTCGTGACGTACTCGCGGTGGTACGCATAAGCCTCGGCGGCCCTGACGACGTCTCTTAAGGTTTCCATTGTATTCGCGGCCAGGGGGACATCATGGATCCCAGCCGTGAGTTTCCCTAAAACGGATAGTGCCTCCTTATTGCGGCGTCAATTTCCGGATCGAGGTCCGCGAAAAAGAATTCGCGGGGTATGCCGATCCGCAGGGAGGACACCTTCGCTCCGAGAGCTTTTGAATAGTCGGGGACATTCATCTGGACGCTCGTCGTTTCCTGCGCGTCGTAACCGGCGATGACTTGAAGCAAGAGAGCTGTGTCCGTCACCGTGCGGGCCATAGGTCCGACGTGGTCGAGCGACCAGGAAAGAGGGATCACGCCGCGGATACTCACCAATCCGTACGTGGGTTTAAGACCGACAATGCCGCAATGGGATGCGGGAAGCCTTACCGAGCCGGCCGTGTCCGACCCAAGGGCTCCGTAACAAAGATCGGCTGCCAATGCCGCTGCCGAGCCACCCGAGGAGCCACCCGGGATGTGGTTTGGTTCCCAAGGATTGTGCACGGGGCCGAAGTAACTGACGATGGAGGTGCCCCCAAACGCGAATTCCTGCATGTTGGTCTTGCCCAGGAGCACCGCGCCGGCGGCCTTGAGCCGGCGCACAACCTCGGCATCTTCCGTAGGAATGCGATCCTTAAATACGCCGCTGGCGGCAGTCGTTCTCACGCCGGCCGTATCGAACAAATCCTTCAGCGCGATTGGAACGCCATGAAGAGGTCCTCGCCAATTCCCGCGCATTACTTCGGATTCGGCTACACCCGCTTGTTGTAGTGCTGATTCTCTTGTGATCGTGATGAAGGCATTCAGTGAAGGGTTCGCTTGATCGATCCGCGCGAGGCACGCTTTTGTGAGGTCCACGGGCGAGACTTTTTTCTTGCGGATCAGGTCGGCTGCTTCGCGGATACTCAGTTTAGCGAGGTCGTCACTATGGCTGCCGCTCACGGGATTTGTCCTTTGAGAATTTAGGTCAGTTTCCGTTAGTGCGGGAACATTCGACAAGGAAATGGCAGTCCCAGCCAGCGTGGCTTTGAGAAAAGACCTTCGCGATAGATCATCGGAAGGAATTGTCATTTGTGGCGGAATGTATCACACAACGCTGATCGCGCGTACACGGCAACTCGGCAGTTACTCGGGAACGCCAATCTCCCGATTGGCGCGCGGCAATCCGCCAATCGGGAGATTGGCGTTCCCGGGGGTTGCCGTTGCAAAACTTGGCTGTCCCGCATACGCTATGTCCCGCCCGAGATTCAAAGAGAATTCTGAATGCAAATGGCGAGGGAAATTTCGATTGGAAGCGTCCGCATCGGCGGCAACCAGCCGCTTGTGTTGATTGCGGGGCCGTGCGTCATTGAAAGCGAAGGCCACGCGCTGATGATGGCCGAGCGGCTGGCGGAGATCGCCGCTAACGCCAAGGTGCCCCTTGTTTTCAAAGCTTCTTATGACAAAGCCAATCGCTCTTCCGAGCAATCCTATCGAGGGCCCGGGGCTTGCGGAAGGTCTGCGCATTCTGAAAAAAATCAAGGAGCGCTTCGGGATTCCGATTCTGACGGACATTCATGAAGCGTCTCAGGCGGCTCCCGTAGCCGAGGTCGCCGACGTTCTGCAAATTCCCGCGTTTCTTTCGCGGCAGACGGATCTGCTTGTCGCCGCGGGAAAAACGGGCCGCGTGGTGAACCTGAAAAAGGGACAATTCCTTTCGCCGTGGGAAATGGCCAACGCCGTGGAGAAAGTAGACGAAGACCGGCAACGATCGCATTTTTCTCACTGAACGCGGGGCTTCCTTCGGTTATCAGAATCTTGTCGTCGATATGCGCTCTTTTCCGATTATGCGAAAGACGGGCTGCCCCGTGGTTTTCGACGTGACGCATTCGGTGCAGCTTCCCGGCGGAGCGGGGAAATCCAGCGGAGGCCAGCCTGAATTCATCGAGCCGCTCGCGCGCGCGGGCGCCGCCGTGGGAGTGGACGGCATTTTTCTGGAAGTGCATGAAAATCCCGCGAAAGCTCTTTCGGATGGAACAAACGCTTTGCCGCTTGCGGAATTGCCCGCGCTTGCTCGGAAAACTCAAACAGATTGCCGCGCTGGTTCGCGGCTGGAGCGTGCAGTGAGCCCCGACCGGAGCCTCGATACGGCGAGACGCGTTCTGCGCATCGAGGCCGAGGCGCTCATCGACGCTTCTTCAGAGGCTCGACGCGAGTTTCGAGCGGGCCGTGGAACTGTTGCTCGCCTGCAAGGGCCGCGTGGTTGTCATCGGCATGGGGAAATCGGGATTGATCGGGCGGAAAATCGCCGCGACATTTTCGAGCACGGGCACGCCTTCGGTATTTCTGCATCCGGCCGAGGCGGTTCACGGCGATCTGGGAATGCTGATGCGCGAGGACGTTGTGCTGGCAGTGAGCTACGGCGGTGAGACCGAGGAAATCGCGGCGTTGCTCGAAACGATCAAGCGTCTGGGTCTGCGCATGATCACGCTCACCGGCCATCCGAAGTCCACGATTGCGGCGGCGAGCGATGTTGTGCTGGACGTCAGCGTAAAAGAAGAAGCGTGCTCGCTCAATCTGGCGCCGACGGCTTCGACTACGGCGGCCATGGCCATGGGGGACGCGCTCGCCGTTTCGCTGCTCGACCGGCGGGGATTCAGCCCGGGCGATTTCGCCGCGTTGCATCCCGGCGGGCGGCTGGGCAAGAAACTTTTGCGCGTTGAAAATCTGATGCACTCGGGAGACGCCATGCCGCGCGTCCCCATCACCGCGAAAATGCCGGACGTCATTTATGAAATAAGCAAAAAAGGATTGGGCATGACGACTGTGGTGGACGGCGAAGGCCGCCTGGCGGGAATCCTGACCGATGGCGACTTGCGGCGATTGATGCAGCAGCGCGGGGCCGCCACGATTGACCTGGTTGTCGGCGATTGCATGAACAGGACGCCGCAAACGCTCGCGCCGGCCGAACTCGCGGGCAGCGCCCTGCGCATCATGGAGGAGCGGCACATCACTTCGATCGTCGTGGCAGACGCCGGAAGGAAGCCGCTCGGCGTGGTGCATCTGCACGATCTCTGGACGCTGGAACTTTTCTAGAGTTTCATGAATTCAATGCAACTGAAATTTGGCATCCAATACCCATGGCGAAAAAAATAACTCAAACGAAGTCAAACAATGCTCTGGCGGCGCGGGCGAAAAAAATTCGAGTGCTGCTCATGGATGTGGATGGCGTGCTGACCGACGGCCAAATCTGGCTGCTCTCGCGACGTGATGGAACGGCCAGCGAGATCAAGGGATTCAGCGCGTATGACGGGGCGGGATTGAAGCTGGCGCGCGCAGCCGGTCTTCGCACCGGGATCATTACCGGCAGGGAATCGAGCGCTGTCACGCAGCGCGCAAGGGAATGCGAAATCGAGTTCGTGTATCAGCACCGCGCCACGAAACTCGGAGCGTTGGAAGAAATTATGCAGACGACGGGTGCAAGCGCGCAGGAAGTCGCCTACGTCGGCGACGATCTTCCGGATCTTCCCGTGCTGCAACGCGTGGGCCTGGCGGCCGCGGTTGCCAACGCCGTTCCGGAAGTGAAGCGCGCCGCGCATTTTGTGACCACGCGTTCGGGCGGCGAGGGCGCGGTTCGCGAAGTGATCGAGCTGATCGTCAAGGCACAAGGGAAGTGGGCCGAAGCATCGCAAGACGCTAAGGCGTAAGTTCATTATTGAAAGACTTTCCACCCACCGGTTTTCCAGGCCGCGCAAAAAGAAATTTATTTGGTCATTCCGAGGTCGCCGCGGCGACCGAGTAATCCCTCTTTTTTTCATCAGGGCAAATCGAAGAGAGATTCCTCGCTCCGCTCGGAATGACAAAATCGTTGAGGTATCTGCAGTCTGAGTAGCCCGCCAGTACAGCTGTCCGCAGCGTTTCCCTAAGGACAGGAAGAAATTCCGGCGAAACAAACATTCGCCGTTCCCATTTTTCTTGATAGTACTTTCGTACCATCACTTCCGCCCCAATCCACCGCAACTCTTATCCCGCCTCCGTGTTTGGTAATGTGCTGGCCGGAATTTTTGCTCGGTATTCGGGGCCCGCCGCAATGATATCTGGCTTCGGTCTATTCAAACGAGTGGAGACCATCGAGTCTTCGCAGGAGACGAAAAATGAATTCCAGATTATCAAGTATTTTCATGGGGGTAGTGTTGGCAGCAATCCCTCTCTTCTCAGTCGCATGCGGTTCCAGCTCAAGCGCCGGTCTGGGCTCGGGCGGAGGCGGAACGCAGGACGGCAGCGTGAACATGATGGTCAGCGATGCTTCCACCGAAGACTGGGCCACCATTGGCGTAAAGATTCTGAGCATTTCACTTGTTCCGCAAGGCGGAGGCAGTCCCGTCAATGTCTTCACGGCCGGAAGTTCCGTGCCATCCATCAATTTGGTACAACTCGATCAACTCGGTGAACTCCTGGGAACTGTTTCCGTGCCGGCAGGTACGTACACGGGAGCGATCCTCACGGTCAGCGCGAATCAGGGTGATGTCACATTGGTGGTTTCCGCTGATCCGGAGACCGGATTTGCGGGTACACCTGGAGCGACGATTCCGGCCGGCCAGATTCAAATTCAGGGTGCGACCGGCAGTGCGGGAAGTAAGACGGTCCCGGTCAATGTAAATTTTGAATCGCCGCTCGTTGTGGCGGCGAATCAAACGAGTGCAGTGGACGTGGAATTCGATCTCTCCCATCCCGCGTTCTTGGTTGGACATGTCCCGCCTGCTTCAGGCGGACAAACGATTTGGGCCGTGAATTTTAATAAAGGTCCAGTGCGCCATCACCCCATTCGTGACATTACGCGGCTGGTCCTTCGACACACTTATGGCACCGTGACCGGCGTTTCCTCGGATGACAGCTCCATCACGATCACCAAGGATTTTCCGGTCGAGCCGCCAACCAATCCGGAGACCGCGATCGCTACATCCCAATCTCTCACGATTCTGGCGGACGCATCGAACGGGACGCTGTTCTATGACGTGGACGCAAAAACGGTGGTCACGATCAAGAACTTTTCCACGGTCGCGAATGGCTTGACGGGCCGGTTCGTTCGCGTCGCGGCACGATATCAATCCAACGGCTCGCTGGTGGCCGTGCGCATCTGGGCCGCGAACGCCTTCAACAGCGTTTGGATCAG
This sequence comes from uncultured Acidobacteriota bacterium, assembly GCA_963740035.1. Classification (GTDB taxonomy): domain Bacteria; phylum Acidobacteriota; class Terriglobia; order Acidiferrales; family UBA7541; genus Palsa-360. The sequence continues at coordinate 741,982 of CAVUDA010000034.1, forward strand.
TCCTGAAGGCCACGTGCTTCACGTCATTACCAACCCCGGCACGACGCCTGACATAATCATCGTGCAAAACGAACTCGGCATCGGCATCCCGGTGCAAGTGGATGACAACACCGAGTTCTTCTTTCGAACCCCATGGAATGCTGTGGCGGACTCCACACCCATCGGCCAGGGAAAGATTTTCCTGACAAACAAGGACCTGGTGCGCGGATTTAAAATCCACGCCAGCGTTGTGGATCCTCTGGCGTCTCCGTTTTTGGCGCAGGCCATTGACATTGAAATCGCCCGCTACGATGGCAGCATTTCCTCCGTGAATGCGAATAACTTCACGTACACGCGGAAATTCAACACCTCCACCGACGACTACACCTTCGCCCTGCCCTATATTTCCAGCAGCTCGCCGAATGGCACCGATCCCTCGAGCGGAGCGGCGATCACCGGGTTCAAATGGTGGAACTTCACCTTTCCGACCATCGTGGATAGCGGCACGAACGCCATCCCGGATTTCGAGGCCGCGACGAATGGCACGGTAAATTTCGGCGGGACTGCGTTAGCGTATCCGGCCTGGGGCGAAAGCTATGCCAAGTGGAACGATCCTATCCAATCGAATGCCTGGGCTGCGCCGTGGGTGGTGCTGCTGCCCACTACGGTGCCACTCGGTACGGCGGCCACCGGTTATTCCAACGGAACTTTCATGTTGGCTGAGACCGGCGGTACCACGGACGTACCCGTGAATCTGAGCACGACTTCGGGCTCAGGGACGCTTGTGTACCAGGTGGATCGGACCAACGGCATCGTGACAGTCAGCGCTGTCGACATCACGACCAGCGCGGGTCAAACCACAATTACGCAGAACCTCATCGCGGGGACTCCCGTTAAGGTCTTCGGCATCCCGCAGGCCAATGCCACGATCAAGACCTACGTGGTCATTTACTTTACGGGGACAATGCCGATGCCGGCAGCGGTCGATTGAGCGTCCGGAGCTTTTTGGGTTTCTTGATCGGAAGTGATCGACGCAGTGAAATAATGGGGCGCCAGTGATGGCGTCCCATTATCTTTATACCAGGCTTTAAACGTAGGCCAATACGACTGCTCCGGTAAAAATGAGCGCGCCTCCCACCCAGTGGTGCCACGTCATTCGTTCATGAAGGAAAATTGCGGCGAGCGCGATGGCCAAGACGACGCTGAGCTTGTCCACCGGGGCGACCTGCGAAGCTTCGCCGAGCTGCAAGGCGCGAAAATAACAAAGCCAGGACAAGCTGGTGGCAATTCCAGACAGAATCAGAAAAATCCAGGTGCGTTTGCCGATTGCCGAAAACGGCCCGTTCTTGGTCGCCAGCGCCACGGCCCACGCGAAAATTAAAATGACCACCGTGCGGATCGCCGTCGCCATGTTCGAGTCAATTTGCTGGACGCCGACCTTGGCGAGTATGGCGGTCAAGCCCGCGAAAAATGCGGAGAGTAACGCCCATAGAAACCAATTCATGAGGTCTCCTTACGATTTGCGATGTATTCCGGAGAACGAAGGAATTGTACCGGGTTTTAGTAGCACACGCTTCAGCCTGTGGGTTTTCTGCCCGTGCGAAGTCAAAACCCACAGGCTGAAGCGTGTGCTACTAGAACCCTGGAACGCGCAGAACAATCATCATTTGCGTAGGACTTTTCGATTTTCGGAGGATGTACCAGCAGGGAGTGTACCCGTAGTGAGGAAACAGGGAGTGAACACAGGATTCTGTTTCCATCGGCGATTGCGCGTCCAACTCGTAATCCACTTTGTTTCCTTTCAGCGGAATCGCGAGAAGGTGGGGGTAGGTTACGACATCGAATGGATCGCCCGGCTTTTTCGCGTTCATCCGGCTGCGCACGGAAGCAAAGTCGTAACCGTACGCCACGGCGAGGAACAGAATCAGTGCGTAGAGGAACCGAATTGAGTATGCGCGCATGAAGTGGACTCACCCGGTATCTTCGCACAGTTTTGCGGTGGAGCGGTTTTTGTGGCGCAGGCTTCCAGCCTGTCGGGTTTAGTCCTTGCAAGCATCAACCCCCACAGGCTGATCTTCATAAGTGCTCAGGGTAAAAAGCCTGTGGCACTGGCTTGTGGGATAAAAAGAGCCCCGCGACGAGTTGTCGCGGGGCTCTTGTCCGCAGTTGTTCGGATTACTCGGCGAGGAAGAGCGTCGAGCCTTTCCGGTTCACTAGGAGCAACGGATTGTTGCCGGCCTTGCGAATCGCTTCCTCGAATTGCGCAACGTTCTTCACGGGTTGATGGTTCACTTCCTGAATGACGTCGCCGCGCCGCAGTCCTGCGGATGCGAGCGGGCTGGAAGGGTTGATGTCGGTGACGACCACTCCTGTGGTTGACGCGGGCAATCCCAACTGTCTTGCTGATTGCGCGTCGAGATTTTCCACGGTCACTCCGTCGAGCTCCTTGTCGGAGGATCCTTCCTCGGTCTTGGCCTGTTCCTTGTCGGTTGGCAATTCGCCGAGCTTGACGGTCACGTCGCTCGGACTGCCGTTCCGCAGGAGTTTCAGGTTCACGGTCGCGTTGGGGTCCATCATCGAGATGGTGTTCCGCAATTCACGGCTGTCTTCCATTGGTTTTCCGTTGACTTCCAGAATCACATCGCCTCTCTGGACGCCGCTTCTCTGGGCCGGTCCGGACGGGGCTGACATCGCCCACCAGAACGCCCTTCATATCTTTCAAGTCCATGGCCTTGGAAATGCCCGGCGTAATGTCTTGCACCATGATGCCGAGATAGGCGCGGTTGACTTTGCCGTGATCGAGAATCTGGCCCATCACGCCGCGCGCCAGATTGACGGGAATGGCGAATCCGATTCCTTCATTGCCGCCCGATCCGTGCGAAAGGATGGCGGTGTTGATGCCGACCAGTTCGCCGCGATCATTCACCAGCGCGCCGCCGGAATTGCCCGGATTAATCGGCGCATCGGTCTGGATGAAATCCTCATAATCTTCGATACCCAGATTTCCGCGATTCATGGCGCTGATGATTCCCATGGTGACGGTCTGGCCGACGCCGAATGGATCGCCGATCGCCAGAGCGTAGTCGCCCACTTGCACCTTGGAGGAATCACCGATGGTGATAGCGGGGAATCCGCTTCCTTCGACCTTCAACACGGCGATGTCCGTCTTGGGATCGGTTCCCACGACCTTGGCCTTCAATTGGCGCTTGTCGGCAAAGCGTGACGCGAACGTCGGTGGCGCCGTCGACGACGTGGTTGTTCGTCAAGATGTAGCCGTCAGGACTCACGATGACGCCGGAGCCGAGGCTGTCTTCGCGCTGGTCGCGCTGCCTTGGCGCACGATTTTCGGAGTTGGGGCCGAACTGATTTCCGAAGAACTGTTGGAAAAATGGAGGGATTCCATCCGGCGTATCAAACTGATTTTGATCGGAGGCCTTGACGACCTTGGACGTGGAAATATTCACGACGTCCGGCAGTACCGATTTCACTACGGGAGCGAAACCGGTTCTGCTGGGCCCTTCCGCCGGGTCGGCCATCTTCATGGAAATATGTACGCCGGATGTAAAAAACTTCTGGCTGGCGCGGGCCACGCCCCAGCCAGCCATCCCCAGCAAGAAGATCATGGCGCCGGCAAGAATTTTCGATTTCCCCCTAAACCTCTGCAAATTCATGGTTTCTCCTTATCCGCGATTCCAAAGCTCTAATTTCTGGCTCAGCGTTGCCAGTTTGTGCTCCCTCTATAAGACGGATGGAGATGCGGTGGGTTAGCCCACACTTTTTGCTTAGACTTCTTGAAATGATTTGAGTTTCGTGGTGTATGGGGTTTAGTAGCACAGGCTTCAGCCTGTGGGGGTTCGGCCTTGCAAAGACCAACCCGCACAGGCTGAAGCCTGTGCTACTAAAGCGCGCGGCCTGTGGCCGCGCCTGATGCCCACGCCCATTGGAAATTGAATCCGCCGAGATGGCCCGTGACGTCGACTACTTCCCCGATGAAAAACAAACCCGGCACGCGCCGGCTTTCCATCGTCTTGCTCGATAATTCTTCGGTGTCCACGCCGCCCACGGTGACTTCGGCTTTTTCATAGCCTTCCGTGCCCGCCGGCTCGACGATCCATTCGTGCAATTGGCCTTCCAGCTTTTCCAGTGCGCGATTGGTCCAATCCGGCGGCTCGTGCAAATCCAACCAACGAGTGGCCAAGCGCTTCGGAAGAATCGCTTGAAGCGCAGACCGCGCGGCGGCCATATTTCTTTCTTTGGCTTCGCGAATGGAAAGAGTGGCGTCACGGCCGGGGGCCAGATCGATTCGGATCGCGGAATGCTCGCGCCAGTACGTGGAAATTTGCAGGATGGCCGGCCCGCTCAATCCTCGATGCGTGATCAACATTTTCTCCCGGAAGGATTGATGGTCCGCGGAAACTTCGACTTCCGCGGAGACTCCCGCCAAATCGCAATACTGCGTGCGATCATTCGTCCCCAGCACGAGCGGGACGAGAGCTGGCCTCGTTTCACAGATCTTCAGGCCGAATTGGCGGGCGAGATCATACCCGAGGGAAGTCGCGCCTAGTTTTGGAATTGAAAGCCCGCCCGTCGCTATGACCAGGACTGGGGCCTGAAATTCAGCGTCATGCGTGCAGACTATGAATTCTCCCGAGTGGCGAACCTCTTGAATGGCGCTATTCAGAAAAATCTGCACTCCTGCTGCACGGCATTCGGTCTCGAGCAATTCCACAATATCCTGGGCGGAGCGGTCGCAGAAAAGCTGGCCGAGCGTCTTCTCGTGATACGGAATGCCGTGTTTCTCAACCAGCGCGATGAAGTCGGAAGGTTGGTAGCGGGCCAGAGCGGATTTCGCGAAGTGGGGATTTGCGGAATAGAAGTGTTCCGGCCGGCAATAGATATTGGTGAAATTGCAGCGGCCTCCGCCGGAGATGAGGATCTTTTTGCCGGCGCGATCGGCGCGCTCCAAGACTGCGACGCGCCGGCCGCGTTTGCCCGCCTCGATCGCGCACATCAGCCCGGCGGCTCCGGCGCCCAGAATTACGGCATCGAATTTGTGGACCATGATAGGGAAACTCGCGCGGGCAAGCCCGCTGCCAAACGATTATTGCATTCCTTGCATGGGATTTGACCGGGATCGCTATTGCCAGGCCAGTTGTCAAGGTTCAAACATTTGCTATATCGCGGATAGATATTGTCGATTGGACTTTTCATGAAACGCGAGTGACAGTGAACGCTAAATATTTGCGACTTAAGAGCTTGTGTGAAGCAAGGGGACCCCGATGGCGCAACCGAGTGCGGGACCGCAACGGAACGAAGAGGAACTTCCGGCCGCAGTGCCGGCCTCCGATCCGAGGCACTCCAGCTATGTTTTGACTCTCGAAGAAATCGGCAATCTTGCGGCCGAGGGCGGCAAGCCGGCGGAAACGCTCACGAATGTGGTTGCGCTGATCGGCAAGCGCTTTAAGACGGAAGTTTGCTCGGCTTACTTGCTCGAACCGGACCGGACCAATCTCATCTTGGCCGCGACGGTCGGTCTGCGCCCGCAATGCGTCGGCACATTGCGGATGGCATTGCACGAGGGGCTCGCGGGCCTGGTTGCCGAACAGGTGCAGCCCGTGGCCGTCGAGCAGGTCAAGAATCATCCGCGCTTTAAATATTTCAGCGAAGCGGGCGAGGAGGCTTACCAGTCTTTTCTTGGTGTGCCGCTCATCGATGGCGGTGTCCTGCAGGGTGTTCTCATCGTGCAAACGATCGATGCGCGCGTTTTCACCGATGGCGAAATCAAAATGCTGTCCGAGGCAGCAGCGCAGCTCGCTCCGGTGGTGAGCGAGGCGCGCACGCTCGACCGTTTCGTGGCTCCCTTGCAGGAACGCTTGTGGTCCCTGGCGCGCAATCTGTGGTGGAGCTGGGACAACGACTCCACGAGCTTGTTCCGCGATCTGGATCCTTTGCGTTGGAGGCAGCTCAATCACAATCCAATCTCCCTGCTCTCTGAAATCCCGCTGGCAGGGCTGGAGCGCCGCGCGCAAGAGTTGGTGCTTCATAGCCGCGTCAACTACGCCTACCGGCGCAAGCGCGAGTACCTCGATGCGGACCGCACCTGGGGCGCGCGGCATGCCGGAATTTTGCGGCCGCGCCCGGTTGCCTATTTCTCCGCTGAATTCGGCTTGCACGAATCTCTGCCCGTTTATTCCGGCGGCCTCGGAATCCTCGCCGGCGACCACATCAAGAGCGCGTCCGACCTGGGGATTCCGCTGGTGGGCATTGGCTTGTTTTACGGGCAGGGTTATTTCCGGCAGCGCCTGGACAAGAACGGCTGGCAGCAGGAAGAGTATCTCCAGACCGACGTCAGCCAAATGCCCATGGAGCCGGCCATTGGGACAAAGGGCGAACCTGTCACCGTGCAAATCGAAACACGGAGCGGCTCAATCCGCGCCAAGGTTTGGCGTCTTAAGGTCGGACGCTGCTCACTTCTACTGCTCGATTCGAATGTTGAAGGAAACGCCCCTGAGGATCGGGAACTTACGTCGCGGCTCTATGGAGGCGACGACCGTTTTCGAATCCGCCAGGAATTGCTGCTGGGCGTCGGCGGATTCCGCGCCTTGAAGGCGATGGGCATCACGCCAAGCGTGCTGCACCTGAACGAAGGGCACAGCGGGTTTGCCGTCCTGGAAGCGATTCGATGCCGCATGGAGGAAGAAGGCCTGGATTTCAATCGCGCCGTTCCACGCGTCTCGCGCGAAGTCGTCTTCACGACCCATACGCCGGTTCCTGCCGGCCATGACCGATTCGACGCAGGTTTGATCGAGGAGCATTTGGGACCTCTGCGGGATTCCATGGGCCTTTCGCATGACTGGCTGATGTCGCTGGGGCGCGAGAATCCAAACAACTCCAATGAAAGTTTCTGCATGACGGTTCTGGGTCTGAAACTCTCGCGGCGCGCCAATGCCGTTTCGGCGTTGCATGGGGAAGTGTCCCGCGCGATGTGGACGTCGCTTTATCCGGGGAGACCGGAAGAGGCAGTGCCGATCCGTCATATTACGAATGGCGTGCACGTCCCCACATGGCTTGCGCCGCAGATGTTTCGTCTGTATGACCGCCACCTCGGGACCGGCTGGGCCGAACACAGCGGCGAGCCGCAGATTTGGGAAGGCATCGAGAGTGTGGATGACGCGGAGCTCTGGGAAACGCACCTCAGCTTGAAGACACGCCTGATTGAATTTGCCCGTCTGCGCGCGGTGGAGCAGGCGGAACTCCGCGGGGAATCGGCGAAGACGTTGCAAAGCCTGGGCAAAGTTTTGAGTCCCGATGCGCTGACGATCGGGTTTGCGCGCCGTTTTGCCACTTACAAGAGAGCCAATTTGATCCTGGCCGACATGGAAATGCTGGCTTCGATGGTGAACGATCCCAAGCGTCCCGTGCAGTTCGTTTTCGCGGGGAAAGCGCATCCCCACGACACTCCCGGCAAACAGGTATTGCAGCAAATCGCCGAGCTGATGCGCAACAAACGCTTCGCGAATAAGTTTGTCTTTATCGAAGACTACGACATCAACGTGGGCCGACTGCTCGTGCAAGGCGTCGATGTGTGGCTGAACAATCCCCGCAGGCCGCTGGAAGCCTCGGGCACCAGCGGCCAGAAAGTCGTTTTGAATGGCGGCCTCAATCTTTCGGTTCTGGATGGCTGGTGGGCGGAGGCGTACGACGGCTTGAACGGCTTCGCGATTGGAACGGGCCGGACGCACACGAACATGGACGTACACGATCGGCGCGATGGGGAGAACCTGTACCGCGTTCTTCGCGAGGAAGTCATTCCACTTTTCTATCAACGCGATCGTGACGGCTTGCCGCGCGGTTGGATCAAACGCATGAAGCGAACCATCCGGACGCTCGGCTGGAGGTTTAATGCCAACCGAATGGTGATGGATTACACGATGAAATGCTACATTCCCGCGGCAGGCGGCGCCTCGAGCGACATGCGAGCCATAAGTTAATTTCAGTAGGACAGGCTTTAGCTTGTCGGTTTTGTGAATGCATGGCCTAGCAGCGCTCGTCCTCCACGGCGGTCGGGCGTCGGCTTGAATCAAAAATGCCCGCCTGAAGGCGGGCGCTACAAATGCGTTCAAACCGGACAACCAGTCTCCGTTCTGAAATGCGAGATTCCCGAAACGAAGCGGAAAAACCGGGCAGATCCCCTCATCACAACCTCGACTGATCCTCAGTGAAACAGAAAAATGTTCCGCTAATATTAGGACTTGCCTCATTCCCTGGACCAGCCTACATTTGCAGCATGTTCGCGTCGTGCAGGAGCGCCAGGACTGCGCGATTTCGCGGACATTCTGCGGTCTTAGTGTCACTTCAGGATTCTGGCGCCATTTTGCGATGATGCCGCACGAACGTCGACTCAGCACACGGAAAACGCCGGACTATCTTGCTTACATCAGCTTGCCGTCCGATAACGGCGGGATTGTGATTGATGTCTCCGAGGGAGGCTTGGCCTTTCATTCTGTTGCTCCGGTGGAAGCCGATGGGCCGATTCATTTCCGGTTTGCAATGGATTCACCCGAAAGGGTAAAAGCCGTCGGCGAGTTGGCATGGAAAGATGAGTCAGGAAAAACCTGCGGCGTGCGATTCACTGAATTGCCGGACGAGGTTCGGGAACAAATCCGCTTGTGGATCGGTCAATCGAAATTAAGGGCGAATTCGTGGACGAAGCCAAGTGCCTTCGATAGTCCGGCAGCCAGACCGTTGTTCGAAGCGGTAGCCGCGGCCGGCAGCAACGGCGAATTGGCGCCGGTTATGGCGGCCGCAAATCCACTTCTTTACAATTTGACGCCTGCTGTGCACAGCGCGCCATCCAAAAAACTCGCGATGTTGCCGCTGGAGCTGGATTTCAGGGCGGGAGCAACCGCCGCGGTCGTGCCGCAATTCGTTCAAATGCTTGACGGGATGGCTGAACAAGTCCGCATCTGGGTGGCTGAATCGAAAACGTATCTCCACGGCAATGGGTTGTCTGACCTGGCGATGGAAACTGAAACGGCGCCGGGAAACGAAATTGGGTTGCCGCCAGCCGTGGATATTCCAATGGCTGAACCAGCAATCGTGGCGGAAGCTGCGCCCAGCAACAAAGTGGAGTTACCGCCCGTCGAAGATATTACGAGTGCGGAACCGGCGGTTGAACCTGAAGTCGCGCCCAGCAGTAAAGCTGAATGGGCGCCTGTCGCGGCGGCTAGGAACCCGCTTCCTTACAATGCGAAGCCTTCTATCCACAGCGGGCCACTCGGTACATTCTCGATGTTCCAGCTGGACCCCGATTCCGAAACTGGCACAACCGCCGTAGCCGTCCCGCAACCTGTTCCCATGAAACACCCCATAGCGGCGGTCGGGCTGACCATTGCTTTGGCGTTTCTGGTCTCGACTGGGATTTTTTCCTACATGTGCACGACCCGGGCGGGCGATTTACTTTTTGATTGGGGAGGAAAAATGTGGAGCGGGATTTCTTCGCAACCGATTTCGCAAAACCCCGCGCCGTCGTCAGGCTCCGTGCCCGATTCTTCAAAGCCGCCTCAGCAGTAACCAACCGTAAAAATCCGCGACAAGGAGTCACGAAGCCGGATACTGGTGTGTTGAATTCCCGAGCCGGATTATTTCTAAAATGGGCCGGTCCTGATATGATGGCGGCCATCATTCGATTTCCAAATAGCTAAGGCGGCATTCTTGGGAGGTGCTTCATGAAAAGCAAGCTGCTCATGGTCCTGGCTGCGGTTGCGAGCCTCGCGATGTTTTCGGCCCCCGCGATGGCGCACCACGGCGTGGCCGGATATGACATGACGAAGACGATCACCGTGCACGGGACGGTGGCAAAGTTCGATTGGAGCAATCCCCACGTGGTCGTCTATGTGGACGCCAAAAATGAAGGCGGGGAAATGCAGCATTGGACGATCGAGTTCGCCTCTCCGGTTCATATGGTGCGGGCCGGATGGAGCAAGAGTTCGATGAAGACGGGAGATGACATCACGATCGACACGCATCCCTCGCGTAATGGCGCGCCCGTCGGAATTTCCAGCACCATAACGTTCATATTGAAAGTCGTGGTCAACGGCCAGGCGCTTCCCAGCCGGTCCGAGTAAGGCAGCCTGCACCCGGGGAGGAATCTCAAGATGCGAATTCACGTGGCGATTTTGATTGTTGCGCTGGGGGCGGCGCTGGCGTTCTCTTCCAGCTTGCCGGCCCAATCCGCACCGGCCTCGGCCGGCGCAATGGCGCAAAAGCCCGGCCTGATGTCCGGCGGCATACCAGACTTGTCCGGTATCTGGGACCCGGATTTCCATGGCCCCGAAGGCATCCGCCTGAACACCTGGGACCCGTCGGACCCGTTCGCCGCGCATCCCGAGAAGTCTCCCATGACACCCTGGGCTGCGGAGAAATTCAAGGGCGTGAGGCCTCCGTTCGGGGCCCTGCAAACTTTCAATGATACGAATGATCCCGTGCAAAGGTACTGCGATCCGCCGGGAGTGCCCCGCATTTACATGTATCCCTGGGAAATTACTTTCATTCAAACGCCTAAGATCGTTTACATCCTGTACGAGTACACGAAGGTGTGGCGGGCCGTGTACATGGATCGCGACCATCCAAAAGATCCGGATACGAGCTGGATGGGCGATTCGATTGGAAAATACGAGGGCGACACATTCGTCATCGATACGATCGGCTTCAATGACAAGACCTGGCTGGATCAGACCGGGCATCCGCACAGCGACGCGCTCCACCTCATCGA